>CAZYYJ010000070.1:0-27555 GCA_964651595.1 uncultured Pseudomonadales bacterium | reverse complement strand
ACTCGCGCACGGGTTCCGTGTACATCGT
This sequence comes from uncultured Pseudomonadales bacterium, assembly GCA_964651595.1. GTDB lineage: Bacteria > Pseudomonadota > Gammaproteobacteria > Pseudomonadales > Azotimanducaceae > UBA4421. The sequence goes on along the minus strand of CAZYYJ010000070.1, from coordinate 27,527 downwards.
GAAGCCGAAAATGCACGGCCCCGAGGAAGTGCGGCTGGCCGGAGACCTCTTCGACAAGGTGGAGGACACGCTGGGCATCGCACGACACACGCTGAAAGTGGGTGTCATGGACGAGGAGCGCCGCACGTCGGTGAACCTGAAGGCCTGTGTCTACGAAGCGCGCGAGCGGATCGTCTTCATCAACACCGGATTTCTCGATCGTACCGGCGATGAGATTCACACCAGCATGCAGCTCGGTCCCATGCTGCGCAAAGAGGTCATCAAGCAGCAGCCGTGGATCTCCGCCTACGAAGACTCGAACGTGGACGTGGGCCTTGCCACCGGTTTCCGGGGCCGCGCACAGATCGGCAAGGGCATGTGGCCCAAACCCGACGAGATGGCGGAGATGCTTGCGGTCAAAACCGGCCATCCCAAAGCCGGCGCGAACACGGCCTGGGTGCCGTCGCCCACGGCGGCGAGCCTGCACGCGCTGCACTACCACGAAGTGAGCGTGGCGGGCATGCAGGAAACCCTGGAAAAGCGTGTGCCGGCAAGCGTCGATGAGATTCTGCGCATTCCCCTGCTGGCCGGAGAAAACCTCTCGGCGCAGGACGTGCAGGCTGAGCTCGACAACAACGCGCAGGGCATTCTCGGTTATGTGGTGCGCTGGATCGATCAGGGTGTCGGCTGTTCCAAGGTGCCGGACATCAACGACGTGGGTCTCATGGAAGACCGGGCGACGCTGCGCATCTCCAGCCAGCACATTGCAAACTGGCTGCACCACGGCATTGTCACGGAGGCGCAGGTGCGCGAAACCATGCAACGCATGGCGGCGGTTGTGGACCAGCAGAATGCGGGCGATGCGGCCTACCGCAACATGGCGCCGGACTTTGATGACAGCGTGGCTTTCCAGGCGGCGTGTGATCTCGTGTTTCGCGGCATCGAGCAGCCCAGCGGTTACACCGAGCCGGTGCTGCACCGTCGCCGTCGTGAGGCGAAGCTGAAGCACGGCGCCTAGCGCTTTGAACATCTGCGTGTTTGCCGGTTCCAGCCCCGGCACTCGCGAGGGCTACCGGTCGGCGGCCACCGCGCTCGGCACGGCGCTGGCAAACCGCGGCATCGGCGTTGTGTACGGCGGCGCTTCCATCGGTCTCATGGGTGCGGTGGCCGACGCAGCTCTTGGTGCAGGGGGTTCAGTGATTGGTGTGCTGCCGCAGGCACTGGCAGACGTGGAGGTGGCGCACGACGGCTTGACGGAGCTGCACATCGTGCCTTCCATGCACGATCGCAAAGCGCAGATGGCAGATCTTGCAGACGGCTTCATCGCGTTGCCCGGGGGCATCGGCACCCTCGAGGAGACGTTCGAGGTCTGGACGTGGTCACAGCTTCGCATACACGGCAAACCCATCGGCCTGCTCAATGTCGACGGATTCTACGACGGGCTCGCGACGTTTCTCGACCACGTGGTGGATCACGGTTTCATGAAGCCCGTGCATCGGGATATTCTCATCACCGATGCAGATCCTTCAGGGCTGATCGACAGGCTGCTCGCAGCGGAGGTGCCCAGCTCGACCAAGTGGGTTGATCGCTGACAACGGTGTTCGCTTCAGCCTTTCTGTGGGACCCTGCCTGTCTCGTGGCCGCGTAGGGAAAAGCGCATGAAAATTCTGTTGTGGCTGGTTGGTGTGATCGTTGCCGTGCCGGTGCTGCTGTTCGGCGCCATGTACGGGGCGTCGGAGCTCGGCGGTGAGGTGGTGACGCTGGCGCGCGCCGATGGCGACGGCGAGGTCAGCGCCGTGCGTGTGTGGATTGTCGACGAGGACGGTTACTCCTGGATCGAACACGGCGGCCCGGACGCTTACTGGATAACGCGGCTCGCGGACGAGCCCGAGGTGTTGTTGACGCGGGACGGTCGTCCGCAGACCTATCTGGGGGTTGCCGATCCACAGGCCAGTGATCGCTACCGCCGGCTGCGGCGGGAAAAGTACGGTTGGGCTGATCAGGTGGTGGGCGCCCTGGGCGGGGGTGCGCCGGAAGGTGAGCCGGGTCTGCCGGTCAGGCTGCAACTGGTGCAGTAACGACGGGACGCGCTGCGCGTTAAGGCAGCCGCAGATACACCAGCCATTCCGCCACCAGGGCCGGAATGTCGTCGCCCTCCATCTCCACCGCTACGTCCAGGTAACCCAGAACCCCGTGGTGTCCCTTGTCTTCCAGCCGTTTCAGCTCGAAGCGGCCACGGATTTTCGATCCCGTAGGCACCGGTTGCACGATCCGTACGCGGTCGAAGCCGTAGTTGAGGATGTAGGCGACGTCTTCGTCCGGCAGATCGATGGATCGGAACATTTTCGACAGAAACGAGATCACCAGGGACCCCTGGGCGATGGTGCCGCCGAAGGCCGATTCTTCTGCCGCCCGGGCGGGGTCGGTGTGTATCCACACGTCTTCACCGGTGGTGGCCGCATGGCTGTCCACCAGCGCCTGCGTAATCTCGATCCAGTTCGAGGTGCCGAGCTCCCGGCCGACTTTCTCCTGCAGGCGCGCGAGTTTCGTCATGACGGGATCAGCTCCTCAGTGCGCGTGCGGTGTTTCCACACCCTTGGGCACACGAATGTTGTTTACCAGCTCGATGACGCTGGCCGGTACCGGTGCGGTCAGGCGCGACACCGTCATCGCCACCGCGAAGTTCAGGGCCGCGCCCAGCATGCCGATTCCTTCCGGTGAGATGCCGAACCACCAGTGCTGCGCATTGTTCAGCTCCGGCGCGGCGAACTTGAAGTACGCAATGTACCAGAGCGTGAACGTCAGGCCCGCGACCATACCGCTGATGGCACCGGCGTTGTTGGTTCGCCTGTCGAAAATGCCCAGCAGAATCGCCGGAAACAGCGATGCTGCAGCCAGGCCGAAGGCGAAGGCGACCACCTGCGCCACGAAGCCGAAAGGGTAAACACCGAAGTAGCCGGCGATGACGATGGCTGTTGCCGCGCTGATGCGCGCGTAGAGAAGCTCCTGCTTGTCGCTCAAGCCCCGTGCGAACGTCTGTTTCAAAAGGTCGTGCGACACGGACGTGGAAATCACCAGCAGCAGGCCGGCCGCGGTCGACAGGGCGGCGGCAAGGCCGCCCGCAGCCACCAGCGCTATGACCCAGGCCGGTAAGGCCGCAATCTCCGGATTGGCCAGCACCATGATGTCACGGTCCACGTAAACCTCGTTGAGGGAATCGCTGGGCGCGTTGGTTACCTGGCGCGAACCGTCGGCGTTGCGCTCTTCGGCGAACGTGGGGTTTCCTGCAAACGGCGCGCCCGGGTGGTATTGAATGCGTCCGTCGCCGTTTTTGTCTGTCCAGCCGATGAGCCCGATGTCTTCCCAGCTCTTGAACCAGCCGGCAACGTCGCCGTAGGCCGTGTTGTGCACCGTGTCCACGAAGTTCAGCCGGGCGAAGGCGCCAACCGCCGGGGCGGTGGTGTACAGAATTGCTATGAACAGCAGCGCGTAACCGGCGGAGCGGCGCGCGTCAGAGACCTTCGGCACCGTGAAAAACCGTACGATCACGTGCGGCAAGCCGGCGGTGCCCAGCATCAGCGCCATGGTGATGGCAAACACGTCGATCCCGCTTTTGGCGCTTTCGGTGTACGCCGCAAAGCCGAGTTCGGTGAGTGTCTGATCCAGCCGGTCCAGCACCGCCATGCCGGAGCCGTCGGCGACCGTCGCGCCCAGACCCAGCTGCGGCACGGGAATGCCCGTGATGAGCATGGAGATGAAGATGGCGGGTACCAGGTAGGCGAAAATCAGGACGCAGTACTGCGCCACCTGCGTGTATGTGATGCCTTTCATGCCGCCGAGCACCGCGTACATGAACACCACGGCCATGCCCACGATCACGCCCCAGGTGATGGGGATATCCAGAAACTGGGAAAACACGATGCCTACGCCGCGCATCTGCCCGGCGATGTAGGTGAACGAGATAGCGATCAGGCACACCACGGCGACGATGCGCGCGGCGGAGGAGTAGTAGCGGGTACCGATGAAGTCAGGCACCGTGAACTCGCCGAATTTTCTCAAGTACGGTGCCAGGAGCAGCGCGAGAATCACGTAGCCGCCGGTCCAGCCCATGAGATACACCGTGCCGTCGTAGCCCATGAACGCGATGATGCCCGCCATGGAGATGAACGAGGCTGCGCTCATCCAGTCGGCGGCCGTGGCCATGCCGTTGGCCACCGGGTGCACGCCGCCGCCAGCGACGTAGAACTCGTTGGTGGACCCGGCTCGCGACCAGATGGCGATGCCGATGTAGAGGCTGAACGTGAGCGCAACAAACAGGTAGGTAAGGGTCTGCGCGTCCATCAGTTTGTCTCGTCACTGTCGTCGGAGACACCGTAGCGCCGGTCGATGCGTTTCATGGCCGCGGCGTACACGAAGATAAGCACCACGAAGACGTAGATGGCTCCCTGCTGCGCCCACCAGAAGCCCAGCTTGAAGCCGAAAAACCGGAACTGATTGAGCCAGTCGACCAGGATGATGCCGAAGCCGAAAGAGACGGTGAACCAGATCGCCAGCAACCACAGCATCAGGCGCACATTGGCGCGCCAGTAGGCCGCTTCGTTGCTGGCCTTGTTATCGTTTTCGTTCATGCATGTGATCCCCTCTCCGGCACGCGCTACACTACCGGACCCGTATGGAGCGCGCCAGCAGGTGGCTGCGCCGTTGCGGGCACACACAGCTTATGAGGTCAATCTTGAGCAACCAGAGGCAGAGCCCGGTGCAGCCCATCCGTCCGGCGGCAACCATCATCGTAGTGCGCGAAGCCCTCGAGAGTTTCGAGATTTTCATGCTCAAACGAACCAGCCGGGCCAGTTTTGCGTCGGGCATGTACGTCTTTCCCGGCGGCCGCGTCGATGGCGACGATCATCTGCACAAGTACGATGCCGTGCGCAGCGGGCCCACGGAGGCGCAGGCGCCGCAGGTGGCTGCGCTTGGAGACGAATGGCGCGGTTACTGGATAGCGGCGCTGCGCGAAACCTTCGAGGAGGCGGGGCTGCTGCTTGCCTACCGCGATGGATCGCTACTGTCCTTCGACGATCCGGCAACGCGGGATCGCTTCTCGGCCTATCGCGGACCGCTGCATGCCGGCGAGCTGAGTCTTCTGGACATCTGTGACCGCGAAAAACTGAAGCTTGCCGTGGACGAAGTGCACTTCTACAACCGCTTCGTCACGCCGCTCGGCCGCCCGCGACGTTTCGATACACGCTTTTTCATTGCCAGCGCGCCCGAGGGCCAGCGCCCGCAGCACGACGCCAAAGAAACCGTGGACAGCGTCTGGATAACGCCGGGGGATGCCCTGGAACGGGCCGCCGCCAAGGAATTCGATCTGATGAACGTGACGCGCATGCAGCTCGAGTGGCTTGCAGCCTATCCGTCCAAAGCCGACGTGCTGGCCATGGCGCGCGCGCAAACGGAGTTTCTGGTGCGGCGTCCGGTGCTGCCTCCGGGCGCTTGAAGCGTCTGGCCCCGGTATCTTCGGTGCGTTAGAGTTCGCGCACGTCGCTCCTGGGAGTACCGTTTGCATCACCCGCAAACCCCTGCGCCCCGCCAGCCGCGGTCGCATTTGAGGATCTGGCTGACTGCCCTGGTAGCGTGCTTTGCCGTCCCGGCGAGCGCGGAAGTGGATCTTCTGTCTCTCGAGTTTTCGGATATCGCCACCGCCGAGGAAAGACTGGCCCGGGCGTTGCCGGACAACCGGCCGCGCCTGCTGCTGGGACTGGCGCGCGCGACGCTGGAAATCGATCCCGCCAAAGCCCTCATCCTGATCGTGGAGGCGGAAGACGCGTTGCCCGGTGACGACGTTACAGGCCAGGCGGTGGCGGCGGCGCTGTTGTGCGCAGCCCATCTCATGGTGACCTCCCAGGCGGCCGCGCAAAGCGAGTGCGACCGTGCGCTAGAGCTTGCGGAAGCCTCCGGGGACAGCTATGCGCTGACCAAGGTTTACGCCGTGAAGACGCTCCTCGCTTACCAGACGGGAAATCTCGTCGAAGCCTCTGCAGCCGGACGGCGAGCGCTCGAATTGGCGCACACGACCACTTCCCGGCCGCTGCGGGCAACGACGCTGAGTAACCTCGGTCTCGTAGACCGGGCCCGCGGGTACTATCTCAACAGCCTGGATCATTTCCGGAAAGGGCGCGAGCTGCTCGACCCGGAGCAGCACGCGGCGCTGCATTACATGGTGGCGTTCAACATGGGCCTCAGCTACGCCGATCTCGGTGACCACGCCATGGCGCGGGACTTTTTCCTGCCGGCGCTCGAGCACTTTGCGGACGCCCGCGTCTACGGTCGTGAGCTGACGGCCCTGATCTACGTCGCTGCTTCCGACGTCGTGCTGGGCAACGCCGCCGCGGCCGAGCAGTCTTTGCGGGAAGCGCTGGCCCGCAGCGAAATGCGGGCCAACAAGGGTTATGTGGGCTTTGCCTATGCGGTGCTCGGGGAAGCGCTGCGTGTTCAGGGCAAACTTCCGGAAGCGCTGGAAGCGTTCGAAACGGGCCTGCGAATCTCAGAGCGCGTGCCCAACACATTCGAGCAACGCCGCCTCGATCTCGGCTATGCACGCACACTCAACGATCTCGATCGCGTTCCGCAGGCCATCCAGCATCTCGAGGTGGCAGCGGATCGCCTGCGGTCGGAAAAATCGAACCGCATCCTGCTCGAAACCCTGCGGTATCTGGCGGAGCTGAATGCCCGCGCCGGTAACATGCCGGGCCTGGTGGCGAACAACGCTGAAATGCAGACGCTGGAGCGTCAGTTGCAGGTCAAAGAGTTCGAACACGAGCTCGCACACGCACGCGCTCAGTACGAGGTGGATCAGAAAGAGCGCGAGCTGCGTGAAGCCGAGCGTGCACGGTTGCTGTACGCCGCGCTGCTGGTGGGGGTCGTGGTGCTGGGATTGATCGGCTACCTCGTCGTCAGTGGCCGCGGGTCGAGACAGCGGGCAACTGCCCAGGCAGAGTACGCCCGCGACCTCGAGCAGCAGGTAGCGGTGCGCACGCGCGAGCTGCGCAAACAGATCGAGCAGGCCGAAGCGGCGGAAGAGGCGCGCCTGGGCATGGAGCGGCAGCTTGGCGAGGCGGAGAAGCTGCGGGTGCTCGGCCAGCTCACGGGCGGCGTAGCCCATGACTTCAACAACCTGCTCACGGTGGTGCTCGGCGCCAGCGAACTGCTGGCGCAGAACGTCCCGGAAACGGATGAGAAAAGCCGCGCGCTGCTGGCACATATCACGGGGGCGGCAGAAGCCGGGGCGGACATCACCAGAGCGCTGATGGCCTATGCCCGACGCCAGCCCATGCAGCTCGAGCCGGTCATGCTGAAGGAGTTTCTCCGGGAACGACTGCCCCTGGTCGCGCGTGCGCTGGGCGGTACCGTGGCCATTGAAGAAGCGATCGAGACAGGCCCGCCGGTGGTGGTGCAGCTCGACCGGGCGCAGCTGACGTCGGCTCTTATCAATCTCTGTCTCAATGCGCGGGACGCGCAGAACAACCTCGGTGCCATCGTCGTTGGCCTGCACGCGCGTGATGACGACTGGGTTGTGTTGTCGGTGCGCGACGTGGGCGCCGGCATGACAGAGGAGCAGGTGGCGCGGGCCATAGAACCTTTCTACACCACAAAAAACGAAACCCAGGGCCATGGCCTCGGCTTGAGCATGGTCTATGGTTTCAGCAAGCAGATAGGTGGGGATCTGGAAATCAGCTCCACGTTGGGCGAGGGCACGGAGGTGCGTATTATCCTGCCACGCGATCGCGACGCCGAGGGTATGTTGCCAGAGCCCCCGCAGGCGCTGCGTTCGGTGAGTTGACAGGTCTTTAGACGGAGAACGGCATGTCTGCCACGGGTGACAACGAAGACAACTTGCGCAATTTTGACTTTGCCCGCGATCTGGCTGCCGTGAAGCGTATCTGGCGGGAGGTAGGCTGGGTCGACGACGAGCACAGCGAGAAGCAGCTCGATCACTTCTTTGCCGGGGGCTCGGCGATGGTGGGCACCATCAATGACGTGCCTGAATGCAGCGTGCACATCACCCCCGGCGCGATGCGGTTGCAGGTTACTGATCTGCCGCTGTGCGCCGTGACAGCCGTCACCACCAGCCGCATCGCGCGCGGGCAGGCCTTTGCCCAGCGGCTCACCGCGCGGCAACTTGCGCGCGGGCAGGCCGCGGGCGCGGCCGTGGCAGCGCTGGGTATGTTCGACCAGGGTTTCTACGACAAGCTCGGTTTCGGTACCGGGGCGTACGAGAACGAGTTTACGTTCGACCCGGATCTGCTCATGGTGTCGGGTCGCGTACGGCCGCCGCAGCGGCTCTCCACGGACGACGCCGGGGCCGTGCACGATGCCATGCTGCGTCGCCAGCGCGGCAATGGCGGTGTGGTGCTGCATTCGCCTGAGGTTACCCGGGGCGACCTCGGCTTCGACGAAGACGCGTTCGGTCTCGGCTACCGCGATGACGGCGGTAACGTGACTCATTTCCTGTGGCTCAAACCCGAAGGTGAGCGCGGTCCGTACCGGGTGGTGCAACCCGCCTATGGCACCACCGAGCAGCTCCTAGAGCTGCTCGGCGTGCTGAAATCTCTGGCCGACCAGGTTTACTCCGTGAAAATGCTGGAGCCCCGCGAAGTGCAACTGCAGGCGCTGCTGCGAAGGCCCATGCGCCACATGACACTCACACGGGGCAGCAAGCATGATAATCACATCCGCACGCTGGCCTGGTGGCAGGTGCGGACCCTCGACGTGGGCGCGTGTGTCGGTGCGCTCAGCTGCGATGTGCCCGTGCAGTTCAATCTGACATTGACAGACCCGCTGGCAGCGCATCTGCCCGCCGACGCGCCGTGGCGTGGGGTCGGCGGCGACTATACGATTTCCCTCGGCGCGGAAAGTGTTGCCCGTGCCGGCCATGTGCCCGACAAGCCGGTGCTGAGTGCGTCCGTGAACAGTTTCTCGCGGCTGCTGTGGGGCGTAGCACCCGCCACCAGCCTCGCGATCACCGACGATATGGAAGCAGATGCAGAACTGCTCGATGCGTTGGATCGGGCCCTTCACCTGCCGGCGCCCGCGACGGGTATGGAGTTCTGATGGACCTCGCTGCGCTCGGCTGGAAAAGTTTTTTCCAGCAGCAGGTGCTGGATCTCGATGAGCATCTTCAGCCCGCGCGCATCATCGCGGTGCAACGCTCGGGCCTGACGCTGGCGCCCCCGCCGGGAGGCCATGAGGAGGTGCCGGTGGGCGGCCGCTGGTTCCAGTTGCCCGCCGATGAGCGTCCCACGGTTGGTGACTGGGTGATGGTCGATCCAGACACAGGCGCCGTTGCGAGCCTCCTCGAACGGGTGAGTGTCATCAAACGCCTCGCGCCGAGCGGGGAGGTGCAGCTCATTGCAACCAACATCGACACCGCCTTTCTGGTCACGTCGTGCAACGATGATTTCAGCCCCGCCAGGCTCGAGCGGTATCTCGCGGCGGTGATGGAAGCCATGATTCAACCCGTCATCGTGCTGACGAAGATCGATCAGATCGATGACGTTTCGTCTTTCGTCGACGCCGTGCGTGCGCTGGGCCGTGATCTACCCATAGAAACGGTCAACGCGCTGGAGCCTGCGTCCGTGGAGCCGCTGCTGGCGTGGTGCCCGCGGGGGCAGACCATTGCGCTGCTGGGTTCGTCCGGGGTCGGCAAAAGCACGATAGTGAACACCATGGCGGGAGAGTACCGCCAGGAGACCCGGGCGGCGCGGGAAGCGGATGCCAAAGGCCGGCACACCACCACGCACCGCTCGCTGCATCTGATTCCCGATGGCGGCGTGATCCTCGACAGCCCCGGCATGCGTGAGTTTCAGATTACCGACGTCGAGAGCGGCGTGGGCCATGTCTTCGACGACATCGAGGAGTTGGCCCTGACCTGCCGCTTCAACGACTGCGGCCACGAGAGCGAGCCCGGTTGCGCCATCCGTGCCGCCATCGACGACGGCAGCCTCGATGAGCGGCGTCTCGCCAGCTACCGGAAGCTGCAGCGCGAAGACCTGATCAACACGGAGACCATTGCGGAACGTCATGCGCGCGTTCGTCAGTTCGCCCGCATGGTGCGTCAGCATGTGAAGGCCGACAAGCGGCGCTGACGTGCCACGCAGATTTGCGCGGCAAGGTATTGCAGCCTTGAGTTGCGCTGTAAAGTGGCTAAAGTCCGTCGTTCCCCGTTTCTCAGGCAGGTAATCCCGTGGCGAATCTCGACGCGCCGCAGCTCCAGCAGCAACCCGTATCGGTCACGCGCAAGATGGCGGCGTCTCTGCCGGGGCTGCGTGAGCTTGCGCAAAGCAAAGGGCTGAAAATTCACCACCTCGGTGCGGGCTACCCCCACCCGGAGGTGACCGATCCCCGGGGTTTCCTGGCCCATCAGGCGGCTTACTTCGAGCATCTGGAACGCCAGGAAGGCACCAACGACCCCGGCGAGCTGCCGGAATACCTGCGTGAATCGTTTTCCTACACGGACACGCTGGGGCCGCGTCGTGTGCGCGAGTGCTTTGCCAGCGTCTACGATCACGACTGGGGCACGGCCCTGGATCCGGATCGTCTGCTGCCCACCGTGGGTGCCACGGGTGGCATCAACCTCATGTGTGCGCTGGCCGAGCGCCCTGGAACGCCCGTTGCGTACATCTCGGACGCGCCCACGTATGCAGGCTTCACTGCCCGTGTGGCGTTGTGTCAGCACGCGGAGATTTTCAGCGTGGACATGGACGAGGAGGGGGCAATACCCGGGCAGCTTGCTGCGCAGATCGACGCGGCGCGGGACCGGGGATTGTTCGTGCCGTTCTACTACACGGTGCCCGATGGTCACAATCCCGCGGGATTCTCCTTCAGCCAGCGCCGGCGGGAAGAACTGCTGGCCGTAGCCGAGGAAAAAGGCATTCTGATCGTGGAAGATGCGCCTTACCTGTATATCAACTACGCGCCGCCGGAAGCGCGCGCAAAGCCGTTCATCGCCATGAACCCGGCGCAGACCGTACACCTGTTCACCGGCTCCAAGATCGGCTTTCCGGGTCCGCGCGTTGGTTTTCTGTACAGCGAGGCAGAGCTTGCCATCGCCGACGGCCAGCAGGTGCGCCTGTCGGATCTCGCAGTAACCGAAGCGAGTGCCGACGTGCTGTTTCAGAACCCTCTGGCCCTGCGGGGTTTCGAGGCTCTGCTGCACGACGCAGCATTTGAGCCGCTGCCCAGCATGTGGCCGCTGGCTGAAGCCAAGCTCGCGGTGTACCGGGAAAACCGCCAGATCATGCTGGATGTGCTGGACCGTGAGCTGGGCGCCTACCCCGAGCATTTCCGCTGGACGCGGCCCGACTCCGGATTCTTCACGGTGTTCACGTTCCTGTCGGGCACCGTCACCACAGACGATGCGTTCATCCAGGGGCTGGTGTCCGAATACGGGATAGTGGTCATTCCCATGTACGACTTCTATCCACAGGATGCCAAAGCGCGCGATCCTCGGGCGGGTATGGACCAGCTGCGTCTCAGCTTCTGCTTCAGCGAGAGTCGCGGTGAGCAGCGCCGGCGCGATCTGCGCGAAGCCGTGGAGGCCTTCTGCGCGGCCGCCAGGACGCTCTCTGCCGTGCGCTGATTTGTCAGGGCCGCAGCCGGGCGTGTTCGATCTTCACACATCGGTCGACGATGCACGTGATGCCGTGGGCTTCGGCGTGCACGATGGCGTCGCGATGATAGACGCCGAGCTGCAACCATAGAAAAGCGGCGCCAACGGCTACGGCACCGGCAGCCGCTTCCGGCACCGCCGCTGAGGTGCGAAAAACATCCACCAGCTCGATCGGCCCCGGCACAGCCGTCAGGGTGGGGTAACAGGGCAGCCCCAGCACTTCGTCGACAGCCGGGTTTACGCCGACAATGTCATACCCCTGCGCAAGCAGATATCGTGTGACATCGTGGCTCGGCCGTGAGGGGTTCGGCGACAGACCCACCACGGCAATGCGCGATACGTTCAGGCTGCGTTTGATGGCAGAATCCGCCTGCCAGCGTGCAAGCTCGCCAGCGGGCGGCATGATCGTGGCGTTCATGGGTTTCCAGGCTGTCCTCTCTGCGCACTGTAGCAGAGGCGCGGTGCCTGCGGCTGCTTTGCATGTGTCCCGGGAGACGCGTATCAATTCATCCAGAACAGCGGGCTTCGGCCGGCGGATCTTCAGCCCGGCCGGGCTGTTCGTGGCTTTGCTGCTACTGGCCGGTGCGGTCTGGCTGGTGCAATGGCTGGCGAGCGCCGTGCTGGTGGTAACCAGCGAGCCGGGCGGTGCCGTGGTGCTGGTCGACGGGGACGAGCGGGGCGTTACTCCGCTGGCCGGGGTGGAGATCACGCCCGGCGTGCATAAGCTCGTAGTACGCCACTCGCACTTTGCGCCACACGCCGAACGGCTGAGTGTCACCCGCGGTGAGAACATCGTTCGGCACGTGCGTCTCGTGCCGGGCGAAGGCACGCTGCAACTGCAGTCCAACCCGCGGGGAGCCTGGGTGGAAGTGGACGGCGTCAGGCTCGGTTCACCCACACCCACAAGCCTGCGTACCAGCTCGGGCGAGCACGTGATTCGCATGGGGCTGCCCGAGCGTCACGCCGCCGAGGAGACTCACGTGCTCGACGCGGACAGCACGCTCACGGTGACCATGAACCTCGACATTGATCCCCACGGCACTGTGACGTTTTCGCTGCGTCCGCGCGATGCGCGGGTGGAGTTTGTCGGTGAGGCCTTAAGCTACGCGCCGCGGATGCGCGTGCCGCTCGGCGAGTATGCCGTACGTGTGAGCCGCCCGGGCTATGTGCCCCAGAGCTTTCGTTACGCCGTGCAGTATGGGGACAACGTGCAAACCGTTGCCCTTGAACGCGCCTATGGCCGGCTCGAAGTGCATGCCGAGCCGGCCGGCGCCGACGTGCAGGTGAGCTTTGAAGAGGGTGGCCGCACGCAGCGCCGGCAAATGATGGGTGGGGCTCTGCGTCTGCCGGTGGGGCCGGTGACTGTGCGTGTGCGTGCGCTGAATCATCGCACCGCGGTGCGTCGTGTGAAGCTCGAGCCCGACGGTGCGGCCGTGCAGGTTGCCCTCGTGCCCGTGAGCGTTGCGCCGGGCACGGTGATCGAGGATGTGCTGCAGGATGGTGGCCGGGGACCAGTCATGGTGGTGATGCCCGCGGGTAGCTTTGCCATGGGCAATGCGGCGGGGCCGCCCTCGGAGCAACCGGTTCGTGAAGTAACGATCACCCAGCCCTTTGCCATGGGGCGCCACGAGGTCACGGTCGGGGAATATCTGCGCTTTGCGCGGGCGCAAGCGGTGGCAGTGAACGAGCGCCTTGACCGTGACGCGATTCGTGAACCGATGATCTATGTCTCGTTCCAGCAGGCGACGGCGTATGCCGGGTGGCTGAGTGAGCAGACCGGAGAGAGCTATCGCCTGCCCACCGAGGCCGAGTGGGAATACGCCGCCCGCAGCGGTTCGTCCGGGGCCTACTTCTTCGGCGACGACCCGCTCGAACTCTGCAGCTACGCAAACCTTGCCGATGAGAGCACGCGGAAGCTGTTTCGCGACTGGCAGACGCTTGCCTGCGACGACGGCGCAGCGCGCCGGGCGCCGGTGGGCAGCTACGCGCCCAATGCCTTCGGTCTGCATGACGTGTACGGCAACGTCTCCGAGTGGGTGGCGGACTGCGGCATGCCCGGGTATGCGGACGCACCCCTCGATGGCAGCGCGGCGGAGGAAGGTCGCGGTTGCGCTTCGCACGGCATCCGAGGCGGTTCCTGGGATTCGACCGCGGAAGAGCTGCGCTCGGCTTACCGCAACACGGCGACGGACGGGAACGACGACCGGGGTTTCCGGCTGGTGCGGGATCTCTGAGGCACCAAGTTGCCGGGGCTGGGCAATCAGGCTATGTTGCGGCCTCTTCAAGGCAGGGGGAGCGCTGCAGCGCCATGGCTGAGTTTGCGGATATATCCAATCTCGACGAGTTCCGCTCGACCCTGAGAACGTGGCTGGAGGCCCATTGCCCGCCGTCCATGCGCACCCCCATGCCGGCCGACGAAAGCCCCGGTGGGGGGCGCAGGGCAAACTTCAAAAATCCCGAAACGAAAAGCTGGCTGGACGCCTGTGCTGCGGTGGGTCTCACCGTGCCTGCCTGGCCGCGGGAATACGGCGGTGCAGGTCTGGACAAGCAACAGACCGTGGTCTGTCAGGAAGAGATGCGGCGCATCAACGCGCGGCCGCCACACGTCGGCATGGGCATCAGCATGATCGGCCCCGCGTTGCTCGAGTACGGCACCGACACTCAGAAGTCGGAACATCTGCCGAAGATTGCCCGCGGAGAGATCTGGTGGTGCCAGGGCTACAGCGAGCCGGGCTCGGGCTCGGATCTTGCCAGTCTCCGCACGGCGGCTGTGGACGAAGGCGACGACTTCGTGGTGACGGGGCAGAAAATCTGGACGTCTGGCGCCAATTTTGCCGACTGGATGTTCTGCCTGGTGCGCACCGAGCCGGATGCGCCCAAGCACGAGGGTATCAGTTTCGTTCTCTTCGACATGACCACGCCCGGGGTGACGGTGAAGCCGATCAAGCTCATTTCCGGTCTGTCGCCGTTCTGTGAGACGTTCCTCGACAATGTGCGCGTACCCAAGGCCAATCTGGTGCACGAACGGGGTAAAGGCTGGACCGTGGGCAAGCGGCTGCTGCAGTACGAACGTTCCTCCATCGGCGGGATCGGTGGCGGGCAGAAGAGCAAAAGTCTGGAAGAGTACGCCGTTGACTACCTCGGCAAGGTGGACGGCAAGCTGTCGGAGCCGGCGTTGCGAAGTGACATTCTCGCGCACCGCATGAACGACCGGGCCTTTGCGCTGACCATGCGACGCAGCGTCGAAGAGTCGAAAACGGGACGGGCGCCCGGCGCCTTGTCGTCGATGTTCAAGCTCTACGGCACCGAACAGAACAAGAACAAGTTCGATCTGCTGGGCCGCGTCATGGGCACGCAGTTTCTCGGCTGGGAAGGCGACGGGTTCGGCGCCGACGAGCTGACCCAGACACGGGCCTGGCTGCGATCGAAAGCCAACAGTATCGAAGGTGGCACCTCCGAGGTGCAGCTGAACATCATCGCCAAGCGCATTCTGGCATTGCCGGAGCATTGAGCGAGACAATCGAGGGGGAGAGGAGATGACGGGTCGACTGTTACAAGGGTTGATGCTGGCGTTGGCCACGGTCAGCGCGCACGCTCATGACGATGCCATGAACCTGGACGAGCTGCTGGCGGCGTTCGGCTGGGATCTGGACAAGGTGGTGATCACAAAGCAGAAGGTCACCGACAAGCTCTACGTGCTGTATGGCGCCGGCGGCAACGTCGGCGTCAGTGTGGGCGCGCAGGGTGTGCTGATCGTCGACGATCAGTTTCCCGAGCTGATCCCGAAGATCGGCGACGCCATTCGCGAGATCGGCGGCGGCGCCGTGGACTTCGCCATCAACACCCACTGGCACTTCGACCACGCCGAAGGCAATCTCGCGCTGGGCCCCGGTGGCACCTGGCTGGTGAGCCAGGCGAACTCGCGGGAGAAAATGCTGGGGGATCATGTGATCAACCTCGTGACCGCCAAGTACCTGCAGAAGGCCTACCCCAAAACGGCTCTGCCCGTGATCACCTATGACGACACCATGCAGTTTCACTTCAACGGTGAGCAGATAGATCTGCTGCATACGGGTCCTGCGCATACCACGGGCGACACGGCCGTGTTTTTCCGCGGCTCCAACGCCGTGCATCTCGGCGATGTCTTCAATCGCTCGGGTTATCCCTTCATCGATGCAGACAACGGCGGTGATCTGTCGGGCATGATTGCGTTCTGCGAAGCGGTGCTGGCGGAAACGGATGGGGATACCGTCGTAATTCCCGGTCACGGACCGCTGTCGGACCGCGAAGGTCTCGTGGCGTACATCTACATGCTGAAAAAAGTGCGCGAGCGTATGGTGGCGCTGGTGAACGACGGCCTGACACTGGAAGAGGTTATTGAAGCGGCACCCACAAAAGATTTCGACGAGGTGTTTGGCGACAACACCAACTTCGTGAACCGCGCCTACACCAGCGTGAAGCGCGAGCTGGGCCGCTGATGTGAATCTCAAGAAGCTGCGCGAAGCGGAAGCGATCTTCATGCAGCGCTACCCGGGTGGTTTCGAGCACCCGGACATGGTCGAGATCGGTAAGAAACATCGTGTCGACCAGATTGCCGGGCAGGCGCAAGCGCAGCTTGCGAAGAGTCGCTTCTCGGTGCCCGGGCAGGTGCTGGACGACATTGTGCGGCTCGTGTCCCGGTCGTCCATGGTCTCCATGTTCGAAAAACCCAAGTTTCGCGACTACGTACAGGGTTTGTCCCGGGACGACCGTGAGTATCTGGTGGGAGGCTTTCGCAAACTGCTGCACAACAAGAAGCAGGAAACGGGGTTCAACGAGGTGCTGGACGTGCTGAGTGAAGGCAAGCTGGCGAAATGGAGCCTGATGACCATCCTGCCCATGTACTATCGTCCCGAGGTGGAAGTGTTCGTCAAACCCACCACCACCAAGGGTGTGCTGCGCCGTTTCGAGATCGAGGACCTCACCTATTATCCGCGGCCTTCCTGGGCCTTCTACAGCGCGTACCGGAATCTCATCCACGAGATGAAGGCGAAAGTGGATCCGCGGCTGTCGCCGAACAACGCGGCCTTTACCGGCTTTCTCATGATTACCTCGGGAGAGGCTGCGCCGCGTTGACGCGTGGCTGTGGCAGGGACAGCGGGCCGCGGCTTGTGATGGCAGGCCTTACAGCCCCTGCAAAAAGGGTAACACCTCGCTCTGGAAGAGCTTGTCTCTGATGTCGAGGTGCAGCATATCGACGCCAAGAGCGCGATAGACTTCGATGCGGCGCAGCACCGTGTCGGGGGAGCCGATCAAACGCGCCGCATAGCCTTCGTTGGTATCCAGCACGCTCAAGGGATCGTCTTCGTTCCACATGCCCTGCGCGCCCTTGCGCAGGCGCTCGTGACGTTTCTTCACCAGCCCCGCGTCGACCCGAGCGAGGCGTGCGTCGATTTCTGCCCAGGCCTGCTCGTCGGTTGCGCGGCAGAGCGGTGCGGCGTACATGGCGAAGCGCAGGGAGCGACCAGTGCTCCGGCAGGCTTCCCGCGCTGCGTCGATGACGCTGCCGACGCGTGCTTCGCTGCCGCCGTTCAGAAACATCCAGTCTGAGTGGGTGGCAGCCATGTGGATGGCCGCCGGACTCTGACCGCCTTGAAACACTTCCAGCGGTGCACCGGGGCGGGGTTGCATCTGCAGACCCTCCACGGTGTAGAAGCGGCCCGAATGATCTACCCGCGGCTCGGCCCAGGCGCGGCGCAGCAGCGTGATGAACTCGCTGCTGCGGGCGTACCGCTCATCGTGCGTGAGCGGATCCACGCCGTACATGTGAAACTCGTCGAGATTCCAACCGCTGGTTACGTTGATAGCCCAGCGGCCGCCGGTGAGCTGGTCAATGGTGGCGCCCCACTTGGCGGTGGCGGCAGGTTGAAAGAACCCGGGGTGGATTGCGGTAATGAGCCTGAGCTTCTGCGTATGCGCCGCAAAAAACGCCGTCATGGCAAGGCAGTCCAGCGAAGAGCCTTCGATATCGGAACCGCTGCCCCACCAGCGTTGTGCGATGAGCAGGTCGGTGAGACCGAGCGCTTCGTAGCGCGCGACCAGGCTCCCGGTGAACGCGGCCACGTCCTGGATGGCTGCTGCACCCGGACTTTCGCCAGCAGGTTTGACGACCTGCGTGCCTTGGAACGTGGTTGGTGCCCAGGTACACGTGCGCATGGGCCCATGTTATACAGACGAACGAGGAGGAGCGAATGCGGGGACTCAACGACAGGGTAGTGATTGTCACCGGTGCAGGCAGCGGCCTTGGCCGCGGTATGGCGTTGCGTCTGGCGGAAGCCGGGGCACGTGTCGCCATCGTGGATATTGATGGCGCAGGGGCCGAGCAGACAGTGTCGATGCTCGCCACGCCGGGACTGGTCGTGGAAACGGATATCACCGACTACGAGGCCTGCGACGCAGCCGTTGCTGCGGTGGCCGGGCAGCTCGGTGCCGTGGACGTGCTCGTCAACAATGCGGGCTGGGACGAAGCCATGCCGTTCACCGAGACCACGCCGGCGCTGTGGCAGAAGATCATTGCCATCAACCTCTACGGCCCGCTCAATATGCACCACGTGGTGCTGCCTCGCATGCTTGCGGCGGGCGGCGGCAAAATCATCAACATTGCCTCGGACGCGGGCCGCGGGGGCTCGTCGGGTGAGGCGGTTTACTCGGCCTGCAAAGGCGGCATCGCCGCGTTCGGCAAAACCCTGTCCCGGGAACTGGCCCGGCAGGGTGTCATCGTCAACACGGTCTGTCCCGGTCCGTCGGACACGCCCCTGTTTGACGCGTTTGCCGGGGAGGGCGAACGGGGTGAGAAGCTCAAAGCGGCGCTGGCGCGCTCCATTCCGCTGGGCCGCCTCGGCACGCCCGACGACATTGCCGGGCTGGTTGCCTTTCTGGCCAGCGAAGAGGCGGGGTTCATCGTCGGGCAGACCATCTCGGTCTCCGGCGGCCTCACGATGCACGGTTGAGCGCGATGAGCGTTTCCGACGATCTCAAGGAAGTTCTCGCTCTGGATCAGGGCATTCTGGATACCTTCGGCATGCGGGTGCTGTCTGCCGAAGACGGCATATGTGAGCTCGAATGCACCGTGCCTGCGCAGCTCGTGAACGCCGGCGGCTTCGCGCACGGCAGCATTCCGTTTGCCGTGATGGATACAGCCTGCGCCTATGCCCTGCGCTCCGCCGGTGTCAGCGGGGTGACGGTACACGGTGACACCAACTTTGTGCGGGGTGGCCGGGCGGGCTCTGTGTTCGTGGGGCGTGTGGAAGTGGCCAGTCTCACGCGGCGGGTGGCCACGTTGCGTGGCACGGTGCACCTGCGCGAAGGCGCAACGCAGGTGCTGGCCGCTCACGGCAGCTTCGTGTTTCAGCTTCGGGTGCCGGAGCCCTCCGGCTGAGCGTGGCGGCGAAACACGTCCGGCAGCTGCGCCAGAAAGTCCTGTATCTCGCGAAGGTCCGCTTCGCGCTCAACATAACGACGGCCCTGAGAAACACGCATGCCGTCGCTCCGGGCCGCTAGCGTCGGCATGTGATCGACTAACCGCGTGATGTGTTCCACCACGTGCTCCTCGGCCAGCAGGGTGAGCGTGCCGAGCACGTCATGCAGCTCTTCGAGGCGTCCGGCTTCGATCGCCGCATGCATGTCTTCGCTGCGCAGCGCCTGGCCCACATCGGTGGCGATCCATGCCCGTGGCCCGAGCTGTTGCAGCACGGCGTCGCTGGCGAGGGTGCTCTGCAGACGCTGCACCACTTCGCCGGGTACGCGCTGCAGGAGATGCCAGCCCACGCGGAACACGCCGATGAGCCCGGGTTCTGCGGCCAGATCGAAACCGGTGGCGTACTCGTAACCCAGGTTGCACGTTGCCATGGCTGCCGCGACGGCGTCCCGGTGATTGAGCGAAGCGCCATCGATCCCCGTGCCGGACATCAGCAGATTGGACAGATAGGCGGTCTCTTGCATGCGCTGCCGCAGCGCCTCGGGGTGGGTTTCCGCCAGTTGCTGCAGGGCAAGCTGCAGCGGGTTCAGTTCCACAGACCCGGTCGCCGGTCCGGTCAGGCGTTGTGCAGAACCTGCCAGCACCTCGAGCTCAACCTGTGCCAACAGGGTTTCAAGCTCGTCCAGCCGTTCCGGATCGGGCACATGCGTTGCCTCATCGCCTTCCCCGTCTGCTTCAGCCTCACGCCCGCGATGCGCCAACAGCTGCCGTTCCCCAGGCTTGCCGGTGGCGGCATCGAGGGCAGCTCGGAGGGCTCGGTCGAAATAGAAGCGGGTGTCGAGGTCGTACTCGGTCGCAGCAACGAGCTCGGCAAGCTCGGTGTTTCTGGCTGTGCGCAGAAAGCCGCCAGCAGCTTCTGACGTCACGAAACCCTGTTGCTCCCGCCGCTGCCGGTGCTGGTCCGCAGCATCGTGCATGGCTGCGCGCTCGTCGCGAAAGCGCAGCAGTGATTCGGGCAGGCAGCAACGGGTGAGCAGCGCCTGCAGTAAGCCGGGGGCAATGCCATGAAGAGCGGCAAGCAGCGGCTGGAGCGTCTCCCAGCCGTCGTCTTTTCGCGGGCCCACTTCGAAAGCGCCATACAACTCCCGGTGGTCGGCGGCGCTTTCCCACAGGTCGAATACTTCGTTGCTGCTGGTGTCGAGAATTTTCTTGCTGAGATCCACCACCTGCACGTAGCCGCTGAGAGCGAGGACAAGGAGGTCTTCATCGAGGGCCTGCAGGCGTTCAACGGTGAACTCGTCCCCCAGCTCCAGCAGGGCCGCAACCCATTCGAGAAAGCGGTCGGGATCGAACTTGTCGGCTTCCCCGGGTACGGGCGGTTGCCACACGGCCTCGTCGATCACGCTTGTCAGCTGGGCTGGCGTGCTGTGCTCGATGAGCGCGGCGGCGTCGTGCAGACCAACCTCGTCGATCAACGTTTTCAGGCCCGCGGCGGGCAGGGTGGGAATGAAAGATGGCAGCTCGGGGTTGTCGATGAGCGCCTTCAGCAGATGCCTGCCGGACGCGTACTTGCGTACCTGACCCTTTGGCATGCAATCCCTCCGCCTCGTGATGGGCCGCGCATCCTACGGACGTCGCGCGGTTCTGCCTAGTCTCCTCAACGGCGCCTGTTCCCGGTAGAATATTCCGCACGTTGAGAGACGCCGCCACGGCGCCCGCTTCACAGGCTCAACGCAAATCCCACCATCAATGGCAGCGTCAGCACGCTCAGCAGCGTGCTCTGCAGCACTACGGCCGCGACCTTGTCGGGCTCGCGATCGTAACGGTCTGCGAACACGTAGTTGAACACCGCGGTGGGCATCGTGCACTGCAACAGCACCACGCCGGCGAGCATACCGTCCAGATCCAGCGCGTAGATCGCGATGAGCGCGATCACCACCCCGAGGGTCAGACGCAGGCAGGACGCCGCAAAAGTTTCCCTGACGGAGGCCAGGTTCAGCCGCGCGAGCGAGGTGCCCAGCATCAGCAGCATGGCCGGGATGGTCAGGCCGCCGAGCAGCTGGGCAGTGGCGTCGACCCATGCCGGCGGCTGTACCTCGCCGAAGAGCACGATGAACACCACCAGCACGGCCCAGATCACCGGCTGGCGCAACAGGTGCGCGGGATGAAAACGCTGCGCGGAGAGCGCTTCGCCGAGCGTGAACTGTGAAATGGAATTCACGAAGAAATAGGCCATGGCAAGCGCGAGCCCATTCTCGCCGAAGGCGAGCAATGCCACCGGCAACCCCATGTTGCCTGTGTTGGCGTGAATCATGGAAGGCAGATAGGCGGTCTGGCGCCAGCCGGCGAGGCGGATGACCGGTGCCGCCAGCACGAGGCCCAGCACGATGGCGCCGGCCGCGATGCCCATCATCGTGAACAGCGCATCGGTTTCGGGCGGGTTGCGCGTCAGGGACGAATAGATGAGGCAGGGGCTGCCCACCATCATCACCAGCGTCGAAACCGTGGCGTTGTCGAAAGGCATGCCGCGGCGCTGCCAGAGGTAGCCGATGGCGGCAATGACAAAAACGGGCGTGACGACGCCAAGGACCTCGGCGATCAAGCAGGCGACTCCTGAACTGGGGCTGGTGAAAGGGCGAGATCCTACCCGTTCGGAGGCGCGCTGTATGGTCTCAGCCGTGAACTTTCTCGCCAGGCAAGCCGCGGCCCCATGGTCAGTGAGCGGCCCGGCCTGCGCGTGGTGACGAATGAGGTAAGCTACGCGCTTTGCTTTTAAGGGCGGTGCCTACCGTGATTCCCGCAAGCTGGCAGCGTTTGCAGACGCCGCTGATGTTGCTCATTCTCATGTCTGTGGCCATGCCCGTGGCTTTCAACGCGTGGTCGGCGCTGCTCAACAATTTTGTGGTGGAGCGGGCCCAGTTCACGGGGGTGGAGATCGGCTGGCTGCAGAGCCTGCGGGAAGTGCCCGGATTCCTGGCGTTCACGGTGGTTTTTGTTCTGTTGCTGCTGCGCGAGCAGACCTTTGCCGTGCTGTCGCTCGCGCTGCTGGGCGTGGGCACCGCGCTCACGGGTTTCTTTCCCACGGTGATCGGCCTTTACTGCACCACGGTGGCCATGTCGATCGGCTTCCACTACTTCGAGGCGCTGAAACAGTCGCTGTCGCTGCAATGGTTCAGCAAGAGCGAAGCCCCGCAGATGCTCGGCCGCCTCATTGCCGTGGGCTCGATCACCTCGCTCGTGGTCTACGGTGCCCTGTGGCTGTCCCTCGAGTGGCTCGACGTGGACTACGTCTGGAACTTCGCCCTGGCGGGAGGGCTGTGTGCCGCCCTGGCGGTGGTGATGTGGCTCGGTTTTCCCCACTTCGACGCGGGCACCGAGCAGCGCAAGCACCTGGTGCTGCGCAAGCGCTACTGGCTGTACTACGCGCTGACCTTTTTCTCCGGTGCCCGGCGGCAGATCTTCATGGTGTTCGCCGCCTTCCTCATGGTGGAGAAGTTCGGCTACAGCGCCGCTGAGGTGACGCTGCTGTTTCTGGTGAACTATGCGTTCAACTTTCTGTTCGCCGAGAAGATCGGCCGGCTCATCTTCCGCATCGGCGAGCGTCGCGCGTTGACCATCGAGTACGTGGGGCTCATTGCCGTATTCATTGCCTACGGGCTGGTGGACAACCCCATGCTGGCCGGGGCGCTCTACGTCATCGATCACATGTTCTTTGCCATGGCCATTGCCATGAGCACCTATTTCCAGAAGATTGCCGATCCCCGCGACCTCGCCGCCAGCGCCGGCGTCTCGTTCACCATCAACCACATCGCTGCGGTGGTGATCCCGGTACTGCTGGGCTACGTGTGGGTGCAGTCGAACGCGCTGGTGTTCTTCATCGGCGCGGGCTTTGCCCTGTGCTCGCTGTTGCTGGCGCAGAACATCCCCGACGATCCGCGGGAGGGCAACGAGGTGAACGTTGCCCCCGGCGGGGCGTGGGGTGACAGCAGCCGCCCGGCGTCGGCGGCTTAGAATCCGCCGATCGTTTCCGGGGAAATCTGCGCGCAGGCCGGGTCGAGGGCGGCGTACTCGTCGGCGTCGAAGCTGCCGCGGAAGTTGCGTACGTAAACCTCGCACTTGTCGCGGGCATTGGGGAAAGTCTCGGCGGCCAGCGCCGTGGCCAATCCGGCCCGGGTAACGCGTTCATCACTCATGAAAATGCCCTGATCGGCGGGCGTGTCGAGAATGATCGAGTGATTGCCGTTGGCCCCCCAGCGCGTCCACGCCACTTCCTCGCCGTCGCGGCCCCCGGCAGGGTCGCCGGTGTACGCAAAGTGGGTCCAGTAAGACATCATGCTGTCGGCCAGCGCCATCTGCCCGGCGTCGTTCGGATAGAGGTAAGAAATGCCCAGCCCTCCTTCGAAATCGCCGAACACGAAGGGTATCTCCAGGGCGTGGGCGGCGCCCAGCGCAACGCTCAGGTCGAAACCGAGCTGCGACGGCTGCTCGTCCCAGTCGAAGCGGTAGGCATACACGTTCGGATTGCCCGCGGCGGTCATGTAGTCGGCGAGGCTGTCCACCCCGCGTTCCTTCCACGCCAGCGCGCCGTACTTCACCAGCAGGCGGTAGGTGGTCTCGTCTTTCAGCCGCGGGATGAATCCCAGCCACGTGTCCACGTAAGCGGGATTGCGCACCATGAACAGCGACGGCTCGTCGCGGTTGGTACCCAGAATCACCGGCACCATGTTGTGGTTGGCAGGGTCGGAGAAAATCTCTGCCGTGGTGAGGGCCGGCAGCACGTGGCCGTCGCCGAAGTTGTCCGGCACGTTGATCATGCCCATGCCGCCGCCGTCTTCGAACACCTTGAAGAACTCCGGGGCGGGTTTGTTGTAGAGATACTCGCGCAGGCGACGGCTGCTCATGTCTGCCTGGTAATCGCGCGCGGCAGCTTCGTCGGGCACGGTACCGTCGGCGACCAGCAGCTTCGCCACGATCTCCTGGCTGCTGAACGGATGCCCGCCGTCGCTCGCGTAGTTCTGTGCCACGGTCATGGGGGTAGCCTGGAAGCCGCCGCTCTGCACGATGGCGCGGTGGAACAGGCCCTCCGCCAGCGGCGAGGCCATCATGGCGAGCGTATCGAAGGCGCCGGCAGATTCCCCGAACACGGTGACGTTGGCGGGGTTGCCGCCAAACTGCCCGATGTTGTCGCGCACCCACTCCAGCGCGCGCACGACGTCCAACGTGCCGTAGTTGCCTGAATCATCCGTGGGCAGGCCGGTCTTCAGCTGCGGATGGCTGAACCAGCCGAACACGCCGAGGCGGTAGTTGATGGTTACCACCACCACGTCATGACGGGTGGCGAGGGCTGCGCCGTTGTAGCTGCCGCCGTGACCGATGGTGTTACCGCCGCCGTGGATCCAGAACATCACGGGCAGATCGGCGGCGTTCGGGGGCGACCAGACGTTGAGATACAGACAGTCTTCCTGCCCCGACACGCCCGCGTTGCCCAGTTCCGAGCCCCCCGTGAGCAGGGACGTGAACTGAGGACACACGGCCCCGGGCGCCATCGCTTCCAGCACTTCTTCGTGGGCCCCCGGCGGTTGCGGGGCACGCCAGCGGAGATCTTTCTCCGGCGCGCGCGCGAACGGGATGCCCTGCCAGCTGCGCGCCCCCAGGCGGTCGCGGAAGCCCACCACCTCGCCGGCGGTGGTGTCGCGTAACGTGGTGTTGTCGCGCACGGGGGGCGGTGCCGGCTCGGGCTGCGAGCCTACGAACCAGTTGGCCCCGACGATGACAAGCAGGCTGAGCACAATCAACACGATGACGGCTTTGCGCATGAGATTCCCCAACACTCGAACCGGCGGATTGTGGCAGATCGGGAACAGCCTGTAACGGGGCGGGGAATATGGTAGAACTAGACGGTTCCCATCTTCCTGGAGCTTGCCATGGCAGAATTTGATGTCGTGATCCGCGGCGGATCGGTCATCGACGGCACCGGCGCGCCCGCGCGGGGCGCCGATGTGGCGATCAGCGACGGCACTATTCGAGCGGTTGGTACGGTGCCGGGCGCCGGTCATCGGGAGCTGAACGCCGAGGGGGCCCTGGTAACGCCGGGCTTTGTCGACATTCACACGCACTATGACGGTCAGGCGACCTGGGCGAACCGCATGTCGCCGTCCAGTCACCACGGTGTCACCACGGTGGTCATGGGCAACTGCGGTGTGGGCTTCGCGCCGGTGCGGCCGACAGACCACGATCTGCTCATCGAGCTGATGGAAGGTGTGGAAGACATTCCCGGCGTGGCCCTGCACGAGGGTTTGTCCTGGGCCTGGGAATCGTTTCCCGACTACATGGATTATCTGGCCCAGCGGCGCTTCGACATGGACATAGGCGCGCAGCTTCCCCACGCGGCGCTGCGCGTATACGTCATGGGGCAGCGGGGTGCCGACCGCGAACCGGCCACCGCAGAGGACATCGCCACCATGCGCCAGCTCACCGAGGAAGCCATACGCGCCGGTGCGCTCGGCTTCACCAGCTCGCGCACCTTGAATCACCGCAGCTCACGCGGAGAGCCGACGCCGTCGCTGAAAGCAGAGCGTGACGAGCTCATCGGGGTGGCCGGCGCCATCAAAGCGGCAGGGCGGGGCGTGATAGAGATGATCTCGGACTTCGATGATCTCGAAGACGAGTTCAGCCTGCTGCAGGCCATGACCGAGACCGCAGGACGGCCCATGTCCATCTCGCTGGCTCAGGGACTGAGTCCCCACGGCTGGCGCAAGGTGCTGGGCAAGATCGAGCGGGCGGCCCAGTCGGGTCTCGTCATGCGCGGGCAGGTAGCACCCCGGCCCATCGGCATTCTGCTGGGGCTCACCACCACGCTTGCGCCGTTCACCACGCGACCGTCTTTCTCGGAAGTGGCCAGGCTGCCGCTGGCGGAACGGGTTGCTGCGCTGCAGGACCCGGCCCGGAAGGCGCGCATTCTTGCGGAAGAAACCGGCAGGGGCTTCCAGCGCCTGTTCCGCATGATGGACGAGGGCCGCAAGATCTGGCTCATGAGCGACCCGCCGGACTACGAGCCGGCCCCGGCCGACAGTCTGGCCGCACAGGCGGCGGAGTGCGGACAGGATCCATGGTCGTACATCTACGACCGCCTGCTGGAAGACGATGGGCGTACGCTCATGTACACGCCCTTCGCCAACTACGCAGACAACAACCTCGACTGCTGCCGCGAGATGATCATGCACGAGAACACCGTCATGGGTCTCGGTGATGGCGGCGCGCATGTCGGCACCATCTGCGATGCCAGTTTCATCACCAGCCTGCTCACGCACTGGGGCCGGGACCGCACCCGCGGCGAGCGTATTGCGCTGGAAACGCTCGTGAAAGCACAAACACACGATACGGCCCGGGCGGTGGCCTTGACCGACCGGGGCACGCTGGAACCGGGCATGCGGGCCGATGTCAACGTGATCGACTTCGACAACCTGAACGTGCGTATTCCGGAGATCGTGCACGACCTGCCTGCTGGTGGTGCGCGCCTGCAGCAGAAAGCGGACGGTTACCTGGCCACGCTCGTGGCGGGAGAGGTGACCTACGCGGGCGGTGAGGCCACCGATGCCCTGCCCGGGCGTCTGATCAGGCCCTGACGGGGCGGCCAACAGGGGAAACGGGGAGGCTTATGCGCGGACCGCTCGAAGGGTTGACGGTGCTCGATCTCACGATTGCGCGGGCGGGACCAACGGCCGTGCGCCTGCTGGCCGACTGGGGCGCGGACGTGATCAAGATCGAAGCGCCCAGGCCGAAGCATGGCAAAGGTCGTTCTGCCACGGGCGGGCGCCGGGGGCCTGACGAGCAGAATCTGCACCGTAACAAGCGTTCGCTGGCGCTGAACCTCAAAGACCCCGACGGCCAGGCCGTGTTCCACCGGCTGGCAGAGCAGGCTGATATCGTGGTGGAGAACTTCCGCAGCGACGTGAAGTACCGGCTGAAGGTGGACTACCAGACGCTGCGAGGCATCAACCCGCGCCTCATCTATGCCAGCATCTCCGGCTTCGGTCAGGAAGGGCCGGATGCCAGGCGCCCGGGCGTGGATCAGATCATTCAGGGCATGAGCGGCCTCATGTCCATCACGGGCGAGCCGGGGCGCGGACCCATGCGGGTAGGCGTCGCCATCTCTGACACGTCGGCGGGCATGTTTCTGGGGCAGGGCATTCTGCTGGCGCTGCTGCATCGCGAGCGCACGGGCGAAGGGCAGTGGGTACACACGAGCCTGCTGGAAGCCATGTTATGCAAGCTCGATTTTCAGGCCGCCCGCTATACCATGCTGGGGGAGGTGCCCACCCAGGCCGGAAACGACCATCCCACCCAGGGTCCCATGGGCACGTACGAAGCTTCGGACGGTTACGTGAATCTCGCGGCCTTCGGCGATGTCATGTGGCAGCGCTTCTG
>CAZYYJ010000069.1:0-28040 GCA_964651595.1 uncultured Pseudomonadales bacterium | reverse complement strand
ATGCGCTGCGTGTCACGGTGGTCGCCGGACCATCAAGGGAGGAAAAAGACGCGGATGTGGTGGGCACCCCGAACCCCCTGGCCCCGGCGCGGGACTTCAGCCTCAACTTGAGCGACGACTGGGAAGCCTTCACACCCAAAGCCACCATCGACTACCAGCTGACCAACGACGCCTTCGTGTACCTCAGCTATTCCGAGGGCTTCAAGTCCGGCGGTTTCCCCGGAGGAGGCAACAACGAGCTGATCGCCAGCACCGGCTTCGACCCCGAAGAGGCACAGCTCACCGAGCTGGGCGTGAAGACCGAGTGGTTCGACAACCGCCTCCGGCTGAACCTGGCCGCGTTTCAGACCGACTACACGGATCTGCAGATTCTGCAGCTGCTGGTGCCGGTGGACGACCCGCCCCAGAGCCCGGGCTCTCTGATCACCCAGAATGCCGCGGACGCCGAAATCAAAGGCGTGGAGCTGGAGTTCTCCATCGTGCCCGCCGAGAACTGGCTGATCCAGGGCTCGTACACCTATCTCGACTCGGAATTCTCAGATTTCTTCATTCCCGCGGGCTTCCGCTCCCCGAGCGTTGGAGCCGCCCCCCCGGACCGCACCGGCAATGCCCTGCGCAACGCACCGGAAAACGCCTACAACATCCTCGTCCGTTACGAGCACCTGTTCGGCAACGGCGCGATGCTGCGGCTGCAGGCTGACCATCGACACAAGGACGAGGTGTTCCAGGACCCGGACGTGCTGGAGTTTGCCGCCGTGCCGGAATATGACGTCACCGACCTCCGGGCAGCGCTCACTTCCCCGGACGGACACTGGACCATCACCGGCTGGATCAGGAATGCCTTCGACGAGGAGTACTTCCTGCACAACTTCCCGGTGCAGGGCAGCGGTTTCGCCACACCGGCCGCCCCGCGGACCTGGGGCGTGACCGTGAGCTGGGAGAACTAGCAAGCCGGCCCGCGACCAGGAGAGACCAGCGCCATGTACGAGATCAAACGCTTTCCCCACGACGGCACCATCGACGCGGACGGCCATGTGCTGGAACCGCCTGATCTCTGGGAAAACTATCTGGAAGCGCGCTATAAACCCCGCGCGCTGCGCATCGGCGTGGACGACGAGGGCTATGAGTACCTGGAGATCGATCGGACACCGTCCGCCCGATCACGGCGGGGCTCGCTGGGTCTTCTCGGCGCGATGGGCGACGAAGACATGAAACCGCGGCCCGATCGTCGCTACGCCGACAACATCCCCTACGGCGCGGGCAATGCCGCCGAGCGCATCGATCTGCTCGACCAGGAGAACCTCGACGCGACCCTGCTGTATCCCACCATCGGCCTGCTGTGGGAAGTGGAGCTGACCGACCCGGAGTTGAGCCTGGCTTACTGTCGCGCCTACAACCGCTGGATCGCAGATTTCTGCCGCGACAGCGGCGGCCGGCTCGTCCCCATCGCGCAGCTCACGCTGCTGGACGTGGAAGGTTCCACGGCGGAGCTGGAACGTGCCGTCAAGGATGGCTGCAAAGGCGCCTGGGTGAATCCGTTCAACCATCGACGCGTGATCCATGGCGACGCGCAGCACGACCCGTTGTTTGCCAAGTGTGTGGAGCTGGATGTGCCGCTGGCGATCCACCCCACCTTCACACCGCACGGGGCCGCTGACGGCATCTTCGACTGGCCGCACTCTGGCAGGGCCTGGGGAGAAGCCATCTGGCTGCGGGCCATCGTGCAGCAGGCGCTGATTTCCTTCTTCTCGCTGGGCACACTCGAACGGCACCCGGCACTGCGTCTCGGGGTGCTGGAAGCCGGGTCGGGATGGATCGGCGCCATGCTCGACCGGCTCGATGCCTTCTCCGCATCGCTGAACATCAACCGACCCAGCGCGGCAGAGCTGTTCCGTCGGCAATGTTTCATATCGGGCGACCCCGACGAAACGGCCGCGCCGCTGGTGATCAGGCACGTGGGGGCCGACTGTTTTCTGTGGGCGACCGATTACCCCCACCCGGATCATCCGCATACCTGGGTGGACGAGTTGACCCGGTACGCCGAAGCACTGGATGCGGACACCCGCGCGAAGGTGCTTGGCGACAACGTGCGGCGCATCTACCGCCTCTGAAAGCGCCTGCCGGGCAAACCACAGCGACGGTAACGGAGCCGTCTACACTGCATGAAAGACGTTTTTCATTGCAGACGATATGAGCGGACAGGAACAGTCGCACGCCGAGCGCGGCTCAGGCACACCCACCATTCCCCGCTCGGAGTTTGCGAGGCTGGTCGACGCGCTGGTAGACGGCGTGGTGGTGATCGACAACGCCGGCATCATGCTGCGGGCCAACCAGGCAGCCTGCACCATGTTCGGCTATACGGAAGCTGAGCTCCTCGGACGCAACGTCAGCATGCTGATGACAGCCGCGGATGCGGAAGATCACGACGACTACATCCGTCACTACCAGAAGTCGGGCCAGGGGAGCGTCATCGGTACCAGCCGCGAGGTTGTGGGCAGGCACCGGGACGGTCAGCATCTGTCCCTGGATCTGTCGGTCACGCCCGGCGCGATCGGCGACAACGGCGTCTACATCGGCTTTCTGAGGGACATCACCGAACGCAAGGAAGCCGAGGCGTTATTCAACCTGAACAACAAGATCATGCGCTCGGTGAACCGGGCGCTCACCAACGTGATCAACGAAGGCATGTCGACGCGGGAGGTGTTCAACTCCGCCCTGGAAGACCTGCTGGAGGTTACGGCCAGCGAGTACGGTTTCATCGGCGAGATCATGCACGAGCAGAGCGTGCCGTTCCTGAAAACCCACGCCATCACCAACATCGCCTGGAACAAGGAGACCCGCGATTTCTATCGGGAGAACGTGCGCGGCGGCCTGGAATTCCGCAATCTGGACACGCTCTTCGGTGTCACCATCCGCTCGGGACAGATGGTGATCAGCAACGAACCGCACGACGACGCGCGACGCGGGGGCCTGCCGAAGGGGCATCCCCCGTTGCGCAGATACCTGGGCGTACCCATCTACTCCGGCTCCAAGCTCCTGGGCATGGCCGGCGTTGCCAACCGCGAAGGGGGCTACAACGAAGAGCTGGTCGATCAGATCCGTCCCCTGCTGTCAGTCTTCGGCACACTCATCGCCGCCCACCAGAACCGCGAATCACGTATCCGCGCCGAAGAAGCTCTGTTCCGCACCCAGCAGCAGCTGAAGCAGATGGCCACGAAAGATCCGATCACCGGCATTGCCAACCGCTACCTGCTGGTGCAGGAGCTCGAAGTCGCCTACGAGCAATGTGTCGCCAGTGGCGAGGACCTTGCAGTGCTGTTCATCGATGTCGACCACTTCAAGCAGGTGAACGATCGTCACGGCCACGATCTGGGCGACGCGGTGCTGCGTCATGTGGCGGCCCGGCTGGAAGACGCCGTACGCCCCACCGATATCATCGGTCGGTACGGCGGTGAGGAATTTCTGGTCGGCCTGCCCGGCTGCCCCACCACCAAAGCGGAAGCCATCGCGGACCGCATGCGCGCTTCGGTGCACGCCGTCCCTTACGAGCTGGCGGACGGCAGAGCGCTGACTCTGAGCGTAAGCATCGGTATCGGGGCCCTGTCGCAGCAACCCCGGGACCTGAACCATCTCATAAAGCTGGCGGACGAAGCCGTCTACGCGGCTAAACGCGAAGGCAGGAACCGCGTGGTCCGGTTGCGCTGAGCGAGCGAGAATCAGCGACCTCCACGGACGGGCGAGGTAAAGTGCCGCCAGGGCTCGGAGCAAAGGGAGCGTTGGGGCGTGGCAGACTTTCTTCATGATGGTGAGATCGAACTGGAAAACGGCCTGACCGGGCAGCTCTGGGAGGTTGAAACCGGAGATCCGGCGACCTTCTATGAGGCCGTATCCGAGCCCGGCGCGGTGCCGCTTCGAACCATCTACGCACAGAGCTTCTTTCCCACCGGGGCCGTTCAGCCGGCAATGGTGGTGGTGGTGCCGGGCAGCATGGGCATTGCGCCGTCCCATGTTTACAAGGCCGAGCTGCTCACCAACGCCGGCTACGCCGCTTGCCTGCTGGATCCTTTCGGCGCCCGCCAGGTGACGAGCACCGTGGCGAACCAGGCGCAGTTCTCGTTTGCGGCCAGTGCGTGGGACGTGCTGGCCACCGTGGCGGCGCTGACGGCAAAGGGCCAGGTGAACCCCTCGAGAATTGGCGTGCAGGGACACAGCCGCGGTGGTGCCGCCGTTCTATCAGCCGCCTCCATGAGCAAGTTCGTAGACTTTCCAGGCACCATGGCCGGTGTGTACGCCGCCTACCCGTGGTGTGGCCAGCAGTTTCTGAATCCGGACGTGGGACGGACGAAGGTGCGCTCGATCGTCGGCGACCGGGATGAATGGTGCCTGCCTCAGCAGGTACAGGGACACATGCAGGCCCTGCGCTTGTGCGGCAACGACGCCACATGGCGGATCGTTCCGGGGGCGCACCACAGCTTCGATCGCGCCACACCCGTGGAGCTGATCGCCGAAGCGTCGGTGGCCCGCTCGGCGCCCACGATCTACATTGACGACGACGGCACCAGCCTGCATCCCGTGCACGGTCGCAGCCCGGCCGCCACCTCCGAGCGCGAGCTGATGCTGTACGGCATCAAAGCGGGTTACGGGACGCGCGGGGCGCACCTGGGCACAGACGCCGACCATGCGGGTATTTTTCATGCCGACATGATGGCGTTCTGGCGCGACTGCTTCGGCGCCCCTTGAGCGGCAGCACACGCGTCCCGGCGGCAATGCGCGTACCGGTCATCGGTGTCAATGGATTCATCTGCCGCGCGGTCGCTGCACGGGCAAACGCCGATGGTTTTGCCGTCTCCGGTATGGACAGAGCTTCAGGACCTGTCGAACGTGGGGGCCGCCAACAAGCCGTCGTCAGCGAACGCCTGCTTCGCTAGCGTCGCGACGAGCGCGTGCGCTTGCCGCTAAGTGGACGCCAGGGCATCCAGCGCGGCGCGCACTTCACGGTCCCACTGTTCCGCGACGCTCTGGCCGGCTGGCAGCTCGGTCCAGCCGCGTCGGTACACCACCTTCCCGTCACCGTCCACGACCATGAGCCCGGGAATGAACTCCACGTCGTATAGCGCAGCTATGGCGTCGGCGTCTTCGATCGCTATCAGCGGAAAGTCCAGGCCATCCACGTAGGCTTTGGGGTCTCCCACCCCGCGCTCCTTCGCATTGAACGTGATGATCTGCACGCCCTGGTCCCCGTAGTCTGCCTGGATCTCGCCCGCGTAAGGCATGAACACCTTGCAATACGGGCACCAGGTTGCCCAGAACACCAGCACCGCCGGCTTGCCGTCGAGGACAGCGGGAAAGCTACGCGCCTCGCCATCAACGAGATCTGTCCCGGTCCAGGCTGGCGCCGCCGCGCCCGCATCCACCTGTGGTGGCTCGTCCGGTGCTGGCGGGCTGCAGCCCAGCGTGAATGCGCCCACGATCAGCAGGAGCACGGTTCGCAACGTTAGAGTTGATGGCATATCAGCACCGCTGTGGAATCCGGCCCGTGAGCATACTCCATATGCCGCCGCGCCTGTCTGCTGTCCGACGCGTGGCTTCAGCGCGGACGCTGCACCGCAGGGTGGTCGTGCAGCGACCGATCGAGGCCCGCGCCCATCATGTCGATGAAATTGTCCCGGTAGAAGCGCTGCTGCACGGCCGGGGAGATACCTTCCAGCGCCTCCCCGAAGCGTTTGAGCGGATTCCGCCCGCCTTCCACATGCGGCCAGTCCGAGGAGAACAGACACACTTCAGGGCCGGTGTTTTCGATGATCCAACCCGTGGGTTCATGCGGGTACGGTGTCACGCGAAACTGGCGCCGGATGATGTCGCTGGGCCGCGCAGAGAGTTTCTGCAGGCGTTCCTCTCCTTTCTCGAAGGCCGCCGCGCCCGCGTCCATGAACCGCATCAAACTGGGTACCCAGCTTGCACCGAGTTCAATGGCCCCGAACTTCAGCCGCTCATGACGATCCAGCACGCCATCGAGAATCAGCACCGACAACGTCTGCCAGAGCGCCAGCGGAATTGTCATGTAGCTGGTAGACGTGAAATTCTCCGCGCCACCGTGAAAATCCAGCACCTGTGGCAGACCGTTGTTGTGATAGTCCGGGTTCATGCGGTCTTCACCACCGACATGAAAAAGAATCGGCACGCCGGCTTCTTCAGCCAGTGACCACAGCGCCTCGAGCCCGATGTGACTCGGGCTGTGCCCCGGCGGGCACCGCGAAGGAATGATCAGGCCTTTGCAGCCGAGTTCCAGCGCCTCGCGGGCAATGCGCGGTGCTTCTTCCACGTCTACCAGGGGCACATAGCCGGTAGCGAGCAGGCGCGCATCCACGCTGCAGAATTCCGTCATCATCCGGTTGTGCGCACGGGCCGCCTCGCAGGCCAGCGCGTTCGTCCGTCCGGATTCCAGGCCATAGTTGTCGAGCGCGTCCGACGTGAACACGAGTTGGCTGGTGAAACCGAGATAGTCGAGGCTCTTCGACCGATCCTCTTTGCGAAAGGCCCCGAGGGCCGTATGACCGCGGCGCAGCATGATCTCTTCTTCCGCTCCGGCCAGGAATTCGGCGTCATCGTGCAGGCGTTTCATCTCCTCCACCCAGCTCTGCTCGCGCTTGTGCAGAAAGGGACGGAACGCGTCGAGATGCCGGGACGCCATGTACTCACAGATCGTGTCCGGAAACTCCATCACGTGAGAGTCCGCATCGTGGATTGTCCGGTTCTGCACGTAGGCCATCGTCACCTCCCCGAAAAAAATTTAGCCGTTGCCG
This sequence comes from uncultured Pseudomonadales bacterium, assembly GCA_964651595.1. GTDB lineage: Bacteria > Pseudomonadota > Gammaproteobacteria > Pseudomonadales > Azotimanducaceae > UBA4421. Next base: position 21,237 of record CAZYYJ010000069.1, on the reverse strand, counting down.
TAATAATCTCCCCGGCCCATCGTATAACCGTTCGAGTGGTCGGAAAACACAAGTGGCGAGACACGCAGCCTTCGAGATTCTCTACAGGGAATATTACGTTCGAGTCTTTGGACTCTGCCGCCGCCTGTTGAATGCTCCCGACCTGGCAGAAGACGCAACCCAGGAAGTGTTTGTGCGCGCGTTCAAGGCGTTCGGAAAATACAAATCAGAGCAGCCGTTCTGGCAGTGGATCGCGGCCATCGCGAACAATCACTGCATCGACGTGCTGCGCCAGCGCAGCCGGAACGCGGCGCTGTTCGGCGACGAAAGCGCCGAGCTGGACGCGCTGGCCGATGACGCAGCGCCCATGCTGGCGGAGCTCATCACTGACGAGGATACCGACGCGCTGAACCACGCGGTGGCAGCCTTACCGGACAAATACCGCGTGCCGCTGGTGCTGGCCTACTTCAACCAGGCGACCTACGACGAGATTGCCACGCAGCTGGACGTCAGCCGCAATCATGTCGGCGTGCTGCTGTTGAGAGCCAAGCAGCGGTTACGGGCGCTGCTGGCCGAAGCGGCCGGGGAGGTGACGCCATGAGCGAACCCACGCCGCTGGAGCTGTCGATGCTTGCCGACGGCGCGCTGTCCGAAGCAGAAGCCCGGGCTGTCGCCGCAAAGATCGCAGCGAACGAGGACAGTCAAGCCGCGCTGGCCGGAATGGAAGCCGAGGCCCGGCTGCTGGCGCGTGCGTTTGCAGCGCCCCTGCCGACGCCCGAGATACCAAAATTTTCCCGTCCGATCACGCTGCGCGGTTTCGCCCTGGCGAATGTCGCTACCGGTCTGGTGATCTGGATGGTGCAGTTTTTGTGGAAAACCCTGTTTGGAGAGCTGGTCGTGAATGTGACTGCCTGGATCTCATCGATTTATCTGCCCGACATCTACTCGGTGGCGAGCAGCACTACTCTGTATCTGTTAGAGGAAGGAACGGCCATGTTGGATGCCTACCTTGGATTTGTCGTCGTGTTTGTCGTTGCGCTCACTGCGCTCGCCGCAGCTCTGCTGCGGCGTCGCTATCGTGACTGCGTGAGTGTGTGCCTCGCAGCGATGCTGGTGGGCTCGCTGGCAGTGCCGGAGGCAGCGCACGCCCTGGACGTGCGCCGCAGCGAGGGCACCATCAGCGTCCCGGCTGCCGAAACCGTGGACGACACGCTCATTGTCGCTGCCCAGGCGATCACCATCGAAGGAGACGTTACTGGCGATCTCGTCGCTGCCGGTCAGAGCATCGACATCGCCGGGGATGTCGGTGGTAATGTCATTGCCTTCGGCGAATCTGTCACCGTGCGCGGCGCCGTGGGCGGTTTTGTGCTGAGCGCGGCTTCCTCGGTCACCCTCGACGGCGCCGATGTTGCCGGCGATCTCTGGGCATCGGGCGCTCTGGTGGCCGTGGACGACGATGCCACCGTGCGCCGCAACGCCACCGTGGCCAGCTCCGCCGTCACCATCGACGGTGCCGTGGACAAAGACCTCTTCGCGTTCTCCGAGTCGGTGGCAGTCAGCGGACAGCTCGGCAGAAACCTGGAAGCCTTTACGAACCGCATACGCCTTGCGGGCGATGCGCGCGTGGCCGGTGACGTACGCCTGAGGACCCAGGGAGAGGACTCGCTCATTCGCGGCGACGGCGTTCAAATCGATGGCGAGCTGGAGTTTCTTGCTCTGCCCGAGGAGCTCGAACCCGAGAATCCCTACGCGACGGTGTCTTTCTACCTCTGGCAGGTGGTGCAGATCATCACCGGGCTGCTGGTGGGCCTGGTGCTGTTGTGGCTGGCCCCGGGTTTGCGTCACGCCTCCATCGGCGCTGGCATCGATGGCCTCAAATCAGCCGGCATCGGCTTGCTGGCGCTGCTCACCATGCCGGTGGCCGCGGTCCTCATCGGGGCCACGATCATCGGTCTGCCGTTTGCCTTCGTCACTTTCGCGCTCTGGGCGCTGGGTTTCTATCTGTCGACGATCCTGGTAGGTGCAATCGTCGGACGCATGGTGCTGCCCGACAGCAACAGCTTACCGATGACGCTGCTGGTGGGACTGACCATCGTCGTGGTCATTACCGCACTGCCCTGGGTGGGAGATTTCCTTGGCTTCATCCTGACGATCCTCGGTCTGGGTCTGCTCATCCAGTACGCCTTCAGCGCGCTTTCGTCGCGGCCGGACCCGGCGGCCGCCTGAGCCGCTGACGGCCACGCCGTTCCCGGTGGGCAGACCTGCCGGGAACGCGTATTCTCGCGGGTCAGCTTGCTTACCGGGAAAGACACACGATGAAGATATCGACGCTCATGAGCTACGCCGCCGGCTTCAAAGGTGGCACCAACGAGATCGTGGAACTGGAGAAGGCGGGCCTCGACGTGGTGTGGGTGCCCGAGGCGTATTCCTTCGATGCCGTCTCGGCCATGGGCTACATTGCTGCCAGAACCGACCGCATCACCATCGCATCCGGCATTCTCAACATCTTCAGCCGCACCCCGTCGCTGATGGCCATGACCGCCGCCGGGCTGGACGCCCTGTCGGACGGCCGCTTCATGCTGGGACTGGGGGCCTCAGGACCGCAGGTCATCGAAGGCTTTCACGGCGTCCCCTACGATGCGCCGGTGTCACGGTTGCGCGAGGTCGTGGAGATCTGCCGTAAGGTCTGGAAGCGCGACGCCAAGCTCGAGCACGATGGCAGGAAGTACCACATTCCCCTGCCAGCCGGCGAAGGCACGGGGCTCGGCAAACCGCTGAAACTCATCAACCATCCCTACCGCGACGAGATTCCCGTTGCCCTGGCAACCGTCACCGAACGCAGCGTCGCCATGACGGCCGAGATCGCGGATGCATGGCTACCCGCCAATTACATGGCCGAAGGCGCGGCCGCCGTCTGGGGGGAAGCGCTGGCGAGCGGCGCCGCCAAACGCGATCCGTCCCTGGGGCCACTGGACGTCTACGCCGGTGGCACCGTTGCCATCGGCGAGGGTCTCGAGCGCTATCGCGACATGGCACGACCCCAGATCGCGCTGTATGTCGGCGGCATGGGCGCGCGGGAGAAAAACTTCTACAACGAAGTCTTCCGCAAGTGCGGTTATGAGGAAGAAGCCCGGGTGATCCAGGATCTGTATCTGTCAGGGCGCAAATCGGAGGCTGAGGCTGCCATCCCCGACTCCTATCTCGAGGCTACCTCCCTCGTCGGTCCGGAGCCTTTCGTCAAAGACCGTCTGCAGGCGCTCGCGGAAAGCGGCGTGACGTCGCTGAACGTGGGCTTTCTCGGCACCACCACCGAAGAACGTGTGGCCAACTGTGACAAGCTGAAGAACATCGTCGCTAAAACTTTCTAGGTTCAAGGAGCAGAACATGGCTGAAGCAAAAGTCGTCAAGGACATCCAGGCACCGGCCGCTGAGGTCTGGGCGCAGCTCGCCGATTTCGGCGGTATCAAGGCGGGCGGACCCATCGAATCCGTTTCCGTGGAAGGTGAAGGTGTCGGCATGGTGCGCACCCTTGTCATGGGTGGCGCCAGCGTGGTGGAACGCCTGGAAGAACACGACGCCGAGCGCCTCACCTTCACCTACGCAATCATCAACGAAGACAGTCCGTTGCCGTTCGACAACTATTCCGCCACCGTGAACCTCACCGACAATGGCGACGGTTCCACCACCGTGGACTGGACGGGCACCTTCGACGCCCGCGGCGACGAAGCCCAGGCCATCAACACGGCTACGGGCATCTACGCCGGCGCCATCAAGGGCGCGAAGATCGCCCTCGGCGTCGCCTGAGCAGGCACCTCAGGAAGCCTTGATCCCCGTGATGCGCGTGAGCGTCTCGGGGATGAACTCGCTGATGGTGATTTCGCCGAAGCCGGCTGCGGCAAAGTAGCCCGCACAGTCTTCCGTGGAATGAGCCAGGCCCGTCGAGCGGTTGACGGCTTCCGACAGCCCCCACAGCGCCGGGGCCAGGGGCCCCGTGCCATCCCCGTCGATCATCTCGCCGATGAGATGGAATTCGCCGCCCGGCAGCAGTGCATCATGCACCCGTTGCACCACGGCACCGATGATCGCGCGGCTGTACTGGGGCAGGTTCGACGCCATGATCGCCACGTCCGCGTCCTGCGGCAGGGCATCGCGCGTGAAATCACAGGCTGTTGCGATCACGCGATCCTGCACACCGTGCTCATCGAGGTACTCCCGCGTCACCACCACCACCGGCGGCAGGTCCAGAACCTCCCCGCGCAGATCCGCATGCTGCTGCGCTCCCACGATGCAGTAGCAGCCCGAGCCACCCCCGAGATCCATGATCTTCCGGCGTCCGGCCAGATCCACCTGACGGTGGAAGCGCCGCGCCGCCCCCATGCCGATGGATACGGTTGCCGCGTGGTAGTCGCGGGCCCGATCCACCGTGAACGTGTCGTCGTACATGCCCAGCACGCGCTGATCGCTTTCACTGACCTGCAACCGCTCGGTCAACTCGCCCCACGCGTTCCATCGCGGTTTGCCGAACAGCATCCAGGGACCCGCATAGGTCGGCCTTCCCTCCACCAGAAAGCGATCCACATCCGCCGCGTTGGCAAACACATCGCCGTCCCGGCTCATCAATTCCATGGCCGTCAGCGCCGTGAGCAACCGCTCGGCATTGAGCGGCTCTATCTGCATCGCGCGCGCTGCCGCCGGGATGGTGTTGTGACCTCCGGCGATCGCCGTGAACGCCCCCAGCTCAACGGCGCTCATCAACGCCGCCGACTCCCAGAAGGCTTTGCTGATGCGTTGCAACCGTACCGTATCGGGCTTTTTCTCCGTCATGCTGTCCTCCCCAAACACAGCTTCATGCTACCACTGGCGCGTGTGTATCATGGGGTTGCTGACAGGATCGGGAGGGACTGTGGGCTACCAATCGGGCTTCCGCCCGGGCCTCTTCGACAACCAGACCATCTTTGTGCCCGGGGGCGGAGGTGGCCTCGGACGCTGCATCGCTCATGAGCTTGCAGCCCTGGGCGCGCGCGTCGTGCTCGCGGGACGCACGCTGGAGAAGCTCGAACGCGTGCGCGATGAAATCACCGCTGACGGCGGCGTGGCCGCCGGTTGCTATACGGCGGAGTTGCGCGACGAGCACGCCGTCGTGAACCTCGTCACCACCGTGCTGCAGGAACACGGTCCCGTCGACGGCCTTGTCAATGCGGCAGGCGGCCAGTTTCCGGCTCCGCTGGCCTCCTTGAGCCTGAACGGCTGGAACGCCGTGCTCCACAACAACCTCACCAGCTACTTTCTGCTGGCCCGCGAGATGTACCGCCAGTGTATGGCGGAGCGGGGCGGCAGCATCGTGAACATCGGCGCCGACTGGGAAGGCGGCATGGCCGGCATGGGCCACAACGGCGCCGCCCGGGCCGGGCTCTCGAACTTCACAGCGACTGCCGCCAGCGAATGGGGGCGCAACGGTGTACGGGTAAACTGCGTGATCCCGGGTTTCATTGCCACCAGCGGCCTCGACCGCTACCCGGAAGAAGACTGGGAGGCCATTGCTGCCATCGGTCGGCGGGTACCGCTTGGTCGGCACGGTACCGCGGCAGAAATCTCGGCCATGGCAGTGTTTCTGCTGTCGGAGATGGCCGCCTACGTCACCGGCGCCGACTTCCGCGTGGACGGCGGTATCCACAACGGGGCCAGCAGCTTCGTGTTCCAGCCGGGCGAAGCGCGCAACATCCCGGCCTTCAACGGTTTTCACCGCGACGAGCCGGCTGCGCTGCTCGGCGACACAAAGCCGGCAACGCACAACCATGAGTAACGCTCCCCTGCCCCGCACCTTGCGCGATCCGTCCGCGCCGGGTTACGCCCTGTTTCCAGGGTTCGCGGATGCAACCATGACCGGGGCAATGCTCGAGGACGTGATAGACCTCGCTCGGACCGCCGCGTCAGGCGCCTCCACGGAGGGCGCCATCGTGATGCCCGAAGCCCAGCAGGGCATGACGGGAACGCAACCGGAAGACCTGGTTTCGAAGATCTTCCGCCTGCATCGGCGGCCTGCGTTCCGGCGTTTTCTCGAAGATCCACGGGTACAGAAGCTCGTGGTCGAAGCCATTGGCCCGGACGTGGACTGCTTCCTGTCGCAGTTCATCTTCAAAAACCCCGGCGCGTGGGGGCAGCCGTGGCACCAGGATTCGTTCTACTTCCCGTTCACACCTGCGCGGCCCGTGGTGGGCCTGTGGCTCGCCATCACCGAAGCGACGCTCGAGAACGGCTGTCTGCACATCCTGCCGGGATCGCAGGCGCAACCGGTGCACGAGCACATCCCCGACCGACGCCCCAGTGCCAACCAGGGCTACGTGGAGATTGTCGACCACGACATGAGCAACAGCGAACCCTGTCTGCTCAACGCCGGCGATCTCATGATCTTCGACAGTCACCTCATGCACCGCTCGACAGACAACGTCTCGGACGGCATACGCGCAGCCATGGTGTATCACTGCGCCACGGCAGGTACCGTGGACAACGGCATCGAGCGGCCGGACGGCCGGCGCGCCCCGAGCCCGGTAAACGACTGGATGCCCTACCTGCGCAACGGGGTGATCGCTGGCAATCAACTGGAAGGAGAACAGGATGACCGATGATGTCGTCGACGTGCTGATCGTAGGCGCCGGTGCTGCTGGCGCTGCCATGGCCTGGAGCCTGGCCGACACGAAAATGCGCATCGTCTGCCTGGAGCAGGGCGACTGGATGAAACCATCCGAGTATCCATCCAACGCCGCGAACTGGGAGCATCAGGGCTTCGGGCCCTACAACATCGATCCCAACGTCAGGGGACGGGACACCGACTATCCCATCAACAACGACAACTCGGCAGTCACGGTCGTCAACTTCAACGGGGTCGGTGGCGGGACCATCCTCTACGCTGCGCATTTCCCGCGACTGCATCCGTCCGACTTCAGGGTGAAGACGCTGGACGGCGTGGCTGACGACTGGCCCATCGAGTACAGCACGCTCGAACCCTACTTTGCGCAGAACGATCGCGTGATGGGTGTATCAGGCCTCGCCGGTGACCCCATGTACCCGCCCAAGCAGCCGCCGCTGCCTCCCCTGCCCATGGGTCTGGTGGGTGAAGCCGTGGCCCGTGGCTTCAACGCGCTGGGCTGGCACTGGTGGCCGTCCGACAGCGCCATCATTTCTCAGCCTTACGAAGGCCGTGACAAGTGCCTCAACCTGGGCCCCTGCATGACCGGGTGCGCCCAGGGCGGCAAGTCCAGCACCGACATCACCTACTGGCCCGACGCGATCCGCCGCGGCGTGGAGCTGCGCACCCGCTGCCGTGTGAGCGAAGTCACCGTGAACGATGAGGGCTTTGCGGACGGTGTGATCTACTACGACGAGCACGGCGAGGCGTGCTTTCAGCGCGCGGAAGTTGTGGTGATGGCCTGCAACGGGGTCGGCACGCCGCGCATACTGCTCAACTCCACGTCTGCGCGCTTTCCCGACGGCCTCGCCAACAGCAGCGGCCTGGTGGGGAAAAACCTCATGTTCCACCCCGTCGCGTTCGCCCAGGGCCTCTTCGAGGAGCGCCTGGACAGCCACAAAGGTCCGCAGGGCTGCTGCATTCTCAGCAAAGAGTTCTACGAGACGGACCCTTCCCGGGGCTTCGTGCGTGGCTACAACATGCAGATAACCCGGGGCGCCGGTCCCCTCGCCACCGCCATGCAGGGTTATGCCAACGGCTCCATACCCTGGGGGGAGCATCATCACGACGCGTTTGCCAGGCGCTTCGATCATGTTGCGTCAATCGGCATCATCTGCGAGGACCTGCCCGAGGCGCACAACTGCGTGACGCTCGACCCTGAGCTCACCGACAGCAACGGCATTCCGGCGCCGAAGATCAGCTACCGCTACAGCGAGAACAGTCTGAAGATGATGGAGCACGGCGTTGCCCGCGCCGAAGAAGCGTTGCGTGCGGCCGGCGCCGTGGAGGTGACCAGCGCAACCCAGGTACCGGTCACGGGCTGGCATCTGCTGGGTACAGCCCGCATGGGCCACGATCCCGAGACATCCGTGGTGAATGCCTGGGGGCGCAGCCACGATGTGAAAAACCTCTTCATTGTGGACGGCAGCGTCTTCGTGACCAGCGGTGGCGTGAACCCCACCAGCACTATCCAGGCGCTGGCGCTCTACGTCGCCGACACCATGAAGAAAAACCTCGCCAATCTCTTCGACTGAACGGAGCGCGCATGGCTGACCTGATCTCTACGGACCACCCTCTGACGACAGCACAGCAGCGTGTGTTGTCCGCCGTGCTGGAGACCCTGGTGCCCGCGGGGCACGATGGTCGCCTGCCCAGCGCAGCCGAGGTGGGATTTGCCGACTACCTGCTGGCCCAGGCAGAAGATTTCATTCCCGACGTCGCGGAAACCCTCGAGCAGCTCGACGAGCGTTTCGCCACGCTTGCGGCCCCGGATCGCACCGCTGCGCTCACCGCCTACAGCAATGCCAGCCCGCAGGCCTTTCAGCAGCTCCTGGCGCGCGTGTACGACTGTTACTACCAGGACGACCGCGTCCGGTCCGCCATCGGCATGCTTTCCGGAGCGCCGTTTCCCCAGGGCAATACCATTCCGGCAGGCGACCTTTCGCTGCTGGATCCGGTGGTGGCCGACGAAGCCCGGCATCGCTACCGCGAAACCTGATGGCAACCCAGCGCGAGAAATGGGACGCGCGCTACGCGGCGCAAGAACTCGTGTGGTCTGCAGGGCCGAACGCGACGCTGGCCGAGGAGGTTGCAGACCTGCCCGCCGGTCGGGCCCTCGACGCGGGCTGCGGTGAGGGCCGCAATGCTCTGTGGCTTGCAGCACAGGGTTGGCACGTCACAGCCATCGACTTCTCCGACGTTGCCGTGGCCAAAGCCCGCCAGATTGCCGAGCGTCGCGGCGTTCGCGTGAACTGGCGGGTGGACGACCTCAGCACGTGCGCGCTCGACCACGAAAGCTACGATCTGGTTGTGGTGGTGTTCCTGCACACGGATCCGGCCACCCGGGCCCAGTGGCTGCCGCGCTTGTTGAACGCTGTAAAGGTGGGCGGCACGTTCCTCTACATCGGCCACGATCCAAGCAACATCGAGCACGGCACCGGTGGTCCCAGGAATCCCGCCTTTCTACCGGACGCAACAACACTCGCCGCCGAGCTTGCCGCGTTCGAGATTGCCATCGCCACCGTTGTGCAGCGGCCACTGTCCGCCGAGCCCGGACATGGCGGCAACGCCGAACAGCGGGCGCTGGACACGCTCGTTCGGGCAGTACGGGTGCAGTGACGAAAGCCACCACCGTTCGGAAAGTCTCTTACAAACATCGTCTGCAGCACCGATAGCTTTGGAGTATCGTTGAGCCATGAAAGCGCCTCTGCCGGACAACGAAGGCGAGCGCCTAGCAGCGCTGAACGGTTTCGGCATTCTCGACTCGCTGCCGGAGCAGGCGTACGACGACATTACCTACCTTGCCTCGCAGATCTGCGGCACGCCCATTGCCATCGTCAGCCTGGTAGACAGCGACCGGCAATGGTTCAAGGCCTGCCGCGGCCTCGACGCCACAGAAACCACCCGCGACGTCGCCTTCTGCGCACACGCCATTCTCGAGCCTGACACGCTCTTCGAGGTGGAGGATGCAACCGTCGACGCGCGCTTCGCCGACAACCCGCTGGTAACGGCAGACCCGGCCATCCGTTTTTACGCCGGCGCACCGCTCGTCACCTCGGACGGGCACGCGCTGGGCACCATCTGCGTGATCGACCAGAAACCCCGCCAGCTCGACGCGCAACAGCGTGAAGCGCTGCAGGCACTGTCAAGGCAGGTGATTGCCCAGCTCGAGCTGCGGCGCACCGCCCAGGCGCTGCGGCAGGAGTCCGATGCCCGCCAGCACGCCAGCGATGTGCTGGCCCGCCGCAACGAGCAGTTGCAGCAGTCGCGCGATGAGCTCAGGGCCCTCGTAGCCAACCTGGAGGGTCAGGCCGAGGCCATCGAACGGGACCTGCATCGCGCGGAAATCATCCAGCGGTCGCTGCTGCCGCAGCACGCGCCCACGCTGAAGGGCTTCAACGTGCACACCCTGTACCGCCCGGGCCATACCATTGGCGGCGACCTCTACGACGTGGTGCCTCTGACCGACCGCTATCTGGCGCTTGTCGTGGCAGACGCCTGCGGCCACGGCGTCAGCGCCGCCATGTTGTCGGTGCTGTTCAAAAACCACATGGATCTTCGCGATGATGCTACCGGAGTGCCCTATCAGCCCGGCTGGGCGCTGACCCGCATTAACGCCTCCCTGCGCGCCAACCCTCCCGCTCCGGGGGTGTTCGTGACGGCCGCCTACTGCCTGCTGGACACGCACGAACGGCGCCTCGTCGTCAGCTCGGCAGGTCACGCGCCGCTGCTGGTGCTGCGGGCCGACACCACCCTGGAAGAGCTGGGCCCCACCGGCCCGGCCCTCGGCCTCGGCGAAGACGCCGAGTACGACGAGCGCAGCATCATGCTGGAAGAGAATGACCGTGTGCTCATCTATACCGACGGACTCCTCGATATCTGTCACGAGCAACCATCCGCGCACGACATCGGTGCCGGCCTGTTCGAAACCCGCAACGCCGACAAGCCGCTGGAACATCTGCTGCTGCGCCTCACGGATGGTCAGATACGTCAGGATTGCGATGACGTCACCCTGGTGCTGCTGACCGCCGCGGCGGGGGAAAGCGTGCTGAACGAATCCCTGGACTCGACCGATCTGACCCTGCTGCCAGCGGACGAGCAGCCGCGGCTGCGCTACGGCGAAACCCGGGAGGCCACGCTGCTGGTGCTGGAGGGTCGCCTCACGTGGCTCTACGGACAGGTGCTGTTCGACACGGCCATGGCCATCATCGATGGCGGCCGGCCGCTGATCGTCGACCTGGCACGATGCGAGCACATGGACAGCACGCTGCTCGGCACGTTGCACGAGTTGACGGTGCAGGCGGAAAGGGCCGGCACGTCCATAGCTCTGCAGAACGTGGCTGACGCGCTGGCGGCAAACTTCCGGGAACTGAGCATGGACGTGGTGCTGGAGCACGTGACCGCCACCCCGGTCGCCCTGCCGGAACCGCTGGCCGGGATCGACCTGCACGTCACCCACGGCGAACGTCAGCGGCAACGGCTGCTGCGGGCTCACGAGATGCTGGCAGACCTGAGCGAAGACAATCGCAGCCAGTTCAGCAGCGTGGTCGACGCGCTGAAAGCCGAGCTGGACGGGGATCAGTAAACCTCGAGCTTGCAGCGCTCCGTTGCCTGCAGACCTCTGGCCGAAGGCTGAAAGTAACCGTCGGCCAGCGCATGCCTGGACAGCACTTCGTACAAACCGCGCTCCATGCCTTCCAGGCCGCAGACGTACACCAGCGTCGTGTCCGCTTCCAACGTGTGCTTGAAGCGGTCCATCTCCACGTCCACCAGGTGATGCACGTAGGCACGCTGTCCCTGCCGCGAAAGCGCTGTGAAATAGTGGAAGTTAGCGTGCCGTTCCGCCAGTTCCAGGAACAGATCGTGATAGAGCAGATCCGTCTCGTAGGGTGCACCCATCAGCAGCGTCACCTGCCGGTCGGTTCGGCCAGCCCCCTCGAGCAGCTCCAGCACCATGCCGCGGAACGGCGCGATGCCGGTACCGGTGGCCACGAAGAAATAGTCGTGCTCGTCAACGCGCGCCGGGAGCAGAAAGCGCTTCCCCTGGGGCCCCGTGAGCCAGGCCTGATCGCCGGGCTTGAGATCACAGAGGAAATTGCTGCACACGCCCAGGAAGAGGCCGCGCGGCACCACGTCTCTGGCTGCCTTCGCCGGATCGAACTCTTCCATGACGCGTTTGGGCGTGGTGGAGATGTACCGCGGGTTGCCGTCTTCACCCGCTCCGGGACACGCCAGCGAATACAACCGGACCTTGTGGGGCCTGCCCTGATCGTCGACGCCGGGGGCAAGCACCCCGAAAGACTGGCCGGCGCTGAACGCGCCTTCCAGCACCGTGCCCGAGACGTCGAACACGGTGTGTTTGACCACACTGGCCGACTTGCCCCACATGCAGGACTCGTTGGACACGACAGTGGCAGCGACGGGCGCCTTGGGGCGTACCAGGTTCATCTGCACATCGGGATGCTCAACCGGCACGTTACGACGCTCCCGTGTCCGCGCCTGCACCCGCGTTGGCTACCACCAGCCACAGCGGGTCCGCACCCTGCGGCGACCGGTCGATGAACTCGATCCCGGCGAAGCCGCTGTGTTCCAGGTAGAACATTACCAGCCGGATGCGATCTTCGGGTTTCATGTGCTGAAAGGCAGCGATCGCCTTGGTGGGAAACAGCCGGTGGGACATCGCAATGCAGAGGCGTCCGCCCTCGGTGAGGCAGCGACGCACAGAAGCGAACACTTCCAGCGGACGCACCAGATACTGCACCGACACTGCAAGGAGCGCGCGATCGAAGCTGGCTTCGTCGTAAGGCAGCGCCGGGGTCGTGTTCAGATTGTGCACGCACCAGTCGGTAAGGCGCTCGTTGCGTGCAAGCTCCTCGGCGTTCATGCCCAGCCCCGCCACGCGGGCCAGCGACAGCTCTGGAGGCAGGTGAGAAATCCAGGAGGACATGAGATCGAGCACCGAGCTGTCAGCGTCGATGAATTCCCGATAAAACACCGTCAACGCGTTCATCGTCGCGTCATCGATGTGAGCGACCAGCCGCGGTTGCGCGTAGAACGCCTCATCAGGCGAATCGTCTGCTCGCGCAAACCAGTGTGCTGGCAACTCGGATGCTGCCTGCTCGGTCATCGAGTGCTAGCCTACCATGCATCGATGAGGATCTGAGGGGTTCGACGCGTGCCCGAATTGCAACGTATCGACAGTCACGACGTGGATGCGGTCGTGGCAGCGCTGGAGGCGGACGGCGCTTGCATTGCGCTGGAGGTGCTGCCCGTGGCGCTTTGCGACAGCCTGCTGGCGGACTTCTCCCCGCACCTCGGCGAGCTTGCGTGGGGTGTGGACGATCTCGGTTACCGCCACGACTTCTATGGCACCGAGACCAAACGCCTCCACGGCCTGTTCAGCAAATCCCCTGACATGGTCGAGGTGCTCACCCATCCGTTGTTCCTTGCGGTGGGCAAACGCATGCTCATCGACAACGGCCTGACCAAGGAGCTGCGTCTCAGCAATTCCGAGCTGATGGTGCTGAACGGCGGGCAGGACAATCAGGCGTTTCATACGGATGCAGTTTCCTGGGCGCACGCCCAGGCCATGGTCGACGGGGAAATTGTCGTCAGCGCCAACTGTGCCCTCACTGATTTCACCGCAACCAACGGTGCAACGCGCGTGGTGCCCGGCAGCCACCGCTGGCCGACGCAGCGCGACGTGGAAGAGGCGGATGTGTGCCTGGCGGTGATGCCCAAAGGCTCGGCGCTGCTCTACACCGGCAACGCCGTGCACTCCGGCGGCGCCAACCGCGAACAGGCGCCCCGCGCCGGCCTCTATCTCGGCTATGTCGTGAGCTGGCTGCGACCCATCGAGAACCATCTGGTAACCAACGATCCCGCCGACATCCTCGCGCTGCCGGAAACGGCCCAGCGTCTGCTGGATGTGGCACCCGGCGGTTACACCGTCTACGCGTGACGCAGCGGTTCCTTTCTGCGCTGTCGCGCCTGCCGCTGCCCATGCTGCACGGGCTGTCGACGCTGCTCTTCTTCGCGGCCTACCATCTGCTGCGCTGGAAGCGCGGGCTTGCCACCACCAACCTCCAACGCGCCTTTCCCGACAAGCCGGCGCAGGAAGTCGAAGCGCTGGCCCGCGCGCACTTCCGGGGCCTCTTCGACACCACGCTGGAAACCATCAAAGGCCGCACGCTGCCGGCCGCAGAGCTTGCCAGACGGGTGAGCATCCAGAACCTGGACCTGCTGGAAGCGCTGGCAGAGAAACCCTTTCTGCTCGTCAGCGCCCACCAGGGCAACTGGGAGTGGCAGACCCTCGCGCTGTCCCACCGCCTCGGGGTGCCGGTGGAGGCCATCTACGCGCCCGGTCCGTCGCCGGCCCTGGACCGCTTTCTCGCCGACGTGCGCACGCGCTTCGGCATCACGCTGCTGCGCCCCGATACAACCATGGTGGAAATTGCCCGGCGCGCGAAAGTGCCGCGGGCCCTCGTGCTGCTGGCCGATCAGAACCCGCGCCGCGATGCCGAGCGCTGCTGGCCGCGCTTTCTGGAACAGGACACGGCGTTCGGGGTCGGGCTCGCCAGAATCGCCCGGCTGACGCGCTATCCCATCGTGTTTCAGCACGGCCGCCGGCTTTCCCGGGGACACTACGAGATCCGCTTCGAGCTTCTGGCTGAGGCGCCCTACCCCCGGGAACCCGGCGAGCTGATGGCCCGCTACGCCGCGCTGCTGGAAGCATCGATACACGCCAATCCCCCCGACTGGCTGTGGTCCTACGAGCGCTGGCGGTACGCCAAACCCCTCTACGCCTGACCCGCACCCCGCGCTTCGAGACACAGCGCCAACTCGGCAATGGTGGGATGGTCGAGAAAATCTTCCAGCTCGATGAGATCGGGAAACTCCTCGTCGATGGCCTCGGCGACATCAGCCAGCGCCAGCGAAGAAACGCCCGCCTCGACAATATCGTCCGTGCGCCCGATGTGCTGATCGGGTACCACGGCATTGAATATGCCGTGCAGACGTCGTTCGAGGTCTGTGTAGGTGCCGTCGTCACCCGCCGCCGTGGGCAATGGCTGCAGTGCCGCGACGGCTTCCTCAAAAGCGCCCGCCAGGAACTCGTTCACCAGCGCATAGCGCTGTATCTTGCCGCTCGTGGTCTTCGGCATGCTGCGCACGGGCAGCACGTGGGCCACCTCGAGCTGCGCATGTTCACCGATTGCGCGCCGCACCGCCTTGACGATCGGCCGGAAGGCGTCGAGGTCCTGGCGATGCACCACGAACACCAGCAGCCGCTCCACACCCCCGTTGACGCCGGGTGCCCCGCAGCAGGTGACCTTGCCTGTCTCCAGCCCCGCGCCGTCGTGACACACCCGCTCCAGATCGCTGGGATGGTAGTTCACGCCGTTGACGATGACCGCGTCCTTGGCCCGCCCCAGCACATACAGCTCGCCGCCATGCAGAAAGCCGAGATCGCCGGTGTCGAGCCACGCGTCGTCGTTCTGCGCACTATCGCCGTAGTACCCGGGGCTGACGATGGGACCACGCACCAACACGTGCCCGTAATGGTCAGCCGGCAGCGGCGTGCGCTCGTCGTCCACCACGGCAACCTCGCACACAGCAAGCGGTTCGCCCACACAGGCAACCTGCGTCGCGCCTGCGGCACCGTCTTCCAGACTGGTGACCGCCCGGCCCACACGAAGCGTGGCCCGATCCACGGCGACCGAGCGCACCGGGCGTCCCGGCTGTGTCATGGTCACCGCCACGCAGGCTTCAGCCAGGCCGTAGGCCGGGCGGATCGCCGTGGCGCTGAGCCCCCATGGCGCCAGTGCCGCCGTGAAGGCGTCGCACACATCCCGGGCGATGGGCTCACCGCCGTTGAAAATCAGGCGCACGGAAGACAGGTCCAGCTCTGCCGACTCGCGGTGTTTCGCAAAGGCTTTCAGGTAATGGCTGTAGCCGAAATTGGGTGAGCACAATACCGTAGCGCGGTGCGCGGAGGCCTGCTGCAGCCAGGCGAGCGGCCGCCGGGCAAACTGGTTTGCTGCCATGAGGCATTGCTCCACGCCCAGCACCACCGGCAGCAGATGGAACATCACCATGCCGAGGTCATGCGTGAGCGGCACCCAGCTGAGGTGGCGATCGTCCCGGCTCATGGCAGCGCGCTCGATGATGGCCTGGATGTCTGCCAGCAGATTCGCGTGCGTAAGCAGCACACCTTTCGGCTGGCCGGTGGACCCGGAGGAATACTGTACCGAGGCCACATCGCTGCCGCGCGCCGCGTGCGGGACACCGTGGGTCCCTTCGCCCGCAATCTGCTCGATGTCGATGGCGCTTGCGAAAACCGGCGCAAAGCGTTCGTAGGTGCCTTCGCGCCGGGCAAGCTCCCACAGCCGTTCCGGGTGGCGCCCCTGCGTCAGCAGTTGCGGCTGCTCGAGCTGCTCCAGCACATTCAGCGTCTTGCGCTGGTGCTCGTCGATGCCACCGACGTTGAGCGGCACCGGTATGTAGCCACCGAGCTGACAGGCCCAGAACGCCTCCACCAGCTGCTGATTGCCGTCGAGCTGAAACACCACCGCCGTGCCCGGCGTCACGTCCCGCGCCTGCAGTTCTGCAAGCACCCGCAGGGCCCGGGCCCGCAGTGTGGCGTAAGTAACTCGGTGCGGCTCCCGCTGGCCGTCCAGATAGGTAACGCCGGCATCGAGCTCCGCGCTCGCCTGCAATGCGTCGCTCAGGGTAGAGATGGTCATAGGGTGCGGATCATCAGGTTCAGCCGGGGATTTTCGCAAGGCGGGAAAGCGTGGCATGATCCCGCGTCCAATTGCATCCCTGGAGACGAGATCATGGCCGAGCAAGCGCAGGAAACACCTTTCTGGCTGCGAGACAATTTTGCCCCCGTGTTCGAAGAGACGACGGCCACGGATCTCACCGTGACGGGGACGATCCCCGAGGCGTTGAACGGCCGGTTGCTGCGCAACGGCGCCAATCCGCAGTCCGGTTTCTCCGCGCACTGGTTTCTGGGCAACGGCATGCTCCACGGCGTGGAGCTCAAAGACGGCCAGGCGAACTGGTACCGGAACCGGTATGTGAAAACTTCCCTGTACAACGATCCCGACGCGGACGTGATGAGCGGCCTCGGGGACATGACGATGTCATCCGCCAACACCCATGTCATTCATCACGCGGGCAAAATCCTGGCTCTCGAAGAAGGCCACTGGCCCTACGAGGTGGACGATACGCTCGAAACCGTGGGGCCCCACAATTTCGACGGCAAGCTCGCGCAGCAGATGACCGCCCACCCCAAAACCTGCGGTGCCACCGGTGAGCTGCTGTCCTTCGGCTACTCCATGACCGAGCCGTATCTCGTCTACCACCGCACCTCGCCCACCGGCGAGATGGTGCAGGTGGAGCCGATCACGGTCCCCGGCGCCACGATGGTGCACGACTTCAACATCACCCGGAATCACGTGGTGTTCATGGATCTCCCGGCAGTGTGGAAGCTGGAAGGCCTGGCCACCTCCGGGCTGCCCGTGGTGTGGGACCCGGACTATGGCGCGCGTCTGGGCGTCATGCCGCGCAACGGCACCAACGCCGACGTCACCTGGTACGACATTAACCCCTGCTACGTCTTCCACCCGCTCAATGCCTACGAAGAAGGTGACAAGATCGTGTTGGACGTATGCCGCATGGAAGACACCATGAAACCCGGCTCCAATTCACCGCCGTATCTGTATCGCTGGGTCATCGATCAGGCAGCGGGCACGGTCACGGAGACCCAGCTCGACGACCGCATGGTGGACTTTCCCCGTGTTTGCGACACAAAAGTCGGCCTGAAGGCACGCTACGGCTACGCCGCCGAGTTCGGTGGCGGTCAGCCGGTAGCAGCGCGCTTCGTGAAGTACGACCTGGAGAACGGCGGGGCGGCCGAAGTGCACGACCTTGCCGGTG
The DNA here is from genome assembly GCA_964651595.1 of uncultured Pseudomonadales bacterium. GTDB lineage: Bacteria > Pseudomonadota > Gammaproteobacteria > Pseudomonadales > Azotimanducaceae > UBA4421. The sequence continues at coordinate 3,632 of CAZYYJ010000069.1, read as the reverse complement.
GCCAGGGCAGCGAGCCGGTGTTCGTCAAGAACCCGGATGGCACCGCCGAGGATGACGGCTGGGTGCTGGCGTACGTGTACCAGCCGGAAACCGACACCAGCGAGGTGGTCATTCTGGACGCGCAGAACTTCGACCAGGGGCCGGTCGCACGCGTGCACCTGCCGGTGCGCGTACCGGCAGGCTTCCACGGCAACTGGGTGCCGGACGGTTATTGATCCGTCTAGGGTCCGCCGCTAGGGCAGCGTAACCACGTAGCCCCGGTTCGGCGGCGGACCTTCCAGCACGCGGCGGTACACCTCGTCGATCTCGTCGAAGACCGCCTCTTCGATCTGTACCCAGCCATCCACGCTGGCAAAAAACGCCGCGGTGGCTTCGCCGATGCGCCGCTGATATTCGGCCGGTCCGAGTTCCTCGTTGCGCTTCATGATCTGGGAAGGCGCAAAGAACATCGTGGGTTTAGCGCCGGGCAGCGATTCCGGCGCTTCGCCGTCACGTGCTTCCCAGTGGGTAATGCCCACACCACAGCTCGCCATCAGCTGATCGCCGAGATGGTGATGCACCTGCGCCAGCACGTCGCGATTGCCGGCCATGTCCACATAGGCGCTGGGCGCCTGGGCCAGCGAAGCCACCTGGTCGTAGGTGAGCACTTCGTCGTACAGACCCAGACCGCGCACGAAGTCGACGTTGCCGGCTGACGTCAGCCCCACCACGTCCACCTGCTTGTTACGCTGCAGCATGAAGGCGAGGCCAAAGCCGGTCTTGCTGGACGCGCTGCCGATAATCACACGCTCAGCACCAAAGAAACCGTTGTCGCGGAAGTAGTCGTCGAGCACGAACGACGTGGTGAACAGCGGCCGGTACACCATGGCGTGATTGTCGTACGCGGGGTCGAAACCGTTCTCCGCCGTCATCAGCGAGTACTGGTTGTACACCGGGGGCAGTTCCGCACGATGCGCGGACGCGTCGGTGAAGCCGCGGGGTGAAACGCTGTCCGGCTGCACTTTCAGCTCGTGCGACATGGGAAAGTAGCCGTAGAACCGCTGACCCACCTCGACGTTCGGATGCTCGCTGGCAGTGACACGCCCGATACCCCACACCGGTATGCGTCCCCAGCCGGCCTCTGCTGGAAAGAACTGCCAGTAGCCGATGAGATCCCCCGCCACCCCGTATGTGATGTTGTTGGCCGTGAGCGCAAAGCGTTCGATGGCCAGCACCGCTTCGCCCGCTGCGGGGCTCAACGGGGCAGCGCCGCCGCTCTGGGTTTGTCGCAGGTCGTCGCGCTGCACGAGAAAGTCCGTGGGCATGAGTACACTCCTCTGAATTCGGCCCGCGATGGTAACCCAGCTAGCTGCGAATGCGGTGATTGTCGGGATCGTACACCGGCCGCAAACCCGGGCGCGCGGCGATGCGCCGACCGGCCACCTCGATCTCGTAGTGCCCGTGGAGCACCTCAGCACGTTTCGATCCCGGCGCCACGTCGACATAGCCAAAGCCCAGACTCGCGCCCCGCTGATAGCCGTAGGCGCTCGACACGATGTGTCCAACCGCTTCGCCGTCGCGCCAGATCGGCTCGTCGTGCACGAGCAGGGTGTCTGGCGCTTCCAGTTCGAAGAGCACCAGGCGCCGGGCCACGCCCTGTCGGCGCTGCTCAGCCAGCGCCCGGTCGCCCAGAAAGCCGCCGGGCTTGTCCCAGGCCACGGTGAACGACAGCCCGGCTTCCAGCGGCGTATCCTCATCAGTGATGTCGTGGCCCCAGTGCCGATAGCCTTTCTCGATGCGCAGGCTGTCCATGGCATGGTAACCGGCATGCACGATCGGTCGGGCGGTGAGCGCCTCGTAGACGGCCTCTGCGCCTGCCCACGGCACGTAGAGCTCCCAACCCAGTTCACCCACATAGGTGATGCGCGCCGCGCGCAGCGTCACGCCTGCGATGGTGATCTCCTGCGAGCTGGCGAAAGGAAAGGCGTCGTCATCCAGGGAAGCCGTCGTCAACGGCTGCAGACGAGCACGGGCGTTGGGGCCCATCACGCCGAACACCGCCAGCGTCTCGGTGGTGTCCCGCCACTCGACGTCGTAACCCGCCGCGTGCCGCGTGAGCCAGTGGCCGTCTCTGACGCTGCACGCAGCGGCGGATACCACCCGGAAGTGTGTCGTGCCGAGCCGGGTGACGGTCACGTCCGCCTCGATACCCCCGTCCTCGTTCAGCCACTGGCAGTACACCAGACGGCCCGCCGCCACATCCACGTCGGCAGTGCACAGACGATTGAGAAAGCGGCACGCGTCCGGCCCGGTCACGTCGTATTTGGCAAAGCTCGTCTGGTCGAACAGCGCCACATCGTTGCGCACGGCTGCATGCTCCGCCCGCGCGTTGTCGAACCAGTTCTGCGGGCCGTAGCTGTAAACGTACTCAGCCGGCTGACCTGCGCGGGCATACCAGTTGGGGCGTTCCCAGCCGGCCACCTCGCCGAAGCAGGCGCCCCGCGCTGCGAGCCGGTCATGCACAGGCGAACGCCGCTGAGGCCGGGCACTGGTGTGCTGATAAAAAGGCCAGTGCATGGCGTACAGCAGGCCGAGAGACTCCGACGTGCGGGCGCGCAGATAGTCGTCTTCGTTGTGAAAGGGCGCAAAGCGCCGCACGTCCACTTCCCAGAGATCCATGGGGGGGCGACGCCGCTCGAGCCACTGCTGCATGACATGCCCCACGCCACCGGCCGACTGGATACCGATGGAGTTGAAACCGGCAGCAACGAAAAGCTGCTCGATCTGCGCGCTCTCCCCCAGCAGATAGCGTCCGTCCGGCGTGAAGCTCTCCGGCCCGTTGAAGAACGTGCGGATGCCGGTCTCTGCCGCGGCCGGCACGCGGGCGAGGCCCCGCTCCAGGTACGGGGCGAAGTGCTCGAGATCGAACGGCAGCTCCGCAAAGCTGAAGTCTTCCGGCAGCGCGGCGGGGTCCAGCGGCTTGGCCTCCCGTTCGAAGCAGCCGATGAGCAAGCGCCCGGCATCCGGTTTTACGTAGACCCCGTCATCCGGCACGCGCACGATCGGCAGATCCCCCGCGTCGTCCACACCCTCGGTGACCGCATAGAAATGCTCTGCCGGATAGAGCGGAAAGTCCGCGCCCGCGTCTCGGCCGAGAGCCCGGGTCCACAAACCGGCGCACAGCACCACCTGCGCAGCCCGCAACGTGCCGAAATCACCGGCCACGCCGACAGCCCGTCCGCCTTCCACCAGGATCCGCTCGACGGGCGTGTGTTCGCGAAGCTCGGCGCCGTGCGCACGGGCACGGCGCGCCAGGGCCAGCGTGGTATCGACAGGATTGGTCTGTCCGTCGCGGGGCAGATACAGGCCGCCGACAAGATCCTCCACGTGCAGCTGCGGCCAGCGCTCACGCAGCGCGGCAGGCACCAGCCATTCGCAGGGCACGCCGTGGCGTCTGGCCATGGCTGCCTGCTTCTTGAGCTCGTAAGCGCGATCCGCGTTGGTGGCGAGCGTAACGGCTCCAGCGCGACGAAAGCCCATGGGCTCTCCTTCGCGCTGCAGCGTTTCGTACAACTCACCGCTGTATCGGGCCAGGCGGGTCAGATTGGCGGAGGCGCGCAGCTCCGCAACGAGGCCGGCTGCGTGCCAGGTGG
>CAZYYJ010000068.1:0-28563 GCA_964651595.1 uncultured Pseudomonadales bacterium | reverse complement strand
CATCTCCCAAGCTAGTGAACCTGCCCCTCGCCTGTCAAGCAGCGCCTTCCAGAAGACTGGCGGGCACGTCGATGTGTTTCGCGCGCAGGTACTCCCCCATGGATTTGGCCTGCTTGTCGATACGATTGTTGGAAACGGCGCCGGTGCCGAGGATGCCGCGAATGTAGAAATTCATGGACAGCATGTTCGGCATTTCGTAGCGCTCGATCTCGTAGCCCGCAAAATCGGGGCAGAGGCGTTTGAACTCATCGACCGTCAGGTACTGGTGCAGAAAGGCATAGGCGTCGGCGGTTTTCGCCCACACGCCGCAATTGGCATTGCCGCCTTTGTCACCGGAGCGCGTACCGAACAGGCGCCCCAGGGCGATGGTGGTGGTGGCGCCCCCCGGGGCCGGCGCGAGCTCCACCGGCACGGTCTGATAGTAGATGTCATCGAGTGCCAGCCGCTGGGTGGGCAGCACGTCGGTGGTTTTGCCGTCCACGTGCACCCGCTCGGTCAGCAGGGTGCTGTCGATGGTGGCAGGCCAGTGAACGGTGGTGGGCGCGCCGTTGAAACCAGCGGCACCGCGGCCCGCGTTGCCGGGAATGGTGGCCAGGCCCAGCTCGATGATCTTGGCATCGAACAGCCTTCCGACCTTTTTCGGATCGTCTGTCGTGACAATGATGCGCAGCGCTGCGTGCGCTACCTCGTTGCTGTCCGGGTTGTCGTGATCCATGCGGATGAGCTGCACGTCCACGTCATCGAACTGGTCGCGGCCCCCGAGGTTGTCGAAGATCTGTTCCAGATAGATCTCGGCTTTCTTCTCGATGTCCAACCCTGTGAGCAGCACTTCGCTCATGTGTTTGTGCGGACCAATGGTGTTGAAGCACACCTTGTGCGTGGGCGGCGGACTGGAGCCCCGCGTGCCCGATACACGTACCCGGTCATCCCCGGTCTGCTCGATCTGCATGGTGTCGAAATGAGCGATCACATCCGGGTTCATGTAGGCGGGGGTAGAGATCTCGTACAGCAGCTGGGCCGTAATTGTGCCCACGGAGATCAGTCCCCCGGTGCCCGGATGCTTGGTGATGGTGAACGTGCCGTCGCGCTCGATCTCGGCGATGGGATAGCCGATGTTGCGCCAGGACGGCACTTCCTCGAAGAACGAATAGTTGCCGCCACTGCACTGGGCTCCGCATTCGATGATGTGACCGGCGGCCAGGGCGCCGGCCAGGGCGTCGTAGTCGTTGCGGGACCAGTTGAACTTCCAGGCCGCAGGGCCGATCACCACGGCGGCGTCGGTCACCCGGGGACAGATCACGATGTCGGCCCCCTGATCGAGCGCTTCCTTGATGCCCCAGCCGCCGAGGTAGGCGTTGGCCGTGAGCGCCTGCTGGCTGGAGGCCGCCAGGTCGATGCCGGTGTCGAGGTTGGTGAAGGCCTGACCATCACTCTGCAGGGTCTTAAGGTCCGGCATGAGATCGTCGCCGTCGATGTAGGCGACCTTTGCTTCGACCCCCAGCTCGGCCAGCACCTTTTCCACCTCCTGCGCCATGCCACCCGGGTTCAGACCGCCGGCGTTCGTGACGATTTTGATGTTGCGCGCTACACAATCGGCGGCAACGTCGCGCACCTGTTTGAGGAAGGTGCCAACGTAGCCGAGGTGGTCGCCGCGGGTCTGGCGCTGGTTGTAGAGGATCGACATGGTCAGCTCGGCGAGGTAGTCCCCGGTGAGCACGTCGATGGGGCCGCCGTCGATCATATCCCTGGCGGCGCTCAGGCGGTCGCCGTAGAAGCCGCTGCAGTTGCCGATACGGATGATATCGTCGCTCATGTCTGTCTCTCCGCTGTTAGTCCTCAACGACCCACGATGGCTTGCGTTTCTCGCGGAAGGCAGCCATGCCTTCGGCGCCTTCCTCCGACCGGAACATGCGCCCCGACCACTCCGCCGTCTCGGCAAAACCGTCTTCGCGGGACAGCGTTGGCACCCGCCGCACCAGCTTCTTGCACTCGGAGACCGCAAGGGGGCCGCCGAGGTTGATCATGTCGATCTCTTCCTGCACAGCCGCGCGCAGCTCGTCCCCCGGCACGGCGCGGTGTGCAAATCCCATGGCCACAGCCTGTGCGCCATCGAAGCGCTCGCCGGTGAGGAACAGCTTCATGCCGTGGTGAGTGCCGAGCTTGGGCAGGCATACCACGGAGATCACGGCCGGAATCACGCCGATGCGCACTTCGCTGAAGCTGAACTGCACGGCTTCGTCGGTGACGACGATGTCCGCCGCCCCCACCAGCCCGAGGCCGCCGGCGAAAGCGGCGCCATTGACCGCCACGATGACGGGCTTGGGGCTGTCGAGCATCATGTTGAGAATGTCCGGATAAGGCACGCTGCGCTGGCCGTCCACCACCTCTCCCGGGGGACTTTTCAGATCAGCCCCGGCACAGAAGGCCGGCCCGTTGCCCGTAATCACGATGCAACGCACGGCCGCGTCCTCGATGGCGTTTGTCAGGTGCGCGTGCAGCTCGTTCACCAGCACTGCTGACAGCGCGTTGCGGTTTTCCGGGCGGTTCAACGTGATCCAGGCGGCGCCTTGCGTCACCTCGTACAACGTCGCTTCGGTGTCAGCCATGTCAGTCTCCTTCTTCCTCGATCGTCACCAGCAGCTGGCCGTTGTCGACCTGGTCCCCCTGGGTGACGTGTACGGACGCCACGGTGCCCGCCAGCGGCGCGGTGATGCGATGTTCCATCTTCATGGCTTCGAGAATGACCAGCAGGTCGCCCTTGCGCACAGGGGCTCCCGCCTCCACTTCGATGGCCAGCACGGCACCCGGCATGGGCGCCACCTGGCCCCCGCTGATATCGTCCACGCCGGGAATCGGATAGCGGGGTTTCTCCGCCAGCGTGAGGCCACCCCCTGAGCTCTGTACGAGCCACTCTGTGCCGTGGGGCGTAACGGCAAAGCGCACGCGCCGTGTGTCGATGCCCACATCGACCTCGCCAAGCCCGGCCGCGTGCTGGCGAACCAGCCAGGTCTCCTCACCGATACCCACCTTGAAGCGGCCGTCGCGCTGCGACTGATAAGTGACCACCAGTTCCTCGTCGCCGCAGGTAAGCACCAGCTTTTCCGGGGGCATGGTGCTGTTGCGCCAGCCACTGGGAATGCGCCGGTTGATCTTCGCGGCCGCGCGGCGCCGGGCCTGGCCCTCGACCACCACTGCTATTGCGGCGTCGTTGAGCTCCTGCCGGGAAGCCGTGCGTACACGCTCTGGCGCCACCCGGTCGATGAAGTCGGTGGTGGTGTCGCCGGCCAGGTATGCCGGCGTGCGTAAGGTTGCCACCAGAAAGTCGCGATTGGTGGTGAGACCCTGGATACGGGTGGTTTCCAGCACCCGGGCCAGACGTCCGGCGGCTTCCCGGCGCGTGGGTGCGTGCACAACTACCTTGGCGATCATAGGGTCGAACTGCGTGCTGATCACGCTGCCACTCTCCACGCCGGAATCGAAGCGCGCCTCACCGACGGTGGACGGCACCCATTCGACCACCGTGCCCGGCGAAGGCAGGAAGTTTCTCGCCGGGTTTTCCGCGTACAGGCGCGCTTCTATGGCCCAGCCGTTGATGGCGAGATCGTCCTGGCTGAAGGAAAGGGCTTCTCCTTCAGCCACTCTCAGCTGCTCACGTACGAGGTCGTGGCCAATGATCTCTTCGGTGACCGGGTGCTCCACCTGCAGCCGCGCGTTCACCTCCAGAAAATAGAAGTCTTCGCCGCTGACAAGAAACTCCACCGTCCCGGCCGACGTATAGCCGAGCCTGCGGGCCGCGGCCAGCGCGGCGGCGCCCATGCGCTCGCGCAACGCGTCCGAGACAGCCGGGCTGGGCGCTTCCTCGATGATCTTCTGATGGCGGCGCTGTATGGAGCACTCCCGTTCGAAACAGTGCACCAGGTTGCCGTGGCTGTCGCCGAGAATCTGCAGCTCCACGTGGCGTGACACGGCCAGCCACTTTTCCAGAAACACCGTGTCGTCGCCGAAGGCGCTGCCGGCTTCCCGGCGCGCGCCATCCACCGCGGCCTGGAGGTCGCTTTCCGCCTCTACCACGCGCATGCCACGACCGCCGCCCCCGGCGGAGGCTTTCACGAGCACCGGGTAACCGATCTCTGCCGCCGCCGCAGCGAGATCGGCGTCAGCCGTAAGCTCGATGGCGGGCAGGGTGGGCACGTCGGCTTCCTGCATGAGCCGCTTGGCTGACAGCTTGTCGCCCATGAGACCAATCACTTCGGGGGAGGGGCCCACCCATTTGATGCCGGCATCCACCACGGCCTGGGCGAAAGCCTCGTTCTCAGACAGGAAACCATAGCCCGGATGCACGGCGTCAGCGCCGCTCGTGCGGCACGCGTCCAGCACCTTGTCAACGTCCAGATAGGTCTCGGCAGACGAGTTGCCGTTGAGCGCCACGGCGCTGTCCGCTTCTTTCACGAACGGGGCGTCGACGTCGCCGTCAGCGTAGATGGCGACGGTGGCGATGCCCATGGCGTGGGCGGTGCGGTTGATGCGCCGGGCAATTTCGCCGCGGTTGGCTATGAGGAGCGTGCGGATGGGGGATATGTCTACATGCGCCACGTGCCGAACTCCTTGGTGCCTTCCACCTTGTTGTTGTAACAGGCGGACAGGGACATGGCGATCACGAGGCGTGTATCCCGTGGATCGATGAGACCGTCGTCGGACACCCGGGCCGTGGCATACAGACCTTTGCTGCGCTCTTCGGCCCAGTGCTCGGCAATGGCGGCGCGCTGCGCGTCCGCCTCCTCGTCGAAGGCGATGCCGCGCCGCTCGGCGGCGTTGCGTCCGACGATGCTCATCACACCGGCCATCTGCTTCGGACCCATGACGGCGATCTTGGCGAAGGGCCACAGGTACGTGAAACGCGGCCCGAAGGCGCGCCCGCTCATGCCGTAGTTACCCGCGCCGTAGGAGGCCCCGGCAATGATCGAGATGTGCGGCACCGTCGAATTGGACACCGCGTTGATCATTTTCGAGCCGTTCTTGGTGATGCCGCCTTTCTCGAAGTCGGTGCCCACGATGTACCCGGTGATGTTGTGCAGAAACACCAGGGGCACGTCGATCTGGTTGCAGAGCTGTATGAACTGAGCCGCCTTTTCGGCCGATTCTGAAAACAACGCGCCGTTGTTGCCGAGGATGCCGACGGGATACCCGTGCACTTTGGCCCAGCCGCAGACCAGCGTGGGTCCGTAGAGGGGTTTGAATTCTTCGAAGTAAGACGCATCGACGATGCGCATGATGACCTCGCGCATGTCGAAGGGACTGCGCAGGTCTTTTGCCACCAGCCCCAGGAGATCTTCGGGGTCGTGCACGGGCTCCTCGAAGTGCTCATCGGGCTCCGGGCCCAGCTTGCGCCAGTTGAGGTGACGCATCACCTCGCGGCACAGCCGGATGCCGTCGAGCTCATCCTGTGCGAGGTAGTCGCCGAGGCCGGAGATCTGCGTGTGCATGTCGGCGCCGCCCATCTCCTCTTCGTCGGCGTCTTCTCCGGTAGCCATTTTCACCAGCGGCGGGCTGCCCAGAAACACCCGGGCCTGGTTTTTCACGAAAATGTTGTAGTCGCTCATGCCGGGCTGATAGGCACCGCCGGCGGCAGAGGCCCCGAACACCAGGGAGATGGTGGGGATACGCAGCTTCGACAGCTCGGTGATCTCGTAGAAGAGCCGCCCCGACTCGGCAAAGTGTTCCACCTCGCGCTGAATGGCCGCTTCGGGATCTTCGCCGGCTTCGCCGCGCAGATCAGCCCCCGCCGATTCCACGAACTGCACGTAAGGCAGCCGGTTTTCGCGGGCGAGCTGCAGGCCGCGCATGAGTTTCTTTGCATTGAAGGGATTGAAGGCGCCGGCCCGCACGGAAGGGTCGTGTCCGAGGATCACACATTCCGTGTCTTCGATGGTGCCGATGCCCACCACGAAGCCCGAGCCGACCGCATATGGCGAGCGCCACGCGGCCAGCGGGCTGATCTCCAGAAACGGCGAGTCGCGATCCAGCACCGCAGCGATGCGGTCGCGAATAGGCATTTTGCCCCGCTTGGCCAGCCGGGTGATGGCTTCTTCGCCGCCGCCTCGGGCAGCCTCGTCCAGCAGGGCTTGGATTTCTGCCAGGGTCTCCGTCATGTCAGCTTTGTTCTGCTGAAAAACGGCGTCCCTGGCATCAAGCTTTGATTCCAGAACCGGCATGCAGTCTCCCTCCCGTGGGGCGAAAAACTTACCAGAACGTCCCTCGAAAGCCATCCTGGATTTTCTGTGGTAACGTTCGGCGCCTTCTTTTTCGGGCTTTGAGCGGGGGATGATGAGCGCGACTGCACCGTCAGCGGGTGAGCTGGCCGAGTTCGAGCGGGAGGCCGATGCCTGGTTTGCAGAGCACAAACCGGCCGATCCGGGATTTATTCTGCCCGAGACTTTCATGGAGGTGGGCACCGACGCGCAGTTCGAGTTTCTGCGTGACTGGCAGGCGCGGGTTTACGAGGCGGGTTACGTGGGCCTGGCCTGGCCCAGCGAATATGGCGGCGGCGGCCAGCCGCAGGTTTTCCAGGATATTGCCACGCGTGCCATGGCCCGCCACCGGGTTCCCTTCCTGCCCAACACCATCGGCCTCAACTGGGCCGGACCGCTGATCCTGCACATGGGCTCGGAGGCGGACAAGCAACGCTACATCCGCGGCATCCTCAGTGCAGAGGACATCTGGTGCCAGGGCTTCTCGGAGCCGGATCACGGGTCGGATCTCGGCAATGCCCAGTGCCGCGCTGTGAAAGACGGTGACGAGTACGTCATCAACGGCTCCAAGATCTGGACGAGCCTCGGCAGCTACGCCAAATACATGATTCTCCTGGCGCGCACGGCCACCGGGGGTCCCAACAAGTACGCCGGCCTCAGCTTTTTCCTTGCCCCCATGGATGTGCCGGGGGTTGATCCGCAGCCCATCAAGAAGCTCACAGGCGAATATGGTTTCTGCCAGACCTATTTCGACGACGCGCGCATTCCCGCGAGCTGCCTTTTGGGGGAAGAAGGCGGCGGTTGGCAGGTGGCCATGCTCACGCTCACCTTCGAGCGCGGCGCCACCGGTGGCCAGGCCGGCGGCCTGTCGTCCATGGACATGGGGGTGGGAGACGTGGTGGAGCTTGCGCGCCGGGCAAAACGCAACGGCAAGCCGGCCATCGAGGATCCGCTCATCCGCGACGAGTTGGTTCAGCTCATGATCGAAGCGAAAGGGCATCAACTCATGGGTGCCCGCGCCGATGTGCCTGCCCTGGCATCGGACTGGCCGTCTGCAACCGCCATGTCCGGCAAACTCAGAGGCTCGGAGCTGAAGCGGCGCATGTGCAAGCTTGCCGTGTCGTTGCAGGGCGCCAACGGGGCGCGCTATGTGAGCGCGGACGCGATCGACGGGGGCCTGTGGCAGCGATCCTATTTCAACGCTTTTTCCGCCACGATCGGCGGCGGCACCAGCCAGATACAGAAGAACATTCTCGGCGAACGCGTGCTGGGTCTGCCGAAGTAGCCCGCGGGGAGGGATTGTGGCACTGATCGAATTCACCGAAGAGCAGACCATGCTGCTGGACACGGCAGCTGAGTTCTGCCGCGAGCGCTCGCCCATCTCGGAAGTGCGGGCAGGGCTGGAGCGGCCGGATCACGACGCGGCGCTGTGGCAGCAGATGGTTGAGCTTGGCTGGCTGGGCATTGCGGTGCCGGAAGCCCATGGCGGTCTGGGCCTGGGTCTCGCCGGCACGGTGCCGGTGGTGGAAGCCATGGGGCGGCAGCTGCTGGCAAGCCCCTACTTTGCCACCACGCTGGCGATCCACAGTTTAAACACCAGCGCGGACGAGGCGCTGCAGGGAACGTATCTGCCGGCACTGGCGGCCGGCGGCATCGGTACCGTGGCGCTGGTGGAGGAAGACGGCAACTGGCTGCTCGAAGACCTCAACGCCACCGCTACCGAAACAGACGGCGGTTTCGCGTTGCACGGGCGCAAGTGCCTGGTGCTCGACGCACAGGCGGCCGACCTGCTGCTGGTGTCCGTGCGGTTGAATGACGCCCCCCGGCTGGTGCTGGTCACCCGCGACCAGCTTCCGCGCGAGCAGCTTCAGCGCGAAGTGGTGGTGGACGAGACCCGGCGCAGCTACAGCGTGAACCTGGATGGCGTTGTGGTGCCGTCCGCGCAACTGCTGCCGGGCGCTGACTTCGCAGCTTTGGAGCACGGCGCGCTGCTGCTTCTCGCCGCGGAGATGTCCGGTGGTCTGGCGGGGGTGCTGGCGACCATTGTCGAGTATCTCACCACGCGCAAGCAGTTCGACGCCTACATCGGCAGCTATCAGTCTCTCAAACATCCCACGGTGGATATCCTGCTTGCGGAGGAAGCGGCCAAGTCGCATCTCTACCACGCCGCCACGTTACTCGCCCAGGGCGCCCCGACGGAGGACGTGGACACCGCTTTGCGCATTGCCAAGGCCCATGGCAGCGAAGCGTTTGCCTACGCTGGCGACCGCGCGGTGCAGTTTCATGGTGGCTTCGGCTTTACGTACGACTGCGATGCGCAGCTTTACCTGCGCCGGGCGCTGTGGTGTCAGCACCAGTTCGGTGACGAACGCCACCATCGTCAGCGCCTGGCGCCGGCGCTGCTGGACCAGACCGGCTAGGAGATCGCGATGAAGCTCTACCACTGCTCTGATGCCCGTTCACTGCGCCCACTCTGGGCGCTGGAGGAGATGGGGCTCGACTACGAGCTCGTGAACATGTCGTTTCCGCCGCGGGCCACGTATCCGGGTTATCTCGACATCAATCCCCTGGGCACGGTGCCGACGCTGGTGGACGGCGATCTGACCATGACCGAGTCCACCGGCATCTGCCACTACCTCGTGGAACGTTACGGCCCCACTGACGTGGGCGTGGCCACCGATGATCCTGCATACGGTGAGTATCTCAACTGGCTTTATCGCAGCGACGCAACGCTGACCTTTCCGCAAACGCTGGTGCTGCGTTACACGCGGCTGGAACCGGAAGAGCGGCGCGTACCGCAGGTGGCCGCCGACTACGCGCAGTGGTACCACTCGCGCCTGCGTTGCGTGGAAACAGCGCTGGAAGGTGGCCGGAACTACCTCGTTGCCGACCGCTTCACCATTGCCGACATTGCCGTTCACTACGCGTTGTTCCTCGGCACTTCCATCGGTCTCGATGAGCGCTACAAGCCGAACACGCGACGCTATCTGGAGCTGCACATGGAGCGCGATGCCTTCAAGCGCGCGCAGGAAAAGCAAACCGGTTAGCATCTGGCGCACTTGAGAGGGCCATCGCCATGAAAACGATCGTATCCATCACGGGCACCGAGCTCGGTGCAGTAGGCGCTCAGGCACGGCGGCTGGAAGAGCGCGGCTTTACCGGGGTGACGGCGCAGGAAAACCGCTTCAATCCTTTCCTGCCGCTTGCCGTGGCCGCCGTTGAGAGCAAGCAGCTGGAGCTGCGCACCAGCGTGGCCATCGCCTTCGCGCGCAGCCCCATGGTTTCAGCCAGCCTTGCGTGGGACCTGCAGGCGGCATCGGGCGGCCGGTTCGTGCTGGGGTTGGGCAGTCAGGTAAAGGGTCACAACGTACGTCGTTTCAGCGTGCCGTGGAGCGCGCCTGCGCCGCGCATGCGCGAGTACGTGCAGGCCGTCAAAGCCATCTGGGACTGCTGGCAGAACGGCACGCCCCTCAAGTACGAGGGTGAGCACTATCAATTCACGCTGATGACGCCGAACTTCACGCCGGAGCCTCTGCCCTGTGCGCCTCCCGAGGTGATGATTGCGGCCGTTGGCCCGGTCATGATGAAAGTTGCCGCCGAGGAATGTGACGGCGCCATGCTGCACGGCTTCTGCACGCGGAAATACCTGGACGAAGTGGTGGTGCCGAGATTCGAGCAGGGTCTCACCGGCGCCGGCCGCAGCCGCGAAGACTTCGAGCTCAGTGGCGGGGGGTTCGTGGCGACCGGCCCCGACGACGCGGCAGTTGCAAAGATGTTCGAGTGGATCCGGCAGCGCGTGGGGTTTTACGGGTCTACCCCGAGCTACTGGCCGGTGTTTGAGGTGCACGGCCTCGAAGAGCTGGGCCGTGAGCTGAACGAGATGTCCAAGCGGGGCGAGTGGGACGCCATGACACAGCGGGTGCCGGACGACGTGGTGCACCTCTTCGCCGCCGTCGGGCGGTACGATCAAATTGCCGACGCCATCAGCGAACGCTTCGCCGGGGTGGTGGATGTGGTGGGCATGCCTGAGGACACCCCGCCCGATCTGTTGCAGGACATTGCTGCGCTCTAGGCGCATACTCCAGGCTCTCGAGCTGGGGAGCCACCAATGCAACGTAGACGATTTCTGCAGGGAACGGGCGCTGCCCTTACGCTGCCTTTCCTGCCGCCCGCGGCCCTGGCTGCGCCCAATCTGGGTAACTGGGCCGACAGCGACAATGCCGACGCTTACCTTGCCGGCAACTTCGGTCCCGTCAGCGTGGAATCGACGGTGGTCGACCTCGAAGTGAAAGGTGAGCTGCCGAGGGAGCTGGTGGGTCGCTATGTGCGCAACGGCCCTAATCCCAGCGCGCCGGTAGATGCGGGGCATCACTGGTTCGTGGGTGACGGCATGGTGCACGGCATCCGCATCGAGGACGGCAAGGTGTCCTGGTACCGCAATCGCTACGTGAAGGGCGGCGCCAACACGCATGTCATCGGGCATGCGGGGAAAACGCTCGCGATCGTCGAGTCTGGCCCGCAACCCGTGCATCTCACCGACGAGCTGGAATCGGTGGGACCCTACGATTTCGGCGGCACGCTGCCGGGCGCCTTCAGCGCTCATCCCAAGCGTGACCCGGATACGGGCGACCTGCACGTCATGACCTACAACGCCGGACCGCCGCCGTTCGAGTTGCAGTATGTGCGCGTCTCTGCCGCCGGCAAGGTCGACAAGGTGGTGGATATTCCGGTGCCTGGACCGACGATGGTGCACGATACGTCCATCACGAAAAACTGGGTGCTGGTGTACGACCTGCCGGTCACGGCCAATCCGGGGCTGCTCAAGCAGGGCTACCGGTTCCCGATGCAGTGGAACCCCGACTACGGCGCCCGCGTTGGTCTGCTGCCGCGCGCCGGTGGGGCGCAGGACATCGTGTGGATCGACGTGCCGCTATGCTACGTTTTTCATCCCATGAACGCGTACGAGACGCCGGACGGTAACGTGTCGGTGGACGTCTGCCGCTACGACCGTATGTTCGATGGCAACTTCAACGGACCGTTTGCCAGCAACAACGAGCTGACGCTCGACCGCTGGACGCTCAATCCTGAAGCCAGAACGGTGTCGGTGGATCGTATCGACGACCGGGCACAGGAGTTTCCCCGCTGTCATCCGGCCCTGGAGAGCAAACCGTATCGCTACGGCTATGCGGTGGCGGTGGATGGTCCGCGGTTTCCCCAGATCCTCAAGCATGACCTGAAGACCGGGGCAACGGCGGTGCACGACCTGCGTGGGCGCAGTTCCGGTGAGGCGCTGTTCGTGCCGCGGGAAGGCGCGAGAACCGAAGACGACGGCTTCCTCATGTCCTGGGTCTACGACCCACAGGCGGATACCAGCGAGTTCATTGTTCTCGATGCGCTGTCGATGGTGCAGCTTGGCGCCGTACGCCTGCCGGTGCGCGTGCCTTACGGCTTTCACGGCAGCTGGATCGCCGACGCCTGAACGTCACGGTGCCGAGGCTCGCGTCAGACCGGCTCCCAGTCCGGCTGCGTCATACCTACGAAACCGTCAACCGAGCCGCGCACGTTGCGCGCCAGCACATCGGCCAGCGTGGCGGTGGTTTGAATGGTCTGCCAGCCGGCGTCAGCGAAAGTGGCGGGTTTGTATACGGTTTCCGACAGCAGCGGGTTTGTGAGCGCCTGCGAAAAAGCGTCGATCGCGACCATGCGGGTGAGCAGATCGGGCAGCGGTGAGTTCGCTTTGCGGTCTTCGGCGAACAGTCCCACGTAAAATTCCACGTCCTCCACCGAGTTGTAGCGCGCCCGCAGAAACTCCACCACGCGGGGGTTGCTGGAAATGTCCTCGAACCTCACCGCGGGGCGCAGTTCCACATGCTCGCGGTACCGGTTGTAGGGCGGCAGCCTTGCGAGGCGGTTCTGCTCGATGGCCTGCTGTTCGATCGGCACCAGCGACGGGGCGGTATTGAACGCACCGAGCTCGCCGGCAGCCTGGGCGCTCATGTCGAGGCACGCCTGCGTGAGGCCGATCGCCACGAGCGGCTGGTTGTTGAGAATTGTCTCGCCGGTTGCGTACGACACGTCGCCCCAGCGTACCGTCGCAGGTACCAGGGAATGCCACCGGTACAGCAGGCTGAACTCGGTGGTGATCCAGTTTGGCCGATTCCAGCGGGCTTTCCACGCTACCTTCGGGTCGGCGAGAAAGCGCACCCGCGCGGGCGAGATGTGGTTGATGTACTCCTCAACCACGAGCTTGATGTACAGCACAATCACCACGTTGCGGGCGGTCTGAAACACCCGTTCATCGTCCCAGGCCGGATGGTCGCGTTCGAGCACACCAGCGAGACGGTTGTGCTCCCGCAGGAACAGGGTATTGATGGCTGCCACCTGCGGCGCCGCATTGGCCCGGTCGCCGCCAAAGGCAAACAGGCTGGAGCGTCGTGGCGGGTCGTCGCGAACGTTGTGCAGCCCCAGCGGCGCATCGAGCTTCGCAAACTCCGGGTCGGCGAACTCGCCGTCGGCGTCATAAAGGAACGGCGCAAACTCCTCTTCGTCGATCAGTTGCGTGCGCAGCCGTCCCTTGCGGCCCGGGTCTTCGCTGCGCAGCCGCAACAGTGTGGTCTGCTCCATGGTGCGTCCATACAGCGGGCTCAGATCGATGTTGTGATTGGAGGTGTTCTGCAGCCGCACTTCGACAGGCTCGTCGCCGTGCGGCATGCGGGTGCGGATGAAGCCGTCCGTGAGATGCTGCGCAAAGGCCGGGAAGAGGCAGGTCGACTTGCTGGACAACGCCTGCTCTCCCTCGGTGCGGAAAAACTCCGCAAGCTCGCTCGGAGCGCTGCGCTGCTGACGAGGTGGCTCCGGCGGCAAATGGCGCGCGCTCCACCGCGTCTGCGTCAGCGCGTCCCAGGAGGTGTAATCGTGAATTGTCGTCCAGGGATGGGGCCGTGGGCGGGCGTGTTTTACGGTGGAGTCGATGGCCAGCGCGTTCACCGTGCGGTGCAGCCAGCGGTTGCCGTGAATGAAATTGACGATCGTCGGGTTATTGGAAACCCAGTCGGTCAGACGTGCGAGCAATCCGGCCATAGTGCACCTCTGGTTACTGTCCCTGTAGGCCGTGAGTCTACTCTTTCACCCGCACCTGGCAAATGTGCGCCGCACCGTCGCGGGTACCGGGCGCCGATCAGTCGTGACGGCGTTTCGCGGGCAGGTCTACAAACGCGGCGGTGCGGCCCTCGGCTCTGGCGGTGATCGCTTCCATGATTTCGCCCGAGTTCATCATGCTGGTGTTCCAGATGCTGATGTAGTCGAGGGCATCCGCTGTGGAATGGTCGCGGGCGTAGTTGATCATGCGTTTGGAACCGTACACGGCCAGCGGCGCCTTGCTGGCAATTTCGCGGGCGGTGGCCAGCGCTGCGTCCAGCATGGCTTCCTGAGTGGCAAACACCGCGTTTACGAGGCCCACCGCCTTCGCTTCGGCGGCCGGCATGCGCCGCCCGGTGTAGGCCAGCTCGCGGACGATGCCTTCCGGGATGAGTTTCACCAGCCGGGGGAAAGTGCCAACGTCGGCGGTGAGGGCAATGTTGATTTCCTGCACGACGAGAAAGGCATCCTCGGTGGCGTAGCGGAAATCGCATGCGGTGGCGAGATCCACGCCGCCCCCGATGGCGCCGCCTTGAATGGCCGCGATGACGGGCAGGCGGCACTCTTCGAGGCAGTTGAACGACTTCTGCATGAACAGAATGTTGTCGTAGGACGCGGCCCCGCGCTGCTTCTGTTTCTCGGCGGTGCGGCTTTCGTCAGCGGCCGCACCGGCGCCGAACATGCTCAGATCCAGCCCCGCGGAGAAATGGGGGCCGGTGGAGGAGATGACGATGGCGCGGGCCCGGGCGTTGCCATCGATGTCCTCGATGATCTCCGGCAGCTCTTTCCAGAACGCCGCGTTCATGGCGTTGCGCTTGTCGGGACGGTTCAGAACGACATGGGCTACCTGGTCGGCAATCTCGACGCGGAAGCAGTCGTGGCTGGCCGTGACGTCGGCGGGTGCGTTCATGAGTCTCTCCCTCGGGTCCCAATGCGGCGGAGCGTGAGTATACTGGCCGCTCGAACAAGGGGTAAGGGAGATCGTCCATGGGTGCACTGTCGCCAGAGCAGGCTGCAACCGTTCAGAACATCGAGTACCTGCGGCGCTGGTACGCCAAGGCCACAGACCTCATCGGCAAAGGCGATGCGGCATCGGTGGAGGAGGGGCGCGCCATCTATCACCGCATATTCACGGCCGACGTGGAGATCCGCACGGCCCCCGTGAACGGTGAGTCGTTGTCTGCCACGGGACCGGACGAGTGGGTGGATATCGTCAAGGACGCGCTGGATCAGTACGTGGGTACGCAGCACCTCATCGGCACGCAGCTGGTGGAGTTCGTGGAAGGCGACGAAGCCCGCATGGAAAGCTATCTGAATGCCTGGCACCACCGGCCCGACAATTCCGCCATGATCTTTCTCGGCACGTACATCGATCTGTTGCGGCGCACCGATGCGGGCTGGCAGATTTACGATATGACCCTGGATCGCATCGCGCAGGGGGAAAGCCCGGCCTACGAGGAGGGCTAGCTTTCGTCGTCGCGGTTGCCGTTCACGTAGTGGTGGCCGCCCAGCGACGCTTCCCGCTGCTCCTCGGTCAGCGCAACAAGCTCCGGATACTTCGGTGCGGTCATGAACCGTGCGAACCAGTCTTCCAGCACGCCGGGCGTGTCTATCAGCGCGTGCAGCTGCCGTCGCGCCTGGTTGATGAAGGCGGCGTCTATGACCGTGTCCGCCATGGCCGGGGTCAGAGGCGGATCCCGGTAGTAGTCGATGTTGCCGGCGGCCATCAGTTCGATGCCCAGATCCCCCAGCATGTCTGCCAGCGTGGGCGAGCGAAAGCCCACCGAGTAGGTGAGACACTCGCTCTCTGCAACGCCCCAATGGGCAATGCGGGGCGGCAGATAGAGCATGTCGCCCGGTGCCAGCAGCCACTCGTCCGTGGCGGCAAAATCGGCCATGAGCCGCAGCTCCTCGTGAGGGATCTGGGGCGTATCCGCATCGCACCAGCCTCCCACCTGCCAGCGGCGCGTACCGGCAGCCTGAATGAGAAACACGTCGTAGTGATCGAAATGTGGTCCAACGCTGCCGCCCGGCGTTGCGTAGCTCACCATCACGTCATCAAGGCGCCATGGAGGCAGGAACTCGAACGCGTCGAGCAGCGCTTTCAGCGCCGGTTCCCAGAGATCCATGCCCTGTACCAGCAGCGTCCAGTCGCGGTCGGGCAGGGCGGTGAAATCCGCTTCCGCGAACGGGCCGTGGCGCACCGACCACGCACCTTTCTCCTCGCGAACGAGGCGCGACTCCACCGGCTCTTCCAGCGCCAGCCCGGCCAGTTCTTCCGGGCTGAGCGGTGCCTCGTGAGCCGGCAGCGCATTGCGTATCACCAGCGGGGCGCGCTGCCAGTGCTGCTGGAGAAAATCTGCCGGCGCCAGGTCGCCCAGGATGCTCATGGTTCTGCTCGCTCAGGATGCGCTCAAGGCGCGTAACAATTTGCAGTACCATAGCCGGCCGCGCAGGGTGTGGCGACGCCCTGGCGCGATTGATCAGCAAATACCAACGGGGGAACCAGGCGAATCGTGACCAATGCAAGCTCCGGCGCCGTGCACGGCCCGCTCGACGGCGTGCGCGTCGTCGACCTCACTGACGAGCGCGCCATCTACGGGGCCAAACTTCTGGCGGATCTGGGGGCCGACGTGGTGCGTCCCGAAACTGCAGGGGGCGATGCGCTGCGCGCGCGTGGACCGATGCTGGAAACCGTGCCGGATGACACCGCCGGCGCATCGCTCTATTTCGCCTTCTTTGCGTCGAGTCGACGGCACGTCCCCGCGCCTGACGACCCCGCGGCGCTGCAGGCGCTGATTGCCGGCGCCGATGTGCTGCTTACCCAGGACGGGTCCGGCTGGACCGAGGCGCTGAACCGCGATGCGCTGCTGGCTGCCAACCCCGGTCTCGTGTGGATCGACACCACCTCGCTCGGCCGGGACGGACCATGGAAAGACTACCAGGCGCCCGATCTCATCGCCGGCGCCCTCGCCGGAGCCGCCGCGGCCACGGGCGATGTGGATACCGATCCGCTCAAACCGTTCGGCGAGATCAACTTCATGGTGCCCGGAGCGTATGTGGCCATTGCCGCCCTGGCCGGTCTGTATGCACGCGAGGGGCGCGGTGGCCATGGCACCAGTGCCCACGTGTCTGCGCACGAGAGCATAGCCTCGTGTCTGGAACAGGTGCTGATGTTCTACTGGTACGCCGATGTGATGCAGCGTTCGGAGGAGCAGGTGCTGCCGCGGCGGGGCGCTTTGCACTGGTCGAACGCGTTCACGGTCATGAACGGCGTCAATGGCAGCATCATGATTACGCCCACGCCGGATTTCGACAAGCAGCTCGCCTGGCTGGTGGAGGAAGATGCGCACGACGACCTGTTCGACGAGCAGTACCAGGACCCGGAGAATCTGGCCCTACTGATAGGCCGAACCATGCAGCTTCTGGCGCAGTGGGTTGCCGGCAAAGACGTGGAGGCGCTGTTCTTCGACGCACAGGCACGCCATATCCCGTACGGGTGGGTGCAGCCCATCGAGCGCGTGCCCGACAACCCCCAGCTGGTGGCCCGCAACTGGTTCGCCTCCTACGCGGTTGCCGGTGAAGCGGTGCAGGGTCCCGGAGCGCCGTATCAGTTTTCGCGTACGCCCTGGCAGCTGCGGCCGCCGGCCGACGACGTGCTCGAAGCCCTGGACTGGACGCCGCGGCCCGCACCATCCGGTTCGGCGCCCCAGGGTAGCGACCGGCCTCTCGAGGGGCTCCGGGTGCTGGATTTCACACATGTGCTGGCAGGACCGTTTGCCACCCGTGTGCTGGGTGACATGGGTGCCGACGTGGTCAAGGTGAACAGCGAAAGCCGCGCCACCACGTCCAATGCGCCGGAGCATCCCTACTACATCATGTGGAACCGCAACAAGCGCGCGCTGGCGCTGGACATGGCCAGCGACGAGGGCCGGGCGCTGGGGCGCAGGCTTGCAGAGGCAGCGGACGTCGTCATCGACAACTTTTCCGTAGGGGTGCTGGACCGCTGGGGTCTGGGATACGACGCCGTGCGTGAGGTCAACGCCGGGGTCATCTACGTGCAGATGTCGGGCATGGGCGACGGCGGTCCCTGGTCGGAGTACGTAACCTATGCCCCGACCATTCATGCGCTGTCGGGCCTGACGAGCCTGACGGGGGTGCCGGGACGCACAGACATTGGTCTCGGTTACTCCTATAACGACCATCAGTCCGGGCTGCATGGGGCGGTTGCCGTGCTGGCTGCGCTGTGCGAACGGCAGCGCAGCGGAGCGGGGCAGCGCATCGATATCTCTCAGTTCGAGGTGGGCGTGAACTTTGCGGGCCCGGCCTTGCTGGATCTCTTTGGCAATGGCCGGGCGGCTCACGCCATGGGAAACAAGCTGCCGTACGACCTGGCAGTACCGCACAACGTCTATCGATGTGCGCCGGCAGATGCGCCGACAACCGCTGCGGAGCGCTGGCTGGCCATTGCCTGCATGACGGACGAGCACTGGCAGAATCTTTGTGAGGCCATGGGCAACCCGGCCTGGTGCCGCGATGCCGAGCTTGCCACCGCCGCCGGCCGCGCGGCGCGCGAGCAGGATATCGATGCAGCGCTGAGCGCATGGACAGCCACGCAGGACGACTACGAGCTGATGGCTATCCTGCAGGCAGCCGGTGTGCCCGCAGGGGTGGTCCAGAACGGTGTCGACCTCGCAGAGCGCGACCCACAGCTTTCGCTGGGAGGGTTCCTCGCTCCGATCGACGAGGTGCATCCGGACATCGGCCAGACCTACGCCGAGCGTCTGCCCGTGCAGTTCGACGACATGCCCTGCGACCGCTACGTTCGCGTGCGGGCACTGGGCGAAGACAACGCCGCCGTACTGGCTGACTGGCTGGGGCTTTCGCCGCAAGCCATTGACGCGCTCGGCGACGTGCTGAAGTGACAAAGTTATCAATGAAAACGAAGGGGAGCTGAACGGTGGTTGATCTCACAGGCAAAGTGGCGGTGGTCACGGGGGCCAGCAAAGGCATCGGCAAGGGCATTGTGGAAGGGCTTTGCGAAGCGGGGATGACTGTTTATTTCACGGCCCGCAGCCAGAGCACCACCACGCCGCCGGAGCCCATGACGTTGCAGGCCACCGAGGTCAGTGCCAATGCTCTCGGCGGGCGGGCCATCGGCGTGGTGGTGGATCACAACGACGACGCGCAGGTGCGCGCCCTCTTCGAGCGTGTGGATGCAGAGCAGGGGCGCCTCGATGTGCTGGTGAACAATGTCTACCAGATCCCCAATCCGCCGGCGATGGGCAAGGGTTTCTGGGAGCATCCCGTGTCGGTCTGGGACGATCAGTGCGGGGTGGGCCTGCGCGGGTACTACGTCGCATCGGTGTTTGCTGCGCCGATCATGGTACGCCAGGAGAGTGGCCTGATCGTCAACATCTCCTCCCGGGGTGGTCGCGAGTACGTGTTCAGCGCGTCGTACGGCGTAGGCAAGGCAGGGGTAGACCGCATGGCCCAGGACTTTGCGGTGGAGCTGAAGGCGCACAACGTCGCGGCCGTGTCGCTCTCACCGTCCAAGGTGAAGACGGAGTTCATTCTGGACATGGTCGCGCAGGGCAGGATGGAGATCGATCCCGAGGAGGCGGAATCGGTGCGTTTCAGCGGTCGCTGCGTAGCCGCGCTGGCGGCAGATCCGAACGTCACTGAGCGCAGCGGCGGCATCTACACCGTGAAGGAGCTTGCGGCAGCCTACGGATTCGTGGACCCGGATCACGAGTAGTTGTCGGAAGGTGCGGCCTGACAACGACATCGAGGCAGTCGTCGTGTACAACCATGCAACATGCGCTACCATTTGCGGTTGCAACGCATAAGCGCAGATCCGAATTCCATCGAAGTCCGACTTCCACCCAAGTCAGACTTTCATCCACGTCAGACTTTCGTCCAAAAGAGGGAGACCAACCATGGCAGAGCAGGCAACAGCGCCGGAACTCACCCCCGAAGAAGAAGTTCGCGGCCTGATCGAGCGGTCTCGCACCGCGCAGCAGCAGATTGAGCACTACACCCAGGAGCAGGTCGACGAGCTGATCCGCGGCATGGTCTGGGCGGTTTCCAAGCCCGGCGTTGCGGAAGAGATTGCCCAGTTCACGGTCGACGAGACGCAGCTTGGCAACTACGACGGCAAGTTCCTCAAGATTCACCGCAAGACGCGGGCGACCCTGATGGACATCATCAACGACAAGTCGGTCGGTGTGCTGGAAGAGGACACCGAGCGCAACATCGTCAAGATTGCCAAACCCATGGGGGTCATCGGCGCCCTTGCGCCGTCCACCAACCCCGAAGCCACGCCCGTGATCAAGGCGATCCACGCGGTCAAAGGCCGTAATTCGATCATCGTCGCACCGCACCCACGGGCGAAACTCACTAACAAGAAGATCTGCGACCTCATGCGCGAAGCGCTGGTGAAGCTGGGCGCGCCGGCGGATCTTGTCATTGCCATCGAGCAGCCGAGCCTCGAGACCACCAACGAACTCATGCGTCAGTGTGACCGCGTGCTGGCCACGGGCGGCGGGGCCATGGTGAATGCCGCGTACTCCAGCGGTACGCCAGCTCTGGGCGTCGGCGTCGGCAATGCCGTTATCACGGTGGACGACACCGCCGATCTGGACGATGCGGCCGAGAAAATCCGCGTGTCCAAGACGCTCGACCTCGCCGCGTCGTGCTCCTCTGACAATTCAGTCATTCTGGTGGACGCCATCTACGACAGCATGATCGACAAGCTGCACCATCAGGGCGGTTACGTGGTCTCTGCCGAAGAGAAGGCGAAGCTGCAGCGCACGCTGTGGGATGACGAAGGTCATCTCAATACGGCCATCGTGGCGCAGCCTGCGGAGAAAATTGCTGCCATGGCCGGTATCGAGCTGCCGGAAGGCGTGCAGTTCTACATCGTGCCTGAAGACGGCTGGGGCGCAGAGCACCCGTTCTCCGGGGAGAAGCTCAGCGTGATCATGGCCGTGTACCGGGCCCGAGACATCGACCATGCCATCGAGCTCACCAACAGCATCCAGGGCTATCAGGGCCAGGGCCACTCCTGCGGCATCTACTCCACGAGCGATGAGAACATCATGAAGCTCGCCAACGTCACCAAGACGTCCCGGGTCATGGTGAACCAGCCGCAGGCGGCGTCCAACAGCGGTAACCTGTGGAACGGCATGCGCCAGACCTTCTCGCTGGGCTGCGGGTCCTGGGGGGGTAACGGCACCAACAACAACATCTCGTGGCGCGACCTCATCAACGAAACGTGGGTATCGAAGCCGCTGGCACAGACGAAAGAGCTGCCCAGCGACGAAGATCTCTTCGGCGACGTCATCGACCGGGTGTAGAACACACCCGCTTCCGTTTGCCTGGTACGCCTCCAGGACAATGTCAGTTTTTTTGATTGTCTTTGCGTGCGTTGCGCGCAATTTGCATTCAAGGAAGAGATGAGAATTCGAACCCCCACGAAAGCCGCTGATCGGGCCCGTAAGGCATGCAGCATCCGGGTGCTCGGTGTTCTGTTGTCCGGTCTGCTCACGCTCTGGGGTTGCGCGACCGAGCCGTACAAAACGATCGATCCGGGCGTGTTGTCTGACGAGCCGGATATAGGATTGGTTTACATCACGCCTCGAGACGAGATCTATGTAGAGATCAGCCGACAAGGACGTCGCTATGCAGATTTCGAATTGAGTGTCGGG
Source organism: uncultured Pseudomonadales bacterium (assembly GCA_964651595.1). GTDB lineage: Bacteria > Pseudomonadota > Gammaproteobacteria > Pseudomonadales > Azotimanducaceae > UBA4421. The sequence goes on along the minus strand of CAZYYJ010000068.1, from coordinate 7,469 downwards.
ACAGAACTCCTCGCATCGGTTGCAGGCTCGGCGTTGGGCGCGTACGCGGGATACACGTACGCAGCGGCTACGGCGCCCTACGGCGCCGCGGTAGCTATCGACCCGGTTACAGCTGGGTTGTTGCTCGTGACGCCATTGGTTGGCGCAGGTGTCGAAGCCTCCAAACAACGTACTGCTCGGGCTCGTGCAGAACCCTTTCTCGAGCTCGTTAAAGACGCGTTGCCGTCTGAGGCGTTTTTCAAGACTCTGTCGGCGTCCATCAATGGCGAAGACTCATTCTTACCGGCCAGCATTCCGACGCTGATCATCGGTCAGGAAGAGAAGATGAGCACGAGGGAAATTCTGGACGCCATTGGAACGTCCAGGGTGATCATTGTGAGCACGATGGCGGCGTTTACTCCGCGTTTCGAAGCGATAGAGGTAAGCGCTCTATACGGGGTGTTAGACGCAACGACCAAGCGTCCTGAGCGCCTCTACGAAAACGCAGTTGTCGTGCAATCCACCCATCGCGTGCACCTGAACCGCGTGCCGAAGCCGGACGACTTCTACACGTTCTTTCACCAGGACCGCGATGCCAAAATCCAGGCACTCAACAAGGTGCCGCGGATGCGCACCGCGTACTATCGGAAGAAAGCGGTAGCTGAGATCAATCGTGACGCCAAGAAACGGCTGCTTGGGGTTCAGGAGAGCTATACCGCTTACGATACTCGGGATCGCGATGGCGACGATTGGCGGGCGAACAACGGAATCCACTTCGAGACGCAGCTTCAGCACGTGTATGCCGAAGCCGCACGATTGATTTATGAGGACCTGCGTGGCGCAACCGAAACGAGTGATGCCGCGAAGATAACCCCCTTGGGCTACAGCCGGGAGATGTTCCAGCACGCTGACCTGTCCAACGATTCGAATACAGTGTATAGACTCGAATCTGGCCAGCTGATCTCGGCGCCAAAAAACGGTTGGGTGATTCCCCTCAGCGACGAGAATCGCTAATCAGGTCGAAGCATCGTCAGAAGATAAGTGCTGACGCCTGACGATCCCCGCGTCTATGAGCTCCGCGATAGCCGCGTCCGAAAGGCCATATTCGCGCAGAATATCTTCTGTGTGCTCGCCAATCTCCGGCGCCGGTCGCGGCGTCTGCTGTGCTTCTGAGGACAGCTGAAACGGCGTGGCGAAGGTGCGATCGCACCCGGGCTTACCGGATTCGAATGGCACGATCACGCCGTTGGCCAGCAGTTGCGGGTCGTCGATCACTTCTGCGTTCCGGGCGATAAGGCTGTAGACGATACCGGCCGCGTCCAGGCGCTCGCAGAGCGTTTCTGCATCGAGCTCGAGGAAAGCTGCGGCAATACGTTTGCGCGCCTCGAAGCGATTACGGAACAGCGGCTTTATGGGCTGCATGCTCTCGTCGCTCAGCCACTCGGGCTTTTCGAGCACCTCCACCAGCTTCGGAAAGTCGCGTTTGATGTTCTGCACCGCGATCAGCATGTCGCGCCCATCACGCGTTCGATAAACGTTCTGGATGGGATTCGACCAGCCCTCGACATCGCGACGCGCTGCGCCGTCCACGCCGGCAATCACCGCCTGCAGGTTCAGGCCGTTGGCCCAGGCGCCGGTGGCGGCGAGAGATGTGGATACCATGCTGCCTTCGCCGGTGCGGTCGCGCTGGTACAGCGCCGTGACAATACCCCCGAAGAGGGTCATGGACGTGGCGTGGTCACCGACCCCGCCAGCGGGCAGCGTCGGCGGCACGTCTTTCTCGTGCATCATGTCCAGGATGCCGGTGCGGGCAAACCAGCCTGTGAGGTCGAAGGCGCGGCGGTCCGCATCGGGACCATGGAGGCCGTACGCGGAGATCTGAGCGAACACCAGCCGCGGGTTGATCGCTTTGAGCGTGTCCCACTCCAGGCGGTGCTTTTTCAGCTGCCCCGCGCTGAAGTTCACCACGAAGACATCGGCCTGCTTCAACAGATCGCACAGTACCCCGTAACCCTCGTCGGTGGTGATATCCAGCGCCAGGCCGCGCTTGTTGCGGTCGGTGAGCTGCCACGACCAGTCCGACGGATGTTTGGCGGCGATGGAACGATGACGATCGCCTGTCAGCGGTTCGACCTTGATCACGTCGGCGCCGTAGTCGGCAAGAATGGTTGCTGCGCAGGGGCCCGCCAGAAACGACGCTGCGTCTATCACCTTCAGGCCCGCAAAGATTCCCGCCATGTCTTTCCCCGCTCCTCTACCGTGGAACGAGATGCTAGCGAAATCTCCAGGTAAGATCACACGTTGGTTGGGGAAGGGGTACAGCGTGACAAACGACGATCAACGGCGCCGCCTGCCGGGTACGCCGGAACCGGACCTTTATCTCACCGGTTCGGGGGGTATCCAACTGGCGGCGGACGCCTGGGGTGAACCCGGCGCGCCGGTGGTGCTGCTGCAGCACGGCGGCGGTCAGACCCGGCATGCGTGGAAAGGCACGGGTGGAGTGCTGGCGAAATCGGGTTTCCGGGTGTATTCGCTCGATGCCCGGGGCCACGGGGATTCCGACTGGGCAGCCGATGGCGACTATTCACAGGACAGCATGATCGCCGATCTGGTAGCGGTGATCGCCGGCCTTGGCGATCCCCACGCCGCGCTGGTGGGAGCGTCCATGGGTGGTGGCGTCAGCCTCTGTGCGGTGGGGGAGCAGGTGGTGGATACCAGGGCGCTGGTGCTGGTGGATACGGCGCCTCAGCTGGAAGCTGCGGGTGTCCAGCGCATTCAGGACTTCATGCGCCAGAAGCCCGAGGGGTTCGATTCGCTGGAGGAGGTGGCGGAGGCCATCGCAACCTATCAGCCGCACCGTAAACGCCCGGGCAACCTCGACGGTCTGCGCAAGAACGTGCGCCTCGACGCCACGGGCCGGCTGCGCTGGCACTGGGATCCGCAGTTTCTGGAACGTCAGCGCGGGCCCCTGGTTGAGCGCCGCGCGCGCATGCAACGTGCGGCGGAAGCCCTGGCCTCCCTGAACGTGCCTACCCAACTCGTGCGGGGCGGGCTGTCGGATGTGTTGAGCGAAGACGGGGCGCAGGCCTTTCTCACGATTTGTCCGCACAGCGAGTACGTCAACGTCACGGATGCCGCCCACATGGTTGCGGGCGATCGCAACGACATCTTCACCGACGCTGTTGCCGAATTTCTGCTGCGCCTCTGAGCTCAGCCCGCCGCTCGAATCCGGGGCAGCACGGCTTCAGCCATGAGGGCCTCGTTGGTGTCGGTGTAAGGCCCTGCGCACGCCGAGTTCAGAATGATGGTGCGTGCGCCGGCTTCGATGTACTCACCGAGCCGGGCCACGCAGTCGTCGGGGTTGCCGGCGATGGCGTACTTGTGCACCAGCTTGGAAAAATCCTGGTTGTATTGCCTGCTCAGCCTTTCGGTGGCCATGGCAATCGCCTCATCCCTGTCTTCGTGCACCGCAAAAAAGATGAACAATCCCGGGCGCACCGCGCCTTCGCGGCCCGCTTCGTCGGCGAATTGGCCAATCTGCTCAAGGCTGCCGGCGAGCTTTTCTGGCGTGTACATATACGGCAGCCAGCCCGTGCCGTAACGGGCACACCGGCGCATGGCGGCTTCGCTGCGGCCTGAGATCCAGATCGGCGGGTGCGGTTGCTGCGTGGGCTGCGGGGACAAAGTCACGCCGGAAAGGGTGGTGAAGCGACCGTCGAAGTGCACCTCTTCTTCTGTCCACAGCTTTGTCAGCACCTCGAGGGCCTCGTTGGTGCGCGCCCCGCGCTCGCTCACGGGCACCCCGCAGGCTTCGAACTCCCTGGCGAACTCGCCACCCACGCCTACGCCCAGGTGGAAACGGCCGCCACTCACCACGTCCAGCGAGGTCACCTGCTTCGCCAGCAAGGCGGCCGGATAGAGGGGAACCAGCGTAATTGTGCTCATGAGCTTGATGCGCGTGGTGGCACCGGCCGCGGCGGCCAGAGCGATGAGACCGTTGCCGATGGGGCCGTAAAAGAACACGTGCTCGCCGGTCGAGAGAAAGTCGTAGCCGAGGGCCTCCGCGCGCTGCGCGGCGCCGGCGATGGCGTCCAGGCGGGGTAAACCGATTCCGAGTTCAACGCGGGTCACAGGCATCTCCTGGCTGGGGTATGCAGCGGATGCTGCGTGGTAACCCGCGGTGCGTCTACCCCCGGAAGCCGCTTTGCGCGCTCAACGGACGGAGCGAGGCCGGTGGGAGCCGGTCCCCGGATGCACCGCTCAAGGGTCGTTGCGGGGATGCACCCGGATCGTCAGCACGTCGCACGGCGCGCCGTGAAGCACGCCATTTGCCGTTGAGCCCAGCAGCAGTCCCAGGCCATGGCGACCATGAGATCCCATCACGATGAGGTCGGCGCCGATCTCCGCGGCGGTGGAGCGGATCGTGTCCGCAGGCCTGCCGAACACGATATGCCTGCGTTCGACCGGCACCGGGGCGTCTTTGCACAGATCGGCCAGCGCCGCGTCGGCATGGGCCCGCGCTTCTGGCTCGAAGTTGGCTACCGCCTGGCTCACCGATGCCGTCTCGTAGCCGATGTATGCGTAGGTGATGGGTTTCACCACGGTGATGAGATGCAGCTCGGCGTCCTGCTCCCGCGCGACCCGGGCGGCCACCTCGAACACTTCGGGTGCCTCCTCGGTCAGATCCACAGCGGCCAGAATGGTCTGATGATTGTGCATTGCGTGCTCCTCGAGCCGGTTCAACGGCTTCGTTAGTGGTCAGCGGTGCCTCGACACTTTGTCGGCGGCGTTAAGCCGTGCCTGTGCCATGGCGTTACAATCCCTGGTTCAGCTGGCGTGAGCGTGAGCGTGACGCAGGCGGGGGGCGATGACAGTCCGTAGATTCCCGTAGGCGCGCCGTTCCGTCAGCATCCGGGGATACAAGGAGAACGACATGCGTATGGGTGCGCTTCTCGGGCCCGTCACCGAGCCCGCCAACGCCAACTTTCTGCCCGACCAGGCGCGTCGATTCGAGGGTGCAGGCTTTTCCAGCCTCTGGGCGGCGCAAGCCATCGGCCGCGGGTTTCTCATGCCCGATCCGTTTCTGATGCTCACCGCAGCGGCCACGGCGACCGACACGGTGGAGCTGGGCACGGCGGTGTTGCAGGTACCGTTGTACCAGCCTGCCGACATTGCCTATCGGGCTTTTGCGTTACAGCAACTGAGTGGCGGCCGGTTGATCCTCGGGGTTGGTGCGGGTTCCACTGTGAAAGACTTTGCGGTGTTCGGCCGTGACTACGACGCGCGGTTCACCACGTTCAATGCCGCGCTGCCGGAGCTTCGTGATTGGCTCACAACGGGTGCCCGTGGCGAGGCGGACCTTACGCCCTGGTCCAACGTCAGGGATGCAACACCGCTCTTCTACGGTACCTGGGGCAAAGGCGTGAAGCGCGCAGCATCAGAGTTCGACGGCTGGATCGCCTCGGGTGCCTATCGCACGGTAGACGAAGTCTGCGACGCGCTGGAGACCTATCGCGGCGCTGGCGGCGGTCGGGCGATTGTCTCGACGCTGCAGATCACAGCTGAAACAGATCTGGGTGAGTTCAGCGAACGCCTGGCGCGCTTCGCCGAGGCCGGTTTCGACGACGCGGTGGTGATGCTCATGCCCGGAGCGCCCGATCCTGAGGCTGTGCGCGCGCTGCTGTGAGCCGTTGATCGAAGCGCACGCGTTAACATTTGCGGCGGTTGTGTGCACAATCGGGCGCGGTTTGTACGAACAGTTAAACGAGAAGACAAAGATTGAGAGGGAGCGGAAATGAACTTCGAATTCAGTGACGATCAGCACCTGATCCGCGATCAGGCGCGCGGCTTTCTGGCGGAAAAGTGTCCTCCAGCCGTCGTGCGGCGGGTGCTTGAGAACGACGATGAGTTGTACGCAGCTGATCTGTGGCAGGGCATTGCGGAAATGGGCTGGACCGCCACGGTCATTCCGGAAGAGTTCGGCGGCCTCGGCCTGTCTTATCTCGACCTCGTGGTCATTGCGGAAGAGCTGGGTCGGGCGTGCGCGCCGGTTCCCTTCGGCTCGTCTGTGTTTCTGGCCACCGAAACGCTGCTGCTGGGTGGCAGCCAGGCGCAGAAGGAAGCGTGGCTGCCGAAGCTCGCGGCGGGTGAAGCCATCGGTACGCTGGCTTATGCCGAAGGTGGCGGGCAGACAACCGCCGAGGGCCTCACGGCGACGGTTACGGGCGGCAAGCTCAGCGGCGCTAAAGCCGTGGTGGCGGACGCGGAGATTGCCCAGGTCATGATCGTCGCGGCGAAAGACGATGCGGGCTGCTCGTTGTATCTCGTGCCGCTCGACCAGGGCGGTGTGAGCTGCTCGCGCGTGAAAACCCTCGACCCGGCCACAAACCACGCTGACGTGACCTTCGACGGTGCCCCGGCCGAGTTGCTTGGCGAAGCGGGCGCGGGCTGGGCGCTGTTGCAGCGCGTGCTGGACCGTGCCGCGGTTCTGTTTGCGTGGGAGCAGCTTGGCGGCAGCGAAACATGTCTCACGCAGGCGCGTGAATACGCCATGGGTCGTTATGCTTTCGGTCGCCCCATCGCTTCCTACCAGGCCATCAAGCACAAGCTGGCCGACATGTACGTGAAGAACACGCTGGCCCGGTCCAACGCCTACTTCGGGGCATGGGCCCTCAATACGAACGCCCCGGAGCTGCCCCTGGCGGCGGCCACGGCACGGGTGGGCTCAACGCAGGCTTATTACTACGCGTCAAAAGAGAACATCCAGACGCACGGCGGCATGGGCTACACCTGGGAGTTCGACTGCCAGTTTTTCTATCGGCGCAGCAAAGTTCTTGCCGTGAACATCGGCAGTGAAGGGCTGTGGCAGCAGAAGCTGCTGGACGCCGCCAGCCACGCAGATGCCGCGTAGGCGCTAACGGACAAGATCGAGAGAGGTTAATCATGGATTTCGAAGACACAGCAGAAGAGCAGGCGTTCCGCGAGGAAGCCAGGGCCTGGTTGCAGGCGAACGTACCTACCGAGGACGAGCTGGCCGGCATGGATGGCATAGAACGCGGCAAGTTCTGGCAGAAGCGCAAGGCGGAAGCCGGGTGGGCGTGCATCAAATGGCCGGAAGAGTTCGGTGGACGCGGCGCGTCGGCCATTCAACAGGTGATCCTGGGACAGGAGGAAGCCAAGGCGGGCGGACCGGAGACCGGTATGTTCGCCATCGGCCAGGGTATGGCAGCGCCCACGCTCATGACCTGGGCCAACGATGAAGACAAGCAGCGCTTTCTGCCCAGGCTCGCCAGCGGTGAGGATATCTGGTGCCAGCTCTTCAGCGAGCCGGCCGGTGGGTCGGACCTTGCGGCGCTGCGCACGAAGGCGGAGCGTGACGGCGACGATTGGGTGGTGAACGGACAGAAGATCTGGACCTCCGGTGCACACTATTCGGACTGGGGCATTCTGGTGGTGCGTACCGATCCGAACGTACCCAAGCACAAAGGCCT
>CAZYYJ010000067.1:0-28778 GCA_964651595.1 uncultured Pseudomonadales bacterium | reverse complement strand
CGCAAACTTGTCGATGGGTTGACCGGTGGCCAACGCGGCACGGACGTACTCGATGCCGTCAGCCAGCGTAAACGCCACCTCCTGCACGGCGTTGGCGCCGGCTTCCTGCATGTGATAGCCGGAGATGGATATGGAGTTGAACCGCGGCATGTGCTCGGCCGTGTAGCCGATGATGTCGGCCACGATGCGCATGCTGGGCTGCGGCGGGTAGATGAACGTGTTGCGCACCATGAACTCTTTGAGAATGTCGTTCTGGATGGTGCCGGCAAGCTCGGCCTGAGCCACGCCCTGCTCTTCGCCGGCCACCACGTAACCCGCCAGCACCGGCAGCACGGCGCCGTTCATGGTCATGGACACGCTCATCTGATCCAGCGGTATCCCGTCGAAGAGGATCTTCATGTCTTCCACGGAATCGATGGCCACCCCGGCCATGCCAACGTCTCCCGAAACCCGCGGATGATCCGAATCGAATCCCCGGTGGGTGGCAAGGTCGAAGGCCACCGACAGGCCTTTCTGTCCCGCAGCGAGGTTCTGCCGGTAGAAGGCGTTCGACTCCTCCGCCGTGGAGAAACCCGCATACTGGCGAATGGTCCAGGGCCGGTTGGTATACATGGTCGCGCGCGGGCCGCGCACGAAAGGCGCAACCCCCGGAAAGCTGCCCAGATGTGCAATGTCCTCGAGATCGGCCTCGGTGTAGAGGGGTTTGATGGGAATGCCTTCAGGGCTTTCCCAGGTCAGGTCATCCAGGGGTTTACCGCGAAGTTCCTTTTCCGCCAGCTCGCGCCACTGCCCGGTATCGTCTCCGGGTTGGTCGATTCGCTCTTCAGCCATGGTCAGGTCTCTCGAAAGTCAGCCGCCCATTCTACCGCGAACTGCCCTCAGCTTGGACGCCGGTGAGGACGCCGGTAAGGACGCCGCTCAGTAAGGCGCGGTGCCGCCGTCGACGCTGAGCGCCGCTCCCGTGATGCCACCGCCCGCTTCCGAAGCCAGCAGTACCGCCATCTCGGCAACCTCTTCCACGGTATTGGGCCGCTTGATGGCACTTTCCTGCGCAAACATCTCGATCATCGCTTCGAAGGTCATGCCCATCGCCTCAGCGGTCGCCGGACCGTTGTCTTTCACGATATCGGTGACCACCAGGCCCGGGCAGATGGCGTTCACGGTCACGCCCCGCGCCCCCACCTCCTGCGCCACCGCCTTGGTCATGCCGTTGATCGCGTGTTTTGCCGTCGAGTAAGCCGTAAAGACGGGCTTGCCTACTTTGCCTTCCGTGGACGAGATGTTGATGACCCGCCCCCACTGCTTCGCGAGCATGGTCGTCAGCGCCCGCCGCGTACCCCAGAACGTGGAATACACATTCCATTTCATGGTTTCGTCGAAGGTTTCGTCGGACAGTTCCACAAGCGGCTGGAGATCACCGGCACCGCCGGCGTTGTTCACCAGGATGTCGATGGTGCCGAACGCCGCCACCGTGGCATCGACGAAGCCTTCCACGTCAGCCTGCACCATGGCATCGCCCGCCACGAAGCGCGCGCGGTCGCCCGCATCCAGCGTAGCCACCGCGGCAGCGCCTTTTTCGGGGTTGCGGGCCATCACCGTGACGTTGGCGCCCTCGGCCAGAAACGCTTTCGCAATGCCCAGGCCAATGCCCGCCGTACCGCCTGTCACTGCTGCAACTCTACCCGCTAACCGCATGTTCTCTCCTCGTGTGAACCCGACCGGAGCCGCAGTGTCGGCAATCTCTCAGGCATAGGCAATATCGCTTGCAAATGAACAGCGGATCGACATAATCCGCAGCACGACGGGCTAACTTAAAGGAGGTGATCAGTGATATCTATTGCGAGTTACGAGGGTCAGCTCACGTAGTAACAAGTTGTCCCTACATACGAGCAAGAGGGCCAGTCTTTGACTGGCCCTTTTTCGTTCCGGTATGTGTTTCCCCACCCGCTAGTCGTGCAGGCCACACTCGCGCTTGAGACCGAAGAAGCGGGTCTGCTCCACCTCGTCCACCTCATGAATCGACTTCGTCGTGTGAACGTCGCCGATGGATATGTAACCCTCGTGCCAGAGCGGGTGATACGGCAGCTCATGCTGTTTCAGATAGTCGAAGACGTCACGGTCTGACCAGTCGGCTATGGGCGCCACTTTGTAGCGGCCGTCTTTCACCTGCACAAAGGGCGTGGCGGCCCGTGTGCTGGCCTGGCTGCGCCGCAGACCGGTGAACCAGGTGCCTGCTTCCAGCTCGCGCAGGGCGCGCTGCATGGGTTCCACCTTGTTGTCGTGGTTGTAGGCGTCGAGGCCGTCCAGGCCCTGCAGCCAGCGCTGCCCGTAGACGGCTTCCTGCAACGCCGGGCTCATGGCGCTGCCATAAACCTTCAGATTCAGATCCAGCCGTTCGCGCAGCTCGGCGACGAACGCGTAGGTTTCCGGGAACAGGTAACCGGTGTCCAGCAGCACCACCGGGATATCCGGGGCCGCGCTGGTGACCATGTGCAGGCTCACGGCCGCCTGCGCACCGAATGAGGAGCTGAGAATGTGCGCGCCAGGCAACACCGCCAGCGCTTCTTCCACGCGCTCCTCGGCGCTCAGCTGCGCAAAGCGGTCGTTCCACCCTGCCAGCTCATCGGTACTGCTGTTGTCGACGCTCAGCGCGTTCATGGCCACGGCCTTGTCATTCAATCTCGACGAGCCGTAACTCTAGGGGCGCACCCACGAAAACAAAAAGACCGTATCGCAATCAGGAAATAACACGCTGGTATATCGCCGGAGAAAGTGTGAACCCCGCCACAGTCAAGGAACTGGACGACACCGGTGTCTCAGCGTGGCCTAGGCTGAAAGAGATAGAGTTCGTAACGGACAACGGAACTACGGCCATGGCGACAGCCCTTCTGCGGCACGTGAACACCGAAAGTGCTGCCAATCGCCACAGCGCGCTGGTTCTCTTTGGCATCACCGCCGCGATCTGCGCCACGACTTACTATGCCTCCGTGCTGGGCATCACCGACACCAAAGTGGTGGCCCTGTGGCCGGCAGCGGGCCTGTCGCTGTGGGCCTGCTGGCGCTGTGGCTGGCTCGGGGCAGTGGCCAGCTTTGCCGGTTTCTGGCTCTGCGGCGCCTTGCTGAACGAAGGCTTCAACAACTTTGTCTCCAGCGCCGGGAATGCTGTCGCCGCCTACCTGGCCGCGTGCTGGTTGTGGCGCAGCTACGATCCCGACGCGCCGGATCAACTGCGCAACACCGCGCTCATCATCTGTCATGCCGGCCTCACCCTCTCGATCGTCTCCGCAATCATCGGCGGCACCACGCTGGGACTGATGTTCGGGCTGCAGGGATACGATGTGTACATTCTCGTGCTGCGCTGGATCCTGTCTGACGTGGCCGGCGTGGTCATTCTCGCGCCCCTGTGTTTCGCGTGGTCGGTACACCGTCAGCAGAGCTGGCGCGACTGGTTCAGCCTGGAGGTGGCACTGGCCCTTGCGGTTGCCGGTGTCCAGGTAGCGATGCAGAACATCACCATTCCGGGCCTGTCCCCCAGCGCCGTGATCGTGCTGCTCAACATGCCGTTGATCGCCTGGTTCGTGCTACGCCCGGTGCGCGTCCGCGTCCTTGCGGGCCTCGCCATCATCGGTTGCGCCACGCTGACCCTCGCCGCACAGGCGTTGAACGACAACAACGCCGCGTTGCTCGAAACGCAACTGTTCACGCTGGCATACCTGGTGAGCGCCATTTTCCTGCACGAGCTGCTGGCGCAGCTGAAGCGCAGCAATGCCTCCCTTGCCGACTACAGCAACAGTCTCGAAAGCCGCGTGGCCAGCCGCACGCAGGAGCTGACCGCGGCCAAAAAACGTGCCGAAATGGCAGACCGCGCCAAATCCGAGTTTCTGGCCAACACCAGCCACGAGGTACGTACGCCTCTGAACGCGATCCTGGGGCTGGCAGAGCTGTTGACAGAGAGCAACCTGCCGGACCCACAGAAGGCTCAGGCTCACGCCATTCTCAGCTCCGGTCGCAACCTCATGCAGCTTCTGAACGACATCATCGATCTGTCGAAAGTCGAGGCGGGGCGTCTGGAGATTGTGCGCCACCCTGCGCGGCTGAGCGACCTGGCAAAGGATCTGGACGCGCTCTGGCATCCCGTGGCCCGTGATAAACGCCTGACGTTCGAGATCACGTTGTCGCCGGGGCTGCACGACGCGGTGTCGATCGATGCGCTGCGTCTCAAGCAATGCCTCTCCAATCTGATTGCCAACGCCATCAAGTTCACGCCCGCGGGGCGCGTGGACGTCACCATCCAGGGCGAGGGTCTGGGGGACGAACGTCTGGGTACACTCGTCTGCAGCGTCACCGACACCGGCATCGGCATGGACGACACAGGGCTCAGCAAACTCTTCAGACCGTTCGAGCAGCTCGACGCCTCCATCTCACGGGAGTTCGGCGGCACCGGCCTGGGCCTGGCCATCACCAGCAAGCTGGTGGACCTGATGGGCGGCACCATCGAGGTAACCTCCTCGCCGGGACGCGGGTCGACGTTTACCTTCACGGTGCAGGCGGAAGCCCTCAGCGCCAGCCAGATCGCCGTGGCCCGCGAGCTGAATGCAGGGGAAATTGCGGACCCCGCGGCGTTTGCCGGTTTGCGAGTGCTGCTCGTCGAAGACAATCCCGTCAATCGCATGGTCGCCCGGGGCCATCTGAAAGCGTACGAGATGGCCATCGACGAGGCTGAGCACGGCGCCGAAGCCCTGCGGCTGCTCGAGCGCGAGCCCTATGATCTCGTGCTGCTGGACATTCACATGCCTGTCATGGACGGCCTGGAGACCATCGAACGGATCCGCGCGGCAACCGGCGGCTGGCAGAACATACCCGTCATCGCTTTGACCGCGGATGCCATGAGCGACGACCGCCAGCGTCTGCTGGATCGCGGCATGGACGGCTACGCCACCAAACCCATCGAGCGACGAGCGCTTTTGCGCGAGATCGTTCGCGTCACTGCTGGACACCGCAGCGCCCACTAGCGCTTACCGTCGCCAACGCACCCCGGCGCAGCCGCTTGCCAAGCGCGGACCGCGCTCTGACAATGCCGACCCGTCCCGCCCGACAACGAACGAACCTTGCTGACTTTTCTGGGCCGCCGTCTGCTGTTTACAACGCTCACGTTCTTTGCCGTGGTGACCCTGGTGTTTTTCCTCGTGCGCGCCGCACCCGGCGGGCCGTTCGACGGGGAGCGGCGCCTGCCACCGGAGATCGAACAGAACCTGAAAGCCGCCTACGATCTGGATGCGCCCGTAGCCGTGCAGTACGCGCGCTTTCTCGCGCGTCTCGTGCGCGGTGACCTGGGCCCCTCTTTCAAGCAGAAAGACTTCACCGTCAACGAGCTCATCGCTGCAGGCCTGCCCCTGTCGGCCACGCTCGGCGCAAGCGCGCTTGTGTTCGCACTGCTGTTCGGCACGGGCATCGGCGTGCTCGCCGGGCTGCAACCCGGCAGTCGTCTGGACGGTACGCTCATGGCCATGAGCAACGTGACGCTCGCCGTCCCCACCATCGTCACGGCACCGCTGCTGGTGCTGGCTTTCAGCGTTGCGCTCGCCTGGTTTCCCGCCGGCGGTGCCGGAGGCTGGCGGCACCTGTTGCTTCCGGCTATTGCGCTCGGGTTACCGTTCGCCGCGGAAATGGCCCGCCTCATGCGCGGCGGCATTGCCGAGGTTCGCAACGACCCTCATGTCATCACCGCCCGTGCCAAAGGTTTGTCCACGCCACGTATCGTGGCGCGGCACATGCTGCCCATCGCGGCCGTGCCGTGCATCGCGTACCTTGCGCCGGCGTCCGCCGCGCTCCTCACCGGCAGCGTGGTGGTCGAGCAGGTCTTCGATCTGCCGGGCATCGGCCGCTATTTTGTGGATGCCGCACTGAGCCGCGACTACACACTGGTGATGGGCGTGACGATTGTCTATGCCTTTGCGATTCTGCTACTGAATCTTGCTGCCGACCTCGCCTGCGGCGCGCTGGATCCGCGTATTCGTGCTGCGCAGCTGCCGGTGCCGGACTAACGATGGCCCTCAGTCGTGCCACGCCCCTTGGCTCGCCTCTGACGCTCTTTGCGGGCGGCGCGCTGCTGCTGATGCTGATGGGCGCCCTCCTTGGACCGGTGGTCAGCCCCCACGACGCGGAAAGCTTCGACTTCGCCAGCATCGATCAGCCGCCCTCCGCAGCACACTGGTTCGGCACCGATGGCGTGGGGCGCGATCTCTTCGCGCGCACCATGGCCGGCGCCCGCGTGTCGTTTACCGTGGCGCTGCTCACGACGGCGATTGCCCTGGTCATCGGCATTCCATGGGGCGCGCTGGCCGGCTTCGCCGGGGGGCGGACAGACCAGGTGCTCATGCGCATCGTGGACGGCATGTACTGCCTGCCGGGTATTCTGCTGGTGATTCTCTTCGTGGTGGTGTTCGGACAGAACCAGTTTCTGCTGTTCGCCGGCATCGGCGCCATCAGCTGGCTCACAATTGCGCGTATTGTGCGGGCGCAGGCCCTGCGGCTGCGGGAAGCCGGCTTCATTGCCGCCGCGCGCGGCATGGGTGGCGGCACCGGGTACATCATTCGGCGTCATGTCATTCCCAACGTGGCCGGGCCCATCATCGTATACACCACCCTGCTCATTCCCGGCGTCATTCTCGCCGAGAGCTTCATCAGCTTTCTCGGCCTGGGCATACAGGAACCCGCCACCAGCTGGGGAGTCCTGGTTGCTGATGGCATTCAGACCATGGAAACCTCGCCCTGGCTGCTGCTGTGTCCGGCAGCCTGCCTCGCTGTCACCGTGTGGAGCCTGAACACGCTGGGGGATCGGCTGCGGGATCGCCTGGACCCTCGAGGATCTCCCTAGGTGGGTACGTGTGTGGTGACAACCTCAACCAGCAGGCGGTTGTCATCGCCGCGCACCTCGGTGCGCACGAAGGTGACCCGTCGACCCACCTTCGTCGCCCGGGCGGTGCCGACAATGCGGCCACCGAGCTGATTGGCCTGCATGGTGGCGTGGAGATCCACGCCAACCATGAACTTTTCCTCTCCGTACTTCTCGAAATAGGCCCGTCCTGCGGCGCCGGTGGCAATGTTGTCGGCAAGAGAAATCAGCAGACCGCCATTGATGTTGCCGGTCGGGTTGCAGTGATGCGGCTCGATGATCACCTCGGCGCGGGCGCCCTCCGCGTAGTCGAGATACTGCAGGCCGATGTGCTCGTCGAAGGTCACAGCGTCACACGAACGCTGGCGGCGGCGTGAAGCCACCGAGCTCCTCGCGCATCAGACGCGCGAACTCGATGCAGGTGTAGTCGTCGAATTCGGCGGACACCGCCTGCAGGCCGATGGGCAACCCGTCGCTGGCCAGCCCGGTGGGAAACACGGTGCTGGGCAATCCCGCGACAGAAATCATGCCAGCCCAGAAGGAGCCGTCGAAATACGGGCGCGGGGTGCCGTCCACGTCGAGCATACGGGCCCCTGACGGCTCGCTGTGATCGTGGGCAAAGGCGGTCGTAGTGCTGATCGGGCAGAGCAGCACATCCACATCCGCGAAGAAAGCGTTCCAGGCCCCGCGCAGGCGATGCCGGGCGCCATCGTGCCGCACCCACTCGTTGTGCGTTTGAACCGCCGCGCGGGCGAACATGGCCGGCACCGTCATATCATCCACCGCGAAGCCCTGCGCCGCTTTCTGATTGATGGCAAAGACCTCGTCCGGCACCCCGGAGGTGTTGACTGCCTGCATCAACGAGAGATAGGTGAACATCGCCTGATCGAGATCGATCGCCGGTCGTGCGTCGCGCATGACAACCGCTCCCTGCTTCTCCAGCAACTGAGCGAGCGCTTCTACGCGTCCCCGGACAGCCTCGCTGACCGGCGCGGATGGTTCGTCCGCCCAGATGGCCACGCGCAGCCCTTTGAGCTGCCGCGCCCGGGGTGGCGGCAGGTCTACGCGCCAGCCTCTGGCCTGAAGCGGCATCGGCCCCGTCAGAAGCCCCATGGCCATCTCCAGATCGTCGATGCTGCGTGCCATGGGGCCAACCACAGCAATGTCGGCACCGTTGCTGACCGTCACAGGCGGCGGTTGATGACCGGCGATGGGCACGACGCCCCACGTCGGTTTGTGCGCATAAATGCCGCAGAAGTGCGCCGGGTTGCGCAGAGAACCACCGATGTCGGAACCCGCCTCCATGCCCGTGAGGCCCGCTGCGAGCGCTGCCGCGGAACCGCCCGACGATCCCCCAGGGCCACGCGACGTGTCCCAGGGATTGTTGGTCTGGCCGTAGATGGCGTTGTAGCTCTGATAATCACCCAGCATCAGCGGCACATTGGTTTTGCCGAGCAGCACCGCGCCCGCCGTCTTGAGGCGGGCAACCACGGCCGCATCGTCCGTGGCGGTCATGTCGCGCCAGGCCGGATTGCCCCAGGTCGTTTTCAGACCGGCTACGTCGTAGGACTCCTTGACGGTGATCGGCACCCCATGGAGCGGTCCCCGCAGTTCACCTTTCGCCTGGGCGGCGTCGCAGGCCCGCGCAGCTTCCAGGGCCCGCTCGAAATCCTGAACCACCACCGCATTGAGCGCCTCGTGGGTGCGCTCGATGCGCTCGATGTAGAACCGGGTCAGCTCCTCAGCGCTGACAGCTTTGTCCGCCACCAGGCCGGCCAGTTCCCCGGCCGAGAGAAATGCCGTGGATTCGCTTGTTGAATCTGTCATGGGATTGGTCAGCGTGGACCCGCCGCCTCCGTTGCTTGCGTCGTTGTTGCGGCCGGCCAGCACCGGCGTTGCGAGGCCGAGCGTCCCCAGCGCGGCGCCAGCGCTCAGCAGGTGTCGTCGCGTGTGCATCGTGTTCCCCGGCTACTCCCCTGCCCGCAACTGTCGCATACTCCGGCGATGTCAGTCACGCCTGGAAGGGGAAGCGCGATGAGCACCAATACCGTTACCGCCGACTATCTCGTTGTGGGCACCGGCGCCATGGGCATGGCCTTCACCGATACGCTGCTCGCAGAAACCGACGCCACCGTTGCCCTGGTCGATCGCTACCACGCGCCGGGAGGGCACTGGAACACGGCCTATCCGTTCGTGCGGCTGCACCAGCCATCTGCGTTTTACGGGGTGAATTCACGCGCTCTGGGCAGCGACACCATCGACGCCGTCGGCTGGAACGAAGGGCTCTATGAACTCGCCACCAGCGGCGAGGTGTGCGCCTACTTCGACCAGGTGATGCAGCAGCAGTTTCTGCCATCGGGCCGGGTGCAGTACTTCCCGTTGAGCGAGCACGGCGCAGACGGCTTTCGCTCGCTGGTCTCCGGCCGCAGCTTCCGTGTGGACGCGGCGACGACGGTGGACGCCACGTACATGCACGTCACCGTGCCATCCATGCGGCCACCTCCGTATCCAGTCGCCGACGGCGTCGCCTGCGTGGCACCCAACGAGCTGCCCAAAGCGGGCGGTCGCTACGAGCGGTTCATGGTGATCGGCGCCGGTAAAACCGGCATGGATGCGTGTCTGTTTCTGCTGCGCAACGGCGTTGCCCCGGATGCCATCCGCTGGGTGATGCCCCGGGACAGCTGGCTGCTGGACCGGGCCAACATCCAGCCGGGCAAACTGTTTGCCGGTTCCATCGGCAAAGCCTTCGCGCAGCAGGCACAGGACATTGCCGAGGCGGTGAGCGTCGAGGACCTCTTCGCGCGCATGGAAAGTACAGGACAGCTGCTGCGCTTCGATCCCGAGGTGACCCCCAGCATGTACCGCTGCGCGACGGTGACGCGCGCCGAGCTCGATGCGCTGCGCAGCATTCGAGGGGTGATCCGCAAAGGCCGGGTGCAGGCCCTCGAGGCCGGCGTCGTGCAGCTCGACGAGGGCAGCGAGCCAACCGACGCGGGAACGCTGCATATCGACTGCACCGCCGATGGGCTCGAACGACGCCCTACCGTGCCGGTGTTTCAGAACAACGCCATAACGCTGCAGTCGGTACGCACGTGTCAGCAGGTATTCAGCGCCGCGTTCATCGGGCACGTGGAGGCGTCCTTCGAAGACGAAGGCGAGAAAAACGCACTGTGTACGCCCGTACCCCACCCGGACTCGGCGCTGGATTTTCTGCGCACCAATCTTGCCAACAACTTGAACGGCGCCCGTTGGGCCGCGTACCCGGCGCTGCAACGATGGCTGAAGGCGGCACGGCTGGACGGCTTCACCGCCAGCGACGCGCCCGATCCGGACCCTGCCGATCCGGCCACACAGGCCCTCGGGGCAAGGCTGGAAGCGGCCACGGAGAATCTGCAGCGTCTGATCGCGAGCGCCTGACGAACGTCAGCGCTCCAGGTAACGGTCCTTGAGTTCTGATCGTGCGCCGGCAGACAGCCCGAGCGCATCTTCGAGGTAATGCTCCACGTGGTCGAAGCGCTCTTCGATCGCCGCGTAAGCCGCCTCGATGTACTCCTCCCGCACCCCTGCCAGCACCATCACCATGGCTTTGTCGTCCAGGTGCTCCGGATCCAGGCGTGTCATGAGCCGCGGCTTGATGAAACCTTCGTAGTCGATCACTTCGTTGGTCATCAGGTAGTCCTCGATGACCGTTTCTTTTCCCACGCCGAGCGCGTGCAGGATAAGCGCGCAGGCGACGCCGGTGCGATCTTTGCCCGCCGAGCAGTGCACGAGAAACGCACCGTCTTCCATGCGCAGCAGCGCGTCGAACATGCGCGCGTAGTCGGCTGCATGGTCCCGCGTGAGCTCCCCGGTGAGAGACGTCATGTAGTGCACCCGTTTGCCGAAATCAGCCTCCTGACTTTCCAGATGCCGGCGCAATTCCACGGCACTGCCCGGATCAATGGGAATTTCCAGCCGCGCAGGCGCGCCCGCGGGAAACGGTGTCGGCTCACTGGCTTTCTCATCGGCCCGCCGCAGATCACAGATAAGGCCTACCTCCAGGGCCTGAAACTGGGTCATGCCCCGCTGGGTGAGATAGGCCAGCGTACCGCAGCGCAGCAGCCGGCTGCGGCTGACGATGGCGCCGTCTGTTGTGCGATAACCGCCAAAGTCGCGAAGGTTCACGGATCCCTCGACCGGTATCACGCGATCGGACACTTTTCTCCTCCCGTCTGTCTGTTGTTGTCAGGGCCCGTTGTTGTCAGGGCGCTGGCGCGAGGCATCCTGCCAGGTCAGCGTGCCCAGCACCGGGCCACAGTGCCCACAGGCGACCCTGGCGAGCGCCAGCCGGCGCTGATGACGCCTGGCCACCGTCCGGTGGCAGTGCTCACACACCAGCGCCCATCGCGGTATGGGCAGACGCACATCGGCGTCCGCCCGCGCCCGTGGCGGTATGCCGATCCGTCGCGCCATACGTTGCCACGCCGGGCCATGGCCATGTCCCGGGCCGACGAGCGCATGGGCTATCTCATGCAGCAGCGTTTCCTCGATCTCGGCACGGCCGTTCAGAGCGACGAGGTGGCGGGACAGCGTGATCGTGCGGCGATGGAAATGGCACGCGCCCAGGCGGCTTCGCGCCCGGTCGAACGCAAAGCGCCAGTCGTCGAGACCGTGGTCGCGCAGCAATTTCTCACCCAGCGCTTGAGCTTCTCCCGGGGTCATTCGAGAATTCTACTATCCCGCCAGCAGGAACGCCCATGGACCGTGACCTAGGCATGGACCGGAAGATCACCCGCCGCGATCTGCTGCACGGCGCCGCCGTCACAGCTGCCGGCGCGGCCGCTGCGACTGGCTATGCAAAATCAGCGGGCGGTGTCTACCCGCCAGCCCGCACGGGGCTGCGGGGCAGTCACGATGGCGCCTTCGAGGAAGCGCACCGCCTCGCGATGACACCCGATCCCGACTGGGGCGAACCTTCCGCCGATACCGACCCTTACGATCTCGTCGTGGTGGGCGGAGGCATCAGCGGTCTCAGCGCCGCATACTTCTATCGCCAGCAGCAACCCGATGCCCGCATTCTCATCCTGGAAAATCACGACGACTTCGGCGGCCACGCCAAGCGCAACGAGTTCACCGTAGATGGTCGAACACTGATCGGCTACGGCGGCAGCCAGAGCCTGGAAGCGCCGGGTGACTACAGCGAAACCGCCAGCACGCTGCTGCGCGAGCTCACCGTGGACACTGAGCGCTTCTACGAGCTCTACGATCAGTCGTTTTACGCGCGACACGGGCTGACGACCGGCATCTACTTCGACAAGGCAACGTACGGCCGCGATGCTTATGTGCACACGGCGGATCTCTTCAGCTCACCCCTGCTCGGCTTTGCGCAACCCCAACTGGACACCGCGGCCATGCTCGCTGCCATGCCCCTGTCCGAAGAGGCACGGCGACAGTTGCACCAGCTTGTTACGGTGCGCGAAGATCGGCTTCCCGATATCGGTGTGTCGGATGTCGCCGGCTATCTCAGCAGCATCAGCTACGAGCGCTTTCTGAAGCAGCACGCCGGTGTCACCGCCGCGGAGCTGTTGACCTTGCTGCGCCGCATGCCCAGCGGCTATTTCGGTCTCGGCACCGACGCCGTCCCGGCGCTGGAGGCCATGCTGTTCGGCCTGCCGGGGCTCAACAAATCCGGCGTGCCCGGTGCCCAGTGGCTGGCCAGGCAAGCGGCCGAAGCGCTGGTGGAACCCTATATCTTTCACTTTCCTGACGGCAACGCGACGGTGGCCAGGTTGCTGGTGCGAAGCCTCATCCCGGAAATCAGCAGCGAACGCGACGCGGAACGGCTTGTGCTGGCCCGCTTCGACTACAGCCAGCTCGACCGGCCGCAGCACAACGTACAGCTGCGGCTGAATTCTACGGCCATCAACGTCGCCAATACGGCGGCGGGCGTCGATGTCACGTACCGCACGGCAGCTGCCGGGCGCATGGCAACCCGCAAGGTCGCGGCCCGACACTGTGTACTGGCCTGTTACAACATGATGATTCCGCACCTGTGCCCCGAACTGCCGCTGGCACAGCGCCAGGCGCTGGCCGAGGCGGTGAAGGTGCCCCTCGTTTACAGCAACGTCGTGCTGCGCAACTGGCGCGCGCTGCAGGCCAAAGGCGCGGGGTTCGCCTTCACCCCCTCAGCCTTTCACGCGTACTGCATGGTCGATTTTCCGGTGTCCATGGGTGGCTACGACTTTGCGCGCAGCCCCGACGAGCCCATCGCACTGCACTTCTCCGAAGCCCTCATCGAACCGGGCCTGGCACCGAAAGATCAGCACCGGGTGGGCCGGGCGCGCCTGCTGGCAACCCCGTTCACCACCATCGAGCGGGATCTGCGCCAGACGCTGGCGGGCATGCTGGGCGACGCCGGATTCGATCCCGCAGCCGACATTGCCGCCATTACCGTCAACCGGTGGCCCCACGGTTACGCCTACACGCCGAGCTACTTAGACCCCGTCTATGCGCCCGGTGAGGCCCCGCACGAAATCGGCCGGCGCACACGGGGCAACATTGCCATCGCCAACTCCGATGCCGGCGCCCGAGCTTATCTGGACGAAGCAATCGATCAGGCATCCCGGGCGGTGGGTGAGCTGCTTGCGGGTTGAGCGCGTGCGGCGCGCTCATGATTTGCCGGCGTCGAAGCCAACCGGCAGGATTCACCGGGAGGCGGCATCTCCCGCGGGGCACGCCCGGTAGCCGAGCGCGCGTCCGATGGGCGCCAGTACCCGTACGAGAAGGTTCATGACCGCCGGTGGCGGGCTTACCGGTAACGGGGCGCCCTCGAATTCTCTCGAGATCACCGCCGCCTGCAGCAGATCCATGTTGCCGGCTTGCAACTCACGCTCGAAGTTGAGAAACCACTGGTCGACGTCCAGCGCCGGGGCAAAAAACGCGGTCACGCGCACCGGCTGATCGTCCAGCGCCATCCAGTGATGCACCGTGTCAGGGGGCACCACACCGACGTCCCCGGGCCCGAGCTCGACGTACTCCTCACCAATGAGAAACCGCGCACGCCCGCTCACCACCTCGAAGCGTTCTTCCTGCAGCGGATGAATGTGACCGTGTTCCGCCGGTAACGCGTAGTCGACGATCGGGAAAGGATCGCGCACCACGTCGAGCGCCAGCACGTCATCGCGGGCACGGGCGGGCGAGACAATTTCCATGCGCTCGCCCGGGGCAGCAATGACCGTGCCCGCCGCCGGTCGCGAGGCACAAACGGGTGTGTACGTGGCATCCACCGCCAGGCTGAGGCCAAGGGTGGCGAAGAGAGCCGCCAGGACACCCAGCAATCCCATCCGCAAAGCGCGCACGACGGTGACGCGTTTCAGGGACCGCCCGATACCGCCAGACACTGCCCGGTGACCCACTCGGTTGCTCTCGAGCTGAAATACAGCACAGCGGCACCGAGGTCCTGCGGTGTACCGAGGCGACCAGCCGGCAGGCGAATCATCTTCTCGAAGCGCGGCAGGTCTTCGTCAGTGAGCTTCATGGCTTTCATCATGATTTCCGTCGGCACCGCGCCCGGCATCACACAGTTGACGCGGATGCGTGGCCCGAGCTCGGTGGCAAAGGTTCGCGTCAGCATGTTCACCCCGGCCTTGGCTGCGCTGTAGTGGCCACTGCCGGGCACCACCTGCTCTGCGGCGATGGAGGAGATGTTCACCACCCGGCCACCATCTTCCATCAGCCGGGCGGCGAGACATGTCGATTCCCAGATCGCGGTGAGATTGAGCGCCAGCGTATTGTTCCACTCTTCCAGGGGCAGCTCCGTCAACGGCACCTGTAACGGCGAACCGCCCGCGTTGTTCACCCAGACATCGAGCCGGCCCCACTCCTGGATGGCGGCCTGTCCCAGCGCTTCCAGCGCCTGGGGGTCCGTCACATCGGTGGGCACCGCCAGCGCTTCGCCACCGGCGTCGCGGATTTCACCCGCCACCCGCTCCACTTCATTCGCCCGCCGCGCCGCACAGATCACCCGCGCGCCCGCCCCGGACAACACCTTCGCTATGCCTTCGCCGATGCCGCGGCCCGCTCCGGTGACAACCGCCACCTCACCCCGCAGCCCGAACAGATCTTCCAATGTGGACATGTCTCCCCCTTCGTTGACGTTACAGCCCGCAGTCTAACCCGACGGCGTCGCCACTTTTATGGCGATTCTGAGAGCTTGCGCCGCTTTTCCAGCGCCCGGAACCGCTACGCTGGGGAGATGTGTAAATAGGGACCCGTGCAGGTAGGGATGCCTCATATTGCGCTGCACAATGCTCTGTATCTGCTGCTGAAGCAGCTGGGCGCCCGGGGCGCGGGCTTGAAGCTTGCGCCCCATGGCGTGGACGAAGGGGCAACCATCGAGGTGGCCGTGGGCGACACCGAAGGCCTGTATGCCTGCGGCTGGCGTGAAGACGCCGCACCGGAGCTGGCCGGGGGCGAAGAGCGCACCATCTTCGGTCATGCCTGCGGCCGCATTTACCCGCTGGGTGGCAACGTCTACGCATGGCGCCTCACCATCACCGAAGGGCTGCTGCGCGCCATACCGAGCCAGTTCAAACACAGTGAAAAACGCGACGCCCCTCAGGCGGCCCTGGCGACGCTGTGGCTCGCGCTGGACAGCGGCGACCACTCCGATGTGGAAACGACGGTGCTGGAGCGCAGCGCGCTGATCGAGCATGTGCTGGGCGTGACCGCGCAGATCATGTGGGGTCTTCACGAAGGCGCAAACCGCCACATCGACGCCGTGACCCGACTGCCGGACGCCGCCGAGTTGCGCAGGCGGGTTATACATCTGCTCATGCAGCAGAGCGAACCACCGGCCGACTACGGCGTGGGCCTCGTGCTGGTTGGCATCGACGATTTCGCGACCCGGCGCAAAGCCCAGGGTTACGACCGCGTGAGCCGGCTGGCTTACAACACCGCGCAGGCTCTGACCCGGGCTCTGCGCAAAGACGATGAGCTCTTTGCCTACCGCGAGTCGCAGTTTGCGGTCGCCGCGCAGTTCCGCGGCGAAGATGCCTGCCGGCGCGTGGCCGGGAAGCTGATGGAAGCCTTTGAAGAGGCTGCCTTCGACGCCTCAATATCCATCGGCTACGTCTTCAACGATGGCACCCAGACCGAAGTAGGCAACGACGTGCATGCGCTGTGCATGTGCGCTGAGCAGGCGCTCAACCATGCAACGCTGCTGGGCGGCAGCCAGATCATCAGCTTCACCGGGACCTTTGACGGCGACGAGTACATTCTCACGCATCCCCTCGGTGCGCTGATGACCGACCCCGGCCGCGAGCAGCGCAACACGCGCATTCTGTGGCAGACCGTGGCGCTGATGAACGCAGCCGACGACACCGACGATCTGTGCTCGGCCTTCACGGCCCTGCTCAACGAGGGTGTCGACGCCACGGGGGTGTGGTTGCTCACGCTTGAAGAAGGATCTCTCAGACCCCTGGGCACCAACCACGCGCCGCTCTCTGAGGTACTGCGCACCGACCAGCAGCGCTGGATCCGCCAGGCGATGGCCAATGGGCGCACCCTGGTGGACCACGATATCGCCGGTCGGCGCCACTGGCTGGCCGCCCCGGTGAAAGGGGTAACCACGGCCCACGGCGTGCTGGTGCTGGCATCCAGCGCACCCTTCGACGCCGCCGATCAGGTGTTTTTCAAAAGCCTCGCCGATCAGCTTGCCGGGGCCCTGGAGCGCACCGAGTTGCTGAAGCATCGGGCCATCGAACGGGATGCCGAGAACGAAGCGCTCCGTGCCCGCCTTTCGATCATGCCCCGCGCGCCGGTGGAACAGATTGTCGAGTCGCCCGCCATGCGCGAAGTGCAGGGCTGGGTGGATCAGGTGGCTCCCACAGACGTCTCCGTGCTGATTGTCGGCGAAAGCGGCGCGGGCAAGGAGGTGATGGCGCACGGAATCCATCGCGCAAGCCCACGCGCCGAGCAGCCTTTCGTGGTGGTGGATTGCAGCGCCATCACGCATTCGCTCATCGACAGCGAGCTCTTCGGACGCGTCAAAGGGGCGTTCACCGGTGCTGACGCCGCTTCCCCCGGACGCATTGCACAGGCGCAGGGTGGCACGTTGTTTCTCGACGAAATCGGTGAGCTGCCCCTGGATGTGCAATCGAAGCTGCTGCGCTTCGTGCAGGAAAAGGAGGTGGTTGCCGTGGGTGGCACGCAGACCGAGGTGATCGACACCCGGATCATCTGCGCCACCAATCGCGATCTGCTCGCCGAAGTGGAAGCAGGCCGCTTCCGCGCCGACCTGTACTACCGCCTGCAGGTGGTGCAGGTCACCGTCCCGCCGCTGCGTCAGCGCCGGGAGGATCTGCCGGATCTGGTCCGCCGCATGCTGCGCCGTTTCGCCGAAGAATTCTCCAAACCCATCGACGACCTGTCGCCGGAAGCCTGGGAACTGGTCAGCAACTATCCCTGGCCCGGCAACGTTCGCGAGCTGCAGAACACGCTGCTGCGCGCATGCCTGTCCAGCGCAAGCAGCGTAATCCAGGCTGACAATCTGGCTTTCTCCGGCGCCGGCACCGCGACTACGCACCCCGCCGCGGCACCGCCACCAGTCGCCGCTCCGGCGCACCCGCTGCGCAGCACACAGCAGGATACCGCGGCGACGACCGCCTTCGAGCCCGGCCCCAGCGACCCGTATCCACGCAGCGGCTCCACCTGGGAGCAGCTCACGCATTTCCTTCGCGCTCAGCTTGACGCGCTGAACGAAGAGCGCCTCGGCGGCGCACCCATCGGCCGCTGGTTCAACGACGCGCTGGTGCTCACGGCGCTGGCCTGCAGCGGGGAAGTGACCCGATCGGCAGCACGCATTCTCGATCTGCCGGAGACCACGCTGCGACGACAGGTTGCCAAGGCGCGCACCAACGCTGCCAATCCGCTGTACGTCACCAGTCGCACCTGGCAGCAGGACCTGGGTTACTTTCAGGAGCTGCTGCGCGATCTCTTCGAAGCGCACACGGACGAAGACGACGGGCTGCACCAGCGCCTGGAAGCACTGCTGCTGGACGAAGTCGCCGCCCACGCGGGCGAAGACGGCAAGCTCGGGGCTGCGCTGATGGGAATTACGCCGCCCACGTATGCCCGGCGCCTGGCCAGACAACCGACGCTGCCCGCCCTGTCACGGGCCGCAGACAGTGGCGGTCGCCTGCACAGCGGGGGACTGTCGTGAACCTGCAACGTCTCTGTCTGCTCATCCTGACACTGCTGCTCGCCAGCGCCTCTCCCGCCCAGGCTGCCGAAGGTGAAGCCAGCGCCCAGCTCGGCCAGCGCAACATGAGCTTTGTGCGCCTCGACACGCTGCGCGGGCTTTCTCAGGACACCGTGTACGCCATCGTGCAGGACGCCTACGGTTTCATCTGGATCGGCACCGAGGAAGGTCTGAACCGCTACGACGGACAGAAGGTGCTGAGCTACGAGCGCGATCCCGGCGATCCGACATCGCTGACGCACAACTGGATCTTCAGCCTGGCGCTGGCCAGCAACGACGACCTGTGGATCGGCACCGACGGCGGCGGCATCAATATCCTCGATACGCACACCGAGAGCTTCCGCCACATCCGCCACGACCCGGACGACCCCAGCACCATCAGCAGCGACCGCATCCGCGCCCTGCACGAAACCGCTGCGGGTTACATGTGGGTGGGCACCGTGAACGACGGCTTGAATCGCATCGACCCGGCTACCGGAGAAGTGGTGCGCTACCGGCACGACGAGAACGATCCCAATACGCTTCCCAACGACCAGATTCTGGTGCTAGGGGAAGACCGGCGCGGTAACCTGTGGGTGGGCACCAACGGGGGCGGGCTGGCCCGCTACGACTCGGCCAGCGACAGTTTCACCCGCTACGAACCCTCGGAAAGCCCCTACAGTCTCAGCGGCTGGGTGGTATCCGCCATAGAAGAGGACCGCGACGGCGCCCTCTGGGTGGGTACGCGCGACGCGGGCCTGAACCGTCTGAACATCAGCACAGGCCAGTTCGAAGAGTTCCGTCACGACCCGGCAGACCCGTCGTCGCTCAGCAACGACTACGTGCGCGCCATTCTCGAAGACCGGGACGGTACGCTGTGGGTATCCACTGAACAGGGTTTGAACGAATGGCGCAGCGCAGGCCGCGGCTTCATTCACTACTTCGCGAAAGACAGCGATCCCACCAGCCTCAGCGCCAACCGGCTTACAACCCTGTTTCAAAGCTCGGACGGGGTGCTGTGGGTCGGCTCCTATCGCGGCGTCAACACGTGGAACTACCTGTCAGACGCTTTCCATCACTACCGCAAGAGCAACGGCATTCTCAATGCCGACACCGTGACCGGCATCGGCGAATCGACCAAGGGACAGCTCTGGGTGGGTACCTACGGTGGCGGCTTGACCGGCATCGATCGCCTGAACGACGAATTGACGCACCTGCGCGCAGAAGAAGACACCGAGAACACTCTGTCCTCCGATCGCATCATGGCCGTGTTCGTCGATACCAGCGACCGGGTCTGGGCCGGCACGCGTTCCTCGGGGCTGAACCTCTACGACCCCGCGGACGATTCCTTTCAGCACTTCGAAGAGCCGCTGCTCACCAGCAACGCCGTGTCTGCCATCTTTGCCGACACCGACGGCACCGTCTGGGTCGGCACCTATGGTGGCGGCATGAACCGCATCGATGCTGCCGACCGCACCAACGTCACCCATTTCCGGCATCAGCGCACCGATCCCCTGTCGCTGGGCGGCGACCGGGTGCTGGCCATCATGCGGGACCGGTCCGGTACCCTCTGGGTAGGCACCGAAGACGGCGGCATGAACCGTTTCGATCCGGTCTCGGGCAGCTTTCAGCGTTTCATGCACGATCCGGAAAATCCCGATTCGTTGAGCGCCAATACGGCCTGGGAAATTACCGAGACCAGCGACGGTTCGCTGTGGATCGCAACCAAGGACGACGGTCTCAACCAGTGGCGCCCCGAGGACCGGGCCGCCGACGTGCCGCGTTTCAAGAAATACACCAAATCACACGGTCTGCGTTCCAACACGGTTTACGGCCTTCTGGAAGACAACCTGGGACAACTGTGGCTGTCTTCCAACCGGGGCATCACCCGCATCAACCTCGCCAACTACGACATGCGCCACTACGACCGGCGCAACGGCCTCATCGCCGACGAATTCAACTGGGGCGCGCGCCTGCGCAGCCGCATGGGCCAGCTGGTGTTCGGCGGCCCGGCCGGCGCCGTGGCTTTCGACCCGGCGGAAATCCGCCACAACACACGTGTGCCCAACGCTGTCGTGCGCGCCTACTCGCCGTTCGAGCGTCTCGCCGTCAGCTACGGCGGTCGCGAGCCGGAGCAACCCGCACAGCTGTCCTACTCCGACAACTACGTCGCGTTCGAGTTTGCCGCGCTGGACTACACGTCCCCCGACAAGATCGCCTTCCGCTACATGCTGCAGGGGTTCGACGAGGTGTGGCAGGACCCGCAGAGCGTGCGCCGCGTGACCTACGCCAATCTCCCGGCGGGCAGATACACGTTCCGCGTGCGCGTGGCCAACAGCGACGGTGTGTGGAACGAGAACGGCGGCATCATTCCCATCACCGTGACCCCCGCACCGTGGTTCACGACCTGGGCCTATGGTCTGTACGGCATTCTTGCCAGCCTGGGCCTCGTGTTCGCCTTCCGCCTCTATCGTCTGCGGCGGGCCCGCGAAGCCATGCAGCGCGAGCATCTGGAGGCCATGGTGCAGCAGCGCACGTCCGAGCTGGGCGATCGCAACCGGGAGCTCGAAGATCTGAACAACAAGCTCCTGCAAACGAGTTTCCGCGACTCGCTGACGGGGCTGTACAACCGCCGGTACATGAACCAGTTCATCGACCGCCAGATCAACCTCATCGACCGCGAGTGCTTCGACAAACGCAACCATGCCAGCGCGGACTTCTCCCGCTACCAGCAGACCGTGCTGTTTTTCATGATGATCGATCTGGACGGCTTCAAAGCAATCAACGACACGCACGGCCACGCCGCCGGCGATCAGGCACTGCTGCAGGTGCGCGATCAGCTGTTGAGCTGCATGCGCACCACCGACACGGTCATTCGCTGGGGTGGGGACGAGTTTCTCGTGGTGGGGACATCCCGCGGTCTCGCCGGCATAGCGAACCTGGCCGAACGGGTGTGCCTGGCCATCAGCGAGCACAGCTACGATCTCGGCACCGGGGAGCGCGGCTACCTGTCCTGTTCCGTGGGCGCCGTACCCTACCCCTTTGCACCGCTGAAGAACGAAATGCTCAACTGGGAACAGTCGTTGAATCTCGCAGACGCAGCCGCCTACGTGGTGAAAGCGAACGGTCGCAATGGCTGGCTGATCATGAACGGCACGCCCGGTCTCAGCGAAGACGACGCCCGCTCGCTGCCGGCCACAATCGGTATGCTGCATCGTTCCAACCAGCTCCACCTGACAACGTCTCTGAAGGAGCCGATCGATCTCACCGGCAAGCGTCAGTCGGCGGCCTGAACGTCCCACAAAAACCAGCCGACGTTCACCACGATTCGAGCGCGGCGGCGGAAGGCGAAAACCTCGATTATCGTGACTCTTCCCCGATATCACGTTGATAATCTCAAGTAATCAACCAGCGCAGGAGAGCCGGTTTGGGAACGGTCACTCTGACTTTCGACAACGGGCCCACGACAGCCACGACGCCCTTTGTGCTCCAGGAATTGCAACGCCGCAACTTAACGGCCTACTTCTGCGTGGTGGCAGAACAGCTGCTCAAAGGGCAGGAGCAGGTCGACATCGCCCGCCAGGCGCTCGCGGACGGACATGTGCTGGTGAATCATTCGCTGACCCACGGTGTGGCCCTCGGTGACGATCCCTCCCCCGAACACGCAGCACGCGAGATCAAAGATGCCCACGACGTGCTCGCCGCAAAGCTGCCTGCCTGGCCGCCCCGCTGGTTCAGACCCTTCGGCCGGGGCGGCGAGCTGGGACCGCACCTCCTGAGTCGTACCGGCATGGCGCACTTTGCGGATCTCGGCTACTCAGTGCTGCTGTGGAACAGCGTGCCCCGGGACTGGGAAGACCCCGACGGCTGGGTAGAAACTGCGCTCGCTCAGCTACGGGCCCTGGACCACGCCGTAGTCGTGCTGCACGACCTGGCTACCGGCGCGATGGATCACCTCGGTTACTTTCTCGACGAGATGCTGACCCATCACCAGACCACCATGGCGCTACCGCATGATTGTGTGCCCATCGAGCGCGGGCAGATCTCATGGCCGCGCGCGAAGTTCCAGCAGATCGTCTCAGGGAGCGAATGATGGGGCTCGGCTTCGAGCAGCACTGAAAGACGAGCGGGTCGCTGCGAGCCAGGCCGACACGGCCTGGCGCGCACAACCGGAAGGCCGGCTCAGGCGGCCGGTGACAGGAGGGTCAGGTTGACGAAACCGAGATCTTCCAGCGGTTCCACATCCATCGCTTCATCGGCGGACAGCGGCATGGCAAGCCCGAAACCCTGGCCGACATGACAGCCGATCTGACGCAGCAGAGCCAGCTGCTCCACGTTGCTGATGCCTTCGGCCACAATGGTCATGTCCATGGACTCACACGCAGAGCAGATGCTCGTGATCACTGCGAGGTTATCGCTGCTCTGATCGATATCAGAGATCAGCGACCGGTCGATCTTCAGCGTGGAGAACGGCAGTTTCAGCACATTCAGCCAGTTGGCGTGACCGGTGCCGAAGTCGTCCATGGCGAGGCGCACGCCTATGTCCGCAAGCGATTGCAACTGGTCCAGATGCAGCGTGGGATCGTGCAGTGACCAGTTTTCGACAATCTCGAGCTCCACGTCTGCGAAGGCGACGCCGAAGTGGTCCAGCGTTCTCACCACACGCTCCGCGTAGTTGTACTCGTTGAGCTGCAGCGGCGACACGTTGACCGACAGCTTGCCGATGTCGCAGCCGAGCGCCAGCATGGCGCTGTAGTCTGCGCACGCGGTGCGCAGGATCAGATCGCCGAAGTCGTGCATCACCCCGCCGCGCTCAGCGCGGTCGATGAGCTCTGCGGGATTGAGCGGGCGCCCGTTCGCATCCGTGGCCCGCAGCAGGGCTTCCAGCCCACGCACTTCGCCCGTTTTCAGATCGAACTGCGGCTGGTAGTTCATGACCACCTTGCCACCGAGCAACAGCTGATCCAGATCCCTGGATCGCGGCTCGGTTTCAATCTGCGCCGCAGCGCGGGCATTGATGGCCGCATACACGTTCTTGAGGTTCATGGTATCCATGAGCTTGCTCCTCCTGCTGCGACCGGTTTAGTCAGAGACCGTTGCGGAGTTGGCCCACAGGAAGCTGTTGGCCCACAGAAAGCTGTTGGCCCACAGGAAACTGTTGGCCCACAGGAAGCTGTTTGCCCACAGGAAACTGTTGGCCCACAGGAAGCTGTTCGCCCACAGGAAGCTGTTGGGGTCGACGCCTTCCACAGCAATCATGGTGCCGGCGTTGGTCCACATGGTGCCATCCGTGTCGAGGCAGTTCGCCGGGATGTCGCTTTGCGTCGCCGGATCCCAGTCGTCACCGTCGTTCCAGATCTGAGCTGCCGTGAAGACAGAACCGGACCACATGCTGCCCACGTCAGAGATCAGCACCTGGCTGCCGTCTGCCCGCGGCACGATGATCGGCGACATGGCGTCACCGGAGATCACGCCGGTATCGGCCAGCGCAGCGTCCACGTCGAGCACCCCGGCACCGACAGCAACCGGGTCGCCGTCGATCTTGCGGGCAGAGCGCATGAGCCGCGCTTTGACCGTCGCGGGGCTGAGGCTCGGGTCTTCTGCGAGCATCAGGGCGATCGAACCGGACACAACGCCAGCGGCCATGCTGGTACCCGCCAGTTCCACGTAGGCACCACGGCACTGCGCATCGCATACGAGGTTGGTATCGCCAACGACGCTCTTCAGATACGTCGTATCGGTGGTCGCAGCAACCACCCGGTTACCCGGTGCGAGCAGGTCGGGCTTCAGCACGAGGTCGAACGCCGTCGGGCCCTTGGACGAATAGGTAGACAGGTAGTCGTCGCTGAAATCAGCGCCCGTGCGGTTGTCTGTGATGGAGCCTACGGTAATCACCTTGGGTGAGTTGCCGGGGCTGACAATCGTGAAGTTGCCGTGATCTCCGTAGTTGCCGGCGCTGGCGACGACCGCAATGCCTGCCTCATAAACCGCCTCGGCAGCGAGCACGAGCGGATCGGAGGTGGCGTGGTCAGTGACGGCTTTGCCGAGCGACATGTTCACTACACGAATGTCGTGCGTCTGGTGATTGGCGAGGATCCAGTCAAGCGCCGCGATGACGTTGGCTGACGTACCCGAGCCGTCCGCACCCAGCACGCGGAAAGAGACGATCGGCGTGGTGGGGCTGACCCCCACGTATTTGCCCGCTGAGCTCACGCCCGTGCCGGAGACCGTGCCTGCTATGTGCGTGCCGTGGCCATAGGAGTCGAACGGCGCTTCGCTGACACACGCGGCTGAACTGCCGCTGACAACCGTGCAATCGTAGCTGGCCGTGAGGCTCACGTCCGGGTGTGCTGCCACGCCTGAGTCGATGACCGCCACGCTGAACGTGGTGGCCGGCGTAATTTCGGGGGTACCCACAGCGTTGTAAGCCGACACCGGCACGTTAGCGGTGCCGTGCATGGATATGGAGGTGGCGACGACCGGCGCATCCAGATCCATGACCTGCACGCCGTCGTTCAGCGCGAAGTCGATCAAAGCATCCGCAGGCACGCGCAGTGTCTGCATGGGGAGATGGGTGAAAGAGGCCACCACTTCGCCGCCGAGCTCACGAAGGCCCATCGCGTCGGCGCGATCGGAAGCGTCGTAGGCAACAACCAGCTCAACCATGTCGCTGCCACCTTGAGCAGCTATGGCTTCCACACTGCGGCTCATGCGGGCTGCAGCGACTGCGGGAATCTCTACCGCTTCACTGCGCGCCAGATCGCTGCCGCTTTTGTCGTCCACGTTCACCGGTGCGGGCACAGGGCTCGTCACCGCGGCGAGGGTGGGCAGCGCATCGAAGGGCAACTCCGGCAGCGCACCGGAATCGTCAGCGAAGTTCGCCGGCACCGTACCCGTCTCAGCCGCATCGCCAGGCAATGCCTGGGCAAGCGGTCCAACGGACACGTCCTCATCAGAACCCTGCTTCGGGTTCAAGCGGTCGTCCCAGAGGTACCCGGCGGCAACCAGGGTACATCCGGCAATGACACTCAAGCTCAGACGCAGACTCATAGCAATTTCCTTTGGCCAGTTTGGTCGTCGACACCTGGGTAGCAATCGGGGTGCCAATCCGGGCCAGCTTTTGTAAGCGAAATAAAAAGCCAGGAAATTCAGAGAGTTAGGTGAAATCAGGGCGTATGGGGCGCTTTACATAGATTTACATACGCCGGTTTTGCGGCGCGCGTTCTGAAAAGCGGCGCGAGATTTCCGGAAAAGCGGCAACTCTGTCTGCTTTGTTGCGCAAACCGCCGCGGGACACCCTGTGGCATGATGGTCGTCACACAAGACGTGTGGGAACGGCCCATGCCCATGAATATCTACCTGTACTTCGACGGCGAATGTCGTGACGCTTTCGACTTTTACCTTGAGACTTTCGGCGGCGAGTTCGCCAGCCTGATGACCTTCGCCGACGGTCCCGAGGACATGCCGGTACCCCCGGACGGGCGCAACCGGATCATGCACGTATCCCTGCCTCTGGGAGGCGCCCTGCTGATGGGCAGCGACACGTTCCCCGGCTCGGACGCACCCCACGTGGTAGGCACCAATTTCGCCATTACCGTGCCCGCGGAGAGTCGCGAAGAGTGCGACCGTCTGTTTGCCAGGCTCGCCGCAGGTGGCACCGTTCTCAGCGCCATGGAGGAGACTTTCTGGGGCTCCTATTTCGGTCAGCTCCGCGACCGCTTCGGTGTTGCCTGGATGTTCAACTTCGACCTGTCCGGGAACCCGGAATGACCGCCAGCCCCATTCCCGACCTGCCAGTGGGCTTCGACACGGCATGGCTCACAGCGCTCCTGCAGGACAGCGGCACCCTGCCCGCAAGCAACCGGGTCGCAGAGGTGACACGCACACAGGTCGGCGATGGCACCGGCATGATGAGCGAGCTGTCGCGGCTGGAGGTAACGTACGCAGAGCCGCACACCGCTTTGCCGGCGAGTTTCATCGCCAAGTACGCCTCGCAGAATGCTACCAACCGCGAAGTGGCCATGAGCTTCAATCTGTACGAGCGCGAGACGCGCTATTTTGCAGAGCTCGATCCACGCACCGAGGCGGTGACACCCGAGATCTATGTGAGCCGCGTGGAAGGGGACCGCTTCATCATTCTGATGCAGGACATGGGCGATTACCGCGTTGGCGACCAGGCGGTCGGTGCTGATCTTGCGGAGACGGAAGTTGCCGTCGATGAGCTGGCGAAACTGCATGGCGCCTTCTGGAACCAGGTGCAGGATATTGACTGGGTACCCCACATCGCCCGCAGCTACCACGCCGACAACATGTACAACTTCACCGCAGCCGGCTGGGGCAACATGTGCCAGCTGTTCGGTGACTTTCTGTCGCCGGCCATCGCCGCCCGTGGTGAGCAGTTTCACGGCGCCCTGCGAGGCCTGCAGACCGTCATGGACACCCCGCCGATCACGCTGATACACGGCGACTTCCGCATGGAGAATCTCATGTTCGGCACGGCGCCGGCACATGCCGGCGTGGCCATCCTCGACTGGCAGGGACCGCTGCTCGGCTGTGGCCTGGTGGATGTCGCGCTCATGCTGGCGCAGAGCACGCGCACCGACGTGCGCCGAAGCCACGAACGCGCCCTGATCGAGCGCTACGTGGCGGGGCTCGCCGCCGTCGGTGTGAGCGGCTACGACAGCGACACCGCGTGGCATCACTACCGGCAGGCGCTGCTGTACAACTGGTGTTATGTCGCGGTCGTCGCCGGGACACTGGATGCCAGCAACGAACGCGCCTTCCGCTGGATGTCGCAGATGGTGGCACGGCAGAGTGCGGCAAGTGAGGATCTCGACGTTTTCGATCAGCTGCCTGCATGAGCAATGAAGCCGCGGCCACGCCAGCCGCCAGCACAGCCACAGACAGCCTGCGCATCCTGCGCGAGGTGTACGGCTACGAGACGTTCCGCGGTGAGCAGGCACGCATCATCGACACGGTCGTGCAGGGCGACGATGCCCTGGTCATCATGCCCACCGGTGGCGGCAAATCGGTGTGTTACCAGATCCCCGCCCTGCTGCGCGCGGGTGTCGGTATCGTGGTATCACCCCTCATTGCCCTGATGGAAGATCAGGTGGCTGCTCTGGCGCAGCTGGGGGTGCGCGCGGCGTACCTCAACTCCACGTTGACCATCGACGCGCAGCAGGCGGTGCGCAACGCCACAGCCGCGGGCGAGCTGGATCTGCTGTACGTGGCGCCCGAGCGCCTGCTGCAGCCAGACACCCTGGCGTTCCTCGGCAGCTGCAAAGTGGCCCTGATCGCCATCGACGAAGCGCACTGCGTGTCGGCGTGGGGCCACGACTTCCGGGAAGACTACCTGGCCCTCGGGCAGTTGCAGAACGTGTTCCCGAACGTGCCGCGCCTCGCGTTGACCGCCACCGCCGACGCACGAACCCGCGACGATATTGTCTCGCGTCTGGCACTCTCATCCCCAACCCGTTTCATCGCCGGTTTCGACCGCCCCAACATCACCTATGCGGTGCAGGCGAAAACGGACGCCAAGGCACAGCTTCTCAACTTCCTGGAGCCGCGCCAGGGACTCAGCGGCATCGTGTACTGCCTGTCACGCAAGAGCGTGGAGGCGACTGCCGAGCACCTACGAGAAAGGGGTTACAACGCCCTGCCCTATCATGCCGGTCTGGATGCCGGCATCAGACGCGATCATCAGGCGCGGTTTCTTCGCGAGCCGGCAACGATCATGGTTGCCACGATCGCCTTCGGCATGGGCATCGACAAGCCGGACGTGCGCTTTGTCGCTCACCTCGATCTGCCCAAGAGCATGGAAGCGTACTACCAGGAAACCGGCCGCGCCGGCCGGGACGGCGAAGCCGCCGATGCCTGGATGGTGTACGGCATGCAGGACGTGGTACGCCTCGGACGCATGCTGGACGAATCGCAGGCGGGGGAAGATCACAAACGCATCGAGCGCAGCAAGCTCGACGCGCTCCTCGGCTGGTGTGAAATCACCACGTGCCGGCGCCGGGCGCTGCTCGCCTACTTCGGTGAAACGCGCGACGATGATTGCGGTAACTGCGATACGTGCACCGACGCACCGGTGACCTGGGACGCCACCGTTCCCGCCCAGAAACTGCTGTCCTGCGCCTACCGTACCGGTCAACGCTTCGGTGCCGGCCACGTCATCGATGTGCTGCGTGGCGCCGACAACGAGAAGGTGCGCCGTTTCAACCACGACGCTCTCAG
This sequence comes from uncultured Pseudomonadales bacterium, assembly GCA_964651595.1. Classification (GTDB taxonomy): domain Bacteria; phylum Pseudomonadota; class Gammaproteobacteria; order Pseudomonadales; family Azotimanducaceae; genus UBA4421. The sequence continues at coordinate 426 of CAZYYJ010000067.1, read as the reverse complement.
CACCTACGGACTGGGCGCCGAGTACAGCGACCAGCAGTGGCGCTCAATCGTGCGTCAGCTCGTGGTGCGCGGTTACCTGCGCAGCGATCACGATCGCTACGGCGCCCTGGTGCTGACAGGCAAAGCCCGTCCGCTGCTGCGCGGCGAAGAAGTGCTGTACCTGCGCGAAGACCGCAAGGTAACCCGCGCCAAGCGACGCAAGTCCACGTATACCTTGAACCTGGAAGACGAAGCGCTCATGGATGCGCTGAAAGCCCGCCGCGCCGAGCTGGCCGAAGAAGCGGGCGTGCCACCCTACGTGATTTTTCACGACGCGAGCCTCCTGGGCATGGTGGAGCACAGACCCTCCACACCGGAGGCGTTACTTGCGGTGCACGGTGTGGGGGCTGCAAAGCTGGAAAAGTACGGCGAAGATTTCCTCGCCGT
>CAZYYJ010000066.1:0-29041 GCA_964651595.1 uncultured Pseudomonadales bacterium | reverse complement strand
GGATCAGCAGCAGGTGCACGCGGGCGCGGGGAAAGAGAATGGCGTAGGCGCCCATGACGCCGCCGATGGCGCCGGAGGCGCCCACCATGGGTACCAGCGAGCCCGGGTCGGTGACGATCTGCGCGGCTGCAGCGCCGAGACCGCACAGCACGTAGAAGAGCAGAAAACGCAACGGCCCCATCACGTCTTCGACGTTGTCGCCGAACACCCAGAGAAACAGCATGTTGCCCAGGAGATGAAACCAGCCACCGTGCAGAAACATGCTGGTAACCAGGGTATTGAAGTCACCCTCGCCGGACAGGGTGCAGACGAGATTGGCCCCCACGGGAATGTTCGTGCCGCTTGCCGCGCTGCCGAGGAGGTCGCCCGGGATGAGCGCGTGATAGCACAGACTTTCGGCCATGGGCACGCTCGCGCCAAGGCCCTGCACCGCAGCCCAGACAAAACAATTCAGTCCGATGAGAATGTAGGTTGCCACGGGCGGCCGCAGCGTTGGATTCTCGTCACGGATCGGAAACATGCGGTAACGCGCTAGTCTTTGCGCGTGGTGACCTCGTGAAGATTTTCCCAGTGCGCCCAGACGCGCCTGCCAGCGGCCTTCATCATGCTGCGACCGATGTCGGGATAGTGCACCACATCCGGCGCATGGCGCTCGCCGCCCATGAGGTAGACGAGATCTTCGTCGCCGTTGTTGTGCAGGCTGTGGGCCGGTGAGGGTGCTGGAAAACCCATGAAGTCGCCCGGTCCCACCTCGAAGCTGTCCTCGCCGATACGCGCAATGCCACGGCCGCTGAGGATGTACAGAAACTCTTCGTCGGCGTCGTGGTAGTGATGTGTCGTTGAATCGCGCCCCGGCTCCAGGCGCACCTGATGCAGCCCGATTCGCGCCATACCCGTGTCTTTCGTGAGGTTGCGGCTCAGCCGCACCGCGTTCTCGTTGAACTGGTGCACGGTGCGCGTTTCTTCCTGCGCCTCGATGTCCGCGCGCGTGCGCAGGTGTTTGCGGTTCATGATGTGAGCATCCGCGTGAGGGCGTCAGTGAGACGCGCGTTTTCTTCGGGTGTGCCTACGCTGATGCGCAGCCGGTCGTCGAGGGGAGGACTGGAAAAGTAGCGCACGAGCACACCTTCTGCCTTCAGGGCGGCGTAAAGCTCCGCGGCGCTCAAAGCTGCCTCGGGCGGCACGGTCACGAGCAGAAAATTGGTTTCGCTGGCCGGCGCGGGCAGTCCCAGCTGGTGCAGCTGACGCTTCAAAGCCTCGCGATCCTCACGCACGCGCCGCCAGGTTTCCCGCGCGTAGGGTTGATCGCTGATGGCCGCCAGCCCCAGTTGCTGGCTGACGTGATCGATATTGTAGCTGTCTCGGGTCTTGGTGATGACAGGCTCGATCAGCGCCGCAGGCCCCAGCAGATAACCCAGGCGCAGCCCCGCCAGGCTGTAGCCTTTGCTGAAGGTTCTGAGCACGAGCACATTGTCGTGCGCGCGCACCAGGGCGCTGGAGTCGTAACCGTGGGCCGGATCGACGAAGTCGGCATAGGCTTCGTCGACCAGCAACACGCCGTCGAGCGCCTGCGCCAGCGCATCGATGGCGGCGGCGGGCAGCAGAGAGCCGCTGGGCGCGTGCGGGTTGACGAGGCAGATGAGCTGCGCACCGGCGTCGTTGCAGCGCTCGGCAAAATCTTCCGGCAGGTTCCAGCCGTCCAGCGGTACCGCGAGCACCCGCGCGTCGTGCACGTCGGCCAGCACCGCGTACAGGGAATAGCTGGGGTCGGCCATGGCGAAGGTGGCAGCCGGCTCGACGAAGGTGGTGATGGCGAGCCGCAGCGCCTCGTCGCCGCCGTTGGTGACGACGACGTTGTGGCGTTCGAGGCCGTGATGGCTGGCGATCGCGTCACGCAGCGGATCGGCGGTGGGTTGCGGATAGCGGCGCAGAGCGCTTGCGCTCAGATTGTCCAGCGCTGCCTGCACGGCGGGGCTGGGCGGGTACGGATTCTCATTGGTGTTGAGCTTGATCGTGTCCGCATCCTGCGGCTGCTCCCCCCAGCTGTAGCCGCTCATGGCCGCGATGTTCGGGCGTTCGTAGCGGGTCACGATGCCTCCGTGGTCGGGTCCACGTCCTCGTCGTCGTCGCGGGAAGCCGCTTCCATCTCTTCGTGGGGATTCAAGGCGTCTGCGGGGCCCAGCAGAATGGCCAGCCATTCGGTGCTGGGGTTGGCGGCCAGAGCGATCTTGGCCGTCATGGTCAGGGGCACCGACAGCAGCATGCCCACCGGACCCAGCAGCCAGCCCCACAGAACCAGAGACAGAAACACGACCAGGGTGGAAAGACCCAGGCCGCGGCCCATGTACCTTGGCTCGACGGCGTTGCCCATGACCATGTTGATGGCCACGTAGCCGATGCCGACGAAGCCTGCGGTGACCGGCCCGAGCTGTATCAGCGCCAGCAGCACCGGCGGCACGGCGGCGATGATCGAACCGATGGTTGGCACAAAGTTCAACAGAAACGCCAGCATGCCCCACAGAATGGGGAAATCCACGCCCAGCACCCACAGCAGAACGGTGGCCACGATGCCGGTGGCGACGCTCACCGAGGTTTTGATGGCGATGTACCGGTTGACGTTCTCGGCAAAGAGAAAGAAGTGAGGCAGGTCGCGATTAGGGTCTTTCAGAACTTCGGTGAGCTTGCGCGGAAAGCTCGCGGCTTCCGCCAGAATGAAGATGACCGTCAGAATGATGAGCAGGCTGTTGCTCAGCACGCCGCCAAGGCGCGCCAGGGTGGTGCCCGCGAGCTGCAGCGCAGCGCCCGGCGAGAAATTCTGCGTGAGGGTCGCAAAGTCGATGCTGATGCCTGCGCGTTCCAGCAGTGGCGTCAGCATGGTGGTGACGTCCTGCTGCAGCTCGCCCAGGCGCGTCTGATAGAACGGTAACTTGGCCGTGAAATCGGCCGCCGACTGGGCAAAGAGTGCGCCCAGACCAACCACGACAAACAGCATCAGGATCATCACGGCCGGCAGGGAAAACGCTTCCGGCACACCTTTTTTCTGCATCCAGAACATGGGCGTGCCGGCGATGGTGGCAATGAACACGGAGAGCAGAAACGGCACGATCAGATCCTGCGAAGCACGCAGGCCGGCAGCAATGATGATCAGTGCTGCCAGGATCACGAGACCGTTGCCCCGCAGGCGCAGGCTGGTTGTGTCGCTCATGCTGGCGTCAGGCTCCGCAGTGGTAGGTACGCCGGTTGGCGAGGCTGGGCAGTTCGGCGCGCACGGCAGCGACACGGGCCGGGTCGATGGCAGCCATGGCAAAGCCGTCGCCGTCGGGTATCTCTGCCAGCACGTCGCCCCACGGGTCGACGATGAGACTGTGTCCGTACGAGGCGCGGTGGCGGCTGTGCCGGCCGTGCTGTGCGGGCGCGATGACGTAGCTCTGGCTTTCGATGGCGCGGGCCTTCAGCAGCGTGTGCCAGTGAGCCGCTCCGGTCGTGGCCGTGAACGCGGATGGCACCGTGAGCGCGATGGCGCCGGCATCTACCAGAGACTGATACAGCGGCGGAAAGCGCACGTCGTAGCAGATGGTGAGCCCCAGCCGGCCGGCGCTGGTGTCGGCCGTCACCGCGCGATCTCCGGCGTCGGTGTGCTTCGACTCCATGAGCTGCGGTCCATCGGTGATGGCAACGTCGAAAAGGTGAATCTTGCGATACTGCGCGGTGATCTCACCGTCGCCATTGAGCAGGACGCTGGTGTTGTAGCACTTGTCCGGATGGCTGTCGTGGGCTTCGTGAAACCCGCCCAGGAGCAGCTCCGTACCCAGCGTTTGTGCGAGCTGCTGGCAGGTGGACAGGATCGGCCCGCCTTCGTCGAGGCGTTCCAGAATGGGGATCTTGCCGGCATGGGCGCCGAGATAGGCAAAGGCTTCAGGCCAGCATATCAACTCGGCGCCGGCGTCGGCTGCCTGGCGCGACAGGGTGCTCAACACCGCGAGGTTGGTTTCTACATCGGTGCCGGCGCAGTGTTGCACAACCGCGACGTTCGCCATGACTTCATTCGGTCGCCAGAAGGCCCCGAATCTTAGCGAGTAACTGTTCGGAATTCAGGGGTTTTTGGAACACCGCCTGGATGGCGGCGTGCCTGACGTCGCTTGCGCCGAGATTGTTGGTGTTGCCGGTGGTCAGGATGATCGGCAGATCCGGACGCAGCGCGCGCAGGTCCTCGGCGAGATCCAGGCCCGTGCCCTCGGGCATGAGATGATCGGTGATGACCAGATCGTAGCCGTCGGGATCGGCCACGAACGTTTCCAACGCCTGGGTGGGCTGGCGGCGGATCACCGGGACAAACTCCGCGTCGCGCAGCAGCGATTCTAGATAGCTCGCTACCGAGGGTTCGTCTTCGATGACGAGAATGCGGTTGCGGTGCAACGCGAGCTCAGGGCGGTGCGCGGCTGTGTCGAGGGCGTCGCTGACCGGCAGGTAGACGGCAAAGCGGGCACCACGGGTAGCGCGGTTGCTGGCGTGGATGTGACCGCCGTTCTCGTGACAGATGCCGTGCACCACCGACAGGCCGAGGCCGGTGCCCTGGCCCACGTCTTTGGTGGTGTGAAACGGGGTGAACAGGTCACTGGCATTGCCCTGAATGCCGCGGCCGCTGTCCAGCACCTTGAGCGCTACGTACTCGCCGGAAAAGCGCGTCAGGCAGGACGAGCACGTGACGTCCCGGACCATCGTGGTTTCGCTCGTGATCTGTATGGTGCCGCGATTGCCCATGGCTTCAGCAGCGTTGAGACACAGGTTTACCAGCAGCTGCTGCAGCTGTTCGGGATCACATCGCAGAAACGAGCCTTGCGGCGGCACGTCGATCTGAATTTCCACGGTGGCCGGAAGGCTCGAGCGCATCAGCTCGTGAAACTGCCGCAGCGCAGCCATGAGATTCACGCGCTGGGGCGTGGGTGTGGTGTTGCGGCTGTACAGCAGCAGCTGGCGCACCAGCGAAGCGCCCCGCTCGCCGGCTTTTTCGATTTCGCGCAGATAGCGCGCCTGCTTGGCGCGGTCGTTCTGCGCGGCCGGCATCCGCGCCAGCTCCGCGAAACCGAGCACGCTCGCGAGAATGTTGTTGAAGTCGTGGGCAAAGCCGCCGGCGAGCTGGCCGATCGTTTTCAGCTTCTGGGCCTGCTGCAACGACTTCTGCAACTGACGGTGCTCTTCGGCCAGCGACCGGGCGGCCCGCAGCTCCTGGTTGTGCTGCTCCAGGCGCCGGGACTCCGCCAGCGCCTGCCACTGAGTCTGTTGTGCGTCTCTGAAGCGCAGGCTCAACGCATAGCCCGCCAGGACCAGCTCCAGCGCGGCGCCGATGTGTACCGCATGCAGCGTCCAGTGATTCAACGGCAGCACGCCGAATACGGCGAACGCAGCGACGACGATGCTGCACGCCAGCACGGTCTTGGAGAGAAGGAACAGGCGGTTGCCGGCATCCCCGGTCTGGCAGGCCAGGGCAGCCTGCCAGACGAGCAGGCCCAGGGCCGCGACGCTCATCAACACCTGCAGGCCGTAGGCAACCGCGGTGGAATCGATCAGCATCCAGACGCCGACGAGAGCGATGGTGCCCTGCAGCACGCGCACCATTTTCAGGGTGTTGCCCGACAGCCGCAGGAAAGCCGCCGCAAAATACATGAGGGTGATGGCGCTGCCGGCCCATGCAATCGCCGTCATGCTGTGGTGAAGCGCCGGGAGATCCGGCCACAAATACATCGACCCGGTGCCGTCCGCTGCCACTGCAAAGAAGCCGAGGCTGCCGGCCCACAGCCCGTACAGCAGGTTGGCACGGTCCCGGGTGTGATACCAGAAGCTCAAGCTGATCGTCAGCATGAGCAGCACGCCGCCGTAGTACAGCCCGTGCAGAAGATTGAGCCGGGCGGCCAGGTGGTTGAATTCGTTGACGTCGAGGAACCGCGCCGGCATGGCCACGGTGGCATTGGCGATCTGCTGGACGTAGACGAAATCGGCCTCCGGCGGCACCGGATAGGCAAAAGCAGGCGCCGGCAGGGGACGCGCCGAGAACGGCTGGGTAATGCCGCTGGCGTAGGTTTCCAGGACGCGGCCCTTTGCAACCACGAGCACGTCGAAACGACGCAGCCACGGGTTGTCCATGTACAGCACCATATCGGTGCTGCGCTCGGGTAACCGGTAACGCAGCCATACGGGCGGCGCACTGTCGCCGAAGGTGACGGGATTCTGCGCCAGCCGCCAGCCAGCCCGCTTCTGCGCCTGCTCGAAGGTGAGCGGCCCGGTCTCGTACAGGCGTTCGTAGTTGAGAGAGACGGCGCCCTGGGCCACCGAGGCGACCAGCGTCAGCGCGAAGGCGACCACCGCGGCTGCATAGTGCTGCGGCGTTGCGCCAGAAGTCGCCGCGGTGCTCAGCCGGGCGGCACGGTACATTCGACCTTGTGGCCCAGGTATGTCTCGATGGCGGGCAGGTTGAACGCGTCGTCCTCTGACACGAAGCTGATGGAAACCCCTTCGGCCCCGGCGCGGCCCGTGCGACCGATGCGGTGCACGTAGTCTTCCGCGTCTTCGGGCAGCTCGTAGTTGATCACATGGGTGACCCCGTCCACGTGAATGCCGCGACCGGCAACGTCGGTGGCGATGAGGTACTTCAATTCGCCGCTCTTGAAACGATTGAGCGTGGCAAGACGCTTTTTCTGGGGAATATCGCCGGCCAGCGCCTCACACTCGAGGCCGATGCTGGACAGATATTTCACGACCCGGTGCGTGCGGTCGCGGCGGTTAGAGAACACGATCACCCGTTCCGTGTCGGGCGCGCGCAGCACTTTTGCCAGCGCCTCGTCTTTCTCGTCGGCGCTGATCATCCAGAATTCCTGGTGCACCGTATCGGTGGCAACCCGTTCCGGCTCGATGACGATGTGCTCCGGATCGATGGTCCACGAACTCGCCAGCCGCATGACGTCGTCGTTGAACGTGGCCGAGAAGAACAGGGTCTGCCGTTTCCGCTTGTGGGGCGTCTGGTACACGATGCGCCGCACGTCGGGAATGAAACCCATGTCCAGCATGCGGTCGGCCTCGTCGATGACGAGCACCTCCACGTGCTTGAGGTTGACGGCGTTGCGGTCGAGGAAATCGATGAGCCGTCCCGGCGTGCCGATGAGGATGTCCACTGAACGTTTTTCCAGCTTTTTCAGCTGCGCCTGGATGTCCATGCCGCCCACGACGCAGACGGTGCGTTCGTCGACGTATTTCGACAGACCTTTGGCGTCGCCCTCGATCTGCATGGCCAGCTCGCGTGTGGGTGCCAGCACCAGCGCGCGCGGGCACCCCAGCGGCAGCGGCTCGGGCAGCGGATTTTCCCAGAAGCGCGTCAGCATGGAGACGAGAAATGCCGCCGTCTTGCCGGTGCCGGTTTGAGCCTGGCCGGTGACGTCGTAATCCGAGAGGCTGTACGGCAGCGTTCTGCTCTGGATCGGCGTGGTGTATTCGAAGCCGAGATCCTGGATTGCGTGCATGAGGGGGTCGGGCAGTGCGAAATCGTGAAAACGATCTTTGTCGGGCACTGCCGGTACTTCGAAATCTGCCAGTTGCCAGTCTGCCATGGAAAGCCTTACGGAGAGTGTGATTCTTCTTTGCGTGCCGTGTGCTTGCGTAGCGTAGCTAGCTTGACACAAAGCGTGAGCACCTGCATGGCGGCCGCCAGCTCTTCGAGCGTGGCGAACGTCGGTGCGATGCGGATGTTGCTGTCGTGCGGGTCCCGACCGTAGGGATACGTGGCGCCGGCGGGGGTGAGGGTCAGGCCCACCTCCCGGGCCAGGGTGACCACCGTCGAAGCCAGGCCGGGTTCGAGATCCAGGGACACGAAATAGCCGCCATTGGGCCGTGTCCAGCGAGCTCCCCACGCGGCGAGTTCCGTATCCAGCGTTTTCTGCACCAGGTCGAACTTCGGCTTGAGGATGGCGCCATGCTGGCGCATCAGCTCGTCGAGGTGTGTGCCGAGAAAGCGTGCATGACGAAGCTGATTGAGCTTGTCGGGACAGATCATGCGGACGCCGAGCTGGCGTTCCAGCGCCGCCAGCACGGTTTCGTGGCTGGCGACGAAGGCGATACCCGCACCCGCGTAGGTGATTTTTGAGGTGGAGGCGAACTGCACGAGGTGCGCGCCGGTCCCGGCCCGCTCGCCGGCGTCGTACAACGAGGCGAGCTCGTCGCCGGGAAACTCAATGTGGTGCACCGCGTAGGCGTTGTCCCACAAGACCACAAAGTCGTCAGCCGCCGCCTTGGCAGGCAGCTCTGCCATGGCCTCTACCGTGGCGTCGTCGTAGGTGGCGCCCGTGGGGTTGGCGTACTTCGGCACGCACCAGATGCCTTTTACGGAGGCATCGGCGGCCGCCAGTCTGGCCACTTCGTCCATGGCCGGGCCGGTGTCGGTCATGGGCACGGTGACGAGCTCCACGCCGAGGGCCTCGGAAAGCGTAAAGTGCCGATCGTAGCCGGGAACGGGTGCCAGCAGCTTTGGCTTTTCGACGTTGCCCCAGCGTCGTTCGTCGCCCCACAGCCCGTCTGTCAGCGCCGTGGAGACCACCAGGTGCATCAAGGTGAGGCTGGAGTTGCCCCCCGCGATGACGTTGGCCGCGGGTGCGTCCATGAGCCTGGCGCCGAGTTCACGGGCTTCCGGCAGGCCGCGCAGGCCGCCGTAGTTGCGTACATCGGTGCCGTCTGCGGCGCGGTAGTTGCCGGCCAGCGCGTCTTCGAGCCCGCGGCTGAGATCAAGCTGTTCTGCTGCGGGTTTGCCGCGGCTTAGATCCAGGGACAGGCGATTGCCCGCCACCAGCGTGTACTCGCGCTCGGCCTCTGCCAGAGCGGCGGGGTTGCGGGGGTCGATCTCCGTGTGGCTCATGCAGTATTACCCCGCGGCGGCCTGCAGCCCGAGCTGCTCGTCCAGGCCCAGCATGAGGTTGAGGTTCTGCACCGCGGCGCCCGCGGCGCCTTTGCCGAGATTGTCGTAGCGCGCCACCAGCAGCACCTGGCGGGCATGCCCGTACACCATGAGATCCATACGGTTGGAGCCGTTGCATGCCGTCGGGTTGAGAAACTCGTCGCCCGACGACGGGTCGAGCACGTTGATGAACGGTTCGTCCGCGTATGCGGCTGCCAGCGCCGCCTGCACGGTGTCAGGGGTGGCGCCCCCGAGCTCTGCCGTGAACAGCGGTACCTGCACGAGCATGCCGTTGTAGTAGTGCGCCACCATGGGTGTGAACAGCGGCGTTTGGCGGCATAAGCTGTAAGCCTGCATTTCCGGTACGTGCTTGTGCGCCAGGGTCAGGCCGTAGAGCTGGCTGTTGAGCTGCTCAGCGTCGGCGGCGTCGAAAGCCTGGTGTGCTTCGATCATCTTACGTCCGCCACCGGAATAGCCGGAGACGGCGTTGCAGCGCAATGGTGTATCCGGCGAAAGCAGGCCCGCGTCGATGAGCGGACGCACCAGCAGCATGAATCCCTGCGGGTAGCAGCCGGGGTTGCTCACCAGATGGGCCCCGGCGACACGCTCACGCTGACCGGCGGTCAGCTCCGGCAGACCGTAGACCCAGTCTGCATGCACCCGGTGGGCGGTGCTTGCGTCGATGATTCGTGTACGACCGTCGGCGAGGGCTACGGCTTCCCGCGCCGCGTCATCGGGCAGGCACAGAATGGCGATGTCCGCTTGAAACAGCGCCTCCCGGCGTGCCGCGGGCGCTTTGCGCTGCGTGTCATCCAGCGACAGGAGATCGATATCCCCGCGTGCCTGAAGGCGCTCGGTGATCTGCAGACCGGTGGTGCCGGCTTGTCCGTCGATGAAAACGCTGGGCATGACAGGGCGGGGTTCTGGGAGGCGGCGGCATTCTACGGGCTTTCGCCCGCGGTGTTAAGGGTGCGCGGCGGGGCCGGAGCGGCGCGGAAACGTCAGGCAGCGTGTTCCGGTCGGCGCCACAGCGCCGCCAGACCGCGCCAGCACAGCCATAGCGCCGCGATGGGCAGCAGGAGTGTCTGCAGCACGAAGACCACAATGAGGTCGACGATGGCGCTGACACTGGCCTCCACCTCCTTTTGCAACCTGTCGAGGCGGTCACCAGCCGCCCAGCGGTCCGTCGTGTCCTCCCACAACTGCGACAGGCCCGTTGCGGCTCGATCCAGCAGGGACGCTTCGACGTCCGCGGCGGGGGGCTGCGGGGTATCGTTCAGAGCCTCGACGCTGGAGGTGGTCAGCTGCAGCTGCTCGGTGGCTGCGGCCTGCATGGGCGCCAGGAAGGCAACGTTCAGCCAATGGGTGGCGAGCAGCACCACAGCCGGTGCAAAGCGCAGGAACAGCGCAACGGCCACACCCCGGCGCAGCGCGTCCCGTAACGCGGTGCCGGTTGCGGGCATCCAGAGTGTGGCCACGTAGGCCAGGGTAACCACGCTCAACAGGGCGCTGAAAAAGGTCGTGGCGAGAATCTGCCCCACGGTGAGCTGCAGGGTGAGCGCGGCGCTTGCCACGAGCGCGAGCATGGCGAAACGTTCCACCAGATCATTGAGGGGATCGAGGATCTGGCCAATGCCCACCGTGACGCCAACGCCGGCGGGCTGCAACGCCAGCTCCGTTTCCTGGGCGACAGAAATGACGCCGTTCAGAACGCGGGCGAGACCGGCCACGGCGAGGGCCTGCTTGAGCTGATCGCCGGTGGCGCCCAGAGCACGGTTGTCGGCAATCTGCGTCCACGACAACAGCGCCAGCAAGGCGAGCGTGGCGGTGAGTGCGAGACGGCGACCGCGCGCTTTGTGCTGGTGCCCTTCCGCAGACGCGGCGGAGGCAGGTTCGGACGGAGGTTGGTTGGCTATGGGTCTCAGGCGACGCGAGCGTCTTGTCCTTGCAGGAGGAACAAGGATTCTAGCTTTTCGGTGATGACGTTGCGCAGGCTGGTTCGATCCAGCTCGGACAAGCTCTCGATCAGCTGCGGGCGCACCCGGTGCATGTGCATGACGGGCCAGGATTGCTCCAGTTCCCTGAGGTCTCCTTTGGCGAGCACGGGCAGAAACGGGTCATCTGCCGGGCGCCTGGCCATGATGGCGCGCAGACCCGCTTCGAAAGGAATCTGGCGCTTGCCGAGGTTTCGATCCTGGTCGACGTTTGCCAGATACAGACCGGTCTCGCCGATGAGCTCGCCGGGGACAATGTGCAGGCCCGTGGACTGCACCGCGTGCTTGTCGATGTGGAAAAACGTGTCGTGGTACGCACCTGCGTCCGGCAGGATCACGAGCTTGCGGTCCCAGTCTTCCGGGAAAAACATGTTGTAGGTGGAGTAGATCTGCTCGACGGAAGGCGAGTAGACACACAGGGTGGTTTCGAACTGACGGACAAAATCCATGGCGCGCTGCGCCTGGGCAAAATCATCCAGATCCCACGCGAGGTCCGCGTTTTCGGGAATTTCCTGGGGCCGCCCCTCGTCTGTTGCATCAGTCATGTCACCACCTTCGAACGTCCTTGCGAAGTTGTTCGGCTTCGAGCCTGGCAAGAGTCTACTGGCTTCGTTTCGGGGGGCGAAGGTGGGGCCCTGCAAAGCGTGACGGGGGTCACGGACAGGCCGTGACCCGCCACACAGCGGGGACTGTGGCGGGGCGGCTGGCGTCAGTGGCTCGGCGTTCGCAGCGCGGGGACCGTCAAGCTTCCCCCGGGCCTTCAGCGATGCTGCTGGCCATGGTCGCCAGCTCGGCCTGGGCCTGGTGCAGTGGCAGCGGGGGATGCATGTGCTCGGCGGCGCGCACGAATTTCAGGGTTCTGAAGGCGTCGAACCAGTCGTGGAACGCTTTGCGCCGGGCGGGCGCGTGGCGGTGCTGCGTAAGGAACCTGGTCGCCACCTCCGGCCAGTCTAGGTTGTCGAGCAGCGTGGCGGCGGGTGCGCTGAGCGTGCTGGCTTCTGCGGGGGCTGCGGCGAGGGTCTCCAGGTGTTGCTGTACCTCTCGCAGCAGCGCAAAGCACGCCGGGTTGTAGGTGGTGACCTCACCGGCGCCGAGGATGCGTTCGAGCGCGGGGCCGGTGCCGAAAGGAACGCGCTGCGAGCGCCGCGCCTGCAGGGTCACGACCACGTCGCGCAGCCATTGCACACCGCCGACCTTGGCCACCTTGTTCAGCAGGTAAAAGTCTTCCGCCGCGTCGCGCCTGGGAAAGCCACGCACCGCAGCGTAGCTTTCGACATGTACAGCGAGGGTGCTGCCGAGCGTGGGGTAGGCGTAAGGGGAACGGGCGAACTGCAGGCCGCGTACGTAGTGTGCCATGTGCGCCTCATAGCTGGCGGCCGCGGCGGCCAGAGCCGGGTTGTCGCTGACATGGCGATGGGAGAACACGATGGCGCCGGCGTGCGGTAGCGAGCTGTCGGGCTGGAAGTAGTGTACGGGCAGGGTGGCGTCGGCGTCGGTCTGGTACAGCCAGGGTGAGATCAATTGTCCGCGTGCGTGCAGCAGGGCGGCGAGGTCGGTGCCGAGCTTGCGCGCCAGGCCCACGGCCTGGCGGCGCGGCAGCGGGGGGTTGGTGGCGGCTATGGTGACGAGGGACGGGCTGGTCAGGTGTGAGAGTTTCTCCAGGAGGTCTGCGGTGCGCTGCGCGGCGGCGGGGGGCGCCTGCTCAGGCTGGTTCACCACGACGACGAGCAGCGTCGTGCGGGCATCGTCGCGGGCCAGGAAACGTTCGGCAAAGGCGGGGCTTTCCGCGTAGGCGGGAATGATGAGGGCCCGCTGGAAGCGGCTGGTGACCCGCTCAGCGAGGGCGGGCGCTGCCGCTTCCGCGTGGCGCGCCAGGTAAGCGCTGAGCGCGGTGGGCACTAATGCAGCGCCGCCCTCAGCGGCAGGTTGGTGACCACGTCGCCTTCGAAGGCGGCAAGCTCGGCGAGGCGCGTCCACAAGGTGTCTTCGTCGGCGCTGTCGGCCACGCATTCGCGCAAGGCGAGATGCACGAAAAGCTCCCAGTGCCGGGCTTCGCTGGCCGCTATGTCGTCGTAGAAGCGGGCCAGCTCCGGGTCGCTGCCGGCCAGCGCTTCCGCCAGCAGGGCAAAACGCTCCGCGCCGCGCCGCTCAACCACCGCGCCCACGAGCAGCCGGTCGAGAAGGAACGTCTCTGCGCCCCGTCGGATGGCGCCGTTCAGCGCATGGATGTAGGGGTCTTTGACGTCGCCGCCGGGTTGCAGCTGCCGCGCCAGCAGAAGTTTCATCACCTGCCGGTAGTGTGCGAGCTCCTCCACGGCGAGATCGACCATGGCGCTCAGCAATACCGGTCGGTCGGGATAGTGCGATGCCACCGACAGTGCCATGCCCGACGCTTTCTTCTCGCAGGAGGCGTGATCGCTGAGGAAGGTGGCGAAATCGGCGCGCACCGTGCTGGTCCAGGCAGGCGGCGTGGGCTGCAGGGGCGGTACCTGGCGGAGCTGCGCCGCGGTGAGCTGCGTGTCCGCAGGCTTGTCGCTGCCCACGGTCGTTTGGCGCGGCGGCGTCACTGTCGCGGTCAGCGGTAGATGCGGTTCAGCCAGGCGGCGATGTCCTGGATTTCCTGGGGACACACCTGATGGCCCATGGCGTATTCGTGCCATTCCACGGGGTAGTTGAACTCGAGCAGCGCCTCGCGGGACGTGATGGCCCGTGTGATGGGAATCATGGGGTCGCTGAGGCCGTGGGCCATGAAGATGGGCGTGTCGACATTGGCGAAGTCGACGCGCGCATCGAGATGTTCGTGATCATGCACGTAGGTGGACAGCGCCATGATGCCCGCGAGCTTGGATCGGTAGGCCAGGCCCAGGTGCAGCGCGATCACCCCGCCCTGGGAAAAACCGGCCAGCGCAATGCGGTTGCTGGCTGTACCACGCTCCAGCTCTCGCTCGACCAGCTGCGCCACGGCGCTGCACGAGGCGTCGATGTCGCTGGTGCCTGCGAGAGGCGCGCCCGGATCGATGTCGTACCAGGCCCGCATCTCGGCGCCGTTGTTGATGGTGACCGGGCGAACGGGGGCATTGGGAAAAACGAAGCGCAGTGGCTGATCGAGCGCAAGCATGGGCACGATGGGTTCGAAGTCGGTGGCGTCGGCGCCGAGGCCGTGCAGCCATAGCACGGTGCCCGTAGGGGACGGTCCCGTTTCGACCTCGATGGTTTCCAGGATGTCGGATGCTTCGGCCATGCACGGATGCCTGCTTGTACAAGGTAGACGCAAGATAGGCCGGGCCGGCGGCAAGCGCAAGACAGGCCCGGGGGTGTGCGCCGGCGCCGTGCAACTTGCTGCGCCCGCCCCCATAATGCGCGCCCATGGATGAAGGTCTGGACAGACAGAGCAGCAAAGATCTGACGCGCCTGCGCCCGGCGTTGAGGTTTCTGAGCCCTTATATGAAACAGGTGTGCATCGCGAGCGTGGCGCTGGTGGTGACGGCCGGCGCAACGTTGTCGATCGGACAGGGCGTACGTCTCGTGATCGACAGCGGTTTCGCCAGCGGCGATGCGCAGATTCTCGTGGACTCCATCGTGCTGTTTGCCGGTTTTGTGCTGGTGCTGACCGTGGGGACGTTCATTCGCTTCTATTTTGTGTCATGGGTGGGTGAACGGGTGAGTGCGGATATCCGCATGGCGGTATTTTCCCACCTCATCCACCTTCATCCGGGATTTTTCGAGCAGAACGCCCCCAGCGAAATTCAGTCGCGCATAACGACTGACACAACCCTGCTGCAGACGGTGATTGGCTCGTCTGTGTCCATCGCGCTGCGCAACGTGCTGATGTTCTTCGGCGGCCTGGTGCTGCTGTTTGTGACCAATGCGAAGCTCTCGTTGATTGTGGTGGCGAGCGTGCCGTTTGTGGTGGCACCCATCGTGCTCTTCGGTCGCCGGGTGCGCCGATTGTCGCGCACCAGCCAGGACCGGTTGGCGGACGTGGGCAGCTACGCAGGCGAGTCGCTGCGACACATCAAGATCGTGCAGGCCTTCAATCATCAGCCGCGGGACGAAACCCTGTTTGCCGATCGTGTGGGCGCCGCCTTTGACGTGGCGCTGATACGGATCCGTCAGCGCGCGGTGCTGGTGGCCGTGGTGATGCTGCTCGTTTTTGGCGCGGTGGCCACGATGTTATGGGTGGGCGGGCAGGACGTGCTGGCCGGGCGTACCAGCGCCGGGGAACTGGCGGCGTTTATTTTTTACGCGTTTATCGTGGCTGGCTCTGTGGGCGCCATCAGCGAGGTGTACAGCGACCTGCAGCGGGCTGCAGGCGCCATGGAGCGGCTGATGGAGCTGCTGGCCTCGCCCAGCGATATTGTCGAGGCGCCCGCGCCGCTGCCGCTGGCGGCGGGTGATGTAGACCTTGCAGTGGAGAACCTTCAGTTCCGTTATCCCACACGCCCCGAGGTGACCGTGCTGGACGGCGTGAATTTCGCCGTGAAAGCCGGAGAGATGGTGGCGCTGGTGGGTCCGTCCGGGGCGGGCAAGAGCACGCGTTTCGATCTGGTGCAGCGTTTCTACGAGCCTTCGAACGGACGGGTGACGTTGAACGGCCGGGACATCCGCGATCTGTCACTGTCGGCGGTGCGGGGACGCATCGGTTTCGTGCCGCAGGATCCGGTCATTTTTTCCGGCACGCTGCGCGACAACCTGCTCTACGCGCGCGCGGGCGTGGACGACGAGACGTTGTGGGAGGCGCTGCAACTGGCCCATGCAGATGGCTTTGTTGCTGCCCTGCCGGAGCAGTTGGATACCACGATCGGTGAGGACGGTGCAGGGCTGTCCGGCGGCCAACGCCAGCGCCTGGCCATTGCGCGGGCGCTGCTGGCCCAGCCGGATCTGCTGCTGCTGGACGAGGCAACGAGTGCGCTGGACGCTGAGAGCGAACACCAGATCCGCCTCAGCGTGGAAGGGCTCAAGGGGCGCATGTCGATCATGGTGATTGCCCATCGGTTGTCTACGGTGCGCCAGGCCGACCGGATTCTGGTGCTCGAGAACGGGGCTGTGGTGGACAGTGGCTCGCATGACGAGCTGATGGCAACCAGCGAACTCTACGCGCGCTTTGCACAGATGCAGTTTGCCGCCTAGGGCGGAACGCGGCCGTGCGGCCGCTTCGAAAGCGTCTGATGCACCTCGTTGGCACGGTAAAATGCTACTTTGTATCACTTTTTCGGGTGGGGCGCCGTTGTCGACATCAGTGTTGGCTAGCCGTGGCAAGACTGTTTAGAATGGCGCGCCGGCAGAACAATTAGAAAATGGCGCACCGGCCGAACAACTAAAAAATGGCGCGCCAGTCGAACGATTAGAATAAGACGAGAACAAGAAGGGGCACCATGGGACCGCTTGCGGGATTCAAGATCATTGAGCTGGCCGGGATCGGCCCTGGCCCATTCTGCGGCATGATGCTGTCGGACATGGGCGCCGAGGTTATTCGCGTTGACCGTCCCTCCCAGGGCGGCGTAGCCCCCAAGGACGTGCTGGCCCGCAACCGTCGCTCCATTGCCCTGGACCTCAAGCAGCCTGCAGGTGTGGAAACGGTGCTGCGGCTCGTGGAAAGCGCGGATGCGCTTTTTGAAGGTTTTCGGCCCGGCGTGACGGAGCGCCTCGGCCTTGGTCCCGATACCTGCCTCGCACGCAATCAGCGGCTGGTGTACGGCCGCATGACCGGCTGGGGGCAGGACGGGCCCCTCGCGCAGGCGGCGGGCCACGACATCAACTACATCGGTCTCGCTGGAGCGCTGCATGCCATCGGGCGTCCCGGAGAACGACCGGTACCGCCGCTCAACCTGGTTGGTGATTTCGGCGGCGGTGGCATGCTGCTCGCGTATGGTCTCGTCTGCGGCATGCTCGAAGCGCAGCGATCCGGCCAGGGCCAGGTGGTGGATGCCGCCATGGTGGACGGTACCGCGGCGCTCATGGCCATGTTCTTCTCGTTTGCGGCCGGCGGCGGCTTTACGGATCAGCGCGGTACGAATCTGCTGGATGGCGGTGCGCATTTTTACGATACGTACGAAACCAGCGATGGCAAACACATCTGTATCGGCTCCATCGAGCCGCAGTTTTATGCGTTGCTGGTGGAGAAGGCGGGTCTCGACCCGGACACATTTGCCCCGCAGATGGACGCCAGTCGCTGGCCCGACCTGAAAGCGCAGCTCGCCGAAGTGTTCCGTGGCAAAACGCAGGCCGAATGGTGCGACATCATGGAAGGCACGGATGTGTGCTTTGCGCCCGTGCTCAGCCTTTTCGAGGCCCCGGAGCATCCGCACAACAAGGCGCGCAACAGTTTCCTCACAGTGGATGGTGTCACTCAGCAGGCACCTGCTCCACGGTTTTCCCGAACCCCACCCGAAGTTTCACACGGCGCTAGAGTCCCAGGAGAGGACACAGATTCCGTTTTGCAGGATTGCGGATTTAGCTCTGATGAAATCGACGCGCTTCGATCTGACGGCGTCATTGCCTGACGCCTGGCGTGTCTTCTCCAACCGAGGCTGACCTCGCAACCTAGAACGTAAGACATAATAAGAAGGACTTCGCATGAGTGTAGAACTGCTTGATAACCCGCGCTTTCACGGGTTCCGTGTACGCCGTCAGATCGACGGCAAGACATACCAGGAGTATTTTTCTCTCAAGGAAAACGGCAAACGTCTGCGGGGCGCCCGCCGCGCGGCCGTGAAAGAGATCGCCGAAGCCCGCGATACGGAGCTGGCCAAGCTGCAGCAGAAGAGCAAAGACAAAGCCGATCGCGAGATTCAGCTGGACGACAGCGGTCAGGTGAAAGGCATTCTGTGTCGTCTCAAGCGCGAAAAGAGCGGATCGATGACGCCGGTGTTTCAGGTAGGCATCATGTCCCGGGAGACCAGCAAGATCGTGAACACGACTGTGTCGATCAACAAGCACGGTATCGAAGGCGCCTGGGAGAAAGCAGTGGATTTCTACTGCAAGCACAAGCAGATCAATAAACGCGCGAAGATCTACAAGGATCTCATCGCCATGTGTCCGAAGAAGGCGCGCGTGACCAAGCTGCTGAAGAGCCTCGGCGGCTGAGCCGGGACTGATAGCGCCAGACGATGGGTTACGCCGAAGAGTATCAGCGCTCGCTGAGTGACCCGGAAGGATTCTGGTCGGCGCAGGCGGCGGCGATCCCGTGGTTCGAGGCGCCGACGACGGTGCTCGACCAGGACAGCAACGGCGCCTGGCGCTGGTTCCGCGGTGGCAAGCTGAACAGCTGCTACGTGGCGCTGGATCAGCACGTTGCGGCCGGGCGCGGCGCACAGCCCGCGCTCATCTACGACTCGCCGGCAACCGCCACCAAGCACACCTACAGCTATGACGAGCTGCTGACCTGGACTGCGCGAGTGGCTGGCGCCCTCGCGGGTCTGGGGGTTACCAAGGGTGACCGTGTGGTGATCTACATGCCGATGATCCCCGAGACCGTGGTGGCCATGCTCGCCTGTGCCAGGCTCGGGGCCATTCACTCGGTGGTGTTTGGTGGTTTCGCCGCCCCGGAGCTGGCCACGCGTATTGATGACGCGACTCCGAAAGTGGTTCTTTCCGCATCGTGCGGCATCGAGTTCGATCGCGTCATTGCCTACAAGCCTCTACTGGATGAGGCGCTCGACCTTGCGGAACATCAACCGGACCGGGTGGTGCTGGTGCAGCGGCCGCAGGCTGAGGCAGAGCTTCAGGCACCTCGCGATCTGGAGTGGAGCAGCTGGGAGGCTTCAGCTGAGCCGGCGGATTGTGTGTCCTTGGATGCAACGGATCCGCTTTACATCCTGTACACGTCGGGCACAACAGGAAAGCCGAAAGGCGTGGTGCGCGACAACGGCGGGCATGCGGTGGCGTTGAATTACAGCATGCATGCCATCTATGGCGTGGACGCCGGTGACGTCTACTGGGCGGCATCGGACGTTGGCTGGGTGGTAGGCCACTCCTACATTGTGTATGGGCCCTTGTTCAAGGGCTGCACCACCATCCTCTACGAGGGCAAGCCCGTGCGCACGCCGGATGCTGGTGCGTTCTGGCGCGTGCTGGCTGAGCACCGTGTGAAGAGTTTTTTCGTGGCGCCAACGGCGTTCCGGGCCATCAAGAAAGAGGATCCGGACTGCCTGCTGAAGGCCAGCTACGATCTGTCGGCGCTGGAGTACCAGTTTGTGGCAGGCGAGCGGCTCGACCCACCCACCTATCACTGGCTGGAAGAGCACCTACCGGGTGTGCCCATCATCGATCACTGGTGGCAGACAGAAACGGGCTGGTCCATCTGTGCCAACATGGCCGGCGTGGAGCTTCTGGAAACGCGGGCCGGTTCACCGACGTTGCCCGTGCCGGGTTACGATCTCCGAGTGCTGGACGACGAGGGCCGGGAGCTCGGTGCAAACCAGGAAGGCGCCATCGTAATCAAGGAACCGCTGCCGCCGAGCGGTTTTCCCACCGTGTGGGGTGACCACAAGCGCTACTACGACAGCTATTTCAGCCAATACCCGGGTTTCTATCTGACGGGTGATGGTGGCTATCGCGACGAAGACGGCTACGTCTACGTCATGGGCCGCATCGACGACGTCATCAACGTGGCCGGACATCGTCTGTCCACCGGCCAGATCGAGGAGGTAGTAGCAGATCACCCGGCCGTGGCCGAGTGCGCGGTGATCGGCATAGCGGACGCGGACAAAGGACAGGTGCCGATCGGCCTGCTGCTCCTTAAAGACGGGGTCAACGTTGAGCCGGAGGCGCTGCAGAGTGAACTCGTGCAGATGGTTCGCGGCAATGTCGGCGCCATCGCCAACTTCAAGCGTGCAGTGGTTGTGCAGCGCCTGCCAAAAACGCGCTCAGGTAAAATTCTGCGTCAGGTGATGCGCAAAATGGTGGATGGGGAAAGTTATAATGTGCCTTCCACCATCGACGACCCGGCGATCATCGATGAGCTGGCGGTCACGCTCAAAACCTCGGGCATCATGTAAATTCCCCGTGGCTGGACACACGACTTCTGCTGGTGGACACACGTTTTGCGATTGCTTGAACGCACTGGCCAGTTGAGCAGAAAGCAACACAACCGCCACCCAGGACACTGAACCTTGATCATCGTGCACGGCACAATCCCCATCCGTCCGGAGCGGCGTGAGCAAGCCTTGCAGCTCGCCCGCGTAATGGCGGACGCGACGCGTACGGAAGTGGGGTGCATTTCCTACGATTTCTACATCGGTCTTTCTGATCCGAACACGCTCATGCTCTTCCAGGAATGGGAAAACATGGAGTGTCTCATGGGCCACTTTCAAACGGACCATATGGAAGAATTTCTACGCCAGTTGCCCGACGTAGTTTCTGGCGAAATCACGACACGTCGCTACGCTGTGCAAAGCGTGGACGAGGACGATGTTCCTATCGAGGACGAGCCCCCTCCCGTCGTGCACTGAACGCTGTGAGCGAGT
Organism: uncultured Pseudomonadales bacterium; assembly: GCA_964651595.1. Classification (GTDB taxonomy): domain Bacteria; phylum Pseudomonadota; class Gammaproteobacteria; order Pseudomonadales; family Azotimanducaceae; genus UBA4421. Next base: position 8,645 of record CAZYYJ010000066.1, on the reverse strand, counting down.
TGACGCAGGTTGTCACGCGATTGGGAGAGGGTCTTCCCGCATTCTCCAGCCGCGCTCTTCAATCCAGACTTTGATCAGAGATTCAGGGCCGAATACCCTCTGCCTTTTCCTCAAGCTGAATACCTGGCCGCGCCAGCGTTTTAGCTGGTCTTCGGTCCAGGTTGGCGCAGTTGACGGCGTAAGAACTTCAAGGCGCTCGATGTAGGCTCGAAGGGTGATCTTTACAGATGCATCCGTGCCGGTGCCGGCGACGATTGGTTGGATGTACGAATCCAGCGACGTCGGAGCGGTTCGTAGTCGCTCATAGATCGAAGTGTGTTTTGCGGTGGCGATGCTCTTGGCGATCTTGGCTCGAATAGGATTCAGGTCGACATATGCCATGGCGGCGAGAATCGTCTCTTCACCCAGAAGAGCGCCAGAGTAGAACCGCTGTTCAAAAAAGTGCCCGGTGCAACCATCCTCCTGATTTGCGCGCCGCGCGATCGGCTGCTTCAGAAGCTTCATGAACGTAGAAACCGAACCAAGTTTGCGGCGCACCGCTTCAATGCGCGACGGATCAGAGAGCAACTGGTTGCGCTCGAACTCTCTGAGCGCCTCATCGATTGTTCCGTCCGCGAGCTTGGGTGGGCAGACCTGCAGCCACCTGTCAGCAACTTCCTCGTCGCTCCAGCGCAGAGGTGCTTTGGGGTCGTGATAGACGATCAGATGGAAGTGGTTCGACATGACGGCGTACGTGTAGACATCGACCGCGAAGGCTGCGCCGAGTTGTTTGATGCGCCGAACGAGCCACTCTTTCCGGTGGGAGTAGTCTCTGCGGGTCTGCCGATCGTATCCGCACAGCCAGCTTCGGCGCACGCATCGGGAGACCAGGTGATAGAACAGAGCGTTTTCGGGGTCAACCAGCTGGCAGCGTGGAGTGGTCATGACGCGCTAGTGTCGGCGGATCACTGAAACAATCGTAGGTGCAGGAACCTTCTTTTTTACGCGAGATTGTCGATGCGGCTTGCGCGCCTGCGATGCTGAGGTGTAGGACGGTTTTTGTGTGTGTCCCCGCGGAGAAACGTGTGTCCCCGTCCGGGGGGTCAGTCTTTGCCCCAGCGCGTCGGGTCTGCCTCCCGCAGTTTGCGCACCAGCACCGCCGTCGACCCGCACAGCCCCAGCGCGAAGAACACCTCAATCAGCCCCAGCGCCAGCCACGTGCCTTCGAAGGCGAGCATCACGCCATGCACCACATACAGCAGCGACAGCAGGCTCAGAAGAAACGTGCCGATTACTTCGCCGCGCAGCAGCGACGGCAGGCACACCAGCAGGGGCAGCACCTGCAGACCGAACCACACCACGTTGAAACCCGGCGAAGGCAGCGGTTCCAGCAGCAGCTGGCGAATGCCCGTCAGGCCAATCAGCGAGCCCAGGCCGACGAAGCTGAGAAACAGCCAGCCGCCCATCAGCGCAACTTCAGCGCGCTGGTTGCCAGCCGCGCGCCGGCAGCTTCCGCAAGCGCCGCTTCGTGTGTGGACAGCTCTGCTGAAGCGGTCGCCCAGTGGGTGGGGCCGTAAGGCGTCCCGCCGGTCGTGGTTTCGTTCAGCGCCGCCTCCGCGTAGGGCACACCCTGGATCAGCATGCCGTGGTGCAGCAACGGCACCATCATTGTCAGCAGCGTCGTTTCCTGTCCGCCGTGCAGCGAGGCGGTAGAAGTGAATACGGTGGCTGGCTTGCCCACCAGCGCACGGCTCATCCACAGATCCGCCGTGCCGTCCAGAAAGTGCTTCAGGGGGGCAGCCATGTTGCCGAATCGGGTTGCACTGCCCAGCGCCAGACCCGCGCAATCGGCAAGGTCTTCTTTGGTGGCGTATACCGCGCCCTCGTCGGGCACAGGCGGGGCCGTGCGCTCGGTGGTGGTGCTCACCTCCGGTACCGTGCGAATGCGCGCATCGATGCCCGTCACCGTATCGATGCCGCGGGCGATGCGCAGCGCCAGATTGCGGGTTGCACCGCTTTTCGAGAAATACAGCACCAGAACGTAAGGGTTGGTCTCACTCATCGTTCAGTCCAGCAGGGTGTCCGCGTTCTCAGGGGGGCGCCCGATCACGGCGCGTTCCCCGCGCACGGCAATCGGCCGTTCCATGAGAATCGGGTGCGACTGCAGTGCGGCGAGCACAGTCTCCTCCGCCACCCCGGCTTCCCCCAGGTGCAGCTCGGCGTAAGGTGCCTCTTTGGTGCGCAGCAATTCGTGCGCGGTCATGCCCAGCGCCCGCAGAATTCCCGCCAGCGTGTCGCCATCCGGCGGTGTCTTCAGATACTCCACCACGGTCACCTGCGCACCGGCTTCCTCCAGCCGTGCCAGCGTTGCGCGCGATTTCGAGCATCTTGGATTGTGGTATAGGGTGATCTCTGCGGCCATGTCAGCGCCCTGAATAAACGGCGCTGCATTATAAAACTCCCGCGCATCCCGATAACATAGCGCCGCGCCCTTCGGAGTCCGGTCATGGCCGATACCACCAGTCTCATCGCCTCTCTGCGAGCACGCTTCGCTCACGCCTGGCGTGTGTTCTCCTGGTACGTGCTGCAGATGTATCACCAGTTTCTCGAGCACAACCTGCTCAACGCGGCGGCGGCGCTTACCTACACCACGCTGTTTGCCGTGGTGCCGATGATGACGGTCACCTATACCTTCTTCTCCCTCATCCCCGAGTACGCGCAGATGGGCGAAGAGGTGCAGAGCTTCGTGTTCCAGAACTTCGTGCCGTCCAGCTCCGACGTGGTGCAGGCGCAGCTTGCTGAGTTTGCCGATCGGGCCCGCAACCTCACGGCGGCAGGATTTCTCATTCTCTTCGTCACGTCGTTCATGATGCTGGTAACCATCGAGAAGAGCTTCAATACGATCTGGCACGTGGCCGAGCCACGCCGGGGTCTGCAGCGCTTTCTGCTCTACTGGGGGGTGCTCAGCCTCGGGCCGGCCTGTGTGGTGGTCGGCATCCTCTCCACCGTGTATCTCCTCAGTCTGCCGCTGGTGTCGGAGATCCCCACCTTCGGCCTCGGCCAGGTGCTGCTGGGATACCTGCCGGTGCTGCTGAGCGTGGCGGGCTTCACCGTCCTCTATCAGGCGGTGCCCAACTGTCACGTCCCGCTGCGCCATGCGGTGGCCGGCGGGGTTGTCACCATGCTGGTGTTTCAGGCGGCCTTCAACATCTTCGCGGAGAGTTCACGGTCGCTTTCCTACAATGCCATTTACGGCACCTTCGCGGCGGTGCCCATTTTTCTGCTCTGGCTCTATCTCGTGTGGTCCATTGTGCTCAGCGGCGCCATCTTCGTTCGCTGCCTGGCCTTGCCGCGCGAGGACGAATACGACGTGGAACCGCTCATGATCAAGGCGGTACGGGTGCTGTCGCTGCTGCACGAGGCACATCTCGCGGGCGACAGCGTCACCGACAAGCAGATCGCCGGCCGCGTGGTGCTGAACCGCGACGAGCACGACCAGGTGTTTTCTGTCTTTCAGGACTTCAAGCTCCTGATGCAGACCGAAGACGATCAGTGGGCGCTGGGCCGCAACCTCAGCGCCATCACGCTGTGGGATCTCTACCAGCGCCTGCCCGAAGGCCTGGATCTCGCCCGCTTGAGACAGATCGAGGACCTGCCGCAGGTGGTACAGCCGCTCATCAACATCACACAATTCGGGTCCAACGAGATGAGCATCAGCCTCGACAGCGTGTTCCGCGCCGCCCCGGCCCAGCCGCAGAGCGGTAGCGCCTGAGGCGATGAGAACGAACCTATGCGTTTAGAACAGGGAGCAATCATGCAAGCCGTACCCGCCAGCCTTCTCCTGGCCCTCACCGTTTTTTTTGCCGGATGCTCACCGGAGGCGCAGGTGCGTCTGGCTGATGGCAATCACACCCAGGCGTCACACTGGGACGGCCGCTGGCTCGTCATCAACTACTGGGCAGAGTGGTGCGCGCCGTGTCGCGAAGAAATCCCGGAGCTCAACGAGCTGCACCACGACCGCGTGGCGCACGGCCTGGTGATGCTGGGCGTCAACTGGGACGGGCTGCAGGACGAGAAACTCACGGATGTCATCGAGCGCATGGGCATCGAGTTCCCCGTGCTGGTCGAGGATCCGTACCTTCAGTACGGCTACGAGCGGGCCCAGCAGCTGCCGGTCACGGTGCTGATCAACCCCGAACGGGAAGTGCATCGGGTGCTGCTGGGACCGCAGAACGAAGCCAGCATCAAAGCGGCCATGCTCTAGGCGTCAGCGGTAGCGGCAGGCCTGCAGCGGGTAATTCTGGCACGAGCTCACCAGCAGCGGCAGCTCATCGCGGGTCTTGTTGCGCCACCGTGTGCGCCAGGCGGTAATCACCTTCTCCGGATACTTCAGGCGACCGTAGCTGCCGTTGTAGCGGGCCAGCGCTTCCACCAGATCACCTTTGGCCACGTCCATGTAGTGCGCCAGAATCACCGTGCCATAGCGGATGTTGGTTTCCACGTGGGTCAGGTTGTCCTGCGGACGGCCGATTTCCAGACGCCAGAACGGCATCACCTGCATCAGTCCCTGGGCGCCCACTACCGAGATGGCAAAGCGGTCGAAGGCGCTTTCTATCTGCATCAGCGCCAGCACCAGATCCGGATCCAGCTGGTTGTGTTTGGCCTCCCGGTACACCAGTTGCAAAAGCTCCCGGCGATCTTCGGCCCGACGCACATAGCGCGTCAGCCGCTGCTCCGACACTTTCAGCCACACCGAGGCATCGTAGATGTCGATGTCGTCGTGGGCTTCCGCCATGGCCAGCGCCAGGCGATCGCGTAAGGCCGGGTCCACAGCCTGGGGCGGCACCCCTTCTGCCTGCGCAGACATGCCACCCACGGCAAGCAACGCCGCTACCAGCAGCGCCGCCAGCGTCGGGTGCTTAACCCTTGATCGCACCCGGCACATCTTCCACTGCCAGCTCGCGGGTCTCGGGCGCGGTGCCGTCAGGTCCGGTCCGGCGCTTGTACTCCACCACACCGTTCTTCAGACCACGCTCGCCAATCACCACGCGATGGGGCAGGCCAATCAGATCGGCATCCGCAAATTTCACTCCGGGCCGCTCGTCGCGATCGTCCAGCAGCACGCTCACGCCTGCGTCGGTCAGCGTCGCATACAGCGCATCGGCGGCATCGCGCACCGCGACCGACTTGTGATAGTTCAGCCCCAGCACATGCACGGCAAACGGCGCCAGAGGCTCGGGCCAGACAATGCCCTGTTCGTCGTGGTTCTGCTCGATGATCGCGGCCACCAGGCGTGTCACACCCATGCCGTAGCAGCCCATCAGCGGCGTGATGGTTCTGCCGTCCTGATCCAGCACCCCGGCGCTCATGGATGCGCTGTACTTGTCACCCAGCTGAAAGATGTGCCCGGCTTCGATGCCGCGCAGAAATTTCAGTTCTCCCTGGCCATCAGGGGCCGGGTCCCCCTCCACCACGTTGCGCGCATCCACGATCTGCTCCGGGGCCAGGGCAGCATCACGGCCCCAGTTCGCGCCCACGTAGTGTTTGCCCGTGATATTGGCGCCGCAGGGAAAGTCTGCCAACGCGGCGGCTTCGCGGTCTACCAGATAGGGGATCTGCGCCTGCACAGGCCCGAGCGAACCCGGGCTCGCCCCCGTTGCCGCTTCTATCTCGGCATCGGTGGCAAAAGCCAAAGGCTGTGCCACCCCCGGCAGCTTGCCGGCCTTGATTTCGTTCAGCTCGTGATCGCCTCGCAGCACAATCGCCATGGGCCCGTCCTCGCCGCGCACGATCAGTGTTTTCACGGTCGCGCTGGCCGCAACGTTCAGGCGCGCGCACAGATCGTCGATGGTGCGCTCGTCGGGCGTATCGATCATCGTCAGCGCCTCCGACGGTGCGGGCGCCGGGCCGGGCGGTGCCGCTTCGGCTTTCTCCAGGTTGGCGGCATAGTTGCCCCGGGACGCGTAGACGATGGTGTCTTCGCCGGAGTTCGCCAGCACGTGAAACTCGTGCGAATTGGAACCGCCGATGTTGCCTGTGTCGGCTTCTACGGCGCGGAAGTCGAGACCCATGCGCGTGAGAATGCGACCGTAGCAGTCATACATCTCTGCATAGGTTTCGTCGAAGGAAGCCTGGTCCGCATGAAAGGAATAGCCGTCTTTCATGGTGAACTCCCGCGCGCGCATAACGCCAAAACGCGGCCGCCGCTCGTCGCGGAACTTCGTCTGTATCTGGTAGTAGTTTACGGGTAGCTGCTTGTAGCTCTGAATCTCGCGACGGAAAAGGTCGGTCACTACTTCCTCGTGCGTGGGTCCCAGGCAGAAATCGCGCTCGTGGCGGTCCTGCAAACGGGCCATTTCCGGTCCCATGGCCTCCCAGCGGCCACTTTCCTGCCACAGCTCCGCGGGCTGCACCACCGGCATCAGCACTTCCTGCGCGCCGCTGGCGTTCATCTCCTCGCGAATGATCTGCTCGATCCGCCGCAACACCCGCAGCCCCAGCGGCAGCCATGTGTACATGCCGCTGGCCACCTGGCGGATCAGCCCGGCGCGCAGCATCAGCCGGTGGCTGATCACGTCGGCATCAGCAGGATCTTCTTTCATGGTGGGCAGGAGCAGGCGGGCTTGGCGCATGATGGTGTCTTGGTTGTCGGAAATTCAGGGGATAGTCAGGGCGCGCATTATCCGTGACAGGTCGTGCTCACAACAATAGCACCCGGCTTCGCGGACGTTCGTGAACGGCGCACAGTCTGGGGCGCGCAGCAGCGTTTGCGTGCGGAAATCGCGCATAAAAAAGGCCGCTGTGGCGAACCACGCGGCCTCTTCAGCACACGGTCGCGGTTAGACGATCATGTCCTTCAGCTTCTTCAGCGCGGTAACGCGGACGCGGGTCGTGGCCGGTTTTGCCGGTATCACGATCTCTTCGCCCGTGGCCGGGTTGCGGCCCATACGCTTCTTGGTCGCCGGACGCTTCGCAGCTTTGATCTTCAGAAGACCAGGCAGCGTGAACTCACCCACCGCACGCTTGCGGATGTGGCGCTCGATCAGCGATTCCAGCTCGTCCATGACGGCGCCAACCTGGGCGCGGGACAGATCTGTGTTCGCAGCGATCTCGTTCAAGATCTGCGTCTTCGTCATCTTCGAGGAAACACCAGGCTTCTTCTTTACTGCCGGAGCTGCTGCTTTTTTCTTGGGTGCAGCTTTTTTCTTGGCCGGAGCCTTCTTCTTTGCAGCCGGAGCTTTCTTCTTGGCCGGTGCCTTCTTCTTGGCGGGAGCTTTTTTACGGGTTGCCATAACTATCCTTTCGTCAGTTTAAACAGCGCAATTCCACGCTTCTTGACCGGCTAGCGGCAACGCCAACCATGTCCAAGAGGGGTTTCGCAACGTCTCTCAAACCCCAGCGTCCGGGTAAATGCCGCGTCCTGCGCGTGGAAGCAGACGGGGGAAACGAAGAAACACGGCAAAAAGCTGGGAAAATCGCGGAAATTGATCTGCCAGCCGTTTGGCATAACGCTCGATGTGATCGGGTTAGCTTCGTGTGTAGCGCTTGTTTTCCCTGAAATTTCCCACTAACAAGTAGTCACAAACATCACTCGTCGGCTGGATTAGGCTGTACAGGCCTAATGTCCGCGCTTTATAGCTCATCAGTTTCACCCTCGCAACAAAAAGTGAACGAAATCACTGTATTTTTATTGGTTTTTTTAAGATGATGCGCCGCTTGTTTCGGGATGTGTCAGCCATTCATCCCTCCTTTCTTTGCCTCTTTTCAGTGCATCGACTTTGAGGAGTGAAAATTGCCGATTTACGAGTACGTCTGTGACAGCTGTCAGCACGAGTTCGAAGAGTTTCAGAAGCTGTCGGACCCGGTGCTCACCACCTGCCCCCAGTGCGGGGCGGAACAGCTGCGCAAGAAGATCTCTGCTGCGGGCTTCCGTCTGAAAGGCGGTGGCTGGTACGAGACTGATTTCAAGGGCAGCAAGAAGAAAAACGTGGCCGGTGACAGCGACGGGGGTAAGAGCTCCAGTGGCGATGGCGGCTCGGACAGCAGCAAAAGCGCTGGCGGCAGCACGTCGTCCAGCAGCAAGAGCGACAGCAAGGCGTCAGGCGGCGCGGCCGGCGGCAGCAACAGCTGACGCGAATGCCCGCTCCGGGCGTTTCATTGAATCCGACAGGGTAGCGACATGCGCAGCCACTATTGTGGAGAGTTGACGAGCGTAAACGTGGGCGACGAAGTCGCCGTGTGCGGCTGGGTGCATCGCCGGCGTGATCATGGCGGCGTGATCTTTCTCGACGTGCGCGACCGCACGGGCATCGTGCAGGTGGTTTACGACCCCGACACCGAGGAGAGCTTTGCTACGGCCGACCGGGTGCGGAACGAATACGTGCTGTTGGCCCGGGGCCGCGTGCGTCCGCGACCGGAAGGCACCGTCAATCCGGACATGGCCACCGGCGAAATCGAGGTGCTGGGTAACACCCTGGAAATTCTCAACGCGGCGAAAACACCGCCGTTTCAGCTGGACGAGCACTCGGAAGCCGGCGAAGACGTGCGGCTCCGCTTCCGCTACATGGACCTGCGCCGTCCCGAGATGCAGCAGCGCATGCGCACGCGTGCGGCAATCACCAGCGCGGTGCGCCACTACCTGGAAGACGCCGGTTACTGGGAGATCG
>CAZYYJ010000065.1:0-30208 GCA_964651595.1 uncultured Pseudomonadales bacterium | reverse complement strand
GATCTCGCGGGCACCCAGGGTGGCGCGGGCCAGGGTGATGGCGACGGCTGGGAAGTGAGTAACGAGCTGCCGGGACCGGGCGGTGCCGGCGGCAGCGGTGACGGCGACGGCGATGGGGTTGGAGGCGCCGGAGGCGGAGCTGGTGGCGGCGGAGATCAGGAAGGTGATGGTGCGCTCGAAGAAGCGTTGAAGAAACTCGACGGGGACATTCTCACCGAGCGTGAGATTGCCCGTACCAGCGCCGGCTCCGGGGACGGTATTCCCACACCCGAGGATGTGCCGCTCGAGGAACAGGCTGCATCTGGCAGCGGTGGTGACAGCGGCCAGCGCGTGCTTGGCCCTGCCGTGCCACGCCGCTCCATTCCCAATGCACCCCCGCCGCCACGCAGAAGTGGCGAAGGCGTGCCAGAGGACATACCCGACGCCAAAGACGACGACATCATTGCGCGGCAGCTGCGCGAGGCGGCCATGCAGGAAGAGGACCCGGAGCTCAAGGAGAAGCTCTGGGAGGAATATCGGAAATACAAGAAGGGTTAGAAGGACGTGAAGTATCCGTACGTCAGCCGGCACCCGTCCCGGTATCTGAAGATTCTGGCGGCAGCGTTATGCGCAAGCCTTGCCGGAGCGTGTACCACGACCACCGTGCGCGTCGTGGACATGACACCGCCCAAGCAGTCGGCTGCTCCGCTGGAAGAAGCGCAGCTGCTGGACGTGGGCATCGCAATATTTGATCCGAACGTTCCCGAAGACTACGACGAACGCATCGAGCAGCTGGTCATGCCCGAGGTGCGGCAGGCGGAAATCCAATACATCCCCTACTTCCTGAAGAACCTGCTGCAATCCACCGGCAACTGGGGCGCCGTGCGGGTGATTCCGAGGCCCACCCATGCCGTAGACGTCGTGGTGGATGGCACCATTCTGCGCAGTGACGGCTCGGAAATGCATCTGCAGACCGAGGTCAGAGACGCGTCCGGCCGCGTGTGGTTCAACCGCACCTACGAAGCGCTGGCCAGCAAATACGCCTACGAGGACACCATTCCCGCGAACGTGGACGCGTTTCAAGCCATCTACAAACAGATTTCCGACGACATGCTGGCCTATCGGGAGCAGCTGCCCGAAGGTGAAATCGACAACATCCGCAAGCTCGCCGAGCTGAAGTTCGCCCAGTCTTTCTCCGCGGAGGCGTTTGCCGACCACGTGCGCGAGCGTGACGATGGCGGCTACGAAATTACCCGTCTGCCCGCGGAGGCAGATCCCATGCTTGCCCGGGTGCGCCAGATCCGGGAACGCGAATACCTTTTCATCGACACGCTGGACGAGTACTACACCAACTTCTACCGGCAGATGTACCCCACCTACCAGAGCTATCGGAAGGCCAGCTACGCGCAGGTGATTGCTTACGAGGAACTGCGCGAGCAATCGCGGAACCGCGCCATCGGCGGTACGCTGGCCATTGTCGGGGGCGTGGCCGGAATCTACGAGAGCGACAACGGCTTCGTCGATGCCGGTGGCCTCGTCAGCATCGGGGCCGGCGCCACGCAGATCGTCAGCGCCATTGCCAAGCGCCACGAAGCCGAGATGGAGGCCGAGCGCCTGCGCGAGCTCGGCACCGCCACGGAAGCGGAACTGGTACCCACTACGATCGAGCTGGAAAACCAGACCGCGCGGTTACAGGGCAATGTCGAGCAGCAGTACGAGCAGCTGCGCGGCATTCTGCGACGCGTGTATTTCGAAGATCTGAATCTGCCGGTACCTGAAGACACGGCCGCGGTCGCCGCGCCCACCGGCGACGCCACCACCACGCTTGCAGCCGAACCGTCCGACAGCACCCTGAACACCCCCGGACCGGCCAAGCTGGACGAGTGACCGCGCGGCATGAGTAACGACACGCAGCAGACGATTGTCGCCGCGGAGAAGCCGGGGCTGTCACACCTGGAATCCCGGCGCGACCGGTTCAAGCTGGGGCTCGATGGCCCCAGCCTGGCGGTTGTCACCGTCGTGATTGCCGTGGCTGGTGCCATCATCTACTGGCAGCCCTGGAACAATGTGACGCCGGCGGCGGTCCCGGGAGCGACCGGTCCTGCGCCCGCCACCGCCACGCCTGCACCCCGCGCGACAGAGGACACCACGCTTGCGCCTTTTGCGGCCTCCCAGCACGCGCTCGCGCGGGAACAGGCGCAGAAGGCACTGGCGGCGTTTGTGGAGAAGCAGCTGCTCCTGCAGGAATCCATGCGCGTGGATCAGTGGGGCCAGAGCGAATACAACGCTGCGATGGCAGCAGCCAAAGCCGGTGACGAAGAGTTTGTCAAAGAGCAGTTTGCGGCGTCCCTCGCCTCCTATGAGGAGGCGGTACGACTGCTCGACGCGCTGATACGGCAAGGTGGGGAAACCTACGATGCGCGCATGGCGGCTGCGCTGGCCGCTGTCGACGCGCGCGATGCGCCGGCGGCACAGGCCGCGCTGGACGACGCTCGCATCATCAGGCCCGACGCAGCGGATGCACAGGCCCTTGGCGAACGTATCGCGAAACTTCCGCAGGTGGTGTATCTGCTGCGCACCGCACGCAACCACGAGCTCGGGGGGCGGGTCGAAGAAGCCCTCGCAACCTATGAAGAAGTGCGCGCCCTCGACCCGCAGACGGCGGGTCTGGCAAAGCTCGTCGCCGAGGCGGGGCAACAGCAGCAGCAACTGGATCTGAATGCTCACATCGCCCAGGGGTTCGCGGCGCTGGACCGGAAAGACTTCGACGCCGCACGGGGCGCGTTCCGCCGCGCGCTTGCCATCTCGCCGGACAACGAAGTGGCGCTGGGCGGTATGGAAAGGCTGCAGAGTGACTACGATCTGGAACGCATCCGCCGTCACCGCGAAACCGCCGACGCGGCACTCAGACAGGAAGACTGGGGTACGGCGATCGCGGAGTACGAGGCGATTCGTGCTCTGGACGAGAACATCCAGTTTGCCGTAGCGGGTCTGTCCCAGGCGAAGGCTCACGAACGCAGCGAAAAGCTGCTGACCACCATCACGGCGCAACCGCAACGACTGTCTTCGGAGAAGCTGTTTTTCGAAGCGCAGCAGATTCTCGACCAGACCGGCTCGCTGAACCACCGGGGGCCCAAGCTGAACGGGCTGATTGCCCGCACGGAGGAGTTGCTGACACTCTATCGCGACCCGGTAGACGTGGTGCTGCGGTCGGACAACGCCACCGATATCGTGATGTCCAACGTGGGACACCTCGGCTTCTTCGACGAAAAAACCCTGAGTCTCAGGCCCGGCACCTACACCATCCGCGGCAGCCAGCGTGGTTGCCGAGACCTGTACCTGTCCATCGAAGTGCTTCCAGGTCTGGAACCGCTGGACCTCTCCTGCCCGGAGCGTATAGCGCAAGGCAGATGAGCAAACGGCGCGTGCCGCTGTTGCGGCGCCCGCGAGACCCCACCCCTCCATGACGCAGACAACGATCCAACCACCGCCGCAAAGAGACGTTCCCGCTGCGCGCGAAGCACCGCCTACCATCGAGGCCGTGCCGTTCGTTCCCAGCGGCGAGGCGGATCGTGGCAGCCTCATCAAACCCTGGCAGGCTGCGCTGATGGTCCTCGGGGTGCTCGCTGCAGGTATCTTCTGGTTTCTCTTCACCTCAAAGAGCGTGCAGCTGAAATTCACCCCCGCTGCAGAATCGGTCAGCGTCAGCGGCGGGTTGTCCTTCGAGCTCGGCGGCGTGTACCTGCTGCGCGAGGGCACCTATCAGGTGCAGGCTGAGGCTGAGCTCTACGAACCCTTGCAGATGGCGCTGGCGGTGACCGGTGAGCGCAACCAGACGCACGCGTTCGCTTTCACGCCTCGGCCGGGCTTTCTGTCACTGAGCGTGCAACCGGCCGACGCCGCCGTAACCATCGACGGTCAGGCACAAAGCTCGCTGGACGCGATCGAGCTGCCCGCGGGAGAGCACGAGCTGACCGTGACCCACCCACGTTATCTGCCCACCAGCGAGATCATCACGATCGAAGGGCTGTTGAAGACTCAGAACCGCTCCGTAGCCCTCGCGCCCAACTGGGCCGACGTGAGCGTCGACAGCACACCCGCGGGTGCCGAGATCTACATCGATGACGAGCTCTGGCCGGCACGGACACCCACCATCATCGAAGCCCTGGCGGGAGAGCGTGAAATCCGCGTCAATCTGGAGGGTCACAAGGCGCATCGTGAGCGCATCTTTGCGCAGGCGGGCACCGAATTTGCCCTGCAACCCATTCGTCTGGAGCAGGCTGATGCGCAGCTTGCGCTGTCCAGCACGCCGGGCGGAGCCGGTGTCATCGTGGGTGGCAACTTCATAGGTCGGACCCCGTTGACCGTGGATCTGAAATCAGGCGTTACGCATCGGGTGCAGATCGTTCGCGGCGGCTACGAGTCGGTAGACCGCACGCTGCGGCTGGCGCGCGGCGAGCAGTCGTCGCTGAACATCAACCTCGCGCGTCTGACCGGGGAAGTTGTGGTTGTCGTAGAGCCGGCGGCGGCGCAATTGACGGTGAACGGCCGCGCCCGCGGCGCCGCAAACCAGACGCTGACCCTGCCGGTGGAAGCGCACCAGCTGGCGGTAACCCTGGACGGCTACGCCGCGTTCTCACAGAAAATCACTCCGAAGCCGGGGCTCACGCAGGAAATCAAGGTGCGCCTGCTGACGCTGGAAGAGGCGCGCCTCGCTGCGCTCACCCCCTCCATCACGGCGCCTGACGGGCAGACCCTGCTGCTGTTCGAACCCTTCGACTTCCGCATGGGGGCATCACGCCGCGAACCCGGGCGGCGCGCAAACGAGGCGCTGCGCGAGGTAAAAATGGAACGGCTGGTTTATCTCGGCACCAGAGAGGTAACCAATGCACAGTTCCGGCAGTTCGCTACCGGCCACGATTCCGGCAAATACGTCGAAACCACGCTGAACGAAGACGACCAGCCGGTGGTGAATCTGAGCTGGCACGATGCCGCCGCCTACTGTAACTGGCTCTCCGATCAGCAGGGACTGGCTCCGTTCTACGAGATCGAATTCGGCAAGGTCATAGGCACCAATCCGGGCGCCATTGGCTATCGTCTGCCTACCGAGGCCGAGTGGGCGTGGGCCGCGCGTACGCTGGACTCAGACCGCGAGAAGCTGCTGCGCTTTCCCTGGGGCGCCAACCTGCCCCCCGAAGACCGTCACGGGAACTACGCGGACCGCGCCGGGCGACCGCTGGTGGGACGGGTGATATTCGGCTACAACGACAACTATGCGGCGTCCGCCCCGGTGGGCACATTCCGGGCAAACCATCGTCAGCTCTACGATCTGGGCGGCAACGTCGCCGAGTGGGTGCATGACTTCTACGCACTTGGCGGTCCCGAAAACGCCGGTACAGACCCGCTGGGGCCGGTAAACGGTGAATACCGTGTCATTCGAGGATCGAGCTGGATGCACGGCACCATTACGGAACTTCGTCTCTCTTTTCGGGACTATGGTATCGATGGACGCGAAGACGTCGGCTTCCGGGTGGCACGCTATGCTGAATGACCGGACCATCCCGACACAGGCGGCTATCAGGCCATAAAGGAGAGCCAGTGATGACAAACCTGCCGAACACGCTTGTCTGCACGGTGCTCGCCTGCGCGCTGGCAATACTCATGCCGTTGGCTATGGCGGCTGAGGATGCGGACACATCGAACGCGCAAGAGGCCGCTGAACCCGCCCCCGTGACGAGCGACCCCGAACCCCCGAAAGCGCCGGGAGCGGACGGCACGGCGGACAAACAAGGCAGCAAGCGGGGCGGCGACATTTTCCTCCCCAGCGAGGAGATTTCCGAAGACTTCGCGGTCTCATTCCCCGTCGACATTTGAGCGGCAGCCAGCACCCAACCCGACCCGGCAGTTATGAAAAAGAACATTCCCTTCGAACTCGTTTACCAGATTGGCGCGCTGATCATCAGCGTGATGCTGGTGCATCTCGTGTACGTGACGCTCATACGCCCGAACGCGGACGCCATCCTGGAACGCCAGGCTGAGCTGCAGGCAGCGGGCGAAGAGTTTGTGCAGGACCGGTCGTTGTATGTGGTGCTGCGCGATTTCGAGCAGGAAACCTGTTTCATTCTCATGTTCTGGGCCATCGCCATCATGGGCTTCAAAGCGCGCCTGGCGCTTCAGGAGCGTGGCTTGCTCAACGAGAATTTCGTGCAGATCTCAGAGGGCATGAGCATCCTGCCGGAGGACACAAGGGAGTTCACACGCCCGCTGCAGAACCTTTCCGTCGAGGCCCGCGAAAGCCTGCTGCCGCGCAGTCTGCTCGCGGCCTTGCATCGCTTTTCGTCGACGCAGAACGTGCAGGACGCCTCCGAGGCGGTGAAAGCGGTGTGCGATGCCGAATCGGATCGTCTGGACAGCGAGCTGTCAATGGTGCGCTACATCGCCTGGGCGATACCGTCCATCGGCTTCATCGGTACCGTACGCGGCATCGGGGAAGCCCTCGGGCAGGCCTACAAGGCCGTGGAAGGTGACATCGCCGGGGTAACCACCAGCCTCGGTGTGGCCTTCAACAGCACATTCATCGCCCTGGTCATCAGCATCGTGCTGATGTTTCTCATGCACCAGCTGCAGCTCATCCAGGAGCGCCTGGTGCTGGATACGCACAGCTACTGCGATCAGCGGCTGCTGCGCCATCTTCAGGTGCGGCACACGTGACCCGCTGCTACGTTGAGCTGAACGATATCGAGCTGACGGTCACCGACGAGGCCGGTGCCGAGCTCGCGCGTCAACCGGCCTGCGCTGCCTGGGTGGAGCGCAAGCTGGTCTTTGGCGACGCCGCAGGGCGCGTTGCGCGCACCCTGCCGCAACAGTTCAATCAACGCTACCTCATGGCGCTGACAAACCAGCCGCTGCCCGTGGCATTGGGACCCGCCAAGAATCATGCGGACCTGGTTTACCACCAGCTCAACGGTCTGGGGATGGACGCAGAAACGGTGCTGGGCGTGCCCGGGTATCTGTCCAACGAGCAACTCGGCTACCTGCTCAGCATCTGCACAGAAGCCGGGCTCAAGGTGCTGGGTTTCGTGGACCTGGGGTTGAGTCAGAGTCTTGCGACCCAGCTGCCCGCAGCCTATGGCGTTCTGGATGTGGAGCTGCACCGGATGGTGTTGTCGCGCTACGCGCAGAACGGCACGACACGCTCACTGGAAAGCTGCCAGGCGCTCGATGGCCTGGGCGTCAGCCATATCATCGAAGGCTGGCTGGCGGTGATTGCCGATGAGTTTGTCCAGCGCACACGCTTCGATCCGCTGCATGCCGGTACCACCGAGCAGCAGGTGTACGACCAGGTGACCGGCTGGCGGCAGGATGACACTGTCAGCGAGCGCCGCGTGCGCGTTGGCGCAGACGACAACGTTCGCGAGCTGGACGTGCCGCAGGCCATGCTGGATGCAAAACTCGCGCAGCGGCTGGAGAGCATGGATCTCGACGGGGTTCAGGATCTGGCCGTCACGCCGCGCGTGCAGCGCGTGCCCGGTCTTGTCGAGTTTCTGAAGCGTCGTGTCGGCGCCGTTCACGTGTTGCCGCAGGACTGTCTGGGAGCCTTTCAGCAGCTTGCCGGGGTGATGACACCCGACGCCGTGCAACGACTGAGCGAAGCAGAGGTGTCGGCCAGCGACACTGCACCACAAGTGGCACGCAGCCCGTTGCCCGACACGGCGGCGGTTACCCACCTGCTGGCAGGCCATCGCGCCATGCCGTTGAACGCCTTCCCTGGTGCCATCGATGCGCACACCGGCGCCGCCATCGGCACTGATGTGCAGATCAACGGCCGGATCGCCCCGGGCACCGTCCTGCGCTGCGGTGACGAAGTTCACATCGGCGCCAGCCGTTACGTGGCGATAGAGGTCGCCTGACGCCGTGGCCCGTTCACGCCGCCTCAGCGTCTTTTCCCTGTCATTTCTGGACGTCATGTCCTGCGGCTTCGGCGCCGTCGTGCTGATCTTCCTCATCATCAACCACGATACGGAGCAGGACCAGGCGGTGGTCAACGACGACCTGCTGGCGGAGATCCGCATGCTGGATTATCTGGTGCAGCAGGGTGAGAAAGAGATGTTCGAGTTGCTGGAGACGCTGGACGCCAAGGAGAAGCGGCTGGCGGACGCAGACGAGAGCTTCACCAACACCCAGCGCACCGTCGAGCAGGAGCTGACCAAGCTGGAAGAGCTGGAGGAAACCTCTATCGCGCAGGAAGAAAACCTGGCAGAGCTGTCGGCGGACATCGAAACACGGGAAGACGAGGTGCAGCGGCTGCAGGCGTTGAAAGCCGCCAGCGAAGGCCAGCAGGCGGTGTCATTCGAAGGAGAAGGTGATCGGCAGTACCTCACGGGTCTGAAGGTTGGCGGCAAGAACATCCTCATTGCGCTGGACACCTCCACCAGCATGCTCGACGACACCATCGTCAACGTGCTGCGGCGCCGTAACATGCCGATAGAGCGACAGCGCAATGCCCCGAAGTGGCAGCGCGCCGTACGCACGGTGGAGTGGCTCGCGGCTCAGCTTCCGCTGGATTCCGAGTTCCAGGTGTTCACCTTCGCTGAGGAGACCGATTCTCTCATTCCCGAGAGTGAGCTTGCCTGGGTGCCCATGCATGACGGCCGGCAGCTCAACGAAGCGATGGAAGAGCTGAAAGACGTCGTGCCGAAAGGCGGTTCCAGCCTCGTGAAGCTCATTCTGGCGATCCGGCAGCTTTCCCCGATACCGGACAACGTGTATCTCATCACTGACGGCCTGCCGACCTGGGGCGAACGCGAACCGCGCGGGGCAACCGTGTCAGGCAAGCGGCGCCTGGATCTCTTCGGTGAGGCTGTGAATCGGCTGCCGAAGCAGATCCCGGTGAACGTCATCATGTTTCCCATGGAGGGCGATCCCATGGCGTCGGCGGCGTACTGGAACGTGGCCCGCGCGACGGGCGGGGCCTTCATTTCACCAAGCTGGGACTGGCCATGAGCACACGTGCACGCCGGGGCGTGGAAGAATTCAGCGTTTCGTTTCTGGACGTGATCTGCTGTGGTTTCGGCGCCATCATCCTGCTGCTGATGATCACCAAAACCCTGGAACCGGTACTGCTGGAAAAGTCGCAGGTGAAGCTGGACGGCCAGGTTGCTCAGCGTGAGGACGCGCTGTTCGAGATTCGCGGGAAGATCCGCGAGCTGAAACGCCAGCTCAATGACGCGGACGGCGATCTGTCGCGGCGCCTTGAGCAGCTGGCGGATCTGCAGAAACAGCTCACCGCCATTCTCGGTGAGGTGGACAGCCTCGCTGACAAGCAGGAAGAAGTGTCGACACAGAATCTGAAGCTCGCGGCCGCCAAGCAATCGCTGACAGACGAGATGCAGCGCCTGCTGGGCCTGGACTTCAAGCGCACGTCCGGGCTGGTCGGGGGCATTGCCGTTGATTCCGAGTATGTGATCTTCGTGATCGACACGTCCGGCAGCATGCAGAGCGTCGCGTGGCCGCAGGTGGTGCGCAAGGTGTCGGAGACACTGGCGATCTACCCCAACGTGAAAGGCATCCAGGTGATGAACGACATGGGGGACTACATGTTCACCAGCTATCAGGGCCGGTGGATCGAAGACACGCCGGCCCTGCGGCGATCGATCATATCAACCTTGAGGAACTGGGCGCCTTTCTCCAACTCGAGCCCGGTTGAAGGCATTACGGCTGCGATCAATACCTACTACGACCCCGACAAACGTATTAGCATCTACGTGTTCGGCGACGACTACACCGGAAATTCCATCGAGGACGTTGTGGAAGCAGTAGACCGTGTCAACCTGACAGACGAGACAGGCCGTCGCCGGGTGCGTATCCATGCGGTGGGCTTTCCTGTTTATCTCGACCGCCCGAACGCGCGCGTGTACCGCTTTGCGGCGTTGATGCGTGAGCTCGCCTTCCGCAACGACGGCTCCTTCGTCGGCCTCGCGGAGTTTCAGTAGATCATGCCAAGCCGACGTCGCTTTTTAAGGCCCGGGCGCGCGCTGCTGCTGGGTGTCAGTGTGCTTGTGACGGCCTGCGCCGGTACCACGCAGGTGTCGCTCGACGACACATTCCCCGTGCCTGTGATGGAAAAGACACCGCTGCGCCTGGGCATTCTGCTCGACGAGACGCTGACTGGTTACACCTTCAGTGAGAAGGTGGACAAGCGTGGCGAGTGGGCGGTGGATATCGGTGCGGTGCAGGAAGGCCTGTTCACGAACCTGGCGACAGGGATGGTGCAGCAGTTCGACATGGTGGACGCCTTGACCGGCCACGCCATGGAAGGGGTGCTGCGCCCCACCATCACCGACATGCAGTTTTCGCTGCCCGCCCAGACCCGGTCCAATTTCTACGAGGTGTGGATCCGCTACGAGTTCGAATTGTTCGACGCCAACGGCAACCTCGTGTCCCGCTGGCCGCTGCCGGCGTATGGTAAGGCGAACAACAAAGACTACGGTGGTTCTTCATCGGGCATAAGGGCTGCGGCCATCGCCGCCTGCCGGGATGCCATGGCGTTTTTTGCCATCAACTTCACCCGCGAACCGGCGGTGAACAAGTGGCTGGCAGCCGGCAAACCGAGCCAGCCCCCGCCGCCCCCGCCTGCCCCAGCACCGCAAGGTGATGGCAGCGGCGATGGCAACGGGGATGGCAACCGGGATGGCACCGAGAACACCTCGCCGGACAACACGGGTGACACGGGCGAAACCGGAGAGACCTCCACCGCCTCCGCGCCGACACAGGAGTCTGCAACATGAACGGCTATGTTTACCGCCCTGCCCTTACTGCCGTTGGTGTCCTCATGCTCACCAGCCTGGCTTTGAGCGGATGTGTGACGTCCACGGTGCAACAGGTGCGGGAAAGCGCTACCGGCATGAGCGAAGGCGACGCGGTTGTGGTGCTCGGACGCCGTAACCGGCCCAGCCAGACACAGACCGAGCTCGACTTCATCGACTGCGTGTCGCGCAACATGGGCGGCGGCACCAATGGGGTGGCCGTGATCGGCGAGCAGGAATTCATGGACGCAATGTTTCCCTGGTTCGAACCGCGCACCGCGCCGATGAACACCAATGAACTGCCCGATCTGCTGCGTGAACCCATTCTCGCTGAGCGGATGCGGGAAATCGGCCTCAAATACCTGGTCTGGGTGGAAGGCAATACCAAGCGCACGTCACAGACGGGTTCCATGTCCTGCACGGCAACGCCCGGAGGCGCTGGCTGCTTCGGCTTCCTCACCTGGGAAAACGATTCCTCTTACGAAGCAACGGTATGGAACGCTCACTCCGCCCAGGCGGCGGGACGGGTAAGCTCTGACGCGGCCGGTACCAGCTACATTCCCGCCCTGGTGGTGCCCATTCCCATCATTGCCCGCGTGCAGAACTCGGCGTGCGGCAGTCTCGCCCGGCAGCTGAAAGACTTCGTGCAGGAAAGCTCCTAGCGGCCTACTTTTTCGGCCGGATCTCGACAATCTCACCTTCGAAGCGCTCGGGCTCGATGGCGTACCACTCCTGTAATTGCGTGCGGTGCTTGTCCGCCATCATGTCGCAGAATTCGTAGAACGTCGGCCGGCCGGGATCGGCGATGATGATACGCTGCGCGCCGTGCTTGATGGCGCGGTTCACCAGCCGCCCCAGCGGTTTCACCAGCGAATCCCAGAAGCAGATGTCACTGCCGAAAAGATACGGGTACTTTGCCAGATCAGGCCCTTTGAGCTTCGTGAAATCGGCCTGTTTCGTGGTCACAGTCACGTCATTCAGCTCAGCCAGCACGTCGACGTAGGGAAACACATCCGTGTCGAGATCGAAGGCGGTCATCTTACTGTTGAAGGTTTTGGCGCTGTAGACGGAAACCCCACCCCATCCGCAGCCGATTTCCGCCGCACGCGTACCCCGGCGGATCCCGTTGTGGGCCAGGTAGTCCATCAGCAGGAAACTCGACCCCCAGGTGCGGTGACCGTGGATGGAAGGTTGATAGCGCTTGCGCAGGGCTTTGATGAGGCGGTGTTTCGTGCCGAGGAGATAGATTCCATAGGCATACTCGACGTGCGCTTCGGGCACACGTTGTAACTTAGGCATTGATGTGTGGTCCTACTAAATGGAAATACCCGAGTGTTTTACTCAGGTATTCGAGCGGGGGTAAAATGCCCGCCGTCAAAAACCGCTAGTGTTGCACAGGACCGCCAAGTTGAGCCAATCCGTTGACGATATCGTCGAAGGCCGTCGCGAGTACGAAGCCGGCTTCGTCACCGACATCGACGCAGAAACCATTCCACCCGGCCTGGACGCGGAGGTGGTGCGATTCATTTCCGCCCGCAAAGGGGAGCCCGACTGGCTGACCGAATGGCGCCTCCAGGCCTACGAGCAGTGGCGTGCCATGGATGCGCCCAACTGGGCCCACGTGCACTTTCCCCCCGTGGACTTCGAGGCCATTTCCTACTACTCGGCGCCCAAGAGCCAGGCTGACGGTCCCAAGTCGCTCGACGAGGTAGACCCGGAGCTGCTCAGAACCTACGAGAAACTCGGCATTCCGCTGCACGAACAGGAAGCGCTCGCCGGGGTTGTGAAAGACTCGCCCAACGTCGCCGTGGATGCCGTGTTCGACAGCGTGTCGATCACCACGACGTTCCGGGAGAAGCTGGCTGAAGCCGGGGTTGTGTTCTGTCCGATCTCCGAGGCCGTGCACAGCCACCCTGAGCTGGTACAGAAATACCTTGGAAGTGTCGTACCGCAGCGCGACAACTTCTACGCAGCGCTCAATTCAGCCGTGTTCAGCGACGGTTCCTTCGTCTACATCCCTCCCGGTGTGCGTTGTCCCATGGAGCTGTCTACCTACTTCCGTATCAACGAGCGCAATACCGAGCAGTGCGAACGCACCCTGATCATCGCCGACGCAGGTTCGCACGTGAGCTATCTCGAAGGCTGCACGGCACCCATGCGTGACGAGAACCAGCTGCATGCCGCGGTGGTTGAGCTGGTGGCGCTGGATGACGCCGAGATCAAATACTCCACCGTGCAGAACTGGTATCCTGGAGACGAGGATGGCCGCGGGTGCATCTACACCTTCGTCACCAAGCGAGGCGTGTGTCATGCGCGGGCGAAGATCTCGTGGACTCAGGTCGAAACCGGCTCTGCCATCACGTGGAAATACCCGAGCGTGGTGCTGCGGGGCAACGATTCGGTCGGCGAATTCTACTCGGTGGCTCTCACCAACAATCTGCAGCAGGCGGACACCGGCACCAAGATGATCCACATGGGCAGCAACACGAAGAGCACCATTGTCTCCAAAGGCATCAGCACCGGGCGCAGCCAGAACAGCTACCGTGGGCTGGTGCGCGTATCGCCCACCGCTGCCAATGCGCGCAACTTTACGCAATGCGATTCGCTGCTCATTGGCGACCGGTGCGGGGCGCACACCTTTCCGTATATCGAAAACAAACATCCGGGCAGCACGGTGGAACACGAGGCAACCACGTCCAAGGTGAGCGACGACCAGCTCTTTGCCTGTCAACAGCGTGGCATCGATCCCGAGAAGGCCGTGAGCATGATCGTCAATGGTTTCTGCAAGGACGTATTCAGGGAGTTGCCCATGGAATTTGCCGTGGAAGCCGGCAAGTTGCTGGAAGTGAGCCTGGAAGGAGCCGTCGGATGAGCGCTCTTCTGTCAGTCAACGATGTACACGCAACGATTGCGCAGCAGGAGATCCTCAAAGGTCTGAGTCTCACCATACAGCCGGGTGAGGTGCACGCGATCATGGGGCCCAACGGTTCGGGCAAGTCCACCCTGGCGAACGTGCTCGCCGGCAGGCCCGACTACGAGCTGACCGGCGGCAGCATCGAATTCCTCGGCCAGGATCTCAGCGAGCTGGAGCCGCACGAGCGTGCGTACGCGGGCCTGTTTCTGGCCTTTCAGTATCCCGTGGAAATTCCCGGCGTCAGCAACATGGAGTTTCTGAAGGCCAGCATCGATTCACTGGCAAAGGCGCGCGGTGACGAACAGCCGAACGCAGCGGCGTTCATCAAGCAGATCCGCAGTCTCGCGGAATCGCTGGATCTCAACCCGGAGTTTCTCAAGCGGGGGGTGAACGAAGGTTTCAGCGGTGGCGAGAAGAAACGCAACGAGATCATGCAGCTGCTTCTGCTCGAGCCGAAGCTGGCGGTGCTGGACGAGACCGACTCCGGCCTCGATATCGACGCGCTGCAGGTGGTTGCCCAGGGCGTAAACCGATACCGGGACAGCGGCAACGGGGTGCTGCTGATCACACACTATCAGCGCCTGCTGGACCACATCGTGCCCGACTACGTGCACGTGCTGGCTGAAGGACGCATCGTGCAGTCCGGCGACAAAAGCCTGGCGCTGGAGCTGGAAGAGAAGGGTTACGCGTGGCTGGCATGAGCACAGCTGCCCTCCCCGTCGACGAGACCGTGCTGAATGCCGCGCTGGCTGAACCCGCGCAGCGCGAGCGTTGGAAATACACCGCGCGCGACAAAGCGCTGGCGCTGCTGCCCGCGGGCGGCCTTGCGCCCCTGGCCACGGAACCTGACGGTACGAGCCTGCACGTCGTCGGCGAAGGGCTGGACGCGTTCCTTCCTGTAGAGAACCTGCTTGCCGCCATGCCGGAAGCCCTGCTGCCGCTGGCGGCAACACCGCTGTCTGTCGTGGAAGTGCCCGCCGGGGCCAGCGTTGCATTGTCCCTGGAACACACGACACACGTACCACCCACACTGGTGCGGATTGGTGCCAATGCGAGCTTGACGCTCACAGAGCGGTTCGTGCCTCGCGAAGCGCTCACCCAGTGGCTCTGGCTGGAGCTGTCTCCAGGCGCTCGCGTCGAGCACAACCGCAACATGCTCACCGACGCCCCGCAATGGCAGGTGTTGTCGGTAAGCCTCGCCCGCGACGCCAGCTACGATCTGAACCTGCACAGCACCGGGGCCACGTTCAACCGTCAGGACATACATCTACGCTGCGCCGAGCCGGGCGCGTCCGCGGAGTTGACCGCGGCAGCCTGCATCGCGGCGGGAGCCCACCTTGATCAGCAGGTCACGGTGCAGCACGAGCGGGGCAACAACAGCAGCCGTCAGACCATTCACAACATTGCCGGCGCCGGCGCGCAGGTGACGTGCAACGGTCGGATCCACATTCATCCCGGTGCTCCCGGCTCGTCTGCGCATCTGACGAATCGCAACCTGTGCCTGGGTGATGCCACGGTAAACACCAAACCCGAGCTCGAGATCTACACGGACGACGTGCAATGCTCTCACGGCGCCACCGTCGGACGTCTCGATGAGCAACAGCTGTTCTACGCAGTCTCCCGAGGCATCGATCCCGACAGTGCACGCCACCTCTTGAGCCAGGCCTTTCTTCGGCAGGCGACGCTCGGCGTGCTGGCCGAGGAATCACAGGCGCGTTTCGCGGAGGTGATTGCTGGTGGCTGAAACACCGACGGCGAGCATCCGCAGCGACTTCCCGATTCTCGCGCGGGAACATCGCGGAGAACCGCTCGTCTATCTCGACAGTGCCGCGACCACGCAGAAGCCGCACGCCGTAATAGATGCGGTGGCTACCTACTATCAGCAGCACAACGCCAACGTGCATCGGGCAGCACACGTGCTGGCCGAAGAAGCGACGGAGCTCATGGAAACGGCCCGCAAGCGCGTGCAGGCGTTCATCGGCGCCGACGCGGCCAGCGAGGTGATATTCACGCGCGGTACCACCGAGGCCATAAACCTCGTGGCTAACTGCGTTGGAGGAGTTGTCAGCATCGGTGCCGGTGACAATATCCTGCTTACCGAGCTTGAGCATCATTCCAACATCGTGCCCTGGCAGATGCTGGCGCAACGCACCGGGGCGGAAATCAGGGCTGTTCGGGTCACACCCGCCGGCGATCTGGATCTCGACGATTTTCATGCAAAGCTGTCGCCGCGAACCCGTGTGGTTGCCGTGAATCACATCTCCAATGCCCTCGGCACGGTGAATCCCGTCGAAGAGATCATCGCGGCGGCGCGCGCGGCTGGGGCGGTTACCGTCGTGGACGGCGCACAGGCCACGCTGCATACCCCCATCGATGTGAAAACGCTGGACTGCGACTTTTACGCCTTCTCGGGCCACAAGATGTACGCGCCCACCGGTATCGGTGTGCTGTGGGGGCGCCAGGCACTGCTGGAGGCCATGCCCCCCTGGCACGGCGGCGGCGAAATGATCGAACACGTGACGTTGAAGGCCTCCACCTACCAGAAACCGCCGTACAAGTTCGAGGCCGGCACGCCCCATATCGCTGGCATTGTCGGTCTCGGAGCGGCCATCAGCTACCTGAACGAGCAACCCCGGGAAGCACTGCTGGCGGCCGAGGATCAGCTCATCGCCGAAACACTCAGCGGGCTCAAACAGATACCGGGCGTACAGCTCGTGGGGGATCCGTACCGCCGCTCGGCGGTGGTGTCGTTCAACGTCGAAGGCGCCCATCCGCACGATATCGGCACCCTGCTGAACCAGCAGGGCGTTGCGGTGCGCACCGGCCACCACTGCGCCATGCCGCTCATGCAGGCACTGGGCATCCCGGGCACGGTGCGCGCTTCGTTCAGCTTGTACAGCAACCGTGACGACGTCAGCCGCCTGCTTGCTGGCGTCGCCAAGGCAACCACGTTTCTGTAGGCTCTTTCCAACTCAGAGAACAGCCATGTCCATACCCATCAGTTTTACCGCCGACGCCCTCACCCACGTGCGCAAGCAACTCGCGCAGACGCGCGCGGCTTACCTGCGCCTCGGGGTCAAGGAGAGCGGCTGCAACGGCTTCATGTATACGCTGGATTTCCTGGACGATCCGCTACCGGACGATCAGGCGTTCGAATTCGACAACGACGTGCGCGTCTGCGTAAACGATGCGGATCTGGCGCTGGTCGCAGGCACCGAGGTGGACATGATCACCCAGGGATTGAACAGCGCGCTGGTATTCAAGAATCCGAAAGCCACAAGTTACTGTGGTTGCGGCGAGAGCTTTGCCATCGACGGTGAACAGGCTGATGCCGTGCTGGAAACAGCTGATCTCGCCTACGAAGCCGCAGCCGGAGGCGACAAGCAGCCCTGACATGGAACGCCGCCTTGTCACCACCCAGCGCGATTGCAATGCTCTGCTGGTACCAACCGGAGACCCCGTCACCATACCGTCCGGCACCTTCGTCACGCTCACACAGGCGCTCGGCGGATCTTTCACGGTGGTCTTCAATGGCAACATGGCACGCATCAGCGGCCTCGATGCGGACGCCATTGGTATGCCCGCGCTGGCGCTCGAGTTTCCTGCAGCGGAAGAGGTACCTGCTCTCGATCACGTGTGGCATGCCCTCAGCACGGTCTACGATCCCGAGATACCGGTCAACGTCGTCGACCTGGGGCTGATTTACGACGCGACGCTCGACGGCTCGGCCGCGGCGGTCACCATGACGCTGACAGCACCGGGGTGTGGCATGGGACCAATCCTGGTCGAGGAAGTGCGTGAGCGCATCCTCTGCGCGCCAGGCATCGAGGCCGTGACGGTAGAACTGGTATTCGATCCACCGTGGTCGCGGGAGATGATGAGCGAAACCGCCCAGCTCGAACTGGGGGTGTTCTGACGGTGGATCTCGAGGAGATCAAAGACACGTTCGCATTTCTCGACGATTGGGAAGACAAATACCGGTTCGTGATCGATCTCGGCAAGACACTGCCGGAAATGTCGGGAGAAGCCCGTACCGAGCAGAATCTCGTGCGAGGCTGCCAGAGCCAGGTATGGCTCAAAGCCGAGTTGCAAGACGGCACACTGCAGCTTGCGATGGACAGCGATGCCCACATCGTGCGAGGCCTCATTGCCATCGTTCTTGCGGCCTCCAACGGCCGCACCCCCGAGGAAATTCGCGCCTTCGACATGGAAGGGCTGTTCGGCGAACTCGACCTGCTCAGCCACCTCTCCCCCACCCGCGGTAACGGCCTGGCTGCCATGGTCGATCGCATACGTGAAGTCGCGGCAGGTTTCTAACCTGACCGCAGCGTCGATTTCAGAACGCCTTGCCTTTTTCGGGCAGCTCAGCAACCGCAAAACGCGGCAACTGAGCTTTCGCAGCATCGATTTCGGGCGTTGATCGCACGGCTGGACCCTCGTAGTCCGGCTCGAAGAGCCGGTGCGGATCGTCTCCATTCACAAAGCCGAGATAACTGCCCCCGAAGTTGTAACCGATCAGGCGACGCAGCTCTTCTGAAAACGACTGTGCCACGTCCGGCGGATGCGCGAGATACTGGTTTTCCTCCTGCCGCAGCCAGCCGAGACTGTACTGCAGAGCAAGACCGGTTCGCGCACGGTCGCTGCTGTTGGTGCCACCCCCATGAATAGTGCCGCCGAGGTAAATCAGCACCGACCCTGCCGGCATTTCCGCATTGACCACATCCTGCGGGTGCGGTTTTCGGTTTTCCGGCCAGAGATGGCTGCCCGGTACCAGTTGCGTGCCGCCGTTGGCCGCGTCGAAATCCGACAACGCCCACATCGTGGGCATCAGCGTGGTGATTCCGAGATGGGATAGCGGATACAGGTCGCCATCGCGGTGCAATGGTTGCGAGTCTGCGCCAGGTTCCAGATGCATGATGCCAGAGAAATTCAGCTGATAGTTTGTTGCGTAGTTCAACAGAACGCTTTCGGCGAGCTTCAAAACAACCGGGTGGGTAACGAGGTCTTGTGCAGCCGTGGATCTCTTGAGAATGCCTCCCAACCGCTTCGTTCTGGCGCCAAGAAACTCGTCGTGACCGAATGGTGCAGCTTCGATGTGTGGCGCAAGTTCTGCCTGTGCCTGCTGTGCCAGTTCTGCGGCAAGGGACTCTATGATGAGATAACCGTGCTCGTGGAGCCGCTCATGCATGTCCTTCGCTGGCATGTCGGGACTGACGACGTTCAGCTTAACGGCTGATGTGGCGGAGAGCGTTCTCATGGCGGTGGGCGGAATCTTTGGCGACCAGACCGGTCGGTACCAAAGAATGTCGCGAATGACACGCGCGGCGCAACAGCAAGTAGACGGATTTACGGGTGCATTTGCGCTTGCTGGCTTTGCGATCGATCCTGGATGCAACCGATATTCGAGCGGGAACTAGCGATTTTCAGCCTCAGCCCGACCGTAGTCTGAGAAGAGAAACCTCTTCCCGCGACAGGCCCAGAGGCTCCGCCACTTCTGAAAGGCGTTCACCGGCATCAAGCCGTTCGCTTGCCTCCTGCAGAATCCAGCGCCGATTGGGCATGTGGACTTCTACGCGGGGTAAAGCACTTTCAGGGCTCTGCAACTGTTGAACGCTGTGCGCCACGTTGATGGATGCTTCCACAAACGTCACCAGGCGTTCTTCCAGATCGGTGACACGGCGCCGATGGCGTGCGAGCTGCATTCTGACGATCAGCAGGGTCGCCCCGCAGCAAGCGAAAGCGGCAAGCAACGTGACGACAGAAAGCTCGAACTCCAGCGCAGGCAACGAAAATGTCATGGATTTCCCTCAGGCGATGGCGCCTGTGGCGCCGTGTTGGAGAAGATGAGGCCGCCGTCGGCTTTGCGTTGCGGTTCAGCGACCTCGACAGCTGCTTCCGCGGAGCGAACGGCTGCCTTGAGAGGCGCTACCTCCGCATTGCGGTTACGGGCAGCGTCCTGGCGACGGGACACCACGATGGTCACGCGCCGGTTCTGCGCCCGACCGGCAGGCGTGGCGTTGGTTTCCAGGGGGAAGTTCTCCCCATAGCCCACCACGGTCATGCGTTCGCGCCGAACACCATTGCTGGCAAAGAACGCGGCCACCCCGGCGCTGCGCGCCGCGGAGAGCGTCCAGTTCGACGGGTACAGCGTGGACGAGCTCGTCACGTTGTCGGTGTAGCCTTCAATCGTCACGGGATGTCGTGTCGCCCTCAGCAGCTCAAGAGCCGGTACCAGCAGCGCCTCGGCATCGCTGCTGAGGCGTGCCGCGCCCGGCGCAAACAGCAGGCCCGCCTGCACGGAGATTTCCACCCAGTCTGCGCTGGTCGACACGCTGACGCCGCCCTGATCGGCGAACCCTCCCAGCAGAGACTCGACGGCTTCCACGGGATCGACAATTTCCGTGTTGCCCACCTGCGTGTCCACGAAGCCTCGCGTCTCGGGCACGTCCACGATGTGTGGGGACGGTGCGTTGGTTGGCTCGCCGATCTGGATCGGATCCAGACTGGATACTTCCGTATCAAACGCCTTCTGCAGCGTATCGCTCAGAACCCGGTACTTCTCCTGGTTTACCGAGGAGATTGCATACATCACCACGAAGAAGGCAAACAGCAGCGTGATGAAATCTGCATAGGAGATCATCCAGCGATCCGCATTGGCTTCTTCTTCGAGATAGTCCCTGCGCAACATGTCAGACCGCTACGCCCTGCAGCCGCATCTCGATGCTCTTGGGATGCTCGCCCTCAGCAATTGCCAGCAGCCCTTCTATGAACAATGCGTCCACGTCCCCGTTACGCATTGCGAGCGTCCGCAAGCGATCTGCAATGGGTAGAAACAGGAGATTGGCGAAGCCCACGCCATAGATAGTCGCAACAAATGCCGTAGCGATACCCTGCCCCAGCTCATCGGGGTTCGCGAGGTTGTTCATCACCTGGATCAGGCCGATCACAGCACCGAGGATACCGATGGTTGGCGCGTAGCCGCCCATGCTGCGAAACACCTGCGCCGCGGCAAGATCCTCGTTCACACGCTGTTCGCTGTCGGTTTCGAGCAGGCGGCGCAGCGTACGGGGTTGCACGCCGTCGATCAGCAATTCCAGGCCTTTGCGTCGCAGCGGTTCAGAAACCTTCTCCGCTATGTTCTCGAGGCCAAGCAGGCCCTCACGTCGCGACACCCGGCTCCATTGCGTGAGCCGTTCGATTTCCAGATGGCTGCGGGCGCCCGGAGGCATCACAACCCAGCGCAGCATGGTGACCGCACGGCCGATACGTGCCCACGGCGTCTGCAGAATCGTGGCCCCCAGCGTGCCGCCTACGACAATGATGAACGCTGGCAGGTCCAGTAGAGCCGCGAGCTGACCGCCTTCGAGGCTGTTGCCGAAGGCAATCGCAGCAAACGCGAGCACAACACCGGCAAGAGCCAGGAGGTCCACTATTCTTCTTCCATCCAGGCCGCGATGGTGGCGCGCAGCTTGGTGACGATGTGACTGAGGATCTGGCTGACGCGGGATTCGCTCACACCCAGCACTGCGCCGATTTCTTTGAGATTGAGCTCTTCGTCGTAGTAGAGCGCCATGACCAGCTGCTCTCTGTCGGCAAGTTCACCGATCGCGTTGGTGACCGCTCCCATCAGCGCCTCGCGCTCTACGCCATGATCGCCGGCGTCCACGCTGGGCAGCAGCCACGTATCCTCCCCGTCGTTCACTTCTTCGTAGCTGTAAAGGCGGCAATTCGCGGTATCGCGGACAATCTGGTGATACTCATCGAGGCTGACATCGATTTCTTCGGCCACATCGCGGTCGCTGGCTGCGGAGCCTTTGCGGTGCTCCACGTCACGGATCGCGTCCAGTACCCGCCGCGCGTTTCTGTGCACGGATCTCGGGGCCCAATCGCCGCGGCGCATCTCGTCCAGCATGCTGCCGCGAATGCGGATCCCGGCGTACGTTTCGAAGCTCGCCCCTTTCGTGGCGTCGTATTTGCTGCTGGCTTCCAGCAGGCCGATCATGCCTGCCTGCAGCAGATCGTCGAGCTGCACCGTGCTCGGCAGCCGCGCCATGAGATGGTGGGCGATGCGCTTCACGAGATAGGCGAAACGCTCCACGGTCTCTGCACGGCCCGCGGCGTCCTGATAGGCGGCTATTCCTGGATCGCGCATGGTTCTAGTTTTTCATCTCCTAGTGCAGAGCGTGGTCGGCAACCAGGCGCTCGACAAAAAACTCCAGATGACCGGTAGGAATGGTGGGAATGGGCCAGGAATCCACTTCCTTGGCGAGTTTGCGGAATGCCTGGGATGCTTTGCTGTTGGGGTAAATGTCCAGCACGCAGCGCTGTTTCTGCACCGCACGTCTCAGCTGATCGTCATACGGTACACAGCCTGCGTACATCAGCGTCATATCCAGAAAGCGGTCAGCGACGTTGACAAGTTTGTTGAACACCGTTTCACCGTCTTCCTCGTTGCGCACCATGTTCGCCACGATGCGGGCCCGATGAATACCGTACTGCTGGTTCAGAATCTTGATCAGCGCGTAGGCATCGGTGACAGACGTAGGTTCGTTGCACACCACTACCAGCACTTCCTGGGCGGCGCAGAGGAAATTCACCACCTCGTCGGAGATGCCCGCTGCCGTATCGATGAGCAGCACATCCATGTTGTGCGCGATTTCGCTGAACGCGCTGATCAACCCGGCGTGCTCACGCGGCCCCAGCTTCACCATCTCCTGCAGGCCCGACGCCGCGGGCACGATCTTCAGCTTGTCCGGGCCCTGCACCACGACATCGCGCATGGAGCAGGTCGCATCCAGCACGTCTTTGAGCGTGTGCTTGGGTTTCAAGCCCAGCAGAACGTCCACGTTAGCGAGGCCGAGATCAGCATCCAGCAGCGTTACCCGGCGGTCCATGTGTGCCAGGGCCAGCCCCAGGTTGACGGTGACGTTGGTTTTGCCCACGCCGCCTTTACCGCCGGTGATGGCCACCACCTGTATTGGCTTGGTCGAGACTTGCTCCATTTCCCTACTGCTCCTGCGGTGCGCACCGCCCTTCCCGGACGGTGTTGTCTATCCTTAAACATAGTTGCTGCTGCCCATCGGTCAAACGACCCTGAGCCCGCCAGCGCGCGGCCGACAGACTCATCAGACGTTTACCGCCACGACGTTCACCCGGCCGTGCGGGCTGTTGTCCCGTGACGCCGCTGCCTGCTCTGTCGCTGTCTGATCTGTGCCAGCACGACTCGCGAGCAGCGCGCCCAGCAGCGAGGGTGTAGCGCGCTCCAGGTTGTCCGCAACGGCCTGGCTGCCGGCGAGCCAGGCGAGACTGATCTGGGCACCTTCAAGCCAACGCACCAGATCATGGGCGTCGAAAGGCTGATCCAGGTGCGTCAGAGCGGTCCAGCCCCGTGCGCAGCCGTGGAGGTGTCGGCTCTGGGCGCGCAGGGCCACAGCGCTGTGCTGGGCGGAACAGACCAGCACGTCACGGACCGCCACGGGGGTGGACGGTTTTGTGTCCACGTTTACGCCGTTGCCGGTAACGCTCCGTGTCGTTTCACTGGCGGGCGTGTCTATGAGCACCAGCTCGTTGAGTCGCAGGCGCGCAAGAAGCGGTTCCAGCTCAGCGGCGTTGCACTGGTGGTTTTCTACGCCCAGCATCTGACATGCGAGCTGCAGGGGCTCTGCACCTGCCAGTTTTTGATCGTCGGTGCTGATCACTACCGCGCCGCCATTGCCGTTGTGCATCACCCATTCCGCCAGCACCTTGATGAGGGTTGTGGTCTTACCCACCCCGGAACCGCCCACAAAGCGAAAGCAACCTGTCAGCTGCGTTACGTCAACGCCTGCGTAAACGAACGTCTGTGGCACCAGATCCAGTGCCACGGGTTCCGGGACCGGTGGGGCATCGGCCAACAGGTCCTCACCGCGCGGTTGCGCGGCGTGCACTGTACCGCGCCCGGCAACCGCCCCTTCGGGAGACGCCGCGGACGCTATCGCGGCGGTGATGGCTGCTTCACCGGCATCCAGCGTCGCCTGCACACGGAACCGTTGACCGATCTGTTCCTGGGACACAATCAGCGCCTCGGGGCCCAGCGCCTCCCGCACCGCGGCAAGCGCCGCGCGCAGCGTATCTGCTGTGAAGGTGCTGATCGCGGATTGCTCGGGATTCATGACGTTCTCCTCATGCTGACCGTCCTATCGTCGTAACCACGGTGATCTGCTTGTTTTCGGGGATCTCCTCGTAAGCCAGCACATGGATCACCGCCTTGGAAAAGCGCACGAAGCGGGCAATGAGGCTGCGCAGACCCGCAGAAACCAGAATGACGGCCGGCTTCCCGGCAATCTCCCGCTCCTCTGCAGCCCGCAGAACCGACTGCTGCAGACGCTCTGCCATGGAAGGCTCTATCACCGGTGCATCGGCACTCTGCCCCTGCTGCCTCGCCTGCATCAGCAGCTGTTCCAGCTCCGGCTCGAAGGTAATCACCTCCAGAGCGTCCTCGTTGCCGTAGATACTCTGCACGATCAGCCGGCTGAGCTTGCCGCGCACGAGGCTGGTCTGCTGCTCCAGATCCAGGCTGGCGACGCTGGCGTCGGCCAGGCATTCGGCAATGGTGCGGATGTCGCGTACGGGGATCTTCTCCCGCAGCAGCGCCTGCAGAATCTTCAACAATCCCGACAGAGATATGGCGGTAGGAACGAGCTGCTCGGCGAGCTTCGGCGAGCTTTGAGCAAGCAGGTCTACGAGTTGCTGCACTTCATCGTGGCCGAGCAGATCAGCCGCGTTGTCCAGCATGATCTGGTTGACGTGGGTCGCCACCACGGTGCTTGCGTCCACGACGGTATAGCCGAGGGTCTGCGCCGTGTCACGGTCACTCTCTTCGATCCATACTGCCGGCAGACCGAAGGCTGGATCCTGGGTGGCAATACCGTTCAACTGGCCGAACACCTCCCCGGGATCAATCGCCAGCATTTTGTCGGCATATACCTCACCCTCGCCTGCGGTAACGCCGGTCAGGGAAAACCGGTAGCTGTTAGGCAGCAGGTCGAGGTTGTCGCGGATGTGGATGCTCGGCACCAGGAAGCCGAGCTCCTGCGAGAGCTTTTTGCGCACACCGCGAATGCGTTCCAGCAGCATGCCGTTCTGCGCCTTGTCGACCATGGGGATGAGTTTGTAACCCACCTCCAGTTCGAGCGTATCCACCGGTGTAACGTCGTCCCAGCTCACCTCCGTGTTGACAGGTTCCGCAACCTCGGTGCTGGGTTCTTCGATTTCGGGGCTCGCCTGCTGAAGCCGTCGGTTGATCAGCCAGGCCACGCCGCCCGCCAGCGCGGCGAGGGAGAGGAACACGAAATGCGGCATGCCGGGAATGACGCCGAGCACAAACAGAATGCTCGCGGCAACCGCCAGCGCTTTGGGCTGCGCGAACATCTGGTCCATCACCTGCTGGCCCATGTCCTGCGCGCTGTTCACTCGCGTGACGATGATGGCGGCGGCTGTCGACAGCAGCAGCGAAGGGATCTGCGCCACCAGGCCATCACCAATGGTGAGCAACGTGTACACCTGCAGGGCGGTGGCAAAATCCAGATCATGCTGCGCCATGCCAATGGCAAGGCCGCCGACGATGTTGATGATGAGAATCAGGATGCCCGCGACCGCGTCACCGCGCACGAACTTGCTGGCGCCATCCATGGCGCCGTAGAAGTCAGCCTCCTGAGCCACCTCCTCCCGCCGGTGCTTGGCTTCGTCCTGATCGATGATGCCCGCGTTGAGATCCGCGTCGATGGCCATCTGTTTGCCGGGCATGGCATCGAGGGTGAAGCGCGCGCTCACTTCGGAGATGCGCCCGGCGCCTTTCGTGACCACCACAAAATTGATGATCACGAGAATGATGAACACGACAAGGCCCACCACGTAATTGCCACCGACCAGCACTGCGCCGAAAGATTCGATTACCTGACCGGCCGCAGCTCCACCCTGATGGCCTTCCAGCAGCACCACGCGCGTGGAAGCAACATTCAAAGCAAGGCGCAGCAGCGTCGCCACCAGCAGCACCGTGGGAAACGCGGCAAACTCCAGGGGGCGCATGACGTAAACCGCTACCAGCAGCACCACGAGCGCCAGGGTGATGTTGAACGTGAAGGACACGTCCAGCAGGGCCGGTGGAATGGGCACCGTCATCAGGGCGATCAACAGCAGAAGCAGCAGCGGAATGGCGACGGTTCCGAGACGGAGGTTAGTCATCGGCATACTCCGCAAACTCGTCGGGCAGCTCGATACCGGCGAGCTGTGGTGCCTCAGCCAGCTGCCCGCGCTGGTACTGTTCGAGCTGGTAGACGTAAGCCAGTACCTGAGCAACCGCAATGTACAGCGCTTCAGGCACCTCCTGATCCAGCTCGGTAGAGAAGTACACGGCCCGCGCCAGCGGCGGTGCGGGCACCATGGGCACGTCGTGGGCCTGACCGATTTCGCGGATCTTCAGAGCCATGTGATCCACACCTTTGGCAATCACCACGGGCGCGGCAGAAACGGCGTTGTCGTACTTCAGGGCCACCGAGAAGTGCTCGGGGTTGGTGATGATTACGTCAGCCTCGGGTACAGCGTCCAGCATGCGACGCTGGGATATCTGCTGCTGAAGAGCGCGCACCTTCGCTTTTACCTCGGGCTTGCCTTCCGAGTTCTTCAGCTCTTCCTTGACCTCCTGCTTGGTCATCTTGAGCTGTTTGCGGTGTTGCTGGATCTGGAAAGGGATGTCGATGGCCGCCACGAGAATGAGCGCGCAGCCCACCAGCAGAAACGCGATACCCACATAGGTGAGCCCATCCACGATGGCAACCTCGACCGGCAGCGCACCAAGCATCAGCAGGCTGTCCATGTACACGGACAGCACGGCCACCGCCAGCGCTGACACCAGCACGAACTTGGCGATGGACTTGGCCAGCTCCATGGCAGATTTGGCCGAAAAGATGCGACCGAAGCCTTTGATGGGATCGATGCGGTTGCCTTTGAAAGCGAGCGCTTTGGGCGCAAACACGAGACCGCCGACCGCGACGCTGGAAAGCACACCGGCAACGAACAGCACGAGCCCCAGCGGGATGAATACGCCGATGGCCGTCATGGCCGAATCCCCGAGATTGGCCAGCATGCCCTTCGACATGCTCGCCGCTTCGCTGAAGTAGTAACGCGCAATGCTGAGTAACCCCTCGGCCATGTGCGGCGCCGCGGCGATGAGCGCAAGCGCACCGAAGGTGACAAGAGCCACGGTGTTCAGCTCGCGGGAGCGGGCCGCCTGTCCTTCTTCCCGGGCTTTCTCGAGTTTCCTCGGCGTGGGTTCTTCGGTTTTTTCCTGCCCCTGCTGCTCTTCTGCCACGCTAGGGCCTCCACGCGTTGGTGGCGAGGTCGAAATAGTCCGCCAGCAGGCGCGTGAACTGATCTGTCCACCCGTGCAGCAGCACCCAGATGATGACGAGTCCGAACACGAGGCTGAACGGAAAGCCCAGGGCGAAGATATTCAGCTGCGGCGCGCTGCGGTTCATGATGCCGAAAGACAGGTTGACGATGAGCAGCGACACAACCGCCGGAATGGCAATGAGAACGCCGCCAACGAACATCCAGCCGCCAAGGGCTGCCAGGTTGTAGGCAAAACCCGTGAGTCCTCCCGCCGTGGTAATACCCATCTGGTAGCCCTGCACCAGAATCTCCAGCAGCACGAGATGCCCGTTCACGGTGACAAACGACAGCGTCACCAGCATGAGGAAAAACTGCGACCACACCGTAACCTGGATGCCGTTGCCGGGGTCGACCATGGCGGCAAAGCCCAGTCCCATCTGCATGCCGATGAACTGACCCGCGATGACAAAAAGCTGAAAAAAGATCGCGGCAGAGAAGCCGAGGCCGATGGACCACCCGATCTGTACCGCAAGATCGACAATATGCTGCATACCGAAATCGGCGAGGCTCACAGGCGCCGGCAGCACGGGGGTCAATGCCATGGCGACGGCCAGGCTCAACAGCAGCCGTACCCGGGCGGGTACGAGCTGATTGCCGAACACCGGCACCGCCAGAAAGAAGGCGCCCACACGGAGAAAGTTCCAGAGAAAATCGCCAACAAGGGCCAGAAGCGGCGCAAGAGGGACCTCCATGTCATCCCATCAACCCGGGAATCGCGTCGAAGATGCGCGCGAAATGGTCGATCATCTGACCAAGCAGCCAGGGACCGGCAGACATGATCGTCAGCAGCGTGGCCAGCAGGCGCGGCAGAAAGCTCAGGGTCTGCTCGTTGATCTGCGTGGCGGCCTGAAACACGGCCACGACCAGACCCACCAGCAGACTTGGCAGTACCAGTACGGCCACGGCGATCACCACCAGACCGAGGGCTTCGCCGAACAGCGACAGTACATCTCCCAGGCTCACAGCAGCATGCCGAAGCTGGACGCCAGCGTGCCCATGATCATCACCCAGCCATCCACCAGCACAAAGAGCATGATTTTGAACGGCAGAGAGATGATGAGCGGGGACAGCATCATCATCCCCATGGACATGAGCACGCTGGCCACGACCATATCGATGATGAGGAACGGGATGAAAAGCATGAAACCGATCTGAAAGGCGGTTTTGAGCTCGCTTGTCATAAATGCCGGCACCAGCACAAAGAAATCCACCGCCGACGGATCGTCCACCGCCTCGTGATCCGAAAGGCGCATGAAGAGCTCCAGATCAGCCGCTCGTGTCTGCTCGAGCATGAACGACCGGAACGGTGCAACCGCGGTCGTTACGGCGTTTTCGGCATCCAGTGTTTCTGCCATGTACGGCTCCACGGCTGTCACGTACGCTTCCTCGAACACAGGGCTCATGATGAAAATCGTCAGAAACAGGGCGATGCCGACCAGGATCTGGTTGGAGGGTGTCTGCTGCATGCCGATCGCCTGGCGCAGAATGGCAAACACGATGATGATGCGCGTGAAGGCCGTGAGCATGATGATCAGGGACGGCAACAGCGTGATGACCGTCATTACGGCCAGGATCTGAATACTGATGCTGTAGCTCTCGGAACCGTCGGCTTCTGTGGTAACGGTGACCGCCGGCAGGTCTACGGCTGCTTCGACGGGTGACGTCACCAGCAGGGCCGCGGCAGCCAGCAACATAGCGACGAACACAGTTTTCATGCCACTTCCCGAGGCACCGCTGCCGGGGTGACCGCGGCACGGTCATGCAGCTTCGTCATGCCCTGACTGGTGATGCCGATGAGGAATTCTCGATCGTCGTGCTTGAGCACGACAATGCGTTCCTTGGCACCCAGGTACAGCGTATCCTCGATGCGCAGATTGCCGCCGGCGTGCGCCTGCACTTTCTGCAGTCGCCGGGCCACGAAGCCAAGCAGCGCAATGAGCGCGACGATGGCGAGCAGCGCCAGTACAACCTGTCCCAGGTTTTCAAGCGGGTTCACGTGCCGGTTCCTTCCTGCGAGATCAGCCGACGCTGCTCAGTTGATGCTCTGTATGCGCTGTTCGGGGCTGATGACGTCGAGCAACCGGATCCCGAATTTTTCGTTCACAACCACCACCTCGCCGGTGGCGATGAGCGTCCCGTTCACCAGCACGTCCAGCGGTTCTCCGGCCGCTCGGGACAGCTCCACGATGGAACCTTTGGACAGCTGCAGGAGCTTGCGGATACTCAGATTGGTGTTGCCCACTTCCATGGACAGCCGCACGGGTATATCCAGCACAACCTCCAGGTTCTTGGCACTGGCGGCCCGCGTCTGCATGGGGCCGTCGGTTGCCGCACCCTCTTCCTGCGTGACGGTTTGTTCTTCGCTCACTGCATGTCTCCTTTCTTACAACAACGACAACGGGGTCAGGACACCAGCCCCATCGTTTCGAACTCGAGCGCAAACTTGCCCCGGGAATCGCCCAGCCGGGCGCTGAATACCGGCATCTTGCCGACGGTGACCTGATGCAGTTCCTGCATGTTGATGTCGATGATGTCGCCGGGCGTCAGCCGCATGAGGTCTCTGAGGCGCATGTCTGCGTCGCCGATAACGCACCGTACGGGCACTTCCGAATCGAGCAGAGCGTCTTCCATGGCCACCCGCCAGCTTGCACTGGCATCGTCGGTGTCGCGCTGTGCGGTGGCATCCAGCACGCGTTTGTATGGCTCCAGCGAGGCGTACGGAAACACGATGTGCAGCTCGCCGCCGCTCTCATCCAGGTCGAGGCGGTAGCTCGATACCATCACGGCGTCGCCGGAAGCGATGGCCGTCACCAGCCCGGGATTGATCTCCTCGCCTACGATCTCGCACGCGATGGGAAAGGCATCGCGCCAGGCTTCCTCGAAATGTGTGAGCAGCAGCGCCATGATGCGGTTGATGACGCGTTTCTCAGTCGGCGAAAACTCGTTGCCTTCATAGGCGGCCATGCCGCCGGTGCCGCCGAAGAAACGGTCGACAATCTTGTGCACGAGCTTGGCGTCGAGGGTGATCAGACACGTGCCTGCGAACGGTTGTATGCGCACCAGCTTGATGCAGGTGGGCACG
>CAZYYJ010000064.1:0-30310 GCA_964651595.1 uncultured Pseudomonadales bacterium | reverse complement strand
CCCTGGCGCGCCTTCAGCACCGCCTTCTCGTCGGGCGCATGCGCTCCCCACAGATCTTCCTGCCAGGCGCACAGCGTGACCGGTCCGTAGGTTTCCGTGAGCCCGTACACATGGGTGACGTCGACGCCCTGGGCCTGCATCCCTTCGATGATGGCTGCCGGCGGCGCCGCGCCCGCGGTCATGACTTTAACGGCATGCTGCACCTGCGCGCGCATGGCATCCGGTGCGTTCAAAAGCGTGTTCAGCACCACCGGCGCACCACAGAAATGCGTCACGCCGTGCCGGGCAATGGCGTCGTACACGGCCGCGTCCCGCACGGCGCGCAGGCACACGTTGGTGCCCGCATTGACGGCCAGCGTCCACGGAAAACACCAGCCGTTGCAATGAAACATCGGCAGCGTCCACAGGTACACGGGATGCTCGCCCATGTCCCAGGTGAGTGCGTTGGAGACGGCGTTCAGGTAGGCGCCGCGATGATGGTAAACCACCCCTTTGGGATTGCCCGTGGTGCCGGAGGTATAGTTGAGCGCGATGGCCTGCCATTCGTCCTCCGGCAGAAAGGCGCGGGCGTCCACCGGCATCGGCGCGGCGCCCGCGTCTGCGCCTTCGGCAACGAGATCTTCGTAGGTCACGTCTCCGAGCAGCTCACCCCCTTCGAACTCCGCATCGTCAATCCCCACCACCAGCGGCGGTGAGGCCATGCCGGCAAGCGCTTCTGCGGCCAGGGCGCCGAATTCGCGATCCACCAGAAACACACCAGCTTCGCCGTGCTCGAGAATGAAGCGCACGGTCGCAGCGTCCAGACGCATGTTGATGGCGTTCAGCACGGCCCCTGCCATGGGCACGGCAAAGTGCGCTTCGAACATTTCTGCGGTGTTCGCGCTGAGCATCGCCACCGTATCGCCCCGCTGCACACCCCGCGCAGACAGGGCCGCCGCAACCGCAACGCAGCGCTGCCACACGTCCCCCCAGCTGCGCCGCGTCTGTCCCTGTATCACCGCGGTCCGGTGCGGGTAGATCTGTGCCGCCCGGCGCAGAAAGGAAATCGGCGACAGGGCCACGTGGTTTGCCTGATTGGCATCCAGGTCCGTCTCGTAGATGCTCATCTTGTTTCTCCAGCGATCGTTGGGACCGGTGCAAGGGCTTCTGCCCGCATGCTCGCCAGCGCCGCCTCTTCCAGTGTCATGGCGCGCCGCGTCTCCAGGTTCATGCGCACGCCGGCTGCCTGCGCCGTGGCGGCCAGCCCGCCGGCGTCGTCGAGAATCAGATGCACAAACTGCTGCACCTTGGCGCCCACTTCCGCGACACCGGAGTGCACCGCAAAGCCGTCTCCTGCGCGCAGGCGCGCATGATAGTGCAGTCGGTACTCGAGCACCGCGCCACCTTCCAGCGGCGCCCGCGCTTCCGCGGGACCGCGCAGCATGGCCCACAGATGCGGCATGCTGTCGGAAAGCCGCCCCATGTATCCGGACAGCGCCAGGCGTCTCTGGGCATCGACTTCCTGTGCCTGGATGACACCGCGCCCGATCTCCCGGAAGCCGACCGTGTCGCGGACAGCACCGGACAGCCGCGCATACGCCGTGTCCGTCGCCGGCACCCCCCGGCTGCCCGCATGCGATGGCAATGGCATGGCAGCCGCGACAGTTTCCACCGCCGCCAGCTCGTGCACGCAGCTGGCAAGCACTTCATCGCTGAGGGCGTCGAGCAGCTCGGTGAGCACCGCAGTGCGGCCGTCTGTCAACGCAACGGTGGACGCTACTCCCACAAGCGGCGCCGCGAGGCGTGCCTCGCGAAGGAAACGCAGATGCTGGGCCTGCACCAGCTGATTGACGGCTTCCGCCTCGTTCGCGGCCAGCACGTCCAACCGGCGCAACGCAGCCTGCAGACACTGCGTGTGCTTCTCCTGGAAGAAGCGAACGTTCATGTGATCGTTCTCGTCGCACTCCCACCGGTTGACGCTGCCGCTGTAGCAGCGCACCTGCCTCATCCGAAGAGGCCCGAGACGAGGATCACGAGCACCGCCGGCGCAGCCACGTAGCGCAGCAGGCCATGCCAGGCGCTGAAGGCCCGGTCAGGCAGACCGAGACCCGCCGCACTCACCGCGCGCGGCAGCACGTAACCGGCAAACACGGCAATCAGCAGCCCTCCGAGCGGCAGAAACACCTGGTTGGGAAGAAAGTCGATCACCGCGCTCAGGCTCGACCCGAAGACGGTCACATCCGCCCAGTGGTTGTAGCTCAGGGTACTCAGCAGGCTGGCGGTCAGCAGCACGGCAATAACCGTCACCGTGGCGCGGTAGCGCGACCAGCCGGTTCTGGCCACCACCCACGCCAGTTGCGGCTCCAGCAGACCGACGATGGAGGTGATGGCAGCAACAGCGAGCAGCAGGAAGAACAATGCCGCTATGAGCGTGCCCGATGCCATCTGCGAGAACGCGAGCGGCAGCGTCTGGAAGATGAGCCCCGAGCCACCCGCCGGGTCCAGGCCATGCGCAAACACCATGGGGAAGATCACCAGGCCGGCCACCAGCGCAACCAGCGTATCGGCAAGCACGATGATCAGCGCGCTCGAAGCGATGGACACGTCCTCTTTCAGGTAGGCCCCGTACATCATCATGCCGGCCATGCCCACGCCGATGGAAAAGAACGCCTGGCCGACGGCGGCCAGCAGCACGTCGGGCGTGAGCTTGGAGAAGTCGGGGGTGAAGAGATACGCCAGCGCCGCCTGCATCCCTCCCGCAAACACGTTGAAAACCGCCAGCACCACCAGCAGCACGAACAATGCCGGCATCAGCACCACAACCGCCCGCTCTATGCCATGTTCCACACCCGCGAAGACAATTGCCCCCGCCAGACAGAATGCCAGCAGCGTCCAGAACACGAGTTGCGGCACATCGGCCAGCAGCGCGTCAAAGGCGGCCAGGGACGCCGCGCCGCTGCTGAGCGTGACCACCTCGCCGGTGAACGCCAGAAACAGATAGTGCAACACCCATCCGGCCACCACACCGTAGGCGATGAGAATCGTAAACGCGGTGAGCAGGTTGAGATGGCCCACCCAGGCCCAGCGCCGGGTGCTGCCGGCCTGCTCTGCAAGCCGGGCCATGCTCTCCGGCGGCGTCCTGCCGCCTTTGCGACCGAGGAGAATTTCCGCCATGAGGAACGGCACCCCGATCGCCGCCACACAGGCCAGGTAAACCAGCACGAACGCCGACCCGCCGTTCTCGCCGGTGACATAGGGAAAGCGCCAGATGTTGCCCAGGCCCACCGCAAAGCCCACCGAGGCCATGAGAAAGCCGAAGCGCGTGTTCCACTGAGCGGCAGCCACGACGCAACCCGGAAATCAGCGGCCCTGAAACTCCGGCGCGCGCTTTTCCACGAACGCCTGGGCCGCGCCCTTGTGATCTTCCGTCATGAAGCAGCGCACCATGTGCAGCGCTTCCCGGTCGAAGGCGTCACTCAGATTGCCGCCATACGCCGCGTTGAGGTTCTTTTTCATGTAACCGACCGCAATGGTAGGCAGCGACGCAAGCTCCCGGGCCTGTTCCGCGACAGCCGCCTCGTAGGCGTCGGCTGCCACCGCCCGGGACACGAGACCAATGGCTTCCGCTTCAGCGCCTGACAGCACCTTGGCCGTGAAATAGAGTTCGCGGGCTTTCGCCTGACCAACGAGATACGGCAGAAAGAAAGAACCGCCGTAGTCCCCGGACAGGCCTACCTTGGAAAACGCGGTGGTGAGCTTTGCCGTATCCAGGGCAATGCGCAGATCACAAGCGAGGGCCAGCGAAAATCCCGCACCGGCAGCCGGCCCCGGAATTGCCGCCAGCGTCGGCTTCGGCATCTCGTGCAACAGCCGCGAGAGCTCCATCCCGGATCGCAGCCCTTCGGCCCGCCCTTCCAGGTCGAAGCCGCGTTTAGGCGCATCCTCCGCCTGCGACGCACCTGCCTCCGAAGCAAAACCCTTCACGTCGCCGCCGGCGCAGAAGGCACCCCCGGTACCGGTAAGCACCACACATCGCACGGCATTGTCAGCGGCCAGACGCGGCAGCGCCTCATGCATCGCTGCCATCATCTCCCCGGACATGGCGTTGCGCGCCTCCGGACGGTTCATGGTCAGCGTGGCAACACCGGCCTCAAAAGTTTCCAGCAGATGATCGGTCACTGCTCTTCCCCCGAATTCAAATGAGGCGCTACCGTAGCCCGCGTAAGCCGATAGAACAACCAGCCGGCGGCAATGAGCGCAGCCCCCACGGCTGCTTCGACAGGACGCTCCCACAGCACGTAAACCAATGTCCAGAACGTGATGCCGCAGTAAATGAGCACAGGCACCGGGTACCAGGGCACCTCGAACGGTCGTGCAAGCTCCGGTTGCCGATGACGCAGCACCGCCACCCCGGCCACGGTCACCAACGTGTTCAGCGCGAGCGTGAAACTCGCAAAGATGAGAATGGCCTCGAAGGTCGAGGTGAGAATCATCACCAGTGTCAACGCCGTCTGGGTGCCGATGGCAACATAGGGAACACCATGACGATTCGTACGGGCCAGCACGCCAAGCGCCGGCACGTCTTCGCCAATGACCTGCAGCGCCCGGGGCCCGGCGAGAATCATGGCGCTGACCGTGGAGATCAGCAGTACCGCCAGCATACCCGCTATGAGTCGCGAGCCGCCGTCGCCGAAAGCAAAGTCTGCAACGATGTAGCCGATCTCGAGTTGCCCCGCCATGGCATCCATGGGCGCCACGCTGAGGAACATGACGTGCAGCACCACGTACAGCGCGGTTACCACGGCAGTGCCGACGATCAGTATACGCGGCAGTGACCGC
Organism: uncultured Pseudomonadales bacterium; assembly: GCA_964651595.1. Classification (GTDB taxonomy): domain Bacteria; phylum Pseudomonadota; class Gammaproteobacteria; order Pseudomonadales; family Azotimanducaceae; genus UBA4421. The sequence continues at coordinate 25,492 of CAZYYJ010000064.1, read as the reverse complement.
GTTACGTCATGCACCTCCCCTGCCAGGTACGTGGCGGCGTTCCAGCCCGTATAGGCATAGTTGACGAAGATGAGCGCGATGGCGAAGCCGGCTGTACCGACCAGGTCGAGATCGGACATCACCGGCAGCCACCGTACCGGCTGCACGGTTTCCACGTGCCAGAACGCTGTCGCGACGAACACAACGATCAGCGCAATCTTGGCGGCTGTGAACAGCAACTGAAAGCGTGAGCTGCCGCCGCGGCTGCCCATGTGCACCGCGGTAACGACAAGCACCAGCACAGCGGCTGCGAGACTGCGGGACACTTCGGGCCACAGCACCTGGAGATAAGCCCCGGCAGTAATGGCGGCCAGCGCGGTCGGCGCGGCGAAACCGATCGTGGCCGAGATCCAGCCGGAAATGAAGCCGGCCCCGGGGTGGTAGACCCGGGCAACATAGTTGTACTCCCCACCCGACCGGGGCAGCGCCGCCCCGAGCTCGGCGTAACAGAGCGCACCACACAACGCCAGCACGCCGCCCAGCACCCAGAGCATCAGAATGACGGGCGCGGCCTGTATGTCCAGTAACTGGAACCCCAGGCTGGTGAATACGCCGGTGCCCACCATGTTGGCAATCACGATCGTGGTTGCCGTGGTGCTTGAGAACTTCTGCATTGCGGCTATTCTCCCACAATGAGCGACGCACCCGAAATTCGACCCGCCATCGAAGCTGATGCAGCACAGGTTCGCGCACTGCTTCCCCAGCTTGCGGACTTCGACGTACCCGAGCGTCGCAACCCCGACGACCTGTGGGCCGGCGATGTCGTCGTCTTTGACGACGTGCTGGCAGGACGTCGCGACGACTGTCTCGCGCACGTGGCCGCAGCCGGTGACAAGGTGCTTGGTCTGATCATCGTCACCATGCGCGACGAGCTCATGAGCCACGCCCCCAGCGCCCATCTCGAAGCGATCGTGGTACACCCCGACGCCCGCGGCACCGGTCTGGGGCGGCGCCTGCTCGCCGAAGCCGAGCAACTTGCCCGGGCGCGCGGCGCGCAATCGATCTCGCTGCATGTATTTGCGAAGAACGAACGGGCCCTGTCACTGTACAAAGCGGACGGCTACGACCCGGAACTGATCCGGGCGATCAAGTGGTTCGACTGAGCCTGCTCGCGACGTTCAGGCGATTCTGCGGGTGAGACCCTGCTGCTGCCAGTCGCCCCTGGGCGATTGGCAATCCGCGGCCGCATAGTGCACTGAGATGGCCCGGCGGAATTCACCCGATCGATTGCGCCCCGAGCCGTGGATGAGCAGCGGATGAAACAGCAGCGTATCCCCGGGCGCCATCTCGACATGCACGCGCGCTTCCACATCCACGTCTCCTATGCCGTAGAAGCCGTGGTTCACGTAGTCCCAGTCGGGGTTCTCATGCGGCAGCAACTCGCCTTTGTGCGAGCCGGGGATCACCGCGAGACAGCCATGCTCGCGGGTGGCCGGTAACATGGCAGTCCATACGCCCACAATATGCTCGGCCGGACGCACCTTGAAGTAACGGAGGTCCTGATGCAGAGGGTGTCGCCCATCCACACCTGGCGGCTTGTTAAAGACATTGGACGAGAGGCTGTAGAACTCATCGCCCAACAGACTGCGCAGCGCCGCCACCAGCCGGGGATGACGGGCGTAGCCGAACAGCACCGGATCATTTTCCAGACACAGCAGTTTGTTCACCGCGTGCACCGGCGACGGCGGCGCGACGGCGCCTTTCACCACCATCACGTCCTGCATGATTTTCATCGCGTCGGGCAGCGGCTCGCCGCCTTCCACGTACTCCAGAAAGCGCGCGTTGTAGGTCGCGAGCGCGTCAGCGTCGATGAGGCCGCGTAGAACGAGAAAGCCCTCGTCAAAGTAGCGGTCGATTTCTTCCTGTGACAGCATGACGTGTTTTTAGCAGGAATTGCGCAGGTGATCCATGACTGACTATCCCATCCCCAACGTATCCACCGACCTGTCCGGCAGGGTTGCCCTAGTCACCGGTACCACCTCAGGGCTGGGGCGCCGCTTTGCCAAGGTGCTGGCGGCGTGTGGTGCGAAGGTGGCCATCACCGGCCGCCGCGTGGAACGGCTGGAAGAGCTGGCAGCAGAAATCCGTGCCGACGGCGGTGTTGCCGAACCCATCGCGCTGGACATGCGCGACAACGATTCCATCATGGCCTGCGTCGACAAGGCCGAAGCAGCTTTCGGCACCATCGACATTCTCATCAACAACGCCGGCATTCCCGATGCACAGCGGGCCCACAAAATGTCCCTGGAGCTGATCGACGACGTCTTCGACACGAACCTGCGCGGTCCTTATGTGCTGTCCTGTGAGATCGCCCGGCGCCTCATTGCCGCAGAACTGCCGGGGCGCATGGTCAACATCTCTTCGGTAGGCGGCTTTCACTACGCAGGCAACGGCGCGGCCCTCTACTCGATCACCAAGTCGGCCATCGTCCGCATGACCGAGTGCCTCGCCGTCGAGTGGGCGCGCTTCAACATCAACGTCAACGCCATTGCCCCGGGCGCGTTTTCCTCCGAGATGATGGACGGCATGCTGGAGCGCATGGGCGACATTGCACAGCACTTCCCGCGCAAGCGTATCTGCGATCCGGCGCAGATGGACAGCTCGCTGCTCTACTTCCTGTCACCGGCATCAGAAGCGGTGACAGGCACGTTCATCAAAATCGACGACGGTCAGGGTTCGCGCTAGCGCTTACTCCAGGCTTTCGGTCAACGCCTGATAGGCAGCCACCTTGAGGTCCGAGCGGAACGGATAGGGGCTGCCCATGAGCTGGATCATGCCCACGACGACAAGCTCTTCGACGGGATCGATCCAGAACACGGTGCCCGCCGCACCGCCCCAGCTGTATTCACCCGCGCTGCCCATGACACCGCCGGCGGCCGGGTCGGTGACAATGCCGAAACCAAGGCCGAAGCCGAAGCCCCTCAAGGGTGAGCCGAGCACCGGCTGCTCACCGGTACCGCCGCTGACGATGCTGGCCGGCAGGTGGTTGGTGGCCATGTACTTGACCGTCTTCGGACCCAGGATGCGGGCGCCGCGCAGCTCCCCGCCGTTGCGCATGGCCTCGGCAAAACGCATGTAGTCCATGGTCGTGGACACCAGACCACCCCCACCAGAAAACAGCGTGACCTCACGGTAGTTGCGCATGGCCTCGTTGCTGTCGTCAGGCACCTGCGTCATGGCGCCGTTCTCGGGATTGAGGAAGTGGTTCGGCAGGAATCGATCCAGCTTGTCATCAGGCACCGCGAAAAAGGTATCCGTCATGCCGAGCGGCTCGAAAATGTGCTCGGCCAGGTACTCGTCGAAAGGCTGACCGCTGATCCGCTGCACCACCAGCCCCGTGACGTCTACCGCCACCGAGTAATGCCACTGATCACCGGGATGGAACTTGAGCGGCAGCTTGCCGAGCTTGGCGGCAAAGTCGTCCAGGTCTTTCGACTTCCACAGCTCTGCCTCCGCATAGGCTTTGTCGACAGGATCGTTGGCGGCGTTGAAGCCATAAGACAGCCCGGTCGTGTGCGTCAGCAGTTGCTGCATGGTCATTTCACGGGCTGCGTCCTCCAGCTCGCCGTCGCTGTTCAGCACCTTCAAGCCTTTCAGCTCGGGCACAAATTTCGACACCGGGTCGCTGAGGTGAAACTTACCCTGCTCGTAGAGCTGCATGACCGCTGCCGCCGTGATCGGCTTGGTCATGGAATAGATGCGGAACAGGTGATCCTTCTCCAACGGACGCGCATCGTCCACGCCACGCGCGCCCACGGCTTCGAAGTGCACGATGCGCCCGCGTCGCGCCACCATCGTGATCACACCAGCAAGCTTGCCGTCGTCGACGTAACCCTGCGTAATTTCCGTAATGCGCGCGAGCCGTTCGCTCGACATGCCTTCCCGTTCGGCTTTCACCACCGGCAGCGTGGCCGCCTGAGCGCCAGGGCCGATCAGCAGAGCAAGGCACAGCGCTGCACAGCGCGCCAGATGAGATGCAGACATGGTTTCTCTCCTCCTGTCCAGGGATGGGGGCTTCATTCGCTGCGGTAGTTACCCGCGCGTTTTTCGAAAAACGCGGCGACCGCCTCCGCGTGATCGGGTTCAGCATGACAGACCGCTTGAAAGGCTGCCGATTTGTCCAGCAGCTCGTCCAGCGAGGCATTCTGGCTGGCCCGCATGAGCTGCTTGGTCAGACGCACCGCGTGCGGCGGGTTCCCGGCAATTGCCTGAGCAAGCTCCAGGGCCCGCGGCATCAGTTCGTCTTCGGCCACAACCTCGGACACGAGGCCGGTGCGCAGCGCCTCGTCCGCCTTCACCGGGTCGCCGGTGAAAGCCATTTTGCAGGCGTTGGAATAGCCCACCGCGCGCGGCAGGAACCACGCGCCCCCGTCGCCGGGGATGATGCCGAGCTTGACGAAGCTCTCGGCGAACATGGCACGCTCGCTGCCTATGCGGATGTCGCACATGGTGGCGAGATCGCAGCCCGCCCCTACAGCCGGACCGTTCACCGCCGCGATGATGGGTACGTTCAAGGCGTAGATTGCCCGCGGGATACGCTGGATGCCTTTGCGATAGGCGTCCGCCTGATCGAACGGATCGCCGGAGAAAAGCCCGGTGCGATCGCGCATGTCCTTGACGTTGCCGCCCGCACAGAACGCGGTGCCGGCGCCCGTGAGCACCACCGCGCGCACACCGACATCGTCGTTGATCTCCGCGCACGTGCGCTCGATGTCGTCGAACTGATCATCGCCCGTCAGGGCGTTGCGGGTGTCCGGACTGTTCATGGTCAGCGCGAGCACATGGCCGTGCCGTTCCTTCAAGAGAAAGGTCATTCAAGCTCCTCGTTGCAGCTTCTGTTGGATATGGAGATACGCGTGTTCAGATCTCGCCGTGCGCCGCCGCACGGTAGCGCAGCATTCTGCCTTCACCGGCGTGGGTTTCCTGCCCGTCCTGGTAAGCCACCGCGCCGTTCACCACAACGGCCTGCACACCTGCCGGCGACTGCTTCGGGTCGTCGTACGTGGCGCGGTCGATGATCAGCCCGGGATCGAAGAGGACAAGATCGGCCCAGAAACCTTCCGTGAGCTCACCGCGCTCGACCATACCGAACGTGCGGGCAGACAGAGACGTCATACGCCGCACGGCCTCGGGCAGCGACAGGATACCCCGTTCCCGCACGTAGTAGCCGAGCACCCGCGGAAACGTGCCGAACAGTCGCGGATGCGGGCGGCCGCGCAGGTCCGGTATGCCATCCGAGCCCACCATCATGTCGGTGTGCGCAAGGTTCGTCTCCACGTCCGCTTCGTCGATGATGAACTGGATACAGATGGTGCGATCGCCTTTCGGCGCCGTCAGCACATGCAGCACAGCCTCGGTGAGGTTCATGCCCTGTTCTTCAGCGATATCGGACAGCATGCGGCCTTCGTAAGCACGGAAGGCCGGGCAGCTGGCGATGCGGATGTTGGCGGCCAGTTCCTCGTCCACCCGGTCGAGGTTGAAGTACTCGATCATGCGGCCACTGCCGGCCGTGTAGGGATACACGTCCAGCGTCACGGGCTGCCCGGCGGCAATGGCCGCATTCACCTTGGCCAGCGATTCGCGCACCTTGCCCCAGTTACGCCTGCCGGCCGCCTTGTGATGGGAGATGTGCAGGTGCACCCCGGCATCGCGGCTGATGGCGAGGCTTTCGTCGACGGCGTCGAGCAGCCGATCCGCTTCGTTGCGCATGTGCGTGGTGTAGAGCGCGCCGTGCGGGGCTGCCATGGCTGCCAGGGCGGTTACCTCTTCGGTCTCGCTGTAACGTCCCGGACGATAGATCAGACCGCTGGAAAAACCGCACGCCCCCTGCTCCAGCGCATGGGACACGTGCCCCTGCATTGCCAGCAGCTCCGCGGCCGTGGGCGCGCGCTTCTCATCCCCCATGACCATGGAACGCACGGTGTTGTGCCCTACCAGCATCATGTTGTTGATGGCCGGCCGTTTGGCCAGCACGGCATCGAAGTAACCCGCCAGATCCGTGAAATCGCCTTCCAGCCCGGCCAGAATGCCCCCGCTCGCGGCTGCCGAATCGCGGGCCGGATCCGCCGGCACGGCGCTGAACCCGCAATTGCCGCTGACAACCGACGTCACGCCCTGGGCGAGCTTGAAGGCCATGTCGGGGTGGCGCAGAAACGCGCCGTCATCGTGCGCGTGCGTATCGATGAGGCCCGGCGCAAGACAGGCGCCATGGCCGTCGATCTCGGTTCTGCCCGCCCCCACGCTGCCACCTATCTCGGCGATGCGACCCTCGTGCACGGCCAGCTCCCCGGCCCGGGGCGGATTGCCCAGCCCGTCCAGGAGCTGCACGTTGCGGAACACCAGATCATGCATGGTGGATCTTTCTCCTCGAGCTAAAGCTCATAGTCGGTGGGGCCCGTGCGCAGCCACTCGCCGACCTGCTCACCAATCATGAAGCAGGTGAGGTTGGTATTGGCCCGCGGCACGCTGGGCATGATGGAGGCATCGGCCACGACGAGGCCGTCCACCCCGTGACAACGGCCCCGGGCGTCTACCACTGCCAGAGGGTCTTCAGCCGGGCCCATCTTCGCCGTACCGCAGGGGTGGTAGCCGCTGCCGGCAAACTTGCGACACAGGTTGCGGATATCCTCCAGCGTCTGACCTTTGGCCGGATCGGGAAACCGCACTCCGTCGATCATGGCCGCCAACGCGCCGGTTTCGGCAAAACGCAGCGTATCCATGACACAACCCGCCAGCCTGTCCAGATCACGCGTGTCTTCGCAGAAACGGTTGGCCACCGCAGGCGCTGCTGACGGATCAGCGCTGTTCAGTGTGAGCTGGCCTCGACCGTACTGATATTCCAGCACCGGGGCGATGGCAAACAGCGGCGGGCCTCCGCGCCTGCCCGAGAAACTGATCTGCTCGATCTGCAGGTCGTTGCGCTTGTCAGAACCCGGCGCCGTGTACCGCAGAATGGTCTGGATGATAGGGGCGTCGAAATTCACCAGCGACGGATCTTTCACCTCACACACCACAGCAAGGGCCGGATGGTCGCTGAGATTTTTCCCGACCCCCGGCAACTCTCGCACGAGATCCACCCCCAGCGCGGCAACCTCATCGCGGGCGCCGATGCCGGAGCGCAGCAGAATACACGGCGTCATGAGCGCGCCGCCGGACAGCACCACGAGGCGCGCAGCGAGCTGTTCGTGCCGCCCGTCGCGCCGTTGCACCTCCACGCCGTTGCAACGCCCGCCTTGGAACGTGAGGCGGATCACGACCCGTTCGGCCAGCACGTCGAGATTCGGCCTTATCCGGGCCGGCGCCAGGTAACCTACCGCACCGGAGATGCGCAACCGGTCGAGCTTGTTCATCGGGTGCGGGCCTGCTCCCCAGCCCCAGGGTTCGTTCGCATCTTCGCAGACGGGATAGTCGAGTTGCTCGGCGGTCTGCAGAAACGCCTGCTGCGATGGCTCCATAGAGGCCACCGGATAGCGGCGGATGGTGATGGGACCGGCATCGCCGTGATAGTCGGCGGCGCCGAAATCGAGATCCCGCTCCAGGCGCTTGAACGCCGGCAACACGTCCTGCCAGGCCCAGCCGTCATTCCCGGCGTCCGCCCATTCGTCATAGTCCTCGGGCATGCCCCGCAACGCGATGGTTGTGTTCACCGCACTCGAGCCGCCGACAACCCTGCCCCTGGGAAAACGGTCCCTGCGTCCCTGGACGGGCTCGTACTCAAAGCCCCAGTCGTGCGCGGTGTAGGAGTTGTTATGGCTGTTGACGAGATCGTCGGGGGTGTCGGCCAGCAGCGGGTAGTCCGGTCCCGCTTCCACCAGCGCCACTCGCAGCCGCGGATTTTCCGATGCCCGGGCCGCGATGGCACAGCCGGCGCTGCCCGCGCCGACAATCAGCACGTCATAGGTGTCGCTGCTCGAAGCCATGCATGAATTCCTCCCAGGCGGTAGCATACCAGGCGAGAATTCCCGGGAGGAAAACGCATGATATCCAGCCTTTGCGAACGTTTCGGCATCGAATTTCCACTGTTTGCTTTCAGTCACTGCCGAGACGTGGTGGTGGCGGTGAGCAAGGCCGGCGGCATGGAGGTGCTGGGCGCCGCCGGACACACACCGGAAAGCCTCGAGATCGAGCTCGCGTGGATCGACGAGCATATCGATGGCAAACCGTACGGGGTGGACGTCATCGTGCCCTTGAGCCTGGAAGCCAAAGATTCCAGCAATCTGACCCCGGAAGACATCGAAGCACGTATACCGCCGGAACACCGGGCCTACGTGGAGTCGATCCTTGCACAGAACGGCATCGATACCGCTGATCTCTGGTCGCGTCCGCGCGCCGGCTATGGCGACAACATGCGCGAAAGTGGCGCATCCGCCGTGCTCGATGTCGCTTTCGAGCACCCCGTGGCGTTGCTGGTGAATGCGCTCGGGCCGCCGCCGGCATTCATGATGCAGCGCGCCAAGGAAGCCGGCATTGCCGTCGGTGCGCTCACCGGCGCGCGCGAACACGCCATCAAACACTGTGAGGCCGGCGTGGATGTGCTCATCGTGTCGGGCACCGAAGCCGGCGGTCACTGCGGCGAGGTGTCCACCCTGGTGCTGGTACCGGAGGTGCTGGAAGCCATTGCCGATTTTCCGGAGGTGGCGGTCGTGGCCGCCGGTGGCATCGTCACGGGACGGCAGATGGCAGCGTGCATGGCGATGGGCGCGCAGGGGGCGTGGACCGGGTCGGTGTGGCTCACCACCATCGAAGCTGAAACCAACCCGGCAGTGAAAGAGAAGATGTTGTCCGCCAATTCCCGGCAGACCATCCGTTCGAAAAGCCGCACCGGCAAATACACGCGCCAGCTGCGCTCGCCGTGGACCGACGCCTGGGCCGCCGAGGAGGCGCCCGCACCCCTGCCCATGCCTCTGCAGAGCCTGGTCAGCGAACCCGCGCTCAGGAAGATCGACAAGCTTGCTGAAGCCGGCGACCCCGCCGCGAGAGCCCTGGCCACCTACTGGGTTGGTCAGGGGGTGGGGTTGATGAACGCGAGCGTAAGCGCACGCACCGTGGTGTACGACTTCATGGAAGACTATGCAGCCGCAGCCGAGCGACTCGCGGCGAGCATCGAGTAGCCCGGGCTTCAGACCGCCGGTTTGGTGAGCTTGAGCACAAAGCGGTCGGTGTTGCCACGGATCTCCGGCGCGAACACGCCCAGCGTGCGGTCGTCGCCGGGGTTTGCCAGCAGGTCACTCGTATCCACAACAAACCCGGCCTGCTCCGCCGCAGCAACGGCATCGGCCACCGGCACGCGGTGCAAGCCGGCGTGGTCTCCGCCCGCATTGGCGTTGTGATCGACGATGCCCAGCACGCCACCCGGCTTCAGCACGTGCCGGATCGCCGCGAGCACCGCCTGGGCCTGCTCGGGGCTGCGATTGTAAATGTCGTGAAAGTTCAGCGCGGTGATCGCCACGTCGATACTCCCGCCCACCAGCCCGAGGTCGTTGAATTCCCGGTCGAGGCGCCGCACGTTGGCGAGTCGGCCGCCGGCCAGGCGGTCTGTCAGGGCCCTGTCGTTGCCCGCCGCGGCGAAGCGCAGCACCACCGCCGGGTTCTGGGCCCAGACGCGCCCATCAGGGCCCACCACGTCGGCCAGCACTTCCGTGTAGTACCCACCCGCCGCGATGACGTCCAGCACCTGCATGCCTGGCTGTACGCCGAGAAAGTCGAGCACCGCGTACGGTCTGCGTCCCGCATCCCTGGCCACGTCAGCCGCCGGCCGCTGAAACACGATCGCCGCTTCCCCCACGGCACCCGTGGTTTCGCAGGCCCCGGCAATCGCCGCTGCGAGCACGCACACCGCGCAGCGCACCCCGTGACGCAGATCGTTCATGACCATGCAGGCCTCCCCCTGTTGCCGTGGCGCGCATTATGAGCAAGCCCGCGGACCCCCGCCAGGCAATGTCGTTCCTCGTGCTGTGCGGTGGCGCCGGCAGCCGCATGGGGGGGCAGGACAAACCGCTGCTGCCCTGGGCTGATCACACCATGGTGGACGCGGTGCTGGCCAGCGTGCCCGGGGAGGTACCGAAATTGATCAGCGCCAATCGCAACCTGTCGCGGTACGCGCAGCGCGCCCGCGTGGTCACCGACGCAGACACGGGGCTCGATATTGCATCGCCCCTGACCGGTATTCTCAGCGGCCTCCTCGCGTGCGACACCGAATGGCTGCTGGTGGCACCGGGAGACACACCCCGCCTTCTCCCAGGCTGGCACGAACCACTGCTTGACGCAGCAGACGGCGCAGATGCGCTTGTCGCGCATGACGGCTCTCGTCAACAGCACCTGCACCTGCTGTTGAGGTGCCGCGTGCTGTCGAGCCTGAGAAGCTACCTGCGCGGCGGGGAGGTTGCCGCCTGGCGGTGGCTGGCGACGGTTGGGGCCCGGGCGGTCGACGTCCGCCCGGCAGGCATGTTCGCGAACGTGAACACACCGGAGAATCTGCTCGAAGGTCGTTGAGGTCCGGGCTCAGGCCGCGTTGGGATTGGGGAACGTGTCCAGTTCCTCTTCTCCGGCCCGCGGCGCGAGACACGTGAAATCTTTCTCGATGAGCACCGCGAGGGGACCAACGGCGTGGGCCTCCTCACCGTAGAGCCCCACCTCCGTCTCGTCTCCAGCCCAGGCGCGGGCCCGGTCTGCCGGTACTTCCACACGCAGCACCAGGGCACCGTCGCGCGTGGTCAGCGCCGCATCGTCATGCGCGCCGGGGACCATCTCGTAGCGCATGACACTGCCGTCGGGAAACTGTGTTTCTTCCGCAACCGTGTGCCCGTTTTCAATGCTGGCCACTTCGGCCCGCGTCAGTCGCAGCCGCAGCGTGTTTGCGCGAATTCTCAGTTTCAACGGGTTGCTCTCCTCCGGGTGGCTTACGAGAGCGGGAGCGTCAGCTCGACGACGACGAACCCACCTGGGACTGAGTGTAATTCTCGATGCCGACTTTCGCTATGAGCGAGAGCTGCGTTTCGATCCAGTCGACGTGCTCCTCCTCTGAATCGAGAATGTCGGTGAAGAGCTTGCGGCTGACAAAATCACTTACCCCCTCGCAGTAGGCGATGGCTTCCCGGAGCTGCGGCAGCGCCTCCATCTCGAGCTTGAGATCACATTCGAGAATCTCCTGCACCGACTGACCGATGTACAGCTTGCCCAGCTCCTGCAGATTGGGCAGCCCTTCGAGAAAGAGGATGCGTTCGATGAGCGAGTCGGCATGTTTCATCTCATCGATCGACTCGTGATACTCGTACTCAGCCATGCGCTTCAGGCCCCAGTCTTCGAGCATCTTGGAGTGCAGAAAGTACTGGTTGATGGCCGTGAGCTCGTTCTTGAGCGAAGCGTTCAGGCGCGTGATCACGCCGGGGTCGAGGCTCTGCATGAAATTCCTTGAAAATCGTTGCTGTGAAGCCGCTAGCTTGCCTCACGCTTTCGCGCAAAGCAATGAAAAAATCATCTTAAGTTATTGATTTATAACGATAATTAGTCGCATCAAGCAATTGCAATAGCGAACAGAACACTATTGCAAGCGAGAATGATTTGCATTTATACTGCTCCGCAACGCAAACGATCGACGAGCCCGCATGTACGTGTGTGTCTGCAACGCCGTCTCCGACCGCGACATCATCGAAGCCGTCCGCGATGGCGCGGAAAGCCTCGAACATATCCAGGAACGCCTGGGTGCCAGCACGGGTTGCGGCACCTGCCGCGACTTCACCGAGCAACTCATCGACCGCACCCTCGCCGACGACCTGGCGTACGCCGTTTAAGCCGGATTTCTCTCCAGCAGCTGACGCGCAATGATGATCCGCTGCAGCTCGTTGGTGCCCTCCCCCACAACCAGCAGCGGCGCGTCCCGATAGAAGCGTTCCACCTCGTTCTCAGGTGAGTATCCGTACGCGCCGTGGATGCGCAGCGCTTCGTCGGCGTTTTTCATCGCCGCCTCCGTCGCAAAGAGCTTGGCCATACCGGCTTCCAGGTCGCACCGCTCACCACTGTCGTAGGCGATCGCCGCACGTTCTGTCAGTAACCGCCCGGCTTCCACCCGCGTTGCCATGTCCGCGAGCTTGAGCTGTATGGCCTGGTGCTGCCCGATGGGCTGACCGAAGGTCTGGCGCACCTGGGCGTAATTGAGGCTGGCATCCAGCGCCGCCCGAGCCACGCCCACGCCGCGGGCCGCAACGTTGATACGCCCCAGGGCCAGACCGCTCAGAATGTGCTGCAAACCCCTGCCTTCTTCGCTGCCGATGAGATTGCCAGCCGGTACCCGCACGTTGTCGAACACCACTTCACCGGTATCTACGCCCCGGTAACCGAGCTTCGCCAGCTTGTGCGCCGTGTATCCCGCGCCTTTCTCCACCAGCAGCAGACTCATGCCGCGATGGCGCGGATCGGCTTCCGGGTTGGTTTTGACCAGCACGGCAAGCACATTGCCTTCCACCGCGTTGGTGATCCACTGCTTGGTGCCGTCGATCACGTACGCGTCTCCCTCGCGGCGCGCCCGCGTGCGGATGGCCTGCAGATCCGTGCCGCAATCGGGTTCGGTGAGCGCGATACCGCCGCGCAGCTCCCCGGTGGCCATGCGCGGCAGGTAGGCTTCCTTAAGCGCTTCGGTACCGAAGCGTTCGAGGGCTGCACACATGATCAGGTGCGAGTTGAAGATGCCGGAAACGGACATCCAGACGGCGCTGACGCGTTCGACGATTCGCGCGTAGGTTGCGGCAGACAGCCCGAGGCCTCCGTAGGCCGTACCGATCGTCGCACCAAAGAGACCCAGCTCACGCATTTTTGCCACGATCTCGTGCGGGTACTCGTCGGCCAGCTCGAGCCGTTTTGCCACCGGACGCACCTCCCGCTCCAGGAAGCGGTCCACCGCGTCGAGGATGGGCTGATCCGGGTCCGGGCGGTTGTAATCGGTCATGGCTCAGTAATCCAGCGCATCGTCCACGGCGAAGCCGCGCCTGGGAATCAGCATGGAGCGTTCGAACGAGATCACCTGTGTACCGTCCTGCTTGGTGCCGCGGGTCTCCACGGTGACAATGCCCTGATTGGGCCTCGATTTCGATTCACGGATCGTGAGCACCTCGGACTCCGCGTAGAGCGTGTCGCCTACGAACACGGGGCCCGTCAGGCGCACCTTGTCCCAGCCGAGATTGGCCACCGTTTTCTGCGATATATCCGACACCGACATACCGGTCACCAGAGAAATCGTGAGACAGGAGTTGACGAGCACCTGCCCGAACTCACTCTTCGCCCCGTATTCCCGGTCGAAGTGCAGCGGGTGCTGATTCATGGTCAACAGGGTGAACCACGTGTTGTCAGTTTCTGTGATGCTGCGACCCGGGCGGTGCTCGTAGACGTCGCCCACCGAGAAGTCTTCGAGATATCGCCCATACGACTCTCTGTACCGCTGGTCACCAACGGGTCTGGCTTCTGCTACCACCTCTCCTCCTTACCGATCTGGTTTATACGAGCCATGCATAGTGCCACAATCGCCAGACCGTTCCGCGAGAGGCCAACACCATGACAAACCCCGCCCCGGGCTTCACGAAGCACCCGAACCACAGCGTCGTCATCAGCCCTTTCGCGGGCCGCGTGACGGTGCAACTGGGGGCCACGCAGATCGCAGTCAGCGAACGTGCCCTGCAACTGGAGGAGAGCCGGTACGCGCCTGCGTACTACGTGCCCCTGGACGATATCGATCAGACGCTGCTGACCGCCACCGATACCGATACCTACTGCCCCTTCAAAGGCCACGCGAGTTACTGGACCATCACAACCCCGGACGACACCGTGGAAGATGCACTGTGGGCGTACCAGAGCCCGTACGATGAGTGCCTGGCGCTGAAAGACCATGCAGCGTTCTACGGCAACAAGGTAGAGGTCACCGTCGAAGGCACATGACGGCTCCCTTCGACTTTCGCGGCTTCGAACCGGCACCCCGGCACCGCCGTTTCGTTCACCAGACGTTCCACGCGCGGGGCCGCATCGGCTACCAGACGGAGAAGATCCTGCCGACGGGCCGGGTTGTGCTGATTTTCAACCTGGGTGCACCGCATCACCTGGGCAAGCACCCCGACCCTGCCGATAATCCGCTGTTCGGGCACTGGGTAGAGGGCCTGCAGACGACGCCGAACTACCACACTCCGACGGACGGCACCCACGTGCTTGGCGTGCTCTTCGAGCCTGTCGGTTTCCACGCGCTCTTCGGCCATGCCATGCCAGCCCTGGTCGACCGGGTGGTCAGCGCTGCTGACGTGTTGCCGCACACAACGCTTGCCGAGGTGACGGCACTGCTGCCCCATGGCGAAGACAGAAAAGCCCACGAAGCTATCCTCGATTGCCTGTGCAGGCACGCAGCACCATTGCCCCCGTGGCTGTGGCACATCTATGAGCACATCGTGAACACCGATGGCAACGTGTCGCTGGACGAGGCCTACCGGGCAGCCGGCCGGCCCGTGCGCACCGTCACCGCCCGTTTCAAGCGCGCCGTCGGCGTTTCCCCCAAGGCATTGAGCCGCATCCGACGCCTGCTGGCCCTCCTGGAAGCCGTAGATCCAGCCCAGGACGTGAACTGGACCACGCTGGCACATCAGCACGGGTTCTACGACCAGCCGCATTTCAACCGCGAGTTCCGCAAGTTGAGTGGCTTGTTTCCCAGCGAATATCTGGTGCACCGGCGCCGGGAGTACGCCGATCTGACTAAGGGCGAGCACGTCGTATTTGCTCCCGTTGCCTAGCCTGCCGTTTTTTACAAGCATCGCGCCGCGCGCGCGTGAATCATGGCCGGGTCGCTGAGAGGAGCAAACCATGCGCACAACGAGCATTGTGCTGGACGAAGGTCGCGATGAGGTGTGGCGTTTTCTCACCCTGCCGGAGCTGATGGCGATGTGGATGCCGAATGTCGACAACCTGCACTCAGCAGACGGCGGCCCTCTGGAGAGCGGGTCGATTCTGCGCTTCGATGCGCGCGGCGCTACGCACGAGTCCCACGTGACTGCCATGGAAGCGGGCGTGGCGCTGGAACTGACGTCCACCCAGGGCGCGGTAACTGCCGTATACCGCTATGCCTTGAGCGACGCTGACACCGGCACGCGGCTGGCGCTGTCCATCGACTGCAGAGCCACAGGTGCCCTCAGCTTTCTGTCGCCGGTGATCGGGTTGGTGGTATGGCTGACGGACAAATCGCAGCCCGAGAAGCTCAAGGCCGCTATGCGGACCGCCTGAATCTCAGGGGCGCACAACCATTTTGCCCATGTGGCCGCCGTCGAACAGCGTCAGCAGCGCCTGCGGAAAATTCTCCACGCCCCGGACCTCGTGCTCGGGGAGCTGCATGCGACCCTCTGTGTAGAGCCTCGCCAGCTCCTCGCCGGCCGCTTCGAATACCTGCGGGTAGTGGTCGACCGTGAAGCCGCGCATGGAGCCATTGCGCTCCGCAATGCGCAGATACAGTTTCGGGCCGCGCACGTCGTCGAGATTCTGGTACTGCGAGATGGCGCCGCACAGCACCACGCGGCCCTCCATCGCCAGATTGTCCAGCAGCGTGTCCAAAAGCTCGCCCCCGACATTGTCGAAAAACAGATCCACACCCTGCGGCGCCAACGTCTTCAGGCTGGCATCGATGTCGTCGTTCTTGTAGTCGATGGCGCCGTCCAGGCCCAGGGTATCGGTCAGAAACGCACACTTTGCGGCGCCGCCCGCGATGCCGATCACGCGCGCGCCGCGCGCTTTTGCCAGTTGTCCCACCACGCTGCCAACCGCACCGGCGGCGCCGGAGACCACAACGGTATCGCTCTCTTTCACCTCGCCAACGGTGACCAGACCCACCCACGCCGTGATGCCGGTGGTGAGGCCCAGGACCCCGAGGTACGTGCTGGGCGGAATATTCGACGACGGCGCGATGGGCTGAAACATCTCAGCCGGCATCACCGCGTGCGTTTGCGCGAGAATCGGACCTGTCACCCAGTCCCCGACGTTGAAGCGGTCACTGCCGGATGCCATCACCTCACCAACCCCGAGCGCGGTAACCGGCGCTCCCAGCGGTGACATATCGTGCAGACCCGCCTGATCCAGCGTGGTACGTATGAATGCGTCTACGGACAAGGTATCGGTACGTACGAGAATATGACCTTCGGGGGCACTCTCCGGCACCTCTTCCTGCACAACCTCGAAGTCTTCGAGCACGGGCATGCCTTCCGGGCGACGGGCGACGGTAACCTTGGTGTTGATCGGCATGGCGGGTTCCCTGGAAAAGCCGGGGAGCTTGCCAGCCGGTGCACGCAGCGTCAACGCGACGCCCAAATCCGCTAGACTTGGGGCCCGGAGAAAAGAGTGCCATGGCGCCCGCAGACGACAACCAACCACCACCTCGTACCCCGCCCAGCTCCTCCCCGTCGCCTGTCAAAGGCGACGACCGTTTCGAGGCCGTCGTGCACGGCGCCCTGGATGCCATGTTCTGCGTGCAGCGGTTTGACGGTGTCCACGGCGAGTTCTGCATCACCGAGGTGAACGCGCCCGGCGAACAGCTGATGGGCCGTCCCGCCAACGAGCTGGTGGGCCAGACTGTGACCCGGCTCTTCTCCGAGCAGACCGCCCCGCGGCTGCTGACGTGCCTCACAGAGGTGGACACGTCCCGGGTTTCAGCCGAATTCGAGCTCGAGCTCGCCGCCAGCGCGGGCACGCGCGCGCACGTCCGGCTTCAGGTGATTCCTCTGCCGGACGGGTTGCTGGTGGGAGCCAGCGATATCACGGAAGCCACGCGCGCTCAGGCGGCGCTGCGCGACAGCCAGGAATACCTCCGCTCGGTCATCACCAATGCACCGATCATCATCTACGAACTCGACAAAGGCGGCACGTTCAAACTATCCGCCGGACGCTCCCTCGGGCAGATCGGGCTGGCGCCGAGCGAGGCAGTCGGCGGGTCGATCTACGATTTCTTCGCCGAGCAATCACCGGAAGTTGCCGCCTTCAAACAGGCCCTTCAGGGAGAAACCACCAGCACGGAGACACAGCTTGGCCACGGGTATTTCGCGTCGCGCTATACCCCGCGCTACGACGACGCCGGCCACATCGTCGGCGTACTGGGTGTCAGCTACGATGTCACCGAGCGACGCCAGGCCGAAGCGCAACTGTTGCGCGCCCAGCGCATGGAAGCCATCGGGCAGCTCACGGGCGGCATCGCCCACGATTTCAACAATCTGCTTGCCGTGGTCCTCGGCAATCTGGACCTCCTGGCCCACAAAGGCACCCTGGAAGCGGACAGCAGCCGGCTTGTGGAACAGGCCCTGGCCGCCACGCAACGTGGGGCAGATCTCACGCGACGCCTGCTGGCGTTCTCCCGCAGGCAGTTGCTGGAGCCTCGCGCAACCGACGTGAACATGCTTGTGACCGACATGCTCGACATGCTGAAACGCACGTTTCCCGAGCACATCACCATCGCCTTCGAGGGCACCACCGGTCTGTGGTCGACGCTCGTCGATCCCGCTCAGCTCGAGAACGCGCTGCTCAACCTCTGTGTCAACGCAAGAGATGCCATGCCCAACGGCGGGCACCTGCGCATTGCCACCGACAATGTGATTCTCGAGCCGGCAGAGGCGGCATCGCTGGAAGTACCCCCGGGGGACTACGTGAGCGCAAGCGTGCGCGATACGGGCACAGGCATCGACCCGGACGTCGCGAAGATGGTCTTCGAGCCGTTTTTCACCACCAAGGAGGTTGGCAAAGGCAGCGGCCTGGGTCTATCCATGGTGTACGGTTTCGTCAATCAATCGGGCGGCGCCATCGAGGTCGACTCGACACCCGATGAAGGCAGCTGTATCACGCTGTTGCTGCCGCGTACGGCCATCGCCGCCGCCGTGCCATTACCCGAAGCCACCACAGACAGTACCGACCCCGTGGGTGCCGGCGAGCTGATTCTCGTGGTAGAGGACGATCTGGCCGTGCGGCAGTTTGTTGTGGACGCGCTGCGATCGCTCAACTACCGCACCGTGGAAGCGGGCGACGGTCAGACGGCCCTGGGCACCGTCGCCAGCAACGATGAGATCCGCCTCGTGCTGAGCGATATGGTGCTGCCAGGCAACCTCGACGGCATAGAGCTCGCGAAGCAGGCCCGCAGACTGCGTCCCGAGCTGCGCACGATTCTGACGACGGGTTACGTCGGCGACAGCAGCGACCTGGACAACGAAACCATGGCCCGGTTGGAGCACATTGCCAAACCCTACCGCATTGCCGAGCTGGCGCAGAAAGTGCACAGGGTCCTCAACGCCCCCTGACCCCTCTCCCGCAACGACCCCGGTTGCGGTTCCTGGCTTATCGCCCGACATAGACCGGAGTACGCTTCTCGAGGAACGCGGCCACCCCTTCGCGCGAGTCTTCAGTCTGACGCAGCCGTCCGATCTGCTCGCTTGCCCATCGTCCGGTATCCCGCCAGTCTGGTTCGAGAGTACGCCGCAGGCCCGCTTTCAGCGCCTGCACCGCCAGTGGGGGATTCCCGGCAATCTTCCCGGCCAGCGCCAGGGCCGCGGGCAACAGGTCGTGGTGTTCGACCACGCGACTCACGAGGCCGATGGCGAGCGCCGTGGCCGCATCGATCACCTCGCCGGTAAACAGCAGCTCAGCCGCCCGTTCGCGCCCCACGAGCTGCGCAAGGCGTCCCAGGCCCGGTGCATCGCAGCACAAGCCCCGCACCACAAACAGCTCTCCGAACTTGGCGTTCTGCGAAGCGATACGGATGTCCGCCATGAGCGCAAGCTCCATGCCCCAGCCAACCGCCGGACCGTTGACCGCCGCGATCACCGGGATGTCGGTATGTAGCAAGGCGTCTGCAGCCGGTGTCAGTCCACCGGTGGCGCGGGCTCGTTCTCGAAACGCCTCGGGCGCCGGTTCAGGGTTACCGAGGATCTGCTTCACGTCGTCCCCCGCGCAGAACGCCCGCCCGTTGCCGGTGATGACAATCACCCGGGCATCGCTGCTCCGTACCGTATCCTCCAGATCGGCGTACAGCTGATAGGTAAGCGAGTTCATCGCCTCCGGTCGGTTCAGGGTAATGAGGCCGATGTGGTCCTCGACCTCGTAGGTAAGCTCGCTCATGGATGTGTCCCCCCGTCGTGTGCCGCAAGTCTGCCCCAATCCCGGTTCAGCCTGAACCCCGCAGAGCAACGCTGGCGACCCTCGCACCTTTCTTATAGATTGGCCGAGGTTGTGCCCGAGGACCCAAGCACCGTGAACGAGCGCCCACCTGTCGACTACATCCAGCGCACGCGCGAGCAGTACGACGCGCTCGGCTACGCAGCGTACAGCTGGGTGCACAACACCGACCCACCGCCCTTCTCGCGCCCCAAAAAACCTGTCGAGGAAGCCACCCTTGCACTCATCGGCTCGGGTGGCATCTATCGCAAAGGCCAGATCGCCTTTCACTTCAAGGACGATATCAGCTATCGCGAGATTGCCAGCGACACGCCGGTGGACGCATTGCGTGCCACTCATTTTGCCTACGACCTCACGGACGCGCGCCGCGATCCCAATGTGGTCTTTCCCCTGGAGACGCTGCGCTGGAGCGTCGAGGCAGGCCACCTGGGTGCCCTGGGACCGCGTGCCTACGCGTTCATGGGCGGCATCTACTCGTCCCGCAAAGTGCGTGATGTGCTGGCACCCGCCCTTGCCGATCGTCTCGTGGCCGACCAGGTGGATCTCGCCCTGCTGGTGCCTGTCTGACCCGTTTGTCATCAGTCCGTGGGACTGATCGCCAGAGAAATCGAAACTCGCGGCATTGCCACGTTGAGCCTGACGAGTGCGCGGTCCATCACCGCCAGCGCAAATCCACCGCGCGCTGTGTATGTCGACTACCCGCTGGGCCACACTGCCGGCAAACCCGAAGATCCGGCGGACCAGCGCGCCATCCTGCGCGCCGCCCTTGCCGGTTTCACAACGATCACGTCCCCCGGCACCATGCTGTCTGCGGACCGTGCCTGGAGCGACGATGACAGCTGGAAAGATCGCGTCATGCGCCCGTCTGCCGGCAGTTCCGGTGGCGGCGGCCAGGCAAACGACGACCGGGTGGCCCGGCTGGCAACGCCCCAGTATCAGACGGAGGCCGACGCCGCCGCTGTCGTTGGCCCCTGCCCATCCTGCGTATTCCTGGAGGACCCGAGCCCATGAAAGTTGCCATCGCCATGATGAGCCACGAGACCAACACGTTTTCGCCCGTCATCACCGATCTGGAGCGCTTTTCGGGAGGCCGCGCCGAACCTCTGCGTGGCGAGGCCGCCCTGGACGTGTACCGCGGCACGGCGTCGTGTCTTGGGGGCTATATCAAAGTCGCCGAGGCGCGCGGAGCGACCATCGAACACGGCATCGCAGCGGGCGCACCGCCGAGCGGGCGCGTGGAAGCCGCGACGTTCGAATACATGTGCGAGCACATCGTCGCCCTGGCCGGTAACTGTGATGCGCTGCTGCTGGACCTGCACGGCGCCATGGCCACCAAGGGCTTCGACGACGGCGAAGGTGAGCTGCTCAAACGCCTGCGCGCGCAATATCCGGATCTACCCATCTGTGTCTCGCTGGACATGCACGCGAACGTGACGCGCCGGATGATCGACAACTGCTCGGTGCTGGCCGGTTACCACACCTACCCGCACATCGACATGGACGGCACCGCAGAGCGTGCCGCAAACATCTTCTTCGACATGCTGGAGGGTAAGGTTCGCCCCGTGATGCACTGGCAGAATGCCCCCATGCTGCCGCACGTGATGCGCCAGGGCACCGACGACTGGCCCAACAACGAGCTGCAGGCCCGGGCGCAAGCCCTGGAAGGCGACAGTTGCCTGGCGGTGAGCCTGTTCACCGGTTTCCCCCATGCGGACATCCACGATGCCGGCCTGTCGGTGGTGACCATCACCGATGACAACGCCGCGCTCGCCGAGGAGAGCGCTGACGGGCTGCTGGATTTTGCCTGGGCGGAACGCGAGAAATTTGTGTACCACGTGACTCCGCTCGCTGAATCCATGGCGGCTGCCCAGGCCGCGGCCGAGGCACCCGGGGATGGGCCGGTCATCATTCTGGATCACTACGACAACACCGCATCCGGCGGTACCATGGACACCACCGAGGTCCTGCGCGCGGTGCTAGACGCCGGGCTGGAAGATGTGGCGGTGTTCGGTTTTTACGATCCCGAGGTAGTACAGCAGATGATCGCGGCCGGCGTTGGCAGCGAGGTGACCGTGCACCTGGGGGGCAAGCTGCCCATGCCCGCTCTGGCGGAGCAGAGTGCACCGATAACCCTGACCGGAGAAGTAAAGCTCCTGTCTAACGGCAAGTTCAAGGCGCGTGTGGCCATGGCCCGCGGCCTGACGATCAACATGGGCCCATCGGCGGTGCTCAGCGTTGGCGGCGTGGACATTGCCGTGATTTCGCGCCATATGGAGCCCTACGATCCGGAGTGTTTCCGCTGCCTCGGCATGGAGCCCACACAACGGCGCTATCTGATGCTGAAGAGTCGCATCCACTATCGTGTCGGTTTCAAACCCATCGCGAAAGAAATTGTGGAGTGCGCCGGTCGGGGCGTGTGCACCTCCGACTACGGCGAGGTGACTTTCGAGAACGTCCGCCGCCCCATCTATCCGCTGGACGCCGAACCGGGCAGCAACGTCGACCGCCGCGAGTTTTCCCGCGGCAGCATCTGACACGTTCCTAGAGCGTACCGATACCCCAGCGGATCCCCCGACGCAGCAGTTCGTAGTAGACGGGGGAATTCCACGAACCCCGTACTACCGGCGCGATGTCCATCAACGGTTTCATGTCGTGCTTGCCCGAGCAGTGGCCCAGCGACAGGTACAACACCTCACCAGCGCCCGCGGGATGCAGGTACATCTGCGGATGATTGTCTCGATCCGTGCCGTAGTCAGACTGCACATAGCCCGGTGAAGGAATGGCGTAGGATGCTTCCAGCAGCACCGTCTGCTCGCCGCGGGCCTCGCAATAATACGGTTCCTCGTCCTCAACAGAAAAATCGTCGATGCCGCTGGTGAGCGGGTGCGGGATGTCTGTGACACGGACGTCTATGCGCTGGTTTGCCGGATGCGCAACGAAACGACTGCCGAGCAGGTCCATGAACTTCGGCGCCAGGTCCGGCGTGTCCACTTTGCCGCCATCCACGAACTCGAGCAGAGCGTTCGTTGCATGCAGCGCAAACCAGCGCCCGCCCTGCGCCAGATAGGCCGCCAGCCCGTCCTGCTCGGCAGGCGTGGGCCGCAGATCGCAGGTGTACGTGATCAACAGCTTTGAGCGGGAAATGGCGTCGATATCGCTGAAGTTGTCGGCCACGCGGGTGTTCACGTCTTCGTGTTCTGCGAGCAGCTTCAACAACTCCAGCCGGGCAAAATTGGTGTCGTGATATTTCGCATTGCACACGAGGTAGACGTCGATGGGTAGCTCAGCGCTCATGTTGCATCCTCGCCGCTCAACCTTTGTCGAGATAGTGATCCCAGGGCAGCAGGTGGCGCGTGTCCACACGCTCCGCGATGAAATCGTCGATGGTTTTGTGAAAATGTCTCAGCCGGATTTCCTGATCGCTGAGAATCATGCCTTTGAACGCATCCGACGCCACGCCTTTCTGCATGGTCGGCATGTTAGAGCCATCCTGCGCCAGCACGTTCGCGAACACCGGGTCGAAGGTACCGTCGAAGGCGGCGGCATAGTCGACATAACCTTCCTCGTGATAGTGCACGCCGTGTGGCGGTCGTTCCGGCTTCGCCGCCCCCGGGGGCAACCGTGCGACGATGAAGAAGTCGTAGAAACATTTGCCTGGATCACTTTCGTGGGGCCGGTAGCGGAACACGGCACCACCTTCCGGGGTCTGCGTGAAGGTCGTGTTGGGAAAAAACGTGTAATGGTACTGGTGCACGAGCTGCTCATCGTTCATGTGCTTGAACGGCAGGTGCGTGCTGTCTTCCATGGCCCGGCGCCGGCGGATCTCCTCGAGGTGCACGTCCTTCGCAGCACACGCATGCTCCGCCCCCTGCTGCCGCTGGCGCGTGCCCATCATATGGGCCCGCAGCGGTGTCATGGTGTCGCGATCGTCCACCACTTCGCTCACCGTGCGGTTGAAATTCAACATGCGCGAGTGAATACCCCAGAGCTCGATGGGGATGTCGTGGCCTTCGCCAAACTGAATCATGTCGGGATGCAACGCGGCGAAATGGTAGCTCTCGTTGAAGGCATCGACCGCGTGTTTCCAGTTGCCGTCCCACTCGAAGGTCTGGTAGTCGACGAGGTGCCACTCCTCGAACTCATAGGTTTCAAGATGCGTGCCCAGCTCTCCGAGGTAGTCGCGCAGCGGGCAGGCGTCGAGGTCCATGTTGAACCACAGCCACCCGCCCCAGCGGTCCACCTTGACCGGTGTCAGGCCAAGCTCCTCCACCGGCACCCCTTCGTCGAACTGCCGGAACAGCTCAGGCGCGGCGACCTGTTTCAGCGTGCCGTCGTTATGCCACTGCCAGCCATGAAACGGGCAGGTGAACACGTCGAGAATGCCGCTTTCCACCTGACACAGGCGGTTGCCCCGGTGTTGACAGAGGTTGTAGAAGCCCCGGATCTCTCCGTCGTCACCCATGACGAACAGAAACGACTCCTTGCCGAGCTCGTGCACGTGGAAGGCTCCGGGTTCTTCGAAGTCGTCCAACCGGGCGACAAGTTGCCAGGTTCTGGTCCAGATATGCTGCCACTCGGCCTGCATGAACTCGCGCGTGAGATATCGCTCGCCGTCCAGCCGTTCAAGGCCAAGGCCTTTGTTGCGCGCCCGGGGTAGAAAAGGTGGTGCTTTGAACTCACCGTCCCGCGGATTCTCGCGCTCGAGAAACTCCTGCTCGACGACCCCCATCGTTATTGAAACCGCCCGCTGGTCCACGGCCCCGCGGCGCCTGCCTGCAGCGTTGCGCGCCCCTTCATGCGCAACTCTCCCCAAAGTTGATGCACAAGCATCACCGCATAAATCCCCGCAACATGCAAACAGGACGCGCTAGGGCGCCGCCAGGGTATTCACCGCATGGCGCCCGGCATGCCGCCGTCTACCACCATGATCTGTCCGGTGATGGACGTGGCGGTAACAAAAGTGAGCACCTGCGCCGCAATGTCATCGGCCTGCCCGACGCGGCCCAGCACGGCCTGACGGCGCGCGCCATCGGAAACGGCATCCGGCAGACGCTTGGCCATACGCGTCTCTTCCACGAGGCCCGGCGCGACACAGTTGACCGCAACCTCGGGCGCCATGGCCACCGCAAGGCAGCGGGTGAGATGGTTGAGTCCCGCTTTACTGGAGGAGTAGGCGATGCTGCTGCTGCCCGGACTGATACCGCCGGCGGAAGAAATGTTGACGATATGACCACCGCCATCCGCTTTGAGCAGAGCGGCGCCGGCGCGCGCCAGCAGAAACGGCGCGCGGAGGTTGGTTTCCAGAACCCTGTCCCAGATCTCCGGGGTGAGTGCCTCGAGGTCGGGAAACGGTATGCCTATGTTCCACGCGGCATTGTTGACGAGAATGTCGAGGCGCCCGCACCGCGCGTCGATTTCCGCCATGCAGCGATCGACGGCGGCCGGGTCCCGTTGATCGAGCTGCAGGGTACTGGCTTTACCCCCGCGCCCCTCTATGTCGGCCACGGTGGCGGCCGCGGCGTCTTCAGCACCGACAAAACTCACCACCACCTCGGCCCCTTCCGCGCCCAACCTGCGGGCAATGGCTCCACCGATATCGCCGGACGCTCCGGTAACCAGCGCAACCTTGTTCTCGAGCTGCATAGCGTTTCCCCCTTGAATGGTGCCGGCAGTGTAGCCCAGAGAACGGCAACGTCACTGAAATCGTCAACTAAGCTAAAGAGGTACGCATGGCGGTTTGCCCATGGACCAGGTTCGAATCTACAGAATTGTCATTGGCACCTGCATGGTTGCCCTGCTGGCCGGTGGCCTGCAGATCGACCAGGTGCATGGCATCGTGCTGGTGGAGCGTTACATCGCGACCGGGCTCATGGCCGTGCTGTGGTTGAGCACGTTCTTCAGCGAGCAGGCGCGGCGTTACGTGGATTGGCTTGCGCTGGCAACGATGGTCCTTGGCATGTGGGTGTTCTGCGCGCTGCTCTACGTGACGAACGTCACGGCGGTGGCCGCGGTGTCCGCCTTTGCCGGGTGCTTCATCGGGGCGCTGATCTTACAGCGGCCGTTGACCCTCATTCTCTGGTGCCTGGGGGCAACGGTTTCCCTCTCCGGCGCTGTGCTCGCCGCCGAGCAACCGGCCATTACCCCCGGGGTGTTCGTGCTGAGCGTGGTGGCCATTACGCTGAGCACGTCGACCATGGCTTACCTGCTGGCGCTGGCGAAACAGGCCCGCCGCGACAGCGAGCTGCTCAGCGACGCCGTGTTTGCTCAAGCTTCCGACGCCATGCTGTAC
>CAZYYJ010000063.1:0-30691 GCA_964651595.1 uncultured Pseudomonadales bacterium | reverse complement strand
GTGTCGGTTCGACTCCGACCCCAGGTACCACATAATCCCTCTTAGCTTGCTGGCCGACGTTCATGCAACTTTCGCACTTTGATTTCGCGCTGCCGCCCGAGCTCATTGCCCAGCGGCCTGCGCCGGTGCGTGACGAGTCGCGGCTGATGCATGTGGGTGCGGGCGCGAACGGTATCGGCGCTTTCAAGGAGATCGGGCGCTGGCTGGCGCCGGGAGATCTTCTGGTGTTCAACAACACGCAGGTGGTGAAGGCGCGCCTGAAGGGCCACAAAGACAGTGGCGGCAGGGCCGAAGCTCTGCTGGAACGGGTGCTGGACGAAAGGCGCGCACTGTTTCAGGTGCGGGTCAGCAAACCCATCGCCGCGGGTGGGGTGGTGTGCTTCGGCCCGCACCGGGCCACCTGCCGCGGCCGCCAGGGGCAGTTCTATGAGCTCGCGTTCGACGTGCCGGTGCTGAGCGTGCTGGAGGCTGCGGGCGAAGTGCCTCTGCCACCGTACATCAGCGAACGCGCAGACGACGATGCCACCCGTTATCAGACTGTCTATGCCAGCCAGCCGGGCGCCGTGGCTGCCCCGACCGCAGGACTCCATTTCACGGACCGGTTGCTCGCGGAGCTTGCCGGGAGCGGCGTGAACACGGCGGAGTTGACGTTGCACGTGGGCGCTGGCACGTTCCAACCGATTCGCGGGTCGGTGGAAGAGCACGCCATGCATAGCGAGGTCTACGAGGTGCGCGAGAACGTCGCCGCGCAGATCGACGCCACGCGCGCTGCGGGCCATCGCGTGATTGCTGTGGGGACCACTGTGGTGCGCACACTCGAATCGCTGGCGCTCTCGTGGGACGGCGGCGCCTTTCCCCATGGTGCGGGAGAGACGCAGCTCTTCATCAGGCCGGGCTTCGAATTCCGCGTCGTCGACAGTCTCATCACCAACTTCCATCTGCCGCAATCCACGCTGCTGATGCTCGTGTGCGCGTTTGCGGGCTACGACCGCGTGATGGGCGCGTACGCTCAGGCGGTGAACGAAGGCCTGCGCTTCTTTTCTTACGGCGATGCCATGTGGCTCGACCGCGCAGGGAGCAGGGACTGATGTTCGAGGTTATCACCAGCGACGGGACTGCCCGGCGTGGACGGCTGACGCTGGCCCATGGGGTGGTGGAAACGCCCGTGTTCATGCCGTGCGGTACTTACGGCACGGTGAAAGGCATGACGCCCGATGCGCTGACGGCTGTGGGGACGCAGATGCTCCTCGGCAACACGTTTCATCTCATGCTGCGTCCCGGCGCCCCTGAGATCCGGGCGCTTGGCGGGCTGCACCGGTTCATGAGCTGGGACGGCCCCATTCTCACCGACAGCGGCGGTTTCCAGGTGTTCAGTCTGGGCGAGCTGCGCACCCTCGACGAGCAGGGGGTACTGTTCCGGTCGCCCGTGAACGGCGACCGCGTGACGCTCACACCTGAGAGCGCCATCGACGTGCAGCAGCATCTTGGCTCGGATGTGGTGATGGTGCTGGACGAATGCACACCCCATCCAGCGACCGAGGCGCAGGCGCGGGAATCCATGGGCCTCAGCATGCGGTGGGCCGCGCGGTGCCGGGCTCAGTTCGATGAAGGTCTGACGGCGTCCACGAATCCGGGGGCCCGGCTGTTCGGCATCGTGCAGGGGGGCATGTATGACAACCTCAGGCGGGAAAGTCTCGAGGCTCTGCAGGAGATCGGTTTCGACGGCTACGCCATCGGCGGTCTGTCGGTGGGTGAGCCCAAAGAAGCCATGGCGGCTGTGATGGAAGGCCTGCTGCCTCACATGCCCCCGGCCCAACCGCGCTATCTCATGGGCGTGGGCACGCCGGCGGATCTCGTCATGGGCGTGGCGCTGGGCGTGGATATGTTCGACTGTGTCATGCCTACCCGCAACGGACGTAACGGCTATCTGTTCACGTCCCGCGGCATGGTCAAAATCAGAAACGCGCGACATAAAGCCGCAGACGAGCCGCTCGATCCTGCCTGTGGCTGCTACACCTGTCAGAATTTCAGCCGCGCTTACCTGCATCATCTCGACAAGTGCGGCGAAATCCTGGGCGCCGTGCTCATGACGCAGCACAATCTGCACTACTACCACCATCTGATGTCTCAATTGCGCGGGTCTATTGAAACGGGTACATTTCGCACCCTCGTCGAGACCCTCCAAAACGACTGGAATCACGTTGATGAACCTCTTTGAAACCGCGGCCTACGCAGCTCCGGCCGCCGGCGCGCCCGGGGAAGCTGGCTGGATACAGTTCCTGTTCCTCGGCGGCTTTGTCCTCATTTTCTATTTCCTGCTGATCCGCCCGCAGAACAAGCGGCGCAAAGAGCATCAGGCTCTGGTCTCGGGGCTCAACAAAGGCGACGAGGTGGTCACTGCCGGCGGCATTGTCGGGCTGATCAACAAGGTCGAAGACGATTTCGTCAAAGTGCAGGTAGGCGAAAACGTCGAGATGCGCATCCAGAAATCTGCGGTAGGGGCGACGCTGCCCAAGGGCACGATCAAGTCGCTGGACGCCGACTGATATGGCCGAGGACAACCTCGGTCCCGGCGCACCGCTTCTGGGCACGGGGCGCCGCGTAGCCCGGGCGCCCAATACCTTTGCCACCTGGCAGTATGTGCTCATCGCCTTCGTCCTGATTGTGGGCGGGCTGTACGCTTCACCCAATCTCTTTCAGCCAGACCCTGCGTTGCAGATCCGCGCGCAGAGTGACGGCGACGTGGTGAGCATGGCGCAGCTCGGGGAACTCTCCGGCGTGCTCGAAGCACAGGGCATCGGCGTCATCGGAGCGGAAACGGACGGTGTCACGGGTCTCATCCGGGTGGATACGGACGACAACCAGAGGCGCGCCAAGACTCTGCTGGAAACCGCCCTTCGGGACACCCCCGGCGCCTACACGGTAGCGTTGAACCGCGCCAGCACCACACCACAATGGCTGCGCGACCTCGGTGGCAAACCCATGTCGCTGGGCCTCGATCTGTCGGGCGGTGTGCACTTCCTGCTGCAGGTGGACATGGACAAGTTCCTGGACACGGTGGTGCGCAGCTCGGCGCAGAGCATGCAGGACACACTGCGCGAAGCGCGCGTGCAGTACGTGCGCAACCGCGGTGACTGGGTGGTGGACAAAGACATTGTCGTCGTGCTGGTAGACGAGGCGGCGCGGGAAGCTGCCCGGGAAGCCCTCAGCGAAGACTTCGTCGACTACGATTCCCGCGACGTGGACGTAGAAGGACGTCCGGCGCTGCGTTACCGGCTGAGCGACGACCGCATCCGCGCGCTGGAAGATCGTGCGGTAGATCAGAACCTCACCAGCCTGCGCAACCGGGTCAACGAACTCGGCGTATCCGAGCCGCAGGTGCAGCGTCTGGGGCGCGAGCGCATTGTCGTGGACCTGCCCGGCATACAGGACAGCGCGCGGGCCAAGGACATTCTCAACAAGTTTGCCAACCTGGAATTCCGCCTCGCGGCGCTGCCCAACACGCCGCGCTTCCAGCGGGAGACTTACCCGTACGAAGGCCGCATGCAGGACATCATGCGGCGCACCATCGTCACCGGAAACAACGTGCAGGACGCCCAGCAGGGTTTCGACCCGGAGACGTCCCAGCCGCGCGTCTTGATCGACCTCGACAACGAGGGCGGCAACCGCATGCACGATGCCACGAAAGACAACATCGGTCGGCCCATGGCCATTCTGTTCATCGAGCAGAAGCCGGTGGAACGGCTGGTGGAACGGGACGGGGAAACGGTGCGGGAGTTCAGCACCGAGGAAGAACGACGTCTGATCAGCGTGGCCACCATTCGCGGTGCCCTCGGTTACCGCTTCGAGATCACCGGTCTCGGTCTGCAGGAAGCCCGTGACCTCGCTCTGCTGTTGCGCGCCGGTGCCTTGGCGGCCCCCATGTACATTGTGGAAGAGCGCACCGTCGGGGCCCAGCTGGGGGATGAGAACATCCGCAGCGGCTGGACGTCCGTGGCCATCGGCTTCGCGATCGTGCTGATTTTCATGCTCTTCTACTACCGCTGGTTCGGGCTCTTCGCCAACGTCGCGCTCACGGCCAACCTCATGCTGCTGGTGGCCATCATGTCGGTGCTGGGCGCAACCCTCACCCTGCCGGGCATCGCCGGCATTGTGCTCACCGTTGGTATGGCGGTGGATGCCAATGTGCTCATCTTCTCGCGCATCCGGGAGGAGCTGAAAGACCGGCCACCGCAACAGGCGATACAGGCCGGGTTCGATCGCGCGTTGCTCACCATTACCGACGCCAACGTGACCACGTTCTTCGTGGCGATCATTCTGCTCAGCATCGGCAGCGGTCCGGTGCGTGGCTTCGCCGTCACGCTGGCGGTGGGTATCGTCACGTCCATGTTCACGGCGATCATGGTGACCCGGGCGCAGATCAACCTCATGTACGGCAACCGCAAGCTCGACGGGCTCAAGATATGAACCTGAACATCGATTTCATGGGCAAGCGCTTCATCGCGGCCGGCGTGTCGGTGGTGCTGGTGATCGTGGCTGTCGTAGAACTGGGCATCAACGGCCTGAATCTCGGCCTCGACTTCACGGGCGGTACGCTGCTGGAAGTCAGCTACAGTGAGCCGGCAGATGCGGAAGCCATCCGCAACTATCTCGAGGCGGAAGGGTTCGAGAACGGCACCGTGCAGTTCTTCGGCGCGGAAACCGACATCCTCATCCGGATGCCGGCACAGGCGGGTACAGACGAGTCGCGGCTTGGGGACAATTTGTTCGCGGCGCTGCAGGCGCGCGACCCGGACGTGGAGCGGCGCCAGCTCAGTTTCGTGGGCCCGGCGGTGGGTGACGAGCTGACAGAAGACGGGGGCCTTGCTCTGCTCACCGCGCTGATAGTGGTGATGCTCTACATCCTCTTCCGCTTCACGAAGCAGTTTGCCGTGGGAGCCGTCACAGCCCTGGCCCACGACGTCATCATCGTTCTGGGTTTCTTTGCGGTCTTCAACTGGACTTTCGACCTGACCGTGCTGGCGGCGTTGCTGGCCGTGATCGGCTACTCGTTGAACGACACCATTGTGGTGAGCGACCGAATCCGGGAGAACTTCCGCAAGGTCCGTAAAGGCACGCCCGTGGAAGTGATCAATCAATCGCTGAACCAGACGCTGGGACGCACCTTGGTGACCAGCATGACCACGTTGTTCGTGCTGCTGGCGCTGCTGTTTGCGGGCGGTGAAGTGATCCGCGGCTTTGCGCTGGCGCTGAGCATCGGCGTGGCCGTGGGCACCTACTCGTCCATTTACGTTGCCGCAAACGTGCTGCTCTTCATGAAGCTCACGCGGGAAGATCTGCTCGTACCGCAGGTGGAAGAAGAGAATCCGGACGGTTCCTACCCCTGAGGAGAGGCGCGGCGCTCCTCGGACAGCGCTGCAACGAAGCGCAGGAAAAAGGGGATTGCCGCCGCTCGCTCTTCCCGTCCGTCGAAGGCGCTGTTCAGCATCAGCCCCGTCAGAAAGTGGAAGATCATGACGGCCGCGGCGGGCGGGTCTTCACAACCCAGCTGACGGGCGCGCACTTCGATGGCCGCCCGTGTCTGTACATCGTAACGTTCCTTCACTTCCCGCATGTGCGGTGACCGGGCGATGAGGGTGTTGGCCTCGATCAGCACCAGAAACGCCTGCGTGCGCCGGCGGCCGGTGTTGAAGATCAGGTGTCCTAACGCTTCGAACCAGGCGATCGGGTCCTCGGCTTCAATTGCCAGCACGGCCTGCTCGAAGGCGGCGACGAGCTGTTCGTACTGATACTCCAGAATCGACTCTTTGTTCTTGAAGTAGTAGCGCAGATGCGGCGTGGCAAGCCCGGCATCCTCGGCGATGTCCACGAGTTTGGTCTGCGCATAGCCGTTTCTGGCCACGCAGTTTTCGAAGGCCCGGACAATTTTCCGGCGGGTTTCTGCGCTTTTCTTCGCTTTGAGGTTGCTCACCGCGTCATCAACGAAATTCGTAGTGGTCGGGATCTGCACGGTAGATGAAATCGTAGAACTCGTGCATTTCCCAGGGCATGTTCACCCCGGACTTGCCGTGGCGGTTCAGATAATAGCTGTTGCCGCCTTTCTCTTCTTCCCACAGCAGCTTCTGCATACCCGCGTCGAGTTGCTCGTTGTAGTCGAGATAAACCGCGTGGCGCAGCTCGGCGGATTTTGCGCCCTGTTCGATGGTCTGCGTGATCACGCTGCAGATGTAACGCGACAGCATTTCCACCGCTGAATGAAAGCTGCCGGCGCGCACGCCGGCGTTGGGTCCGTACATCATGAAGAAGTTGGGGAAGCCGGGCAGAGTCATGGTCGCGTAGGCGCGGGCGCCGTCTTTCGACCAGAGCGCTTCGATGGTGCCGCCGTCGCGACCGACGTATTTCACGGGAAAGAGGTAGCGCTCCACTTCGAAGCCGGCGGCGAGAATGATCAGATCAAACTCGCGTTCGTCGCCGTGGCGCGTCACGATGCCGGTGGGCGTGATGCGCAGGATGCTGTCTGTCACCAGGTCCACGTTCTCCTGCAGCAGCGCGTCGTACCAGCCATTGTCCACCACGATGCGTCGGGAGAGGGGGGCAAAGTCGGGGATGAGCGCATCGATGTACTCGGGCTTCGCAGCCATTTTCTTCCGGATGCGACCAATCAGCATGTCCCGCAGGCGGTCGTTCTTTTCGTTGATTCTGCCGCCTCTGGCCCGCCAGTCTTCGTCGAGGTACTGCAATGCCTGGTTGCGAACGGAGGCCTGCACGAAGCTGTAGCGGTTCCAGCTCGCGTAACCGGGCAGGTTCTCCAGCAGCCACTTGCGTGGCTCGGGTATCGGTGCTCGGTATCGTCCCACGGGGGTTACCCAGTTGGGGGTGCGCTGGTAGACGGCCGTGTGCGCTGCCTTTTCCGCGATGCGCGGGAAAAGCTGCGAGCCGGTGGAGCCGGTACCGATCAGCGCAACGCGTTTGTCGGTGTAGTCGTAACTGTGGTCCCACTCGGTGGTGTGAAACATGGCGCCGCGGAAGGTCTCGATACCTTCGATGGCGGGTTTCTTTGCGGTGCTGAAAAGCCCTGCACAGCTCAGCACGATGTTCGGCTCGAGCGTTTCGGTGCGCCCGTCGGCGTACGCAAGGTCCACGTGCCAGCGGTCGGTGTCCTCATGCCAGCGGGCTTCGGTCACCTTCGTCTGAAAGCTCGCATGCCTGCGCAGGTCATGTTTCTCGACAAGGTGAGCGACGTACTCTAAAAGCTCGTCCCGGGGCGCGAAAGCGTGGCGCCAGGGGTAGTCCGGCTCGAAGGTGAAGCTGTAAATGAAGTTGGTGATATCGACGCGCGCGTCCGGATAGCTGTTCCACACCCAGGTGCCGCCGAAATCGGCCTGGCGCTCCACGATGCGGAAGCGGATGCCCAGGGCGCGCAACTGGATGGCGCACACAATTGCGCTGAAACCGGCGCCGATGATCAATACCTCGAAATTGTCGGCAGCAGCGGGACGGCTGTCGGTCCATTGTGCCCAGCGCTTGAAACCGTCGAAGGCGAGTTCCTCGTAGGCGAAGCGGGCCACAGAGTCGCTTGCCGGGGTGGTATCGAACACGTCGATCAGCTCGCGTACCTCTTCCGGCGACAGGGCAGTGCGCCGCGGCGCTGCCGGGTCTGAGAGATAGTCGTAGGCGGCCTCTTTCAACGCCGCGTGGTGGATCTCTGGGACAGCGAGGACGTCGTACGGTGTGCCAGGCACATCCTGCAGCTCGACGCCCATGGCGGCGAAGCGTGGATCGCGTGTGTGCTGATAAAGCGTCACACGCAGGGCGTTCATGTCTGCTTCTTCAATGGCCGCGCGGATCTGCTCGTCGAGATCGGGGTGTGGATGGGTGTCCGTTTTGCTTCGGGTCATGTAATTAATTTAATTTGATAAAATAAAAAAAGATGCTAAGGTCAACGCTCCTTCGAGTCCAGAGTTTTCTATGGTGAAGCTGATCCAGCGACCACTTGAGATTTTTGTCCTCGTTCTGATGCTCGTCTTCAGTGGGGCGTGTGCGGGGCCGGCTCGAGCGGCAGACAATGAAGCGGCTGCGCACACGCAGTTGCTGCCGGCGCCGCCCGAAGCGGCGGGCATGGACGCGCAGCGGTTAGCGCGCGTGACCGGACAGATGCGCAGCCTGGTAGACGCAGGGCGCCTGGCGGGCACGGTCACCATTGCCGCGCGCCACAACCGGATCGTGCACTACGAGGCCGTGGGCTATCACAACGTCGAAAGCGGCCGCCCCATGGAAAAGGACGCCATCTTCCGGATCTTCTCCATGTCCAAACCGGTCACGGGCGTCGCCTTGATGATTCTCTACGAGGAGGGTGCGTTCAGCCTGTCGGATCCGCTGGCGAAGTATCTGCCGGAGTTTTCCGCGCCCGTGGTGTACGCCGGTCTGGACGAGGCGGGGGAGGTGGTGACGGAGCCGGCTGCAACGCCCATTACCATCCGTCATCTCATGACCCACACCGCCGGGCTCGCGTACGGCACCATGATGGGCACGCACCCGATCGACGTGATGTATTCCGCGGCGAACATCTTCGATCCGGACAGTAATCTCGAGACCTTTGTCGAGAAGGTTGCGGCCATACCCCTCAAGTTCCAGCCTGGCAGCGTGTTCAACTACAGCGCCGCCGTGGAGGTACAGGGGCGCCTCGTCGAGGTGCTGTCCGGGCAGCGTTTTGGCGATTTCCTGCAGACACGGCTCTTTTCGCCCTTAGGCATGGTGGACACGGGGTTTCACGTACCTGCGGAGAAAGTCGACCGCCTTGCCGAGGTCTATCACTACGATGACGACAATCGCCTCGTCGCGCGGGAGCTCTACGACGGTGCAATCCGTTTCACCGAAGCCCAGCAGCTGCAGGCCGGGGGGTGGGGCATGGTATCGACCGCCATGGACTACCTGCGTTTCTCGCAGATGCTGCTGAACGGTGGTGAGCTCGACGGCGTGCGCATATTGTCGCCCACGACCGTGAAGCTGATGCACACGAACCATCTGCCGCCGGGCACCGAGGACATGTCGCCCCTGCTCGGTGGGCAACCAGGCAGCAGCTTCGGTCTTGATTTCGCCATCATCGAAGATCCGGTCGAAAACGGCAGCGCCTTTTCCCGGGGCGAGTACTACTGGGGTGGTGCTGCCGGTACCTGGTTCTGGATCGACCCCGTTGAAGATCTTGTTTTCGTTGGCATGGTGCAGCAGTTTGCGGGGCAGCCGCAGATTCCCGACGTGCGAGGCATATCGAAGCGGGCGTTTTATACAGCCATCACCAAGCTCAACAACGGGAGGGGAGACCCATGAGCAGAATGATCCTGGCGGCGGCAGGGCTGTGTGCCCTGACGCCCTGTACAGCGCTGGCTGAGAATGCCGGCGAAACCACCATCGAGGAGGTTGTGGTCACCGCGCAGAAGCGGCAGCAGAGCCTCATGGACGTGGGCATCAGCGTGGCGGTAGCCGACGCGCAGACGATTCGCGATCGGCGCATCACCATGGTCGAAGAAATTCACCTGTTCACCCCCAACGCCTCGGTGAAAAACGTCATTCCGGGCCTGATGCCCATCCTCACCGTTCGCGGGGTTGGCCTGAACGATTTCAATGCCGCCAACAATCCTGCCATCGGCGTCTATGTCGACGAGGTCAGCTTGAGCTCCCTGGCGCTGTTGAGTTCAGATCTCTACGACCTCGAACGTATGGAAGTGCTGAAAGGGCCGCAGGGTACCCTGTATGGGCGAAACTCCACGGCCGGGGCCTTGAACGTGGTTACCGCGAAACCGGATCTGGAGGCAACTAGCGGCAGAATCAGCGCGGGTGCGGGCGACTTCGACCTGCTTGAGCTGGAAGGTATGTACAACGTGCCGCTGACGGACACGCTGGCGCTGCGGCTGGCCGGCAAAACCGTGGACCAGGGCGAAGGCTACTGGGAAAACGATTTTCTCGGCCGCGACGTTGGCGAACGCGACACGTGGATGGCCCGCGCCCAGCTGCTCTGGCAGGCGACGGATCGCACCAGCGTGCTGCTCAAGCTCGACGAGCAGGAAGCGCGCAGCGAAACGGGTACCGGTAACTTCGCCGGCGCCCTTCCCAGTGCCTTTACTGCCAGCTGTCCCGGCGAGCCCGAGTGCATGAACTTTGTGGGGTACACGGATACGGACGGGGACATCTACCGCGGCAGTTTCTCCACCGATCCCACCTACAACCTCGATCAGACCGTTGCCACACTGCGCGTGGACGCCGATCTCGACTTTGCAACGCTGACGGCGATCACGGGCTACGTGAATTTTGACCGGGAGTACTCGGCGGACGTGGACGCGAGCCCGTTTCAGATTCTCGACTTCTACAACACTGACGAGGTACGTCAGCGATCACAGGAAGTGCGGCTTGCCGGAGATACGGACAACACGTTCTGGCAGGTGGGGGTTTTCTATACGAAAGATGAGGTCACCACGACGTACTTCGGTGACCTGGTGACGCTGCTGAATACCACCACGTTCAGCCTCGGCCAGATCGACTCCACGAACCTTTCGCTGTTCGCCAACGTGGAGTGGTCGCTGACCGATACGGTCACGCTGACGACAGGGGTACGTTTCTCGGACGAGGAGCGCGACGGGTTGGTGTATACCGACGACCTGGCGACGCAGGCACCGGCGAGCTTTCTCTCCTTCGCACCTCAGGGCAGTGGTCCTGTGCGGCTGGCGTTTGTGGACGACACGGTGGAAGACACCAGCATCGACTGGAAGGCTGGCGTCAACTGGCACACGCGCGAGGACCTCATGCTGTACGCAAGCGTGTCCCAGGGCACCAAAAGCGGCGGCTTCTTCACGGGTGTGGTAACCAGCGACGCCCAGTTGCTGCCTTACGACGCCGAAACGCTGATAGCTTACGAAATGGGCGTCAAGGGCCGCCTCGCCGATGTCGGCCTGTCTTACGAAGCGGCCGTTTTCTACTACGACTACGAGGACGTGCAGACTTTCATTGGAGACAATTCCGGTGCCGTGCCCGTGAACCGTCTCGGCAACGTCAGTGGCGCGTCCATTACCGGTTTGGATCTCTTCCTGCAATGGAGCCCGCCGGCTCTGGCGGGGCTGGACCTGTCGCTGGGCGTTGGTGTGCTTGATACGGAGCTCGACGCCTTCGTCACCGCTGGAGAAGTGGTGCCGAGCGGCAACGATCAACCGGATGCGCCGGATTTTTCTGCAAACCTGGCGGCAAGCTACAGCTTCCTGCTGGGTGACGGAGTTTCGGCGCAGGTGGCGGTCGACGGTCGCTACCAGGACGAGGCCTATCACAGCGCGTTGAACGAGCCGCTGTCGGAGTCGGACAACTACTGGGTGCTGAACGCCCGCGCCACTGTCTATCTGGAACCGGGGTGGGAGTTCACGCTGTGGGGTAAGAACCTGGATGATGACGAGTACATGACCCAGTTCTCCAACAATCTGGCCTTGGGCAACGGTTCACGGGTACACGGCGCACCACGAACGTACGGCTTTACGGCGACAAAACACTTCGACTGACTGCGCGCGTGACCGTATCGCGAAACAGGCGGCGGATGCGGGCCGGCGGCACACCGTACTGATCCCTCAGATCGAAGATGGCTTCGGCCCGGATGGTGCTGATCAGAAACGCCGCAGTCTGCGCGGCGGATGTCCGGGACCAGCCGTCGGCGCTCAGGAGAGCGGCCACACGATCAATGTGCGGACGTTTGCGCAGGGCGCGCACGGCACGGGAAAGACCCGGTGCGAGCTGTGCGCGTATGAGCGGCTCGTTCTGCAGCACGTGATCGACCAGTCGTTCCGCATAGGCGGGCAGGTCGTCCAGGCTGCTCGGTAGAAGGCCGTCCATGGCAACCTGGGTATCGATCCAGTCGCTGATGGCCTGTATGCGCGATGCTCTGTCCGGGAAATGCACGTAGACCGTGCGGACGGCGACGCCGGCCGCGGCGGCGATGCGGGCCGGGGAAGGGTCTTCGCCGGCTGCCATGGCGTCGACCATGGCCCGCACCAGCGCCTCCCGGGTGGCCAGGCGCTGCTGCTCGCGCCGCGAATTGTCATAGGCGCGTCCTGCCACGGCTTACAGAAACACCACGCCATAGCGGGCGTTGATCTCAGCAAGCCTCGGCAGATCTTCGGGCAGCCGCTGCACGTGATCGTGCATGGCCTGAAACACTTCCCCGCCGCGGGGATCGGACACCACGGCAAGGAGGCGAGCCTGTTCCGACAGGTTTTCGTAAGCATGGCTCACGCCAGCCGGGATGTGCACGAACGCGCCTTTCGCAAGCACCCGCCGGTCACCGTCCACGGTGAGCGCCACCTCTCCGTCGAGGACGTAAAACGCTTCATCCCACGGATGATGGTGAGGTGGCGGGCCGCCGCCGCGATACCCCTGCTGCAGGTGCACCTCGAAGGGTTTGGCACTGTCTCCCAGGCCGAATACCGTCACGGCTTCCCCCAGCACCGTCAGAGGCCGGGGTTGAGCGTCGGCCTCGTAAACATGAAGCTCGCGCATGGCTGATTCCATTGCAGACTGTGTGCAATGGAATGTAATTTAAGTGCAGGGTGTGTGCAACCAAATACCCGACCAGGTCACAGGCGGTTCTACTGCTTGAGCCAGGCGACGGCCTCTGGCGTGTTGCGGAATACGTCGACGGGGACTGTGGCGTCTTCTGCGAGCGCACCGAAGATGCGCGAGAGGCCGAATTGCAGGTCCTGCGGAGACACTACGGCCATACGGCTTTCCGGCGGTATGTCGTGCTCGGCGACGATGCGTTTGAAGAGCCCGGCCAGCAGGTGCATGTCCTGCGCCTGCTGTGACCCGTCCAGGCGGCGGCTGTCGCGGCAGACCAGGATGGGGTCCGGGATTGCGGGGTCGGCCATCCAGCGCCGCGCGAATTCGTAGTTTTCACGAATCGTGTAGGTGCCGATCACGTCCACGAAGACGATGCCGTCTTCGATCCTGTATCGAAAAGGCAAGGTGGCTGCGTACCGTTACGCGATCGCGCGCTCGCCGGCTTTCAGCACCTGCACCATGCTTCGCAGCACCTTGGGGTTGGCGGCAACGATATCGCCGGAT
Organism: uncultured Pseudomonadales bacterium; assembly: GCA_964651595.1. Taxonomy (GTDB): domain Bacteria; phylum Pseudomonadota; class Gammaproteobacteria; order Pseudomonadales; family Azotimanducaceae; genus UBA4421. The sequence goes on along the minus strand of CAZYYJ010000063.1, from coordinate 17,599 downwards.
TCCCAGTAGCTTTCGCCGCCTGCCAGATCCGCCACGAAGCCCCCGGCTTCACGGACCAGCACAATGCCGGCAGCGATGTCCCACTTCGACAGACCCATTTCCCAGAAGCCATCGGTGCGCCCGGCTGCCACATAGGCGAGATCGAGGGCCGCGCTGCCGGCCCGGCGGATGCCTCGCGTACCGGCGGTCAAACGGTGCAGAGACGGCATGTAGCTGTCGAGCCTGGCGGCGATTTCTCCCGGAGGAATGCCGGTGCCCAGCACGCACTCGGACAGTTTCGTGCGCCGGCTCACGCGTATGCGTTTGCCATTGAGCTGCGCGCCATAGCCCCGGCTGGCGACAAACTCTTCATTGCGTATGGGATCGACAATGATCCCGTGCTCCAGGTGCTTGCCCTTCATCACCGCGACTGAGATCGCGAAATGCGGAATGCCCTGCAGGAAGTTGAGGGTGCCATCCAGCGGGTCGATGACCCAGGTGTACTCACCGTCGTTATCGAGCGCGCCGGATTCCTCAGCGAGAATGGCGTGGTCCGGATGAGCGGCACGAATGGCCTCAATGATGATGTGTTCAGCCTGCCGGTCCACGTCTGAGACGAAGTCGTTGCGGGCTTTTTCCCGAACGTCGCGTTCCTCGGGCCGGTCGAAGGATTGTGCGATAAAATCCGCGGCCTTGCGCGCGGCGCGCAAGGCAATGTTGGCCATGGGTTGCATGGCGCGGGAGTGTAGAAGATTGAGACAGGTACGCATAGTGCTCGTGGAGCCCAGCCACCCGGGTAACATCGGCGGGGCTGCCCGGGCCATGAAAACCATGGGGCAGGGAGAACTTTTTGTGGTGAACCCGAGGCGGTTCCCTGATCCGCAGGCCGACTGGCGGGCCGCCGGAGCGCTCGATGTGCTGGATGCGGCCACCGTGGTACACGATGTCGGTGAAGCCATCGGTGACTGTCACTGGGTGATAGGTACCAGCACTCGCTCACGACGGATACCCTGGCCGGTGGCGACACCGCGCAAGCTGGCAGAAGATCTGGCGGCCAGGCCCGAGGACACCCGTGCGGCAATCCTGTTCGGCCGCGAGGACAACGGCCTTACCAACGAAGAACTGCAGCGCTGCAACCATCACCTGCAGATCGCCGCGTCCCCGGCGTATTCGTCGCTGAATCTCGCCATGGCGGTGCAGGTGGTGTGCTACGAGCTCTACCAGGCTGGTCTCGATCACGATCCGGTGCCGCCCTGGGACCGACGCATGGCCACGGCGGCGGAGCTGGACGGCATGCTGGAGCACACGCGCTCGGCCCTCGAGCACACCGGGTTTCTCGACCCGGACAACCCCGGCCAGACCATGACGCGCCTGCGGCGCATGTACACGCGGATGCAGCTCGACGAGACCGAGCTGCAGATTCTGCGCGGCATGCTCAAGCACTTCGAGCGCGGCGCGCCTTGAACGGCGCGTTCGACACCCCATGGCGCTGCCTGGACCCCCCCTGGAGGCTGTTGCATACTTCCGCCTTTAACGCCGCAGGCATCGCAGAGCCGCGCCTCGACCCGAATCCATGCGTCTGACCACAAAAGGCCGCTACGCCGTCACCGCCATGCTGGACATTGCCCTGCACGGTCCCGAGGGACCCGTCAGCGTGCAGGAAATTGCTCAGCGGCAGCAGATCTCCTCCGCCTACCTCGAGCAGATTGCCGGCGCGCTCAAACGCTGCGGACTGCTGGAGAGCTTTCGCGGTCCCGGCGGCGGTTACGGGCTTGGGCTGCCGGCAGATGACATCTCCATTTCGGCCATCATCGCGGCGGTGGGCGAAGGCATTGACGCCACGCGATGTGCCGGCCGCGCCGATTGCCAGGAAGGCCACATGTGCCTCACGCATGACCTGTGGATGGACCTGTCTCAGCGCATGGACGATTTCCTGCGGGGGATCTCGCTGGCCAGTCTGGTGCGCTCCAAGCAGGCGCGCGCTGGTGAATCCAACGACCTGATAGCAACGATCCTCGTCTCGTGAGACAACGCCCGGCGGCGTTTCTCACCCGACCCGAAGCTGCACCCCTGTGGACCCTGAAGCTGGACAAATGAACGAGCCCATTTATCTCGACTACGCAGCGACCACGCCCATAGATCCGCGCGTTGCGCAGAAGATGGCCGACTGCATGACCGTGCATGGCAATTTCGGCAATCCCGCGTCGCGTTCACATGTCTATGGCTGGCGTGCCGAAGAGGCGGTGGAAACCGCGCGTGCGCAGGTGGCCGGAGTACTCGGGGCTGATGTGCGGGAAGTGATCTGGACGTCGGGCGCAACGGAATCCGACAACCTGGCCATCAAGGGCCCGGCCCTCGCACCCGGCAACACGCGTCGGCACATCGTCACCAGTGCCGTGGAGCACAAGGCGGTGCTGGATACGTGCGCCCACCTGGAAACCCTCGGCTTCGAGGTCACGTATCTCGTTCCCGATGGCCACGGCCGCATCGAAGCAGGGCAGGTGGCTGAGGCGTTGCGCGACGACACACTCCTGGTGTCGATCATGCATGTGAACAACGAACTCGGCACGATCAATGACGTGGCCGCCATCGGCGCCGTCTGTCGGGCGCGTGGTGTGCTGTTTCACGTGGATGCCGCGCAGAGCTTCGGCAAGCTGGAACTGGATGTGCGCGCCCAGCACATAGACATGCTGTCGGTGTCGGCGCACAAGCTGTACGGGCCGAAAGGCATGGGTTGTCTGTACGTACGTCGCGAACCGCCGGTCCGCATGACGCCGCTGATTCACGGCGGCGGTCACGAAATGGGTCTGCGTTCCGGCACGCTGGCTACACACCAGATTGTGGGTCTCGGAGCGGCGGCGGCGTTGATGGCCGAGCATCTGCACGAAGAACAGGCGCGCATCTCCAGCCTGCGCCAGCGCTTCGTCAGCCATCTCGGACAGATACCCGACGTTACGATCAACAGCCATCCGGAGCACAACCTGCCGTCCATCATCAACGTCGGTTTCGGCGGTGTCGACGGAGAAACGCTGCTGCTCGCGCTCGACGACCTGGCAGTGTCCAGCGGGTCGGCGTGCACCTCAGCGTCCGTGGAGCCGTCGTTTGTGCTGCGGGCGATCGGGGTGCCGGACGAACTGGCGCACGCCTCGCTGCGGTTCAGCTTCGGACGCTTTACCACGCCTGAGGAAATCGATCGCGCAGCGCTCCGTCTCAGCGATGTGCTGGGTCGATTGCGCACGGCCTGAGCGCGCGTATAATACGGCGCCCGCTGGCGGACCATTCCGCCAAACCCCTTAAAAATTAAATACATAGCGCACCAATTGGAGACACAGCTATGGCCGTAGAGCGCACCCTTTCCATCGTCAAGCCTGATGCGGTTGCACGCAACCTCATTGGCGAGATCTACTCCCGTTTCGAAAAAGGCGGGTTGCGCCTCGTCGCTGCCAAAATGCTGCGTCTCAGCGAAGCCCAGGCCCAGGGTTTCTACGGCGAGCACGAAGGCAAACCGTTTTTCGACGACCTGTGCGCCTACATGCGTTCCGGACCCGTCATGGTGCAGGTACTGGAAGGCGAAGACGCCATCGCCACCAACCGGCGCCTCATGGGGGCAACCAACCCCGCCGAGGCGGAACCGGGCACCATCCGTGCCGACTTTGCCGAGTCGATTGACGCCAACGCGGTGCACGGTTCTGACGCGCCGGCCTCAGCAGAGCGCGAGATTGCGTTCTTTTTCAACGACGACGAACTGCACGCTCGTTAGCGAAGCTCCGGCGAGGCGGCGCGCACAGTGATCAATCTTTACGGTCTCGACCGGGCTCAGCTCGAGGCACTGTTTGTCGAGCAGGGGCAGAAGCCGTTCCGCGGCCGGCAGCTCATGAAGTGGGTCTACCATCAGGGTCAGACCGATGTTGCGGCCATGACGGATCTGCCGAAGGGCACCCGCGACTGGCTTGCCGCCAACACCTGCTTTACGTTGCCCGAAGTTGCGAGCTTCCGCGAGTCCCGCGACGGCACATGCAAATGGCTGCTGGACATCGGTGACGGCAACCTCGTCGAAACGGTGCTCATTCCCGATCGCGGGCGCAACACCCTGTGCGTTTCCTCGCAGGTAGGCTGCATGCTCGACTGCAGTTTCTGTTCCACGGGCAAGCAGGGATTCAACGGGAACCTGCCGTCAGCCACCATCGTCGGGCAGGTGCTGGTGGCCAACGCGCATCTGGCACCTCGCGGCGAAACCGTCACCAACATCGTGCTCATGGGCATGGGCGAACCGCTGCTCAACTATGACGCGGTGCTGACCGCCACCAACGTATTCAAGGACGACCTGGCATTCGGCATTTCCAAGCGTCGCGTGACGATCAGCACGGCCGGTGTGGTCCCGGCCATCTATCAGCTTGCCGAGGATACGGATGTGGCGCTGGCCATCTCCCTGCACGCGCCGGATGACGCGCTGCGGGACGTCCTCGTACCGATCAATCGTAAGTATCCCATCGAGCAACTGCTCGCCGCCTGTCGACACTACGTGAACCACCTCGGCGACAGCCGTAAGCTCGTGATCGAGTACACGCTGATGAAAGGGGTAAACGACACGCGGGCTCATGCGCTGGCGCTGGCGGCGCTGCTGCGGGATGTGCGTTGCAAGATCAATCTGATTCCGTTCAACCCGTTTCCCGCATCCGGGTACGAGCGGCCGGCCATGGGCGACGTGCGGGCCTTTCAAACCACGCTGATGCAGCTTGGATATGCAACCATGCTGCGCACCACCCGCGGTGACGACATCGACGCGGCCTGTGGACAGCTCGTTGGCCAGGTGCAGGATCGCACGCGGCGCCAGCAGCGCTATCTGGCCCGGGTGAAAGCCATCGAGGATGCAACGGCAAGCGGATGAGGGTACCGCCCGCGGGCGGCCTGACAGCAAGGCGGCGATGCTATGAGACGAACACGGACACGAGAGGCGCTGACCATGGCAGACCAGACGGCAAACCCGGGTGGTTCACGAAGCCTGATGCGTGCGGGTCTGGTGGCCAGCGTCCTGCTGGGCGCGTTGAGCGCATGCGTCACCGAGCAGAGTGGTGGCATTCCCGGTCCCGCCCCCGATTCCACCCGCATCCAGGCCCATCTGGACCTGGCGCGCGGCTATCTCGAACAGCGGGACTGGCCCCGCGCCCGCAAACCCATCGAGCGTGCGCTGGCCATTGATCCGAGTCACGTGGAGAGTCATGTGCTGCAGGCGCTGCTGTATCACGCGGAAGACGAGGTGGACCTGGCCGAAGAGCATTACCTCACCGCGCTGCAGCTCGAGCCCGACAACTCGCAGGCGCTGAACAATTACGGCAGCTTTCTGTATGCGGAGGGGCGCTACCGTGATGCCCTGGAACCGCTGGGGCGTCTCGTGCAGAACGTGAACTACCGCGCGCGCCCTCAGGCCTTTGAAAACCTCGGCCTTGCTTATGTGCAAACGGGTAACCTCACCGCGGCGCGCAGCGCGTTCGAGCGTGCCCTCGGGCTGAACTACCGCTCGCCGCGCGCCTCGCTGGAGCTGGCTGACATCGCTTACCAGGAAGGGGCTCTGGCGCAGGCACTGCAGCACTTCGACACGTTCAACCGCAACGCCAGACCCACGGCGCGTTCGCTCTGCATGGGCTTGAAGCTTGCTGTTGCCACGGAAAATGCGGACGAAGTCGCCAGTTACGGACTCGCGTTGAAGAACCTGTATCCGGACCAGGCGGATCAATGTCAGACGAAGGACTGACAGACCTGCAGCCGGGCGCCATTCTTGCCCGCGCGCGTGAGGAGCTGCGGGTTTCCCAGCGTGACGTGGCGGATACGCTGCATCTACCGTTGCACGTGGTGGAAGCCATTGAGCTCGGGGACGACGAGCGCCTGCCCGCACCGGTGTTCGCCCGCGGCTATGTGAGGGCCTATGCGAAGCTGCTGGGCCTCGACCCTGAACCCCTCGTGGATGCCTTTGTAGAAGCGCATGGCGGGGCGGAAACCGGTCAGGAGCTCCCGGAAGCCCCGGCAGAGCGACGCATACCGGCATTGCCGTATGGGCCCATTGCCATCGGCGCTGCGCTGTTGCTGCTGGTTGCGCTGCTCGTGGTCGGTGGTGACGATCCGGACAGCGAGACGGTCGAAACGCTGGCATCTCCGGCTGCCGCCGACGCAAGCACGGTCACGCCCCCTGAGGAAGCGCCTGTCCTGGCGGCAACCGCAGCCTCAGCACCCGTGTCCGAGGTGGCAGCGGCCGCGGAGCCGGCGGCTGCAGAAGTGGTCGTGGCGGAGCCTGCCGCAACCGTGCCGGTCGAGCGTGCCGAGCCCGTTGTCGAAACGCCGGAATCTGCCGTAACCGCCGCCGCGGACACAGCACCGGCTGTGGCAGTGACAGAAACAGCAGCAACCCCGGCACCGGCACCCGCAGCCAGCCCCGCCGGCGCGCGTCGCCTCGGCGAGGGTGAAGACCGCCTGACCGTGACGTTCGTGGAAGATTGCTGGCTCGAGATCAGGACGCCGGAGGGCGGCAATCTGTTTGCTGATCTCGGCCGCGCCGGGCAGGTACGACAATTCGTCGGTGATGGCCCGTTCCGGGTGCTGCTGGGCTACGCGCCCGGTGCCCGGCTGCAGTTTAACGAAGAAGAAGTTCCGCTGGCGCCGCACACGCGTAACAACGTGGCGTCGCTGGTCGTGGGCCAGTAGTGGGGGTATCGGGTGGCTGACAAAGACACCTTGCGGGCCGTGCGCGGATTTCGTGACGTGCTGCCGGAAGAAGCCAGACGCTGGCAGCTCGTGGAGACCGCTGTGCGCAGCGTGCTGTGCGGCTACGGTTACGAGGAAGTGGGTCTGCCCCTTCTCGAGACAACGGCGCTCTTTGCCCGGGGTGTGGGTGAAGCGACCGATATCGTCGAGAAGGAAATGTACACGCTCGATGACCGGGGCGGCGACTCGCTCAGCCTGCGCCCGGAAGGCACCGCTGGCTGTGTGCGGGCCCTGCAGGAACACGGGTTGCTGTACAACCAGACCCAGCGGGTGTTTTACGCCGGGCCCATGTTCCGCTACGAACGGCCGCAACGGGGACGTTACCGGCAGTTTACGCAGATCGGCGCAGAGACCTTCGGGCTCCCCGGCCCCGACGTCGATGTGGAGCTGATTGCCATGCTGGCGGAATGCTGGGAGGTGCTGGAGCTGACGGGGCACGTACGGCTCGAGCTGAATACCCTTGGCACCGGCCCGGCGCGCCGGGCCTATCGCGATGCGCTGGTGAAATACCTCGAGCCGCACGCGCAGGCCCTCGACGAGGACAGCCGGCGCCGCCTCACCACCAACCCGCTGCGCATTCTCGACAGCAAGGTGGAGACCACCCAGGCGCTGCTCGCACAAGCGCCGGACATGCACAGCTTCGTGGACGATGAGAGCCACGCGCATTTTGCCTCGCTGTGCGCGTCCCTGGATTCGCTGGGCATTGCTTACACGGTGAACCCGCGCCTGGTGCGGGGCCTCGACTACTACACGCGCACGGTATTCGAATGGATCACCGACGATCTCGGCGCGCAGGGCACGGTCTGCGGTGGAGGCCGCTACGATGGCCTCGTCGCGCAGCTTGGCGGTCGCGACACGCCCGGTGCCGGCTTCGGCCTGGGTGTCGATCGCGTGGCGCTGCTGCACGAGGTGGTGCATCAGGCCCGGGTGCCTGGTGCCGTGGATGCGTACATCTGCTTCACGGCGGACGAGGCGTTACCGCGCGCGCTGGCGGTGAATAAACGCTTGCGTACGGCCCGGGATGACTTCAAAGTGCGCGTCAATCTGGGCGGCGGCTCGTTCAAGAAGCAGCTCAAGCGCGCCGACGCCTGCGGCGCGGCATGGGCAGTGCTGATCGGCGACGATGAGCTTCGCGACGGCACGCTGACCGTGAAGAACCTCCGTGACGGGACCCAATCCACTGCCCCTGAAGCGGCCGCGCTGGCGGCGCTTGGTGCAGCACCTTGAGAACCAGCCTGCCCGGGTAGAGAAAACAGGAAACAACGTGTCTGATTATCTGGACGAAGAAGAACAAATCGCCCGCATGAAGTCCTGGTGGGACGTCAACGGCAATTCGGTGATTACCGGCGTGGTTGTGGCGGTAGTCGGCATCGTGGGATGGAACTGGTACGGCAGCTACGATGAAGAACGCGGGTACGAAGCGGCGCGGGCTTATCAGAGCTACCTGGACGCGGGCGATGTGGATCGCGACGGGGCCCTGGCAGCGCTTGCCGCCGAGCATGAGGGTACGGCATACCACACCTTTGCCTTGCTGAGCGAGGCGCGCACCGCCACGGATGCCGGTGATCTGGAAGCGGCGCGTGACGCGCTGGAGGCCGCGGTTGCCAGCGCGGACGATGCTCTGCTGCAGGATCTGGCCCGCGTTCGCCTCGCGCGCATGCAGCAGGCACTGGGCACCAGCGACGAGGCCCTCACCACGCTCAGCCAGGTGCGCAGCGAAGGCTACCGGGCCTGGGTGCTGGAAGTGCAGGGGGACATCCACGCGGCGCGTGGAGACGTGGAAAGCGCGCATGCCGCCTATGATGGCGCTGTGGCCGCTCTGCGACCCGGGGACGAGCGGCCGTTGCTGAGCATGAAGCTCGAGAACACGGCACCTTTCGACGATGCCTTCGTGCCGATGACCGGCGGCTTGAAAGAAGTGCTGGACCGCGCGTTGGAAACGCTGGAGGCGGCCGAGGCCGCTGAAGCGACTGAAGGAACCGAGGCGGTGGATGCGCTGGAAGCTGCGGACGCCGGAGACGCAACTGCTGCCGCAGAAGCTGGGGTGGCAGAAGCGGCGGAAGCCGTAGAAGCGGCAGAAGCCCTTGACGCTCTGGCCACCGAACCGTCCGATGAGACCGTGGTCGAAGAGTCCACCCCCTAGCGGTACCGGCATGTTGCAACGATTGCGTTTCCTTCCCGTCCTTCTCGCCGCGCTCCTTGCGGGCGGTTGCAGCTGGTTCAGCTGGCTGCCCTGGGTAGACGGGGATGATGAGAAAAAGGTCGACGAGCCGGCTGAGCTCGTCGATTTCGACCACGAGCTGTCTCTCGATCGAGAGTGGCGCGCGCGCATCGGAGAGGGGCTGGGGAAGAAGTACCTGCGGCTCAAGCCGGCCATCGTTGCCGACCGCATCATCGCGGCGGATGGGTATGGTCATGTCGAGGCCCGCGACCGCTTTTCCGGCAAGCGCCTGTGGGCTACGCAGACCCACGAGCTGGACGAAGGCTTCCTGTCGAGCTTCAACTTCATCGACCGCAAAGATCCCAGCTTCATCAGCGGTGGCGTAGGGGTCGGTGAGGGACTAGTGCTGCTGGGCTCGACCGACGGCGAAGTGATTGCGCTGGCGGTTGCCGACGGCAGCCTGCGCTGGATCGCCAAGCTCGGCAGCGAGGTGCTGGCCACGCCGGCGGCCGCGCGCGGCCGGGTCTACGCACAGACCATCGACGGGCGACTGCTTGCGCTCGATGCCGAGAACGGCGACGTGCTTTGGACCTACGACAACCAGGTGCCCATCCTCACGCTGCGCGGCACCAGCTCGCCGGTGGTGGCAGACGGGATCGTCTATGCGGGCTTTGCCAGCGGCAAGGTTATGGCGCTGCGGGCAACTAACGGTGAGCCGATCTGGGAACACCGGGTCATGCTGCCCGAGGGACGCTCGGAGCTGGAGCGCATGGTGGACGTCGACACGCAGCCGCTGATCATGCCCGGAGCCGTCTATGTGGGCAGCTATCAGGGCCGGGTGAAAGGGCTGACCCGCCGGGAAGGGCGCGTGCAGTGGGAGCACGAGATTTCCACCTATCTGGATCTCGCGGAAGGTATCGGTCTGCTGTATGCGGTGGACGATGAGGACATCATCACAGCCATCGACATGAGCACCGGCGAAGTGGCGTGGACCCAGGATGCATTCCGCCTGCGCCGGCTCAGTCCGCCGCTGGCATTTTCCAACTACATCGTGGTCGGTGACAGCGACGGCTACGTGCACGTGATCGCTCAGCGGGATGGTCGGCTCATGGGGCGACGCAAGCTGGACGACAAGGGTGTGCGCAGCGGGATGGTTGTCGCTGACGGCACCCTCTATGTGCTTGGCAACTCCGGTGCTCTGCAGGCGCTGGAGATCGATCTGGAGTAGCCGCGGTGCGCCCGACGGTGGCTCTCGTTGGTCGCCCCAACGTCGGCAAATCCACGCTTTTCAACAAGCTTACGCACAGCCGTGATGCGCTGGTGGCGGATGTGCCCGGCCTCACCCGTGACCGGCGCTACGGTGAAGCACAGCTCGATGATCTGACTATCAACCTCGTCGATACCGGCGGCTTGTATGGCGATCACTCGCTGGCCGACGTGCTTGCCGAGCAGACGCGCCTGGCAGTGCAGGAAGCGGATCTGGTAGTGCTGCTGCTCGACGGCCGTGAGGGCGTGACCACGGCCGACGAGGAGGTGGTGCGTTACCTCCGGCGCGAAAGCGCCGACTTTCTCCCTGTGGTCAATAAAATCGACGGTGCCAGCAGCAATGAGCTGGTGGCCGAGTTTGCCCGCTTCGGTTTCGAAGCCCCGCTGCAGATCGCGGCGGCACACAGCCGCGGGCTGAACACTTTGAAGGCGCGGATCGTTGAGCGCCTGGCGGCGCTGGGTGACTGGGCGGACGAAGCGCTGCCGGAGCTGCCTGGTGTGCGGGTTGCGGTGGTGGGGCGGCCCAACGTGGGCAAATCCACGCTGGTCAACCGTCTGCTCGGCGAAGAGCGTCAGGTGGTGTTCGACATGCCCGGTACCACGCGCGATGCCATCGACATTCCGTTTACCCGCGATGGCACCGACTACGTCCTCATCGACACGGCGGGCGTGCGGCGCAAAGGCCGTGTCGAAGAGGTGGCCGAGAAGTTTTCCGTGGTCAAAGCCCTCGATGCCATGCGCCGCAGTCATGTCGTTGTGCTGGTGCTCGACGCCCACGAAGGCCTGGTGGATCAGGACCTGCACGTTCTGAAGTATGCGCTGGAAGCCGGCGCGGGTCTGGTCATAGCGGTGAACAAGTGGGATGGGCTCACTGACGAGCAGCGCGACCATATGCACCATACGCTGGCACGGCGTCTCGACTTTGTGCCGTGGGTGTCGGTGCGCAAGCTCTCCGCACTGCACGGGACGGGGGTGGGCCATCTGCTGGCGGCTGTGGACGAGGTCTATGCGGCCGGTGAGTTCGACGTCAGCACTTCCCTCCTGACGCGCCTCGTACGGAATCTGGTTGCCGCGCACCCGGCGCCGTCGGTGCGGGGCCGACAGATCAAGCTGAAAATGGCGACGCGCGCCGGACAGCATCCGCCGCGTATCGTCGTGCACGGGAATCAACTGGAATCGCTGCCGGCAAGCTATGTCCGCTATCTCGAGAACGGCGTGCGCGAAGCGCTGAACCTAATCGGCAATCCGGTGAAGGTGGAGCTTCGGGAGGCGGCGAACCCCTTCGCCGGGCGCCGTAACGAGCTGTCCGCGCGGCAGAAAGCCCATCGCGGCAGGCTGGTGAAGCGGCGCAAACTGCGCGCCCGGGCAGAACGTTCGAAAGCTAAGAAGGGTCGTTAGCCGCACCGATGCCGGCGGCGGCCAGCGCCTCGAGAAACCCCTGCGGGTCGATGCGGTGGCCGTTCAGGCTCACGGACCAGTGCAGGTGCGGACCGGTGACGCGGCCGGTTGCGCCCACGCGTCCGATTACCTCTCCCTGCTTCACCACAGCGCCATCTTCCACGTCGAAAGCGCTCATGTGGCAGTACATGGTGACAAGGCCCCGACCGTGGTCGATGAGGATCGTGTTGCCGTTGAAATACAGATCATCCCGCAAAGCGACCGTGCCTGCGGCCGCGGCCATGATGGGGGTGCCCGTTGGCGCGGCTATGTCCAGACCGCTGTGGGGATTGCGCGGCTGGCCGTTGAAGAAGCGTCGATGGCCGAAGAGGCTGGTGAAAATGCCTTCGAGCGGCAGACGCATGCCATCGCTCGCCAGCGCAGCCGGCACGTTGTCGGTGTAGCTGTTGTAGATGGCGCGCTGCCGGCGCCCTTCCTCGCGGATACGGGCCAGGGTTTCTTCCGGCGGTGTCACCATGGCCTGGTTCTTTATGGTCAGGCGCTGCTCCGTATAGGTTTTTGCCTGCACGGCAAAGCGGTGCGTAGCGGCGCCGTCAGGCGTGCGGTATCTGATGGTCAGCTCGCCGGGATCGGTGGTCAGCGGAATACCTACGAAGGCAACGCCGCCGGTCTGGAACACGGGATCGCCCTGGAAGCTGACATCCGTTGCGCCTGCCGGCAGCCGCCAGGCGTACACGCCGCCAGGGACGGCTGCGGCATGACACACCCCGGCGAACAGCAGCAGGCTCAGAAGACCGGTGAGTCGGCCGCGCAGATCAATCATCCCTCAAGTCTTCCGTCAGCAGGTCGTTGTCGTGAATGGGCGCGCGCGCCTGCACGCGCAGGGTCAGGCGTCCGTCGTGCAGGCGCGCCGACAGCGTCGCGTCGGGCGCGGTCTGCTCGACCGATGTCACCACCTCGTCGTTGTCGTCGGTCAGCACGGCATAGCCCCGGGCAAGCGTCGGCAGGGGACTCAAGCTGTGCAGCATGCGGCCGGTGTTGGTCAGGCGCTGCTCAGCGCGGCGGAGCGCGCTGCTCATGCTGGTGACGTTGCGGTGTTGCAGCGCGGTCAGCCTGTCGCGCGTGCCGGCAATGCGGCGGGCCGGATCCTGCTGCCGCAGACGCCCGGTGGTGGCCGTGTGGCTGGCCCGGGCCGCCCGCAGGTGATGGCGCATGGCGTTCTGCATGCGCGCAGCCATGTCGTCGGTGCGCTGCATGGCGTGAGCGAGAAGCTGCTGCGGGTCCGTGAGCTGCAGCATGAGATTCTCGACCTTCAGCGCTTCGCGGCGCAGCGCCAGCCGCGTGAGCTGAGCCAGCCGGCGTTCGTAGCTGCGCAGGGCCCCGAGCACATCATCGAAATCCGGCGACAGCAGCTCAGCAGCCGCTGACGGTGTGGGTGCCCGTGCGTCGGCAACAAAATCGCAGATGCTGGTATCGATCTCGTGCCCTACGGCACAAACGACCGGGGTGGATGTGCCGGCGACGGCGCGGGCGACGGCTTCCAGATTGAACGCCCACAGATCCTCCAGACTGCCGCCGCCGCGGGTGAGGAGAATGGCGTCGGCCTCTAGCCTGTCGGCTGCCGCAAGCGCCGCTATCAGCTCCCCTTCAGCCTGCTCGCCCTGCACGGCGCTCGGCACGACGGTGACTTCCAGCAGCGGATGACGGCGCGACAGCACAGCGAGCACATCCGCGATGGCCGCGCCGGTGGGCGAGGTGACGATGGCGATGTGCGCCGGCATGCGCGGCACCGGCTGTTTACGATCGGCGTCGAACAGCCCTTCCGCATGCAGCTTCACCTTCAGGCGGTCGAAGGCCTGGCGCAGGGCGCCTTCCCCGGCGGGTTCCATGTAGTCTGCAAGCACCTGGAAGTCGCCGCGGCCTTCGTAGAGACTGACCCGACCGCGGATGAGCACGCTCTGACCCTCAGCCGGTTGCAGCTGTACGGTGCGATTGCGATTGGCAAACATCGCGCAGCGCACCTGCGCGTTGTCGTCTTTGAGCGTGAAGTACCAGTGGCCTGATCGCGGGCGGGCGAAATTGGACAACTCGCCCATGACCCAGACGATGCCGAAGCGCTCCTCGACGGTCAGGCGTGCCTGCCGGTTGAGGTCGGACACGGACAGGATCTCGGCGCTGGCCGCGCCGGGGTGGTTGAAGTTGCGTTCCGATGGTGCCATGCCGGCATGGTAGGCACAGGCTGCGGCGGGCGTAAAGCGAAGGCCGTTTGCGAGGCGCAGATTTTACTCATTCAGACGATCTCGGTAGAATGCCGCTTTTGCGGAGTCCTAAATGCTGCGTATTGCCAATGACGCGCTGACCTTCGACGACGTTCTGCTCCTGCCTGCTTACTCTCAAGTCCTACCCTCGGAAGTTTCCCTCGCGACGCGCCTCACGCGCGAGATCAACCTGAACATCCCGCTGGTGTCCTCAGCCATGGACACGGTGACGGAAGCGCGCCTGGCCATTGCGCTGGCGCAGGAAGGCGGCATCGGCATCGTGCACAAGAACCTCTCCATCGAGGCGCAGGCGCGTGAAGTGCGGGCAGTGAAGAAGTTCGAGTCCGGCATCATCCGTGATCCGGTCACCATTACGCCGGACGCAACCCTCCGCGATCTCTATGCCACCACGTCCAGCGCCGGTGTTTCGGGTGTGCCCGTCGTGCAGGGCGACCGGCTGGTTGGCATCGTCACCAGTCGCGACATCCGCTTCGAGGATCGTGTGGATGCGCTGGTTGCCGATGTGATGACCCCGAAAGAACGCCTCGTCACGGCGCTGGAAGGCACGTCTATCGACGACATAACACGCACTCTGCATGAGCATCGCATCGAAAAAGTGCTACTGGTGAACGAGCAGTTCGAGCTCACCGGCATGGTCACCGTGAAAGACATCGAAAAAGCCCAGGCGTATCCCATGGCCTGCAAAGACCGCCTCGGCCAGCTGCGCGTCGGCGCGAGCGTCGGCACCAGCGAGGAGACGGAAGAGCGGGTGGCTGCGCTCATGGAAGCCGGCGTCGACGTGGTGGTGGTGGATACTGCCCACGGACATTCGGAAGGGGTCCTGCAGCGGATCCAGTGGTTGAAGCAGACGTACCCGTCGCTGCAGGTCATCGGCGGCAACGTTGCTACCCGGGACGGGGCCAGAGCGCTCATCGATGCCGGCGTGGACGCCGTGAAAGTTGGCATCGGCCCCGGCTCCATCTGCACCACGCGCATCGTGGCCGGCATCGGCGTGCCGCAGATCACGGCCATCGCGGAGGCCGCGCGAGCCGCCGCAGACGAGGACGTGCCGATCATCGCGGATGGCGGCATCCGCTACTCGGGTGACATCGCCAAGGCCGTTGCGGCAGGTGCCAGCGCCATCATGGTCGGCAGCCTCCTGGCAGGCACGGACGAGGCGCCGGGCGAGGTGGAGCTCTACCAGGGGCGCACCTACAAATCGTACCGCGGCATGGGTTCGATGGGCGCCATGGCGCAAAGCAACGGCTCCAGCGACCGCTACTTCCAGGAAGTGGAAGGCGATGGCCGCAAGCTGGTGCCTGAAGGCATCGAAGGCCGGGTGGCCTATCGCGGCCCCGTTGGCCCCATCGTTCATCAGCTGATGGGTGGTCTGCGGGCGTCCATGGGTTATACGGGCTGCGGCAGCGTCGGCGCGATGCGCACCGAACCGCAGTTTGTACGCGTCAGTGCAGCCAGCATGGTGGAAAGCCACGTGCACGACGTGTCCATCACCAAAGAAGCGCCAAACTACCCCGTCAGCTAGGTCGTCGTCCGTGCACAATATTCATGACCAGCGTCTGCTGATCGTCGACTTCGGCGCGCAGTACACTCAGCTCATTGCCCGCCGCGTTCGCGAGTGCGGCGTGTACTGCGAGATTCACCCCTATGATGCCGCGCCGGGTTTCTTCACCGAGTTCGCGCCGCAGGGGGTGATTCTGTCCGGGGGACCGGAAACGGTTACCGAGGGTTCCACCCCGCGCATACAGGATGAGCTTCTGGACCTCGGGGTGCCGGTGCTGGGTATCTGCTACGGCATGCAGGCCCTGGCGACGCAGCTCGGTGGGCGTGTGCAGATGGCCGAGCGTCACGAGTTCGGCCATGCGGAAATCACGCTGGCAGGCCGCAGTCGGCTGTTTGCGCCGGTGCCTACGCCTACGCTCGATGTGTGGATGAGCCACGGCGACAAGGTGGTGGACGTACCGCCGGGCTTCGAGATCACCGCCTCCACGCCGAGCGCTCCGGTTGCTGCCATGGAAGATGCAAGCCGCAACCTGTATGCCGTGCAGTTTCATCCGGAAGTTACCCACAGCACGCTGGGCGCCGAGTTGCTCGCCGCGTTTGCCCGCGACATCTGCGGCTGTGCCGGCGATTGGACCCCGGCGAACATCGTCGAGGACGCCATTGCCCGCGTGCGCGAGCAGGTGGGCGACGATCGCGTGGTTCTCGGCCTCTCCGGCGGGGTTGATTCGAGCGTGGTGGCTGCGCTCCTTGCGCGGGCCATCGGCGATCAGCTCACCTGTATCTTCGTAGACAACGGGTTATTGCGCCTCGATGAACGGGCCGAGGTGGAAGCTGCCTTCGCTCCGGAGAAGCTGGGCAATACGCTGCCGCTGGACATCAAGACGGTGCCTGCGCAGGACGAGTTTCTCGACAAGCTGGCGGGCGTGACCGACCCGGAAGCCAAGCGCAAGATCATCGGCAACACGTTCATTGACGTGTTCGAGCGGGAGGCTAAAGCCCTCGACGGCGTGCGCTGGCTCGCGCAGGGCACGATTTACCCGGATGTGATCGAGTCGGCGGCGTCGCAGCATGGCAAGGCCCACGTGATCAAATCGCATCACAACGTCGGGGGATTGCCGGAACGTATGGCCCTCGGCCTCGTGGAACCGTTGCGGGAGCTCTTCAAAGACGAGGTGCGCAGGATCGGCACGTTCCTGGGGCTGCCGGAAACGCTGGTGATGCGTCATCCTTTCCCGGGCCCCGGCCTGGGTGTGCGTATTCTCGGCGAAGTTCAGCGGGACTATGCAGACGTGTTGCGCCAGGCCGACGCGATCTTCATCGAGGAACTGCGTGCGTGTGACTGGTACGACAAGGTCAGCCAGGCGTTTGCGGTGTACCTGCCTGTCAAATCGGTCGGAGTGGTGGGTGATGCGCGGCGCTATGAGCATGTGATTGCCCTGCGCGCTGTAGAGACCGTGGATTTCATGACCGCGCGGGCGGCGCGCCTGCCCTGGGACCTGATCGAAACCGTCTCCAACCGCATCATCAACGAAATCCGCGCAGTCTCCCGTGTGGTGTACGACACGTCCAGCAAACCGCCCGCGACCATCGAATGGGAATAGGCGACGACGGCGTGCAGGCAGCTGACGCCCGCTGGATGGCTGAAGCGCTCAAGCTTGCGGAGCAGGCCGCCGCCGTGGGCGAAGTACCCGTTGGCGCCGTGGTGGTGGATGCTGACGGCGTGATCGCCACGGGACACAACGAAACGATCAGCGCGGCAGATCCCACGGCCCACGCGGAGATAGTGGCGCTGCGGGCTGCGGCCCGGGCGCGGGACAATCACCGGGTTGTGGGCGCAACACTCTACGTGACCATCGAGCCCTGCATGATGTGCGCAGGCGCGCTGGTGCAGGCGAGAATCGAGCGTCTCGTGTACGGGGCGCCCGAACCCAAGGCCGGCGCCGTGCACAGCCACCCGCTGCTGAATTCGCTGTGGCTGAACCATCGGGTGGAGGTGCTGAGCGGCGTGCTGGCTGAGCGCAGCAGTGTGCTCATGCGCGACTTTTTTGCCGCGCGGCGGGCCTCCTGATGGCGCAGAGCCTGCTCGAGCTGCTGCCGGGGGGACCGGCCCTGTCCCGGTTCCGGCTGCAGAAGCTGCGAGACCGCGGCGTGCCGGTGGTGTACGCAGAGTATCTGCACCTGTTGCAACTCGAAGCGCCGCTGACCGGGGAGGAACGCGCCCAGGCGGAACGGCTGCTCACCTACGGTCCTCAGCAGGACA
>CAZYYJ010000062.1:0-31852 GCA_964651595.1 uncultured Pseudomonadales bacterium | reverse complement strand
GTGGCTTAAACTGAATCGTCCGATGACAACTGGTTACCCAACGGGGGTAAGGTCAGCCACGCAAAACCTTCCTCATCAGATGAGCAGACGTAGGGACTTCATCAACCCACGGCATGTTGCCGTAGTATCCCTTGCTCAAAGAACAGTACACGTACGCATCTGGATGTGCCGACCGGCTCGCTACAAGATTCAACAGGACCAGTTTTACAGTGCTGATGAGCTTTTCCATGTTTCTCTGCGAGAGCGTGTTGTTCGTGTAGACACCTCCTTTGCTCACGATTTCCTTGGCGAGGAACATCGCTAAACAATCTACTTCAGGCGCAGTGGAATCGCGCCAAAGGTCGAACCGGACCGCGACTGTAGGATCAGTTTGATTAAGCATTTTCACCTCCTGTGCCGGTCATAGCCGGCGTTACTGATAACGACAAACACACGTAAATAGGCTTTCACGTAAACGCTCCCTTGGTGGTCGCGTTCGTGGTGTGTATAGAGAAAAGAAAGCGAAATACGTCCGTTATGGGGAACAACTTTCGTCGTGTAGGCACGAGAGGATTGGAGGTTCGCGAAGCAGCTGAACCAGCATTCGTTCTTCAAGAGAAACAGGATGGAATTCTGGGCACGCCTGCAAAATACAGGCGATAAACAGCCTTCACGCACGATTTAGCGTGTACGTACAAGGATGTGGCACTCGTTGCGAGCTACGCTAATTCGATGCCGAAGCAGTCTTCGCAGCGGTAACAAGTGTCGTTAATTAGGCCATGGAATAACATTCCAAGCAAATCGCTCAGGCCAATCCAGGATCCACAGCCCACTGTCACTCGAAACAGCCTGACTACCCCCCGGTCTCCTTGCCTTAGCAAATTCAGGATGCAGAGCATCAATATACAGACGTCTAAAAGGATAATGCCCACATAGAAGGCGAGCCAGGCGTTCTATGCGAAGCGTTCTTTTAACAAAGTATCAAACACATCAATAGCGCATTAGTGCAATCCTTCCTCACTGGACCTTTGATAGAAAAGATCGGAGCACGCGAACGGGGGGGCACCCCCCTCTCCCTTACACACAACATTGGAAGCTGCCGGTTTCGTACATCAAAAGCGAAATTTCGGGGCCCCATTCACAGTCTGGAATTTCGGGGCATCAGCAACAAACACAGGTAATAGGCGTATTCTGCTTTTACCTTGTACGCAAACTTACAAACTCTTACATCGGTCGCGAGCACCTAACAGACCGTCATTCCGATTTCCCGGTCCAGGCGTGAATTTCACCTTGTACGGGTTTTCGGAGTCACGAATTTTCGACATTCGCTAACGTATCGGCTCACTCAGCAGTAACGAGGTGACCGACATGAACAATCAGCAAGCGAAGCAACTGGATCGAGAAAGACTCGGACGAGATCTAAAGAGATTCCTTAGCCGGGATGGCTCCATCCAGAGGATCCCTCCTAGAAAGGCGCCTAGGAAGGAGAGCGCCAGGTACCGCGGACAGCCCCCGGTCCGGGGCAAGTTCAAGTAACGACGCGGCAAGCGATCATGATTCCTCGGCTCATACGGCTGCGCGACGCGCCTCTATATCTGGGAATGGACCGACACCGGTTCAACGCGGATGTGCGGCCGTTGATCACCGAGGTACCCATAGGAAAGCAAGGGATCGCTTTCGACCGGCTTGAACTGGACGCCTGGGCAGACGAGTATGTCGCTTGCAACGGGCGTCCCAGTCGAACCAAAGGAGGTAAGACATGGGACAACAAAAGAGAACGCCGGGGCTCATCAAACGCGGTGAAAACTGGCATATCGAGAAGCAAGTCAGAGGACGACGTATTCGAGAAAGCTGTGGCACAGGCAACCTCCGCGAAGCGGAAACCTACCTAGCCCACAGACTCGAAGAGATTAGGCAAGCAGAAGTCTACGGCGTGCGTCCAACGCGCACCTTCAGACAAGCCGCTGCGAAGTTCGTTGATGAGAATACGCATAAGCGGAGCCTCAGATGCGACATCGGCAATCTGCGGAACCTGATGCCATGGATCGGTGACTTGGAGCTACATCGAGTGAATATGGGAACGCTTCAGCCTTGGTTGATGCATCGTAGGTCGCAGAATCTTGCGGCTTCGACCGTCAATCATGGATTGAAGATTGTTCGCCGCATCCTCAACTTGGCATCGTCAGAATGGATGGATGAGCACGGCCTTACCTGGATCGCGGCAGCACCGAAGATATCGCTGCTGCCAGATACTGATAAGCGCCAGCCTTATCCTCTGAACTGGGATGAGCAAGACGGACTAGTCAAGCAGCTTCCCACCCATCTCGCTGAGATGGCGCTCTTTAAGGTTAATACGGGTTGCCGAGACGCTGAAGTCTGCAATCTTTGTTGGGATTGGGAATGTGCCGTACCCGAACTGGATACATCTGTATTCATCGTCCCGGCGGAGTTTGTGAAGAACAAGCAAGATCGGCTAATCGTGCTCAACCGCATCGCGAAATCCATCGTGGATGCTCGGCGCGGAAAACACAGAACGCATGTGTTTTCTTACCAAGGCAAGCCGATGGATCGTATGGGTAACAGCGCATGGCAGCGCGCGCGGAAACGCGCAGAACTGCCGATGGTGCGTGTGCATGATCTCAAACACACCTACGGCCGTCGCCTTAGGGCGGCTGGGGTGAGCTTTGAGGACCGGCAGGACCTACTAGGGCACAAGTCAGCACGGATGACCACCCACTACTCAGCGCCTGAGCTGGGACGCCTCGTAGAGGCATCCAATCGGGTGTGTGAGCGGTCGGGAGAACGTCCGGATCTTGTGGTACTAAGGAAACTTAGCGCTTCCAAACCCCCGCAAAATCCCCACAGGGGACAATCTGCGTCGAGTGAGGATGTGCGTAAGCCCTTGATAGATATGGCTCCGCCTGCTGGGCTCGAACCAGCGACCCGCTGATTAACAGTCAGCTGCTCTACCAACTGAGCTAAGGCGGAGTAGAGGTCATTTCGTGCGACCGGTAGCCCCGGTCGCGAACGAGGGCAGCAATTCTAATGGCACGCTTGGCAAATGCAAGCTGGCGTACCCACCAGATGTACCCCCTCCTACCCCACGTAAATCACCCCACGACCCGCCCGAAACGGGAGCGCCACCGACCTCACACACCCGGCACTCATTCACCGCGATCTTTCCTCTCGAGAACCGCCACCACCTGCGGCCCACGTCGATACACCCGGCTGGTCGTGGCCGGCGTCTGATGCCCCATTCGCGCCTGCGCCAGGTCCAGACTCTCACTATCGCTGGCAACCTTTGCCCGCAGGTCATGCTCGGTGAAACGCTCCCAGCCACTGTCCACGTGCTTGCGCATCGCACGCTGCCAGATCGTCCGGAATCCGTCAGCGGTGTACTGGGTGCCGTTACGCGTGCAGAAGAGAAACGCAGACCGCGACGACGCACCGTGATGGGTCCGCACCACCTCTTCAACCGCTTCGGCGAGCCCCCGTCCGCTGAACACCAGCGCGCGCCCACCTTTCGCCCGTGGCCCCCACAACATGCCGTCCCGCCAGTCAGACAGCTTGAGAGCTCGCATCTGCCCCTGGCGCAACCCGGTCAGCATCTTGAGCCCAACCCAGGCTTTCAGCTTCGGATTACAGCGCAACAGGAAAGCCGCAAGTTCCTCATCCGTCACATATCGCTGCCGGGCACGCTCCCGGTTTTTCTCCACTTCCCGAACGAGATTTCTGTCGACCACGCCTGCCCGCACGCACAGCTGCATTACGTTCGCCAGCACGCTCAGATCACGGTTGGCCTGCACCGGGCCCGGCTGCGTCTCCAGATAGTCGTAGCCTGCAGACGCTCGCCATTCGCCCGGGCTCATGGGCCCGAACGCTCGCCGCAGACGCACGAGCGCCTTCTCGTAGTCGCGCCGCGTGCGCTCGGCCAGCTTTCGATACCTTGCCGACGCCGTATACACATTCATCGCTTCGCCAAGCGTCCGCATGCGTGGATGATGATCGCTCAGGGGCACCCGGACAGTAGGCAAACGGCTGGCATTTGCCTGCGATGAACACCCGCGCTGTCAGCAGGCTTCAAGCCACGGCAGCTGCGCCCATCACCATGTCCAGCTCCGCCTTGATCACGGGCCGCGCGGCCACCCGCTCGTACCAGCCTTGAAGCCCTGCGCGGTCGCCCACGGCGACGCCCAGCGTCTGTGCAAACGTAAGACACATCCAGGTAGCAATGTCGGCCACGGAGTAGGCCTCACAGAGATAGTCCTGCGTCGAGAGCCTCGCCTCCAACGCATCGAGATAACCCGAGAACGCTCCGAGCGAAGCACCCACCGCGTCGTCATCGCGCCCCGCGCCATCCGGCTTCATGAACACCTCGCGAATCAGCGTGGTGATGTGGTTCGCCATAAACCAGTCCGCCTGATCTTCCCACATGCGGCACGCTGCTCTTGCCAGCGCACCCTGCGGCATCAGGGGCACCTCGGGATACGCCTCCTCCAGGTACTCGTTGATCACGGTGGAATCCACGATCGCAAGGCCGCCGTCCTCCAGCACGGGCACTTCACCTTTCGGGCTTACATCCAGAAACGCCTGCGGCTTGGGTCCCCACAGCGTCTCGCGGCGCCAGGGAATCTCAGCCACATCGTGTGGTATACCTTTCTCTGCCAGCGCAATCCGCACCTTGGCGGAAAACGGGCTCAACGTGCCAGACCAGAGTTTCATAGCCATCCTCGAAGTAATTTCCTCGCAGCGTAGCGCCAGCGCCTGGCAAACCAACTACGTCACAGGTAAAGGCACAAACCACGTCCGGTTCCACCACCGGCGTTCGTCGTTATTTCAGGCACCCCAAACGGATACCCCATGACCAGACACTTCCTGCTCGCCATTCTGCTGCTCGCACCAATCACCCTGGCCGCCGAGACGCAGTCGTCTGCCAACACCCTCGCGCTCGACGGTGCCGACCCCGCGCCCGCCACGGTCAGTGAGCTGAGCTGGCTGTCCGGTTACTGGCAGGGTGAAGGTCTGGGCGGCTGGTGCGAAGAATTCTGGGGCGATCCCATCGGCGATCGCATGCTGGGGCTGTTTACGCTGCGCCAGAACAACAACCTGGTGTTTTCAGAGCACATGTCCATCGTCGAAGAAGACGGCTCGCTGGTGCTGAAAGTGAAGCACTTCACCGCCGACTTCATGGGCTGGGAAACAAAGGAAGACTACGTGCGCTTTCCCCTCGTCAAACTCGGCAAGAACGAGGCGTATTTCGACAGCCTCACGTTGCGGCGCGAGGGCACATCGCTCACTGTGTATCTCGTCATTTCTCAGAACGGTGTGCGCCAGGAGCAGACATTCACCTACCAGCTGGTCCGCTGAGGCTGATCTGAAAGCAAATTTTGTGAAGGCGCGCCCCATTTTCCACGCCCCAGACTGATTTCATATCGATTCAAGCGATTTGTCCCCGACAGGCCGTCTAGACTGTACGAGGGCCTTGGACAGCTATGGAATGAATCTGGCGAGTTTTTTCAACGCGAGCGTGCTCACCCGCTACCGCATCATCGCGGCCAGCGCTGCAGCGCTTGCCATCATTTCCACGGTAGCGCGTTATCTGGACGGACAGGATATTCCCATGCTCTATCGCTCGGGCGTGGTGTTCTTCTACGTGCTGTTCGCCGCCTTCGCACACCGGGTGCCGGTCATTGCCGCCAACCCCGACCGCGCGTTCTACGTCTTTGCCCTGCTGCTTCTGGGTCACATGCTTCTGCCTCTCTACGCCGACCAGCTGTCAGCCGAATGGCTGGTGGCGTTTTTTGTGGTGTTCTTCCTGGCTACCGCATTGATCGAATCGCCCCGGTGGATGGGTGCCCAGGTGGCAACCTGGAGCGCCGGTCTGCTCGCCGTGGTGTGGCTGGTGCCCGAGCCGCAGCTGGGGCGCATCACCATCACCATTCTCAGCTGTTCCGTGGCGCTGGGGCTCTATGCCAGCGCTGCCGTGTTCCACAACGTGCGTCGCCAGGTGGAAGCCACCAAAACCCAGCTCGCTGCTTCCCAGGCTTTTGCAGGTCTGGGCGGCTGGGCGTTAGACATCCGCACGCAGCGCACAAGCTGGTCTACCACAGCGTGCGAGCTGCTGGATCTCGACCCGGAAAACCCGCCGCCTCTGTCCCTGGAGCCGTATCTGCTCACCCCCATGCATGAAAGTCCCCTCGGCTCAGCACTGCAGCATCTCATCGCCACCGGTGAAGGTTTCGAGGTGGTAGAGCAGATCAAAACTGCGAAAGGACGGCACATCTGGGTGCACAGCCGCGCGCAGATCCTCGAAAGCCAGAATCTGGCGATGGGCGTGTTCACCGACATCACCGAGCGCAAGGAGCGCGAGCAGGAGCTGGAACAAGCCCGGGCGTCTGCCGAAGCGTCGGCCAGTGCGCGCACACAGTTTCTGGCCAACATGAGCCACGAGATGCGCACACCATTGAACGGCATTCTCGGCATGGCTTCGCTGCTGGAAGCGGCCCCGGCCATCAACGACATCGATCGGGCGCACCTCGGCGTGGTGCGTTCTTGTGGCGAGAACCTGCTGTCACTGGTGGACGACGTGCTCGACTATGCCGAGCTCACCACCGGCAAGCTGCACCTGCATCACGAGCCTTTCGCCGTTGCGCCTCTGGTGGCAGACATCACCGCACCGCTGGCCGCAGAAACCCACCGCAAAGACATCGAGCTCATCGTCAGCACCGACAATCTGCGCTTTCCGCATCTCTTCGGCGACCCCAAGCGCCTCAGCCAGGTGCTGAAGCAGATCCTGTCCAACGCCATCAAGTTCACCTCCGACGGTCGCATTACCGTACACGCCGAATGCCGCGAGCATAGTGTCTCGCACGCCATGCTGGTGCTCACCGTAGTAGACACGGGCGTCGGCATCCCGGCCGAGGCGCAGGCCACGCTGTTCGACACCTTCGTGCAGGGTGACGGCTCATCCACCCGCCAGCACGGTGGCACCGGCCTGGGCCTTGCGCTCGCAAACGAGGTCACGCGGTGCATGGGCGGCGAGCTCACCGTCAGCAGCGTGCCGGGTGAAGGCTCCACGTTCTCCTGCGCGGTGCCGTGCGAGATCAACCATGCGGCAGACTCAGTGCCCTCGGAACACAGCGAGCCTCTGCCACCGCCCGGCCCGGGCGCAGCAGGCACAGCCGCCCCGTCGCTCAGCATTCTGCTGGCGGAAGACAATCCGGTGAATCAGCGAGTGGCCGTGAAGCTGCTCGCCAGGCTGGGTTACGAGGTGGCGGTGGCCAGCAACGGGCGCGAAGCAGTAGAGGCTGTAACCGGGGGGCACTACGACGTGGTGCTCATGGACATCCAGATGCCCGAGCTCGACGGCATCGACGCCACCGCCCAGATCCGCAGCCTGGGCGATCAGGTTCGCCAGCCCACCATCATTGCGCTCACGGCCAACGTGCTGCCGGAAGACCGGGCACGCTGCATGGCAGCGGGCATGAATGGTTTTCTGGGTAAGCCGGTGAGCCTGGCAGCGCTCAGCGCCGAGCTGGATGGCGTGCGCGCCATCGCAAGCTAAGTTTCTGCGCGCACAATTCCCAGCATTTCAGCGGCCGCGCGGCGCTGACGTTTCATCTGATAGTTGCGAATGCGCTTGGCAATATCGTCTGCTTCTTCGTGCCGCGACTGGTTGCGCAGTGCCACCACAAGGCCGCTGAGCGCGGTTTTGTCGCGCCGGTCGAACACCAGCGCCTGCTCGAAAGCGCGTTCGGCCAGCACGGGGCGTTGCAGCGTCGAGTACAACACGCCGAGGTTATTCCACAGCGCATGATTCTCGGGGGCCGTGATAATGGCACGCTTCAGCAGACTGAAGGCGCCTTCGTGGTCGCCGAGATGCAGCTGATCCACCGCCAGGTTGCCGTAGTACAGGCTCTCGGCATACGCGTCAGACACCACCCGCCGGCGTTCGCTGGCAATGTCGTTCTGCATGCGGTTGAAATCCACCACGATGGTCGTGGGATTGCGCCCGGGCTGAGTCAGTTCTTCCATCAGCACGTTGATGTGGTTGTTGCGCACCAGAAAGCCGCCTTCCACATCCCAGCTCGGCTTGTGCTCCACGTATTGAAACTTGGCCGGCAGGCCGGAAGCGCGGGCCAGCGCCACAAACATGTTCGTATAGCCCATGCAGTTGCCGCGCCGCTCGGCAAAGGTGGTGGCGGCAGAATACGTGCCGTCGGGGTCGTAGGGGTCGTCGAAGTAGCCGGCGCGCTTCAGCTTCTTCATCAGGCGCACCAGGCGTGGCATCTCGAACGACGCGCCGGTGAGATCGCGGCCCAGAAAAGTCACCATCTCATCGGACAGCGCCAGCATGTTCGTGGATGCGGCCGGCTCTATCACGTGCCCGAAGGCGGCCTCGCCGGAAATGAGGGTTTGGTCGTAGGCAATATCCCGCGGCGCGCTCACGCAGGCGGTGAGGAGCGCGGTGATTGCCAGCAGAAGCAGCGGCGCCAGAGGCTGCCCGCGCCGCCCGCCGGTACTACCTGTCGATCGGGTCAGCTGCATGCCACACCGGAAGTGTCCAGGCTCAGACTATAGGCTTGCCACACGGTGGCCTCAAGACGTGTCCGACAGCCGTCAGGGGGCCCGGCGGAACACCCGCACCAGTTCCCGGGTCTCGTCGTCGGCCTTCACGATCACACCCACCCGCAACACATCGCCCGCCAGTGTCAGCGTTTCACGCACACGCATGTCGGGGGCTTTGGAGACAATCACCAGGGCACCTTCCCCCCAGCCCGCGTTCACTTCCCACAGGCCACGCTGCCGCTCTCCCCAGCTCACGTCGCGGTACACGCCCGGCACATGCCGCACGCCCATGGAATCGCGGTTCTGCTCTATCTCCAGACGCTCGGCCGACAGCACCTGAAAGTCGTGCACCACAAAGGCCAGGCCCGAACCGAGGGCGCCGCGGAACGCCGCGCGCTGCAGATCCCGGGGCGAGCGGGTGCGGCCGGTACGCTCGCCACCCAGGCCGCGTTTGAAATCGGGCGTGAGGTCGGACGCCGCAGCATCCAGCACCCACACGCCGGAGATATCGAAGCCCCGAGGCACGTCCACAGCCAGATTCTCGCCCTGGCAGGCACCCAGCAGCCACAGCGCCCCCAGCAGCGTCAGCGCACGGTTCATTTCGGATCGCGGATCGTGCAGGTGCCCTGCGCCACCGCACAGGTACGCCCTTCGTTTTCGAGCTCGATGCGCACCACCGCCATGGTGCGAGAGAGGTTCACGATCTCCGCCCGCGCTGTTACCTCACCCCTGGATACCGGGGCCGTGAGGTTGATCTTGAATTCGGTGGTTGCCGCCCACTGGCCTTTCTGCATGGCCGGATAACAAACGCAGCCGAGCATATGATCCACAAAGGCCGACAGCACACCGCCGTGCATGTTGCCGAAGGCGGTGATCAGCTCGTCACGCACCGGCATGCGGGCGGTCATGGTGCCCGGTCCGGCGTCGGTGATCTCAAAGCCCAGAAATTCCACAATGCCGCCCTGCCCGGCCGGCGGGCCGACAAAACGTTGTCCGATGGCCTCGTTGAAAGGGATGTCTCTTGTCACCTCACGCTCTCCTGTCCAGTGGCGTCTGCCAGGGTAACCGTCACCAGCACACCCTTCAGCCATGCAGTGCCCGACGAACGCAGTTGTTGAAACACCTCACGGCGTTTTCCGGGATTGTCCCGCACCGCCACAGCCGTGCCCCGGTATTCGCGACCGCGCATCAGCAGCGTTACGGGGCCGGGGCTCTGGAAGCGGCGCCACCAGCGGCCGCCTGAGCCGAGGTGCACGAGATTGTCCTCACGCACGAATTTGAGCGGCAGGCGTGTGCCGTCGTCAAGGGTCATCACCAGCGTGCTGGCTGCCCTGTCACCGGTGGGATTGCTCTCAATCTCTTCTATCACGCCTGGATTTACCAGCGCGCAGCCGCTGCTCACGGCCAGCAGCCATGCAGCGAGCAGCAGCCGCAACCCGTTCATCTACCCAGCCGCAGGCGCACGCCGGCCAACGCTACCCGCCCTGGTGCCGCGTAACCGATCACTTCCTCGTAGTCTTCATCGAACACGTTTTCCAGACGTACGTACGCCTCTACCTTATCAGAGACCGCAAAACTGGCGTTCAGGTTCACCAGCGTAAAGCTGTCCAGCTCCACGCGCGAGAAGGTACGGAAGTCGGTGTCGAGCTGCGCCCCGTTGTACAGCACGCTGCCGGCCAGGCGCAGGCGGCCGTCCATGAGCGCGTGCGCGGCTCCCAGGCTGGCAACATGCTCCGCACGGCGAACCTCTTCGCCGGCCGGGTCCTGCGCATCGGTGTAGGTGTACGCGGCATGCACCGTGGTGGCCGCCGTCGGGCGGTAGGTCAGCGTCAGCTCCCCACCCTTGCGGTCGCTCTCACCGTCTGCGTTCGCCACCGTGGTGAAAAGCGACTGAATCTCGTCTTCCAGGTCGGCGTCAAAGTACGTCACATCAACCAGCAGCGCGCCGTCCAGAAACGCCTGTTCAACGCCCAGATCCCAGCCGCGCGAGCTCTCGGGCACCAGGTCCGGGTTGCCGATGAACGTGCCGGGAATGAAACCGAACTGCTCCAGGAAGGTGGGATTGGTCACGCCCGTACCGAAGCTTGCATGCACCCGCGTGCCGGCGTCCGCCCAGCGATACGATGCATCCAGCGCATACGTGGTTTCGTTCTCGAAATCGTCGTTGTTGTCGCGACGAAGTGTGCCAGTGAGAAACAGCGCATCGTCCCACACAAAGCGGTGTTCGACGCCTATGGCGGTCATGTCCCGAGTCTGCGTACGGGCCTGGCTGGGGTCGAACGGTACCGTATTGCGGTACGACTCCTCCTCGCGCTGTACAAACAGCGTCGTACGCTGCTCCCGCGCACCCGTCTGCCAGAACCAGCTGCCATCGAAACGGAGCTGCTCCCGTTCTGCTTCGTTGCCGAAGCCGCCGGCGTCCAGCTCCGAATCGTTGCGCTCATAGGCCAGGCGTGTGATTCCGCGCCCGTCCGCTACGCGCAGCGTCGCCGCCACACCCAGGGTCAGATCTTCCGTCTCGGTGGCACTGGCGTCGTCTACCAGCACCCCTGTCAACGGACCACCGCTGAAATCGAAGCCGTCGGTCTCGGTTTCCCGGTCGTTGTGCCTGCCAACCAGGCTCACGGTCAGCACGTCACTCACCGCCCACTCGGCACGGCCGGAGACGGTGGTGTTCTCATCGCTGTCGTCTTCAGCACCCAGCGCATCGTTGGTGGAAAGATCGAACTCACTCTCGCGCTGCGCAAAACTGAGGCGGCCTTTCAGGCGCTCGGAACCGCCGCTCACCGATACGCCCGTATGGCGGATCGAGTCGTCGCCGCCTTCCAGGGTAATGTCTGCCGCCAGGCCGTCAGAGGGGGTGCGCGTCTGGATGTTGAGCACGCCCGCCAGAGCGTTGGATCCGTACAGCCCGCTCTGCGGGCCGCGCAGCAGCTCCACCCGTTCTATGTCTGCCGACAGCAGAGACGAGAAGTCGAACTCACCGGTACCGGCCGAGGACGCATCTACGCCGTCGATCAGCACCACGAGATGGTTGGCTTCGCTACCGCGCACCCGCAACTGCGTGGCGCCGCCATAACCACCCGAGCGGCTTACCGCCAGGCCGGGCAGATAACGCAGCAGATCGGCGCCATAGCCGAAACCGAGGTTTTTCAACGCCGCCTCGTCCAGCACCGCCACGGCCCGCCCGGTTTCGCTGGACGCGGTGGGCAGCCGTGAGGCCACCACCAGCAGTTGTTCTTCCAGCGCGGGCTCGTCGCCCGCCGGTGGGGTATCAGCCTGCGCGCAGGCCATACTGACGCTGAGCGCCAGCCCGAGAGAAAATCTGAGATTCATGCGTGACTCCGCTTGTCAGCGCTGGTCCTCGAGCGCGTCGTTGAGGTAGTGGCAAACGGATCGGTCTTCGGACTGACGAGGCGGGTGTGCTTACGCTTACACCCGGGTATTGCCGCCTTCCCGCGCTGCGCGCAGTGGCTGTTGTGACAAGCTCCCCTCGATCACCGCTGCGAGGCCAGTACCAGGTTTTCACTGGTTTCCCGGACATCCGCCGCCGCGGGCGCACTTGCGCCCGGCGCGCATGGTAGCAGCTTTCGTGCTGCGTAGCGGAAGGGAGTACCATTAGAGTTTCGAGAGTTCTTCCGGATCGATTTTCATGCGCCTGTC
This sequence comes from uncultured Pseudomonadales bacterium, assembly GCA_964651595.1. Classification (GTDB taxonomy): domain Bacteria; phylum Pseudomonadota; class Gammaproteobacteria; order Pseudomonadales; family Azotimanducaceae; genus UBA4421. Next base: position 19,642 of record CAZYYJ010000062.1, on the reverse strand, counting down.
CGCCCACGACGCCTCCTTTCTATACACCGAAAACGCCAGCGGCCCCATGCACGGGGTGGGTTTCACGGTGCTCAACGGCCCCACCACCTACGAAGACATCTTCGCGTTCTATGCCAGCCGCATACACCTCATACCGCGGCTGCGCCAGCGTGCCATGTTCGTGCCGTCAAACATCGCCCACCCGCGGTGGGTGGACGATCCCGACTTCCGCCTGGAGAACCACCTCGTCAAGCACGAGGTATCACCCGGTACCACCCTGGCCCAGGCGTTCGAGATCGGGCTGGAGATCAGCGAACCTCTGCTGGATCGCAGCCGGCCTCTGTGGCTCACCTACGTCATCGAAAACGTCGAGAACCAGACCCTGCTGGTGCAGCTGTCGCATCATGCGTTTGTCGACGGCGCTACCGCCGTTGCCATGTTCACGGTGCTCACCCAGCCGGTGCCCAACGCGCCGCCGCCGGAGCCGCCCGCGCCGCCGTGGCAGCCCGGTCGCGTGCCCACCTCCATGGAGCTGTGGCAGGAAGCGGTTACCGAGAACTTTCAGAAGGGCGCAGCCCTCGGCACCCAGGCGTTGACCATGGGCCAGGAGCTGGCCCAGACGATGCAGCAGGCCGCCCCTCTGCTGGCGCGCGTGGGGCGACCTGTCATGCAGGCGCCCTGGAATGCAAGCCTTGTGGGACCCAAACGCAAGTACCAGCGCCGGGAGCGCTCGCTGAAACAGCTGCGGTCCATTCGCAAGGCGCTGGGCGGCACGCTGAACGATGTGGTGGTTACGGTCGCCATGGAAGGAGCCGCCCGCTACATGGCGGCGCTGGGGGAAGAGCTGGAAGGCCAGCATCTGCGGCTCATGTGCCCGGTGAACGTGCGTGGCGCTGACGACGATCCCATAAACGGCGGCGGCAACCGCGTCTCTGCCATGTTTCCAGTGCTGGAAGCGGCCCCCAAGCCCATTCTGGAGCGCTACGCGGAAGTGCGTGGCGAGCTGCAGTCGATCAAAGACAACAACGAAGCCGTGTTGATGGACCGCCTGCAGCAGTTGCAGCCGTTCAATCCGCCGGTGGCCATGGCGCCCCTTACCGTGGTCGGCGGGGAATTTGATCCAAGCGTTGCCGCGGCCCGCGCGCCGCTACCCATCATGCCTCATCAGGGGCAGCGCCCGCAGCAGCTGGGGTTCAACTTCACGGTCACCAACGTGCCGGGGCCCACGGAGAAAGCCTACGTGGTGGGCGACAAGGTATCCGCCACATCGGGCACGCTGCAGCTCGGGGGTAACCTCGGCTTCGGCTTCAGCACCAACAGCTACGCGGGCACCATGTTCTTCAATTTCACCTGCGATCCACGTCTGGTACCCGACCTGAAAGCCATGGTCGCCTGTGTCGAGGGTGCCCTGGACGAACTGCAGGCAGCAGCCAAGGGAGGCTGATCTGATGGAAGCAACTCAGACAGAAGCAAAACTGATGCAACGGCTCCACCTGGATCATCAGCGCATGGCTCAGGTGCTGGCGGCCATCGAGCAACTCGCCAGAGACATGCGCCGGGCGCAGCTGCGGCCCTATCTCGACAAGTTGCTGTGCGTGCTGGAGTACGTCAACGAGTATCCCGAAACCATCCACCACCCGTTCGAAGATCAACTGTTTGCTCAGCTCCTGGCGTGCAACATCACCCCCGAAGAGCGTGAGCAGGTGGAGGGCAACGCCGCCCGGCACGAGGAGATGGCGCGCCAGTCACAGGCACTGCTCACCGGTCTGCTCCGGCCCATGAAGGCACAGAAGCTCACCGAGCTGCGCGCCTCGCTGGCGGAGTTTGTCTCCGCTCAGCGCGAACACATGCACTTCGAAGAAAACACCGTGTTTCCCCTGGCCAAGCGCTACCTCGACGCGGCCGTGTGGGAGGCGCTGGACAGCAGCTACGAGCAGCGCAACGATCCGTTGTTCGACGCCAGCGAAGCCCGCTTCGAGGCAATCTTCGAATACGTTACCCACCAGCCTTACGGCAGCGTGGACGAGGCCCCGGCGCCCGCCGCACCCGCTCCGCAGACCCTCGAGGAAGCAGCCACGGAGGCCTCGCACAACGTGGTCAACGAAGCCGGGGCCATGTTCGAGATGGCTGACAAGCTGGCCGCCGTGGGTTGGAAACACATGCGGGTGATGTTCGAAGACTGGCAGGAGAGCATGGGTAAGCTCGCCAGCATGCCGCCGCCGCTGGTGGCCATGGATCATTTCTCACGACGCACCACGCACACCATGCAGCACCTCATGGAAAGCGCCGAGATCTGGCGCAGCGAAGGCGAGCGCCTGCAGCGTCAGCGCGACACCGTGTCAGCGGCGTTCAATGCTCCGGAATGAGGCAGGAGTGCACGGACTCATCGTCCGGAATCTCCCGGGCAAGGGTGCGGATGGCCAGCGCCGCATCCGCCAGGGCAAAGTCATGAGTGTGCATCTGCATGAGGTCCACCCGGCCTGACTCGATGAGGCTGATCGCCGCCGCGTAGCCACTGGACGTCACGCCCATGGCGCCGCGCACCTCGATCTCCTTGGTGACGACAAAGTCGGAAATGAAGTCGGGCACAGCCTTGAAACCTTTCATGCCAGCCAGCACCACGCGCCCGCCTGGGCGTACGATGCGCAGGGCATCCACTACCGGTGCGGTCGCGTAGGCGCTGACATCCACCACCACGTCGGCGCCGCGACCACCCGTGAGCTCTTTCACGCGGCGCACCGTATCCTGCTCGTCCACGTTGATGGTGTGGTCTGCGCCGAAGGCGCGCGCAAGGCCAAGCTTGGCTTCGTCCTGCGCCAGCCCGGTGACGATGATGGTGCCTGCCCCCACCGTGCGACAAGCCACCACACTGGCAAGTCCCCGCTGGCCCGGACCCATGATCACCACTGTGTCCCCCGGCTGCGTGCGCGGCATCTCCACCGCCCAGCGGAAGCCGGCCCCAAGCGGATTGAACATCACGGCAAGGCGCGGATCGAGCTGATCGTCCATGCGATGCAGCACCGAGTTGGGATGCAGGTACATGTACTGCGCGTAACCTCCCCAGAGGGCGGGCCACTCATCCAGCGGCACGTAGCTGTAGATCTTGCGGTGATCGCACAGGTGATAACTGCCGCCGAGGCACGGTCCGCAATGCCTGCACGACAGCATCGTCTCCACCGCCACGCGGTCGCCCACATCCACACCCCAGCGTTGGGCTGCCTTGTCACCGATCCGCGCAATGCGCCCCAGCGGCTCATGGCCGGGAATCACCGGCATGGGCGTGCGCAGCAGATCTTCGAACTGCTCGTAGTCGCTGCCACAAATGCCGCAGGCTTCCAGCTGCAGGATGGCTGCGTCGTCGTCGATCTCCGGGATCGCAATGTCCATCGGCGTCAGCTCGCGCTTGGCCGTCTGCACCATGGCAAAGGCTTTGCCGGGCAGATTGCTCATGGCCGCAGGAAACCGGTCTGACGCTGCAGCGTGGTCACCGCTTCGGTCACCAGACTCTCCATGATGGCCGCAACGGGACGTACCTCGTCGAAATAACCCACACTCTGGCCAGCCCCTGAGTGGATGAGCGGCTCGATATCGTGCTCCTCGATGGCACCCAGCAGATCGCCCACCAGCACATCCTGATACGGCATCTTCAACGGCTCGGGGGCATCGTCGGCTTCCCACGCCTGGCTCCAGCCGGTGCGGATCTGCCGGAAGGTCTTGCCGCTCTCGGAGCGCGTGATCACCGTGTCGCCGCTGCCGGCTGCCAGCAGCTTCTCTGTATTGACCGGATGCATGTGTCCCTGGTGCTCGGTGGAAAGCAGCCAGGCGGTGCCCATCCACACCCCCTGTGCACCCATGGCCAGTGCGGCCGCTATGTGCCGACCGGTGGCCACACCGCCCGCTACCAGCACCGGCACGTCGCCTGCCGCGTCCACAATCTGCGGCACCAGCGAATAGGTGCCGATGGGTCCCGTATGGGCACCGGCGTCGTAGCCCTGTGCCACCAGCATCTCCACACCCGCCTGGCGGGCACGCGCAACATGATGGGGGCTGCCGATCAACGCCAGGGTTGTCATGCCCTGCGCCTTGGCCTGCGCAATCACATCCGCCGGCGCGCCGATGCCGCACGCGAACATGTTCACGTCCGAAGCCAGCACTGCGCGGATCTGCTCGGCTTCGATTTCCGCAGAGCGAATGAAGCGCGTGCGCATGCCCGGCTCAGTCGCGGGCGGCACGCCGTAGCGCTCGATGAGATCGGCCACAAAGGCTTTGTGCCCGTCGGGAATTTCCGCTTCGATGGCCTCACGGGAATTGTGCTCGGGCATGCCGGGGGGCAGCACCAGATCTACCCCGAACGGCTTATCGCCAACCAGCGAGCGGATCTCGGCGAGCTCTGCGGTGATCTCATGTGGAAAGCGCCGCGTAGCGCCGTACACGCCATAACCGCCGGCGTTGGTAATGGCAGCGACGGTGGCGACGTCGTGCGCGAAGCCGAAGACAGGTACATCGATACCCAACCGGTCGCACACCGGCGACCACAGCCGGGAGGGCTGCTCAGGCAGCCCCTTTCTCCCGCTTGCCGCCGGGCGCGGACGAGGTGTCTTCTAACGTCAACTCCACATCCACCACCGCGTCACGCTGCCGCGCACTGATCATGGTGGCTTCGGGTGACGGGGTCTGATTCAGCGCCGCATCGACGATCTCGAAGGCGTTGAGGTGCCTCAGCCGCGGGTGTCCGCGCACCACCTCGTAGTAGAAGTCTTTGTAGGCCTGGCTGGGAATGACGTCGAAAACGGGGTCGTAACCCCCTTCGGCAACCTGAAGCGATTCGTGGCCGTACTGGTCCGGCCACAGGCGACACCAGTCGCGCCACAGCCGAACGATCAGCTGTTCTTCCTGGCGAGTCATACTGCACCCCCCGTGCAACTCTTATGCGCGGTCTCGCCTCTGCTTTTGATTGTGCGGGCTCGATCCACGCTGTTGACGGCGCCTGCGTTTCCACAGCACACCGACTGCTCAACCGTGCCACCGCCGAATGTAAGAAAATTCGAGCGGTGTCGCACATAACTGTAACAAAAGCCCCAGGGGGAGAACAGGCGCTCCCTAAACTCATAAATGACGTTGCGACCATGGGCAATCACCCTGCTGGCCGTCGCTCTCACGGTGCCAGCGCACGGCCCCACCACGGCCTCAGACGTCCACGTCCCACCCCGTCAAATTTCTGTCGCCCCGGCGCCGCCCGCAACGCAGCACCCTGACACACAGCCAGCCGCGATCGGCCATGCGCACGCTCCGGTCGGACAGGCGCCATCACCAGCCGCCGATCTGCCGGACCGCTTCGATCCGGACATTCCGGTGGAAGCCCTGGCGTTCGACACGGCCGCTGTCGATGCGCTGCTGGCAACGGGTACCACCACCCTGCACCTGCCGGGCGCCGGTTCCGTCACGCTGCAACTCGACACTCATCGCCGGCGTGCAGGCACCGACTTCATCACCGCCCGCGCTGCCGGTCTTACCAGCAGCCTCACACGCCGGGACAATACGTTTTTTCTAACCCTGGCCACGCCGGGCGAGAGCTACCGCATCGAAGGCAACGCCAGCGGCAGCAGGCTTTACCGGCACAGCGTCCTAGCCCAGAGAACCATCAGCCATGCCATCGACTACCGCTACATCGACTGAAACGTACCCGGGTCCGTGGCGCACCAGCCTGCTGGCCGCGTGCCTCGTTCTGCTCGCCGCCTGCGGCAGCGGCGGTGGCGGCAGCAGCCGCAGCGATGACGTGCCACTCACGCCCAACAGCGGCACCAACCAGACATCCACCACCGGCACCGCCGCTGCGCCGGTTACGCCACCGGAGGAAGAGCCCGCGCTCACCCGTATCAAGGTGCTGGCACTGGTTTCGGCAGGGGTCGCCGAGCAGTTCGACCAGCCCGACCTGCGCATCGATCATCTCTTTCACACGGCGAACGCCGTGCTGGCCGACAATGCCGTGGACCTCGCCTTCGACGTCGTGCACATGGAACTGGTGGACTATCCGGACAGCCACAACGTGGCGTCAGCGCTGGACGATGTGACGTTTGCCGCACACCCTTCGTTTGCCGGCGTGCACCAGCTGCGGGACGAGGTGGCCGCCGATCTGGTGACGTTATTCCGCCCCTACGCCAATGATGGTCGCTGTGGCTACGCCTGGGTGGGCGGCTATCAGACAGAGGGAGATTTCAGCCATCCCAGCCAGGCCGACTACGGGTACGCCGTGGTGGCTGCCAACTGCGACGACTACACGCTGCTGCACGAGCTGGGCCACAACCTGGGCCTGGCGCACTCGCGACGGGAAGACCCCGAAGGCGGCACCTACGCCTACGCTGTGGGCCACGGCCAGGAAGGCGCTTTCGTCACCATCATGGCGTCGCCGACAGAATTTTCCGCCCCCAAGCTGCCGCGCCTGTCTTCGCCGGAGGCAATGTGTCAGGGAGCACCGTGCGGGGTACCGCACAGCGACCCGGCAGACGGCGCAGACGCCGTGCGCGCGCTGTCGCTGGCGAAAGATCAGGTGGCGGCGTACCGCTAAGCGGGCGTGTCAGGGCGGATGAGGGGTACCACCTTGGGCCGCAACAGATCGTCCAGCTGCGATTCCAGGTCGGCCCCTTCCACCAGGCCCTCGATGAAGCGCTTGATGGCGTCGTAGTCGAACTCGTCGCACGCCGCTTCCAGTGTGTTCAGGGCCACCTCGAGTTCCTGCCACGACAGATAGCTTTCGTTGCCGCGCATGATTTTGCGATGGTCCGTCCCCATCACATTGCCGCTCATCAGCAGCTCTTCGTGCAGTTTCTCGCCGGGTTTCAGACCGGTAATCTCGATCTCGATGTCTCCCTGCGGGTTGTCCGCATCGCACACCGACAGACCTTTCAGGCGCACCATGCGGTTCGCCAGCTCGAGAATTTTTACCGGTTCGCCCATGTCCAGCAGAAAGATGTCGCCACCGTCCGCCATGCTGGCCGCCTGCAGAACGAGCTGCGCGGCCTCCTGTATGGACATGAAATAGCGTGTCACTTCCGGGTGCGTCACCGTCACGGGACCGCCCTTCTCGATCTGCTCGCGGAACAGCGGCACCACCGATCCGGACGAGCCCAGCACGTTGCCGAAACGCACCATGGAGAACTGCGTGCGCGCCGAGCCCCTGGGCACGGCCGCATCGCTCACGTCCTGCAGCGCCTGCAGGATCATCTCCGCAAGGCGCTTGCTGGCTCCCATGACACTGGTCGTGCGTACGGCCTTGTCGGTGGAAATGAGGATGAAATGCTCCACACCCATCTCCATGGCCGCCTGGGCACAGTAGAGGGTACCGAACGTGTTGTTCTTGAGCCCCTGAATGACGTTGTTCTCAACGAGGCTGACATGTTTGTAGGCGGCGGCGTGGTAAATGGTCTGCACGCCGTAGCGGTCCATGGTGCGCTCCAGCAGCACCTGGTCCAGCACCGAGCCCAGCACCGCAATCACCGGCACCTGCGCACCGATCTGCTTGTCCAGCGCGATGAGCTCGCGGTGAATCTGGTACAGGCCGAACTCCGACTGATCCAGCAGCACCAGTGTCTTGGGTTTCAGGCGCAGAATCTGACGACACAACTCTGCGCCGATGGAGCCGCCGGCACCCGTGACCATGACGGTGGCGCCGCTGACCGGCTGTGCCAGGAGATGCTGCAACGGCTCTACTTCGTCGCGGCCCAGAAGATCTTCGATGGCCACCTCGCGCAGATTCTGCACGCTGGCGGTGCCGTTCAGAATCTCGCTCATGTCGGGAATGATGCGCACGTGCACCGAGTAGTGCCCGAGACTCTCCAGAATCTCGCGGCGGCTGGACGGGTCGCGGGCAACGGCTACCAGCACCTGGCTCACCCTGCCGCTGCTCAACAGGCTAGGCACGGCGCTCGGATCGTACACGTAGATACCGTCAATGGTGCTGCCTTTCAGCCGTTCGTCGGAGTCGACAAACGCCAGCACGTCGTAGTCGTCCTGCTGCCGCAGCATGCGCGCCAGCTCCACGCCTTTGCTGCCGGCCCCGTAGATGATGACGGGCTCACGGGAACGCTCGCGGTTCAACCGCTGGATGTAGGCGCGCATGCCGAAGCGGCTGCCGGCCACGTAGAGAAACGCCAGCATCCAGAAGATCACCGGCACGGAGCGCGGGAACACGGGTTCGTGGTCGAGCCGGATGCTGTAGTGATGGAAACCGATGATCGCCACGGCCAGGGCGGCCATCAGCGTGCCCACGATCATGACCCGCAGCGCATGTCCGCCCATGTAGCGCACCACCTGCCGGTACAGGCCGAGACGGCCGAACACGGGCACGGCAACGCAGACCACCACCACAAACGCCGACCAGAAACCAGCTACATCGGGTTTCCATTCACCCAGGCGCAACGCAAACGCCGCCCACAGCATAACCGGCAGCATGACGCTGTCGGCAATAACGGCAATGGTTTGCTTTTTGCGACGAGACAGCTCGTCAATGAGATCGCGCACTATTCCCTCGTCTGGCCTCTCAATACTCTTCCATGCGGACGGCGTTCGGTGACAACGGGCGAGACGCGTCGTTGTTGACAAAACACCGAAGACATCATCCCCGCAGCCGGCTAACGCCTGGCCATCCCCGCGCGAGTGGCAACGCATGATACCCCTATCGGCAAGGCCGATACAAATAGGCAGCCTATTTGAAGGAACGCGTCGTCGGACAAAAACCGTTCATTTACCCAGGCAAGCGGCAGCAGCCACACCAGGTACAGCACTACAAAACCGCCGGTGATGGCCGCATGGCCAAAGCGTGTCGCGAGGTGCTGGTACATGTGCGACCGATGCGCATCTGCAAAGCGCTGACCGGTGAGCACACGGATAGCAAGAGTATAGGAGGCATCTACCCAGAACGCCGCCAGGAGAATGAGACTGGTCGTCAGCGCCAGTTGCTCCCCGTGCCACAGATGCAGCGCCACCACCGCCAGTAACAGGCCGAGAAACGCACTGCCCACGTCGCCCATGAAAATGCGCGCCGGTGCCCAGTTGAAATACAGAAACCCGGCCGTTGCCGCGCCGGCCAGCCACACCACCGCGCCCGGCCAGCCGGGGATGCCGCCGGTCAGCACCTGCACGCCCAGACAGAACAGCACACACTGCGCCCCAGCGAGGCCGTCGATCCCGTCCATAAAGTTGTAGAGGTTCACGAACCACAGCGTGCCCAGCCACAGCACACCCATCAGCAGCCAGCTGTCGTCCACGCCTGTCACCAGTGCGATCACAACGGCGGCGCACACACCCTGCACCACGAGGCGCATCACCCGGCTGAGATTGCGCAGGTCATCAGCCAGCCCCAGCGCCGCCATGATCGCGAGGGCCGCAAGCCACCCCATGGCCGTCTCGTCGGCCGTCACCGCCCAGCCGAGATACGCAAGCACCACACCGGCAATACCCAGCCCCCCCATCGTCGGTGTGGGCGTGCCGTGCAGGCTGCGTTCGTTCGGCTGTGCCAGCAGGGTGGATCGAGCAGTGACGCGCAGCACCAGGGCCACCAGGCCCATACCCGCCAGGAAGCCCCCGAGAATCAGGCCTGTGTCCGATACCATGTCACCACCTCGTTCACCGCTTCGCCGGGAGATTCCACCGGTCCCCAGCCGAGACGCGCGCGGCTGTCCGCAATGTCCAGCTGCAGCGGCGCAAACAGACGTTGCGCCATGGCCGCACGGCCGGTCAATTCTGCCGCGCGGCGCGCAAGAGAAGGTGACACGGGCCACAATCGCGCAGGTCGGCCCGCAGCCTGCGCCATGAGCTCCACCATACGCCGCACGCTGAGGTCCTGCCCATCGGACACGTGCCACGTGCCTGCCGCAGGTGCGCCGGGCTCCCCAAGACGGGCCAGAAAGTTCACGAGATTACCGATGCTCACCCACGAACGGGGCGCGCGCGCCGCACCCAGCGGCAGCGGCCAGCCGCTCATCGCTGCACGCATAAGCGCAAGAAAGTTTGCCTGCACGCCCGGCCCGTAAACCAGCGGCGGGCGCACGATGGTCAACGCAGCATCAGCCCCCTCACGCTGCGCATGCGTCTGCAGGGCTTTCTCGCCCGCAGCTTTTGCTTCCGCGTAAGGGTCGCCCGGCCGCAGCGGTGCGGCAGGCGGCAGCGGACCGTCGCTTTCGTCCCCCAGCACTTTGGCGCTGGAGAGCCAGACGAACCGGGCCACGTCCCGCTGCAGAGCGCTGCGGAACGCAACCTCGGTGGCCTCGGCGTTAACCGCCAGCAGGCGCTGCCGGTCACCGTTGGCGGCCCGCGCATGGGCAAGGCCCGCCAGGTGGTACACCACATCCGCCGACGCACCGGCTGACGCCCAGGCGGCCACGGTGGGAAAGTGGGTGCCGCCAGCGGGCGCGGCATGGGGCTGGCTCGACACGACATCCACGCGCCAGCCCGCCTCGGCCAGCGCAGCGGTGAGCCGGCGGCCGATGAAGCCGCCGGCACCAGTGACCAGCGCACGGGGTGCGCTGTCACTGCCGTCAGTCGTGCCTGCACCCGCTTCAGTCACTGAACAGGATTTTCTCCCGGTTGGTGTCGATGACGTGCTGGCCGATGCCGCGCACTTCCATCAGATCTTCGGTGGATTCGAAGGCGCCGAACTGCTCGCGGTATTCCACGATGGCTTCCGCCCGCCGGGCCCCAACGCCGTCCAGCACCGCCGCCAGCTCCACGGCAGGGGCCGTGTTGACGTTGACGGTTTCCGCCTCGCCAGGCAAGGCCGCGGCACTGCCGGTCAGCGCCAGCAACAGAGCAACGTACGCAACACGCAACAGATGGGTCATGACTTGATCCTCTTGATTTCGGGACCAGGAGGGTAAGCGGTGCACCCGCGCACGGCTGCCAGCCATCGGGAAGTTTCCGCGTACGTTTCTGCGCCTTTGCAGGACAGCCTTGCTCGAGGGCAGCTCGGGCACAGGCCGCCTGGGAAAAGAATCAGCCCTGTATGGACAGATCACGCAGCCGGTCGAGCTCAGCCTCGGCGCGTGCCAGCGACTGGCGCAGCCGGCGGTTTTCCATGCGGCGCTTCAGGCCTGCCCACAGGCCGGCAAGCATGCCCAGCATCACGCCGATGACCAGTGCGGCCAGCAGCCACCAGAAAACGCTGAGGGTAAAGGGCGTCTGCCAGATGGCAAAGCGCAGCACAATTTCCTGCTGGTTCTGAAACAGCGCCGCGAACACACCCAGGGTGAGCAGCACCAGCACCAGTACCAGCGTCTTCAACCACTTCATGGAACGCTGCTGGAATCCTGCTCGCCGTCCACCAGTTCACCCGGCGCTGCCGCGATTGCTTTCTCCCGCTGCAGCGCCGCGTTGACACGGTCTCTGAGTTCTTTGCCGGGTTTGAAGTGCGGTACGTACTTGCCCGCAAGACCCACCGATTCCCCGGTTTTGGGGTTACGGCCGATGCGCGGGGCACGATAGTGCAGGCTGAAGCTGCCGAAACCGCGGATCTCGATACGCTCGCCGCTGGCGAGCGTATTCGACATCTGCTCCAGCATGGTCTTGATCGCCAGCTCCACGTCCTTGCTGGTGAGCGCCGAGCCCGACATCTGCGACTGCACGGCCACGATGCGCTCAATCAGCTCCGACTTGGTCATGCTGGCGTCGGTCATGCTTCAATCCCTGGCCTCTTGCCTTATCGACTTGGGGCCCCGGGCCTAGTCGTCCTGCTTGTTCATCTGCGCCTTGATCAGATCACCAAGGGTGGCTGCCCCCGGGCGCTCCGTTTCTGTGCGCTGATGATCCCGCACCGCCTGACGCTCATCGTCGATCTCCTTCGCCTTGATGGAGAGGCCGATGTTGCGGTTCTTGCGGTCGACGCTGATGATCTTCACTTCGATGCTGTCACCAGCCGTGAGCACGTTGCGTGCGTCTTCAACACGGTCGATGCTGATCTCGGAGGCTTTCAACGTGCCCAGCACTTCCTCGGCCAGCTCGATGATGGCTTCCTTCGGCTCCACTTCCACAATCTTCCCGGTGACGAGGCTGCCACGGTCGTTCATGTTGGTGTAGTCGCTGAAAGGATCCTGATCCAGCTGCTTGATGCCCAGCGAGATGCGCTCGCGTTCCGGGTCCACAGACAGAATGAGTGTCTCGATCTCCTCACCCTTGGAGTAGCGGCGTACCGCCGTCTCGCCGGGCTCGTTCCAGGAGATGTCGGAGAGGTGCACCAGACCGTCGATGCCGCCGGACAGACCGATGAAGATACCGAAGTCGGTGATCGACTTGATGGTACCGGCAATCTTGTCGCCTTTGGCGTGGTTGATGGAGAACTCTTCCCACGGGTTCGGGCGGCACTGCTTGATGCCGAGCGAAATGCGGCGCCGGTCCTCGTCGATGTCCAGCACCATCACTTCCACCTCGTCGCCCACGGCCACAACCTTGGACGGGTGGATGTTCTTGTTGGTCCAGTCCATCTCGGACACGTGCACCAGGCCTTCCACCCCTTCCTCGATCTCGGCGAAGCAGCCGTAATCGGTGAGGTTGGTAACGGACGCCAGCACCCGCGACCCTTCCGGGTAGCGGCGCACGATGTTCAGCCACGGGTCGTCGCCGAGCTGCTTCATACCCAGGCTGACGCGGTTCTTTTCCCGGTCGAACTTCAGGATGCGTACCTGCACCTCGTCGCCCACGTTCACCATCTCGGACGGATGGCGAATACGCTTCCAGGCCATGTCGGTGATGTGCAGCAGGCCGTCCACGCCGCCGAGGTCCACGAAGGCGCCATAGTCGGTGAGGTTCTTGACGATACCCTTGATGTCCATGCCTTCCTGCAGGCTCGCCAGCAGCGCTTCGCGCTCGTGGCTGTTTTCTTCTTCCAGCACGGCGCGGCGGGAAACCACCACGTTGTTGCGTTTCTGATCCAGCTTGATGACCTTGAACTCGAGGGGCTTGCCTTCGAGGTGCGCCGTTTCGCGCAGCGGGCGGATGTCCACCAGCGATCCCGGCAGAAACGCGCGGATGTCGTTGATGTCCACGGTGAAGCCACCCTTCACCTTGCCGTTGATGATACCGGTGACCACCTCGGCCCCTTCGTGGGCCGTTTCCAGCTTCTGCCAGGATTCGGCGCGGCGGGCTTTTTCACGGGACAGGCGCGTCTCGCCCCAGCCGTCGTCCACCACCTCCATGGCCACTTTGACCTGGTCGCCGATCGAGAGGGAAAACTCACCCTCTTCGTTGAAAAACTGACTGCGGGGAATGATCCCTTCAGATTTGAGACCGGCGTGCACTACCACCCAGTCGTCGTCGATGTCGACCACCGTGCCGGTGACGATGGACCCGGGGGCCATCTCGATGGTCTCTAGACTTTGTTCGAAAAGCTCGGCAAATGATTCACTCATGTTTCTTGATGATTACTGCCCACGAGACCACATGGCGTCGATTCACGTCGGGGAAAATCGGCTGCGCCGGGCGGCAGGGCACTCCGTTGGTTGGTTGATGTTCTACACCAGCGCCGGGAGACGGGACGGCGTGCGTCAGGAGGTGAGGCCTCGCGCTTGCGCCGCCTGCATCACCGTGTCTTCCACCGCGTCGATTGTCATGGCCGTGCTGTCTATGACCAGCGCGTCCGCCGCAGGCTTCAGAGGGGCAATGGTGCGTTCTCTATCCCGGGCGTCACGTTCTTGGATCTGCTCGAGAAGGCCGGGCAAGCTAACACTTAAGCCTTTGTTTTTCAACTGGTTATAGCGACGGCGCGCACGTTCTTCGGCACTTGCGTCGAGGAAGATCTTCAGCGCTGCGTCGGGGAACACCACCGTGCCCATATCGCGACCGTCTGCCACCAGCCCCGGGGGCCGGCGGAAGCTGCGCTGCAGCGCCAGAATGGCCTGGCGCACCGTCGGCATGGCACCCACCTTCGACGCCGCAATGCCACCCTCCTCGGTGCGGACCGGCAGCGTCAGGTCGTCACCGTTCACCAGAATCGTCTCGCCATCGAAGCGGATCTCGAGGTCCGGTGCGTCAGCGGCTATGCGCGGCTCGTTGCCGGCCACCAGCTCAATGCCCCGGCGTTCGGCTACCACACCCACGATGCGGTACAGCGCGCCCGAGTCCAGCAGATGCCAGCCCAGGCGCCCGGCAAGACGGTGCGCGAGGGTGCCCTTGCCTGAGCCGCTGGGGCCGTCCACGGCCAGCACGGGCACTTCCATGGTTTCGCTCAACACGCCACTCAGTCGGTCAGCACCTGCCGGAAAGCGGCCAGAAACCGTGCGTTCTCCGCCTCCAGCCCAATGCTCACACGCAGGTGATCCGGCAAACCGTACTCGGCAATGGGGCGGGTGATCACGCCCAGCTGCAACAGCGCCTGAAACACTTCCGTCGCCGGACGTCCGCAGTCCACGGCCACAAAATTACCCGCGCTGGGAATGTAGGGCAGACCGAGCGCGTCGAAAGCTGCCGTCAACTGGGCCATCCCGGCGTTGTTCATGGCCACGCTGGTGGCCGTGTACTCCTGATCGGCCAGGGCCGCCACACCGGCTGCCAGCGCCACGCTGGAGCAGTTGAACGGCTGCCGGGCGCGGTTCAGAAGATCGGCCATGGCCGCGCTGCTCACGCTGTAACCCAGCCGCAACGCCGCAAGGCCGTACACCTTGGAGAACGTGCGCGTGATGATGAGATTTGGATAGGTGTCCAGCCAGGCCATGGCATTCGGGTAAGCGGGATCTTCCACGTACTCGAAGTAAGCCTCGTCCAGCACCATCCACACGCGCTCGGGCAGCGCGTCCAGAAAGCCCTTGAGCGCATCGGCGGTAACCCAGGTACCCGTGGGGTTGTTCGGATTGGCCAGAAACACCACGCGCGTGTTGTCGTTCACCGCAGCCAGCATGGCATCGAGGTCGGCGCCATAGTTTTTGGCGGGCACCGTCACCAGCGTACCTCCCGCAGACACCGTGGCCAGGCGGTACACGACGAAGCTGTGGTCGGCAATGACCGCCTCGTAGCCCGGCGCCAGCGCCAGACGGGCCACCAGATCCAGCACGTCGTTGGAACCGTTGCCCAGCGTGAGTTGTGCCGTGGACACCCCCAGATGGCGCGCCAACGCAGCCTTCAGCGCATACCCGCTGCCGTCCGGGTATCGCGACAGCTCCGCGCTCGCCGCTCTCACCGCCGCCTGCACCTGCTCGCCCGGTCCGCGGGGATTTTCGTTGCTGGCCAGCTTGATGATGTCCGTGATACCCAGCTCGCGGGCCAGCTCGTCGATGGGTTTGCCGGGGGCGTACGGCTGCAGCGCCGCGATGCCCTGATGGACGTTGCTGAGCGTCACTTGCCTTCCCTCCGTAACAAGCGGTTAAACGACGGTCTGCGGGTAACTGCCAAGCGTGCGCACCTCGAAGGCCACTTCCGCTATGGCGGCCAGCACCTGTTGCGCGCCGGCCTCGCTCTCGTGCCCGTCAAAGTCGATGAAAAACACGTACGACCAGTCGCCGCTGCGCGCCGGGCGCGTTTCTATGCGCGTGAGGCTGATGCCGAACTGCTCGAACGGAGTCAGCACCCGCAGCAGCGCGCCGGGGGCGTTGCGCACCGAAACCAGAATGGAGGTTTTGTCGCGGCCACTGGCACCCACGGACTGGTGCCCCAGCACCAGAAAACGCGTCTTGTTGTCGGGCTGGTCTTCGATGCGCGTCGACAGCAGGCGCAGGCCGTAGCGTTCGGCCGCCATCTCACCGGCAATGGCCGCCAGGGCCGGATCTTCGGTGGCCATGCGCGCGGCTTCGGCGTTGCTGGCCGCCACCAGCCGCGGCACGCCGGGGTAGTTGCGGTCGAGCCAGCTACGGCATTGCGCAAGGCTCTGTGCATGCGAGGCAATCCGTTCCACCTCTCCCTGGGCCTGCTCTGCGCGCATCAGCGCATGATGAATGGGCAGCTCCACCTCGGCACAGATCTTTACTTTGGAGGTGAGAAAACAATCCAGCGTGTGATTGACCATGCCCTCGGTGGAATTCTCCACGGGTACCACGCCGTAGTGGGCGGCACCCGACTCCACCTCGCGGAACACCTCGTCGATGGACGCCAGCGGTCGGGTTGTGGCGAAATGGCCAAACTGCTTCACGGCGGCTGCTTCGGTGTAGGTACCCTCAGGGCCGAAGTAGGCAACCGTGAGGGGCATCTCCAGGTTGAGACAGCAGGAGATCACCTCGCGAAACAGGCCCGCCACGTCCCTGTCCGGCAGGGGACCTGGGTTAGCGGCCATCAACCGCGTGAGAATCTGCGCTTCGCGTTCCGGACGATAGAACACCGGCGGCTCGTCCGAGGCATTACCCTGCTTCACCTCGCCCACTTCCAGCGCACACTGCGCCCGCTCGTTCAGCAGACGCAGCAGCTCGCCGTCGATCGCATCGATGCGTTCGCGCAGCGGCTTGAGCTTGTCGTTGTCATCACTCATCAGTGTTGACGCTCGAACTCCTGCATGTAGGCCACCAGGGCATCCACGGCGGCTTCAGGCACCGCATTGTAGATGCTGGCGCGCATGCCGCCCACGCTGCGGTGGCCTTTCAGATTGAACATGCCCCGTTCCTCGGCACCGGCCAGAAACGCCGCGTCCAACGCCGGATCAGCCAGCGTGAACGGTACGTTCATGGTGGACTGAAAGGCTGCCTCCACCGGCGCCTGATAGAAATTGCTGGCGCTGATGGCGCCGTAAAGCCTGGCGGCTTTGCGTTCGTTGGCTTCCGCCATGGCTGCCAGCCCGCCGAGGTCTTTCAGCCACTCGAACACCAGCCCGGCCAGATACCAGCTGTAGGTAGGCGGTGTGTTGGACATGGAGTCGGCGTCCGCCTGCACGGCGTAGTCCAGGAAGGTGGGCGTGTCGGGGCGCGCGTGTCCGCACAGGTCTTTTCTCACCACCACCACCACCAGACCCGCGGGACCGATGTTCTTCTGCGCACCCGCGTAGATCAGCGCAAACTGCGAGACGTCCACAGGCCGCGACAGAATGTCCGAGGACATGTCCGCCACCAGCGGCGCCGCGGTGTCGGGAAAGGCCTTGAACTGCAACCCGCCGATGGTCTCGTTGGAGCACACGTGCAGGTAACGGGCGTTGTCGCTCAACTGCCATTCCGACGGATCCGGCACGTGGGCGTACGCCGCGCTTTTGCTGCTGGCGGCCACGTTGACGGTGCAGTACTTGCCCGCCTCCTTGATGGCTTTGGCCGACCAGGAACCGGTGTCGACGTAGTCCACCGTGTCTCCCGGTGCCGTGAGATTCAGCGGTATGCCGGCAAACTGGCCCGTGGCGCCGCCCTGCAGGAACAGCACGTGGTAGTCGTCCGACACTGCCATCAGCTCGCGAAAATCGGCTTCCGCGCGCGCCGCAATGTCCACAAACGTCTTGCTGCGGTGGCTCATTTCCATGACAGACATGCCGGTGCCAGCGTAGTCCAGCATCTCGTCCCGGGCGCGCTCCAGCACCGCCTCCGGCAGCGCTGCCGGGCCGGCGGAAAAATTGAATGATCTCAAGTTACTGCTCCGTTAGATCGTCGGCTAAGTGTCGTCGTCGGGCGTGGCGGCATCGCCCGCTTCGTCCGCATCGTCACCCGCCTCATCCCCGGCCTGCTCCTCGATGCGCTCCACGCTGTTCAGGCGCTCGCCGGCTTTCAGGTTGATGAGTTTCACGCCCTGGGTGTTGCGACCCAGCACGCTCACCTCGTCGGCCGCGGTGCGCACCAGCGTGCCCAGGTCGGAGATCAGCATCAGCTCATCGCCGTCGAACACCTGAGCTGCGCCCACCAGCTGCCCGTTGCGCGAGCTCGTCTGCATGGCAATCACACCCTGCCCCCCGCGCCCTTTCACCGGGAAGTCGGACACGAGCGTGCGTTTGCCGTAACCGTGCTCGCTGGCAGTGAGCACAAAGCCCCCTTCAGCGGGAATGATCAGAGAGATGAGCTGCTGGTCACCGGTGAGGCGGATACCACGCACCCCTTTGGCCGTGCGGCCCATGGCGCGCACGTCCGATTCCTTGAAGCGCGTGGCCTTGCCCGCAGTGGATACCAGCAGCACATCGCTGGTGC
The DNA here is from genome assembly GCA_964651595.1 of uncultured Pseudomonadales bacterium. GTDB lineage: Bacteria > Pseudomonadota > Gammaproteobacteria > Pseudomonadales > Azotimanducaceae > UBA4421. The sequence continues at coordinate 1,604 of CAZYYJ010000062.1, read as the reverse complement.
CCGTGGTCAACGCCACGCCTACCAGCGTATTGCCTTCTTCCAGATCCAGGGCAATGAGGCCGCTCGGGCGCGGCCGCGAGAACTGCTCCAGCGGCGTCTTCTTCACAGTGCCGTTGGCGGTGGCCATGAACACGAAGTGGTTGCTGTCGAACTCGTTCACGGGCATCACCGCCGTGATGCGTTCACCGGCGCCCAGCGGCAGGATGTTCACCATGGGCCGGCCCTTGGCGTTGCGGCTGCCCTGCGGAATCTGAAAAACCTTCAACCAGTACACTTTGCCCACGTTGGAGAAGCACAGCAGCATGTCGTGGGAGTTGGCGATGACCAGGTGTTCCACGAAGTCTTCGTCTTTCACGCTGGTGGCTGCTTTGCCGCGGCCACCGCGGCGCTGGGCCTGATACATCTCCAGCGGCTGCGTCTTGCCGTAGCCCTGGTGCGAGATGGTCACCACCAGGTCCTCTTCGGTGATGAGATCTTCCACCGACAGATCCTGCTGCGTGGCCACAATCTCCGTGCGGCGCTCGTCGCCGTAGTCTTTACGCACGGTTTCCAGCTCTTCGCGGATCACCGCCTCAAGTCGCTCGTTGCTGCCGAGGATATCGAGCAGATCGGCGATCTCGTCGATCACACCCTGGTAATCCTCCATGAGCTTGTCCTGCTCCATGGCGGTGAGCCGGTGCAGGCGGATCTCCAGAATGGCCTGCGCCTGCTCTTCCGTCAGCCGGTACAGCCGGTCCACGAAGCCGTAGTCTTCGCTCAGGCCGTCCGGCCGGCACGCGTCGGCGCCCACTTTTTCCAGCAGCTCGAAGAGCGCATCCGCCTGCCAGCGTCGCTCCATCAGCGCCTCGCGCGCATCTGCGGCGGAGGGCGAGGCTTTGATCAGCTCGATCACCGCGTCGATGTTGGCCAGCGCCACGGCCTGGCCTTCCAGGATATGGCCGCGCTGACGCGCGCGACGCAGCAGATACAGCGTGCGGCGGGTCACCACCTCGCGGCGGTGCTGCAGAAACGCCTCCAGCATCTGCTTCAGATTCAGAAGCTTCGGCTGCCCGTCCACCAGCGCCACGCAGTTGATGCCGAACACCGATTGAAGCTGGGTCTGCGCGTAGAGGTTGTTCAGCACCACATCGCCCGACTCGCCCCGGCGCAGCTCTATCACCACCCGCAGACCGTCCTTGTCGGACTCGTCTCTGAGCTCGGTGATGCCTTCGATTTTCTTCTCTTTGACCAGCTCGGCAATCTTCTCGATGAGCCGCGCCTTGTTCAGCTGGTAAGGAATCTCGTGGATGATGATACGTTCGCGGCCGCCCTTGTCCTCTTCCACCTCGGCTCGCGCGCGCATGTAGATACGTCCGCGACCGGTGCGGTAAGCGTGCACGATGCCGGCACGGCCGTTGATGATGCCCGCGGTGGGGAAATCCGGTCCCTGCACGTGCTCCATGAGCTGGTCGATGGTGATCTCGTTGTTCTCGAGCAGCGCCAGGCAGGCGTTGATCACCTCGGTGAGGTTGTGCGGCGGGATGTTGGTGGCCATGCCCACGGCAATGCCGGAACTGCCGTTGATCAGGAGGTTCGGCACCTTGGTGGGCAGCACCTCCGGCATG
>CAZYYJ010000061.1:0-32447 GCA_964651595.1 uncultured Pseudomonadales bacterium | reverse complement strand
CTCGCCGCGGCGAGGCCCGCAGCGTTTACCACGGTAGGCGTGACCGCCAGCAGCGGACACAGGCCCAGCAACTGCACCCACGCGGGGTTGCGCTGCGCCAGGGCTTCCAGAAATACCGCCCCGCTAGCCACAGTCGCGCTCTGCTGCATCGAAGGCGGTGGCTGCCGCTTTCGCGATGGCCTTGCTGGTCACCGTGGCGCCGGACACGGCGTCCAGGGCCGTGTAGCTTTCGCGGTTGCTGCCATCCAGGGCTGGCAGCCAGTTGCTGCGCGTATGCTCGATGAAGTCGCCGATGCCGGGTGTTTCCCGGTGCCCGGTCACGCGCATGGCCAGGCTGCCTTCCGGTCGCCACACGGCAAGGAGGTGGATGGGACCGGCATAACCGGGCACGTCGACGCGGTATGCGCGCCATCGATCGCAGCTGCCCACCGCTCCATCCAGTGCGGTGTCATCGGGCAGAGGGCCAACGAGCGTGCGCAGCAGCGCCAGGGCCTGGGCACGCCGGTTCTCCTCAATGGCAGGTTTGGTCAGCGCGGCCGTGGCCGCCAGCAGGCTCCCACACACCAGGCCCAACGCGGTCAGGCTCGCCAGAACCCGCATCATGGCTCGACCGCGCCCGGCGTGCGCTGGCCGCGGGCCAGTGCCATGCGGTTCAGCAGCGGCGTCAGCGCGTTGGCGAGCAGCACCGCAAAAGCGATGCCGTCAGGATAGGCGCCGAACGCTCTGATCAGATAGATGAGCACGCCGATGGTGACGCCGAACAGCAGTTGATGGCGTGGGTCGCGGGGGTGCGTCATCGGGTCGGTAGCGACAAAAAACGCGGCCACCACGAAGCCGCCGGTGGTGATATGAAACCACGCGCCTCCGTGGCCTTCGGAGGAGCCTGCATCGCTGCCGAAGAGCGCAGCGACGATTACCCCTGTAAACACCGCCACCGGTATGCGCCAGTGTGCCACCCGCGTCCACACCAGACACAGCCCTCCCGCAGCGAACGCACCGGCAATCCACAGCTGCTGTTCCATGGCGCTGGCGTGTATGGCAGCAAACTCGTCCGCGGTGAAACCGCGGCCATAGCGGAACTCGCTCAGCAACGTCGCCCCGGTGAGGGCATCGGGCGTGCTGCTCACGGGCGGCCAGTGGTCTACCGCGCCGGGAAAGGACACCAGCACCAGCGCGTAGCCCACCATGGCGGGATTGAACAGGTTGTGACCCGCGCCGCCGTACGCGTGCTTGGCCAGCGCCATCGCGCCCAGCGCTGCAATCAGCAACACGTACAGCTCGGTCCAGGGAGGCAGCGCTATGGCCATGAGCCAGCCGGCTACCGTCGCGGAACCGTCACGCAGATGGAACCGCACCGAGGCGCCCCGCAGCGCCACACACAGGGCTTCTACCGCCGCGCACGCGAGCACGCTGACCGCCACATTCCACAGTACGCCCATACCCCACACTGCTGCCATGGCCAGCGTGCCGGGCACCAAAGCACCCAGCACCAGCAGCATGTGCCGGGGAAACGAGCGTGTCAGTTGCCTCAGGTCCAACGCCGCCCCGCCTTCAGGCGTGCGGCGCGCTTGGCCCGGGTGGCATCCTGGCGTTCCGCGGCACGGGCCTCGTGCGCCGCAAAGCGCGCCTTGAAGCGGGCTTTGTCCGCGTCGGCAGCGTCCGCATCGCGCTGCCGTGCTCTGGCGTGGGCGAACGCATCCGCCATGGCGATGCCGCTGGGACAGACGCGATCGCACAAGCCGCATTCGATGCAGTCTGCAAGGCCCCGGGTGGCAGCCACGGTCAGGTTGTCGGCCCGCACCAGGGTGAGCAGATCGTGCGCAGGCAGGTTCACCGGGCATGCTGTATCGCACTGGCCGCAGTGAATGCAGGCGTGCTCGGGCGCTGGCACGAGAGGAATTCTGCGCCGGGGGGCGGGGGCTGCGGGCGTGGGGAGTGTGACGAGCGTGATGCAGTCTACCGGGCACGCCGGCACGCACAGCTCGCAGCCGGTGCATTCCGTGGTCAAAACCGTGTGCATGACCCCCTGAGCGCCGACGATGGCGTCCACCGGACAGGGCGGCAGGCACAACGTGCAGCCAATACACTCGGCTTCGTCGATCACGGCAAGCATGGGCGGCGCGCTGACAGGCGCGTCACCTGCGTCCCGGCCCAGCAACGCCACCAGCTCGGCGTGTACCGTTGCACCGCCCGGGGGACACAGATTCGGCGCCGTGGTCCCAGCTGCCAGCGCTTCGGCGTAAGGGCGACACCCGGCAAAGCCGCACTGGGCGCACTGGGTCTGCGGCAGCAGCGCATCGATCGCGTCCACCAGCTCGTTACTTTCGTGCGGTACGCGCCGGGCGAGCCAGCGCGTTGCCAGCGCAAACAGCACCAGCAAGCCGGTCAGCAGCAGCGGTGGCAGCACGGCGCCGGTCATGCGAAGCCCTGAAAGCCCATGAACGCGAGGCTCATGATGCCTGCCGAGATCAGGGCGATGGGTACGCCGCGGAAGGGTCGGGGTACGGGCGCGGCTTCCAGTTGCTCGCGGGCGGCGCCGAACAGTGCCATCACCAGCGCAAAGCCTGCCGCTGCGCCCACGCTGTACACGAACGTGCCCGCCAGGGTGAGGTTCTGATCCACCGCCAGCAGCGCTACGCCCAGCACGGCGCAGTTGCTGGTGATCAGCGGCAGATAGATGCCCAGCATCTCGTGCAGCACCGGGGAGGTGGCTTTCAGGTACTGCTGCACCAGCTGCACCAGCCCGGCGATGATCACAATGAACGTGATGATGCGCAGGTACTCGAGGCCCAGCGGCAGCAGCACCGCGTGAAACACCAGGTAGCTCGAGACCGCGCTCAGGCTCAGCACGAACGTGGTGGCGAGTCCGGTGGCCAGCGCCGTGTCGTAGCCGCGCGTGATGCCCATGAACGGACACAGACCCAGAAACTGCGCCAGCACGAAGTTGTTCACCAGCAGGGCGCTGAGAAGGAGGTACGCAAGCTCGCTCATGGCCGCGCTCCGCCGTGGGTCAGGTGACGTCCATCCCGGGCTGGGCGCCGCTGTCGGGGCTCAGCAGGAAAATATCGCGGCCACCGGGTCCGGCGGCCAGCACCATGCCTTCGGAAACGCCAAAGCGCATCTTGCGGGGTGCAAGATTGGCAACTACCACAGTGAGTCGGCCTTCGAGATCGGCTGGATCGTACGCCTCGCGAATACCGGAGAACACCTGCCGCTGGTGATCGCCGACGTCGAGGGTGAGTTGCAGCAGCTTGTCAGCCCCTTCCACGTGCTGCGCCGCAACGATACGCGCCACCTTCAGCGACACCTTGGTGAAATCGTCGATGGTGATCTGCGCATTGTCAGCAGGGTCGGCCTCGGGCGCCGCCTGGCTTTCGGCCGGCGTGTTGTCTTCGGCGTCGCCTGCTTCCACCAGCTTGTCCACCACCTTCTGCTCCATGCGCGCAAGCATGGGCTTGAACTTGTTGATGGTGGTGCCAAGCAGAGGGGTGTGCACGTCGCTCCACTGGAACGGTTCGCTTGCCAGGAAGGCTTCCGCTTTTTCGGCCATGGCCGGCACGATCGGCTTCAGATAAATCGCCAGGGCGCGGAACATGTTGATGGCCTGGCTGCACACGAGCTGCACGTCTGCATGGCGGTCGGGATCTTTCACCATGTTCCAGGGCTCGTGGCGGGCGATGTACTGGTTGGCGAGATCCGCCAGCGCGGTGATTTCCCGCACGGCTTTCGAGGTGTCATCCCGCTCGTACAGCTCGGCAATGGCTGCCTCCTGGGCAACAAACTTCTGCCACAGCGCCTCGTCGTGCAAGGTGTCGGCCATGACGCCGCCGAACTGCTTGTGCAGAAAGCCCGCGCAGCGACTGGCGATGTTGATCACCTTGCCCACCAGATCCGAGTTCACGCGCTGTACGAAGTCTTCGAGATTGATGTCCATGTCGTCGGACGAGCCATTCAGCTTGGTGGCGTAGTAATAGCGCAGGTACTCGGGGTTCAGGTGTTCCAGATAGCGTTCGGCAGACACCAGAATGCCCCGGGACTTGGACATCTTGGCACCGCTTACGGTAATGAAGCCGTGCGTGTGGATACGCGTGGGCGTGCGGAAGCCGGCACCGTCCAGCACTGCCGGCCAGAACAGCGCGTGGAAATTGATGATGTCCTTGCCGATGAAGTGGTGTACCTCGGCGTTGCTTGCAGCGGCCCAGAAATCGTCGAACACCACCGTGTTACCGGCATTGCAGAAGTTCTGGAAGCTGGCCATGTAACCGATGGGCGCGTCCATCCACACGTAGAAGTACTTGTCGGTGGTGCCCGGGATCACAAAGCCGAAATAGGGTGCATCGCGGGATATGTCCCAGGCCTTGAGACCGCCGTCCAGCCATTCTGCGAGCTTGTTGGCCACCTCCGGCTGCACGGTGCCGGAGCGTGTCCACTGCTTCAGAAAATCCGTGTACTTGGGCAGATCGAAGAAGTAGTGCACGGACGAGCGCAGCTCGGGCACCGCGCCCGAGTACACCGACCTTGGGTTTTTCAGCTCTGTCGCCGCATAGGTGGCAGCACAGTTGTCGCAGTTGTCGCCGTACTGGTCCGGCGCGCCGCAGCGCGGGCACTCGCCTTTCACGAAACGGTCGGCCAGAAACAGCTGCCGCTCCGGGTCGTAGAGCTGCTCCACTTCTTCCGTGAAGATCAGCCCGGCGTCGTTGAGCCGGTTGTAGATCAGCTCGGAGAAATGCCGGTTCTCTTCCGAATGGGTGGAGTAGTAGTTGTCGTAGTTCACCATGAACCCGCGGAAGTCGCGCACATGCTCCTGCTGCATGGTCTCTATGAGCGCCTCGGGCGTGGTGCCCTGCTCCTCGGCCCGGATCATGGTGGCCGTGCCGTGGGTGTCGTCCGCGCACACGTAATGCACCTCGTGACCGCGCATGCGCTGAAACCGCACCCAGATATCCGTCTGGATGTGCTCCAGCATGTGGCCGAGATGAATCGGACCGTTGGCATTGGGAAGGGCGCTGGTGACCAGTATGCGGCGCGACATGAGGCTTACGATCCCCGGGGTGTTTTTGGAGGCGCGGTAGTTTACTGCCGCAGGACCCGTATCGCATCCCCGGCGGCCCGACGCATCGCCCCCCGCCCGGAGACTCGCGTATACTAGCCCGCTTTTCTCGGGCGGCAGGCATTCATGCGCGTAGAGCAGTTTCCGGATCCTTATCTGGGCACCACTTGGGGTGATCTCGGCGTGCGCGTGCTCACGTCGGGCAGTACCGTTGCCGTCACGCTCGGCTATCCCGCAGCGGGTATGCAGGCACAGCTTCAGGCGGATCTGGCCGCACACCTCGGCAGCGCGTCCCTCGAGCTGGACGTGCATTTCGCCGCGCCGCCGGGGCGCGGCCTGGAGCAGGTGAAACACATCATTGCCGTCGCCTCCGGCAAAGGCGGCGTCGGCAAGTCCACCACGGCGGTGAACCTGGCGCTGGCCCTGGATGCCGAAGGCGCCAAAGTGGGGTTGTTGGACGCGGACATCTACGGCCCCAGCCTCGGTATGATGCTGGGTGTGGAAGAAGGCCGCCGCCCCGTCGTGAAAGACGGCAAGTTCTTCGAGCCCATCAAAGCCCACGGGCTGAAAGCCATGTCCATGAGCTTCATGGTCACAGACAAGACACCCATGGTATGGCGCGGTCCCATGGCGTCCGGCGCTTTGCAGCAGATTCTCACGCAGACCCAGTGGGGCGAGCTCGACTACCTCATCGTGGACATGCCGCCCGGCACGGGCGACATCCAGCTCACGCTGTCGCAGAAAGTGCCCGTTGCCGGTGCGGTCATCGTTACCACGCCGCAGGACATCGCGTTGCTGGACGCGCGCAAAGGCATAGAGATGTTTGCCAAGGTGGATATCCCGGTGCTGGGCATCGTGGAGAACATGAGCATGCACTGCTGCCCCGAATGCGGCCATGTGAGCCATCTCTTCGGCGAGGGCGGTGGTCAGCGGGTGGCGGACGAGCTGGGCGTGCCGCTGGTAGGTGAGCTGCCGCTGGATCTGAAGATCCGCGAGCAGGCGGACGGGGGCTTACCGACTGTGAAGGCCGAGCCTGATGGCGAGATCAGTCAGCGCTACCGGGACGCGGCGCGACACGTCGCGGCGCGCCTGTGGGAGCGTGCCACGGGTACCACCGGGGCACCCACCATCAGCTTTGTGGACGACTGAGAGAGGCAGCAGATGACCATCAAATCCGATCGCTGGATCATCGAGCAGGCGGAACGGGGCATGATCGACCCCTTCGAGCCCGGACAGGTACGCGCGCGCGGGGATGGTGCCAAGGTGATCTCCTACGGCACCTCCAGCTACGGCTACGACGTGCGTTGCGCAGGCCAGTTCAAAGTCTTCACCAATATCCACTCCGCCACCGTAGACCCCAAGGCCTTCGACGAGCAGAGCTTTGTGGACGTGGAAGGCGATGTCTGCATCATCCCGCCGAACTCTTTTGCTCTCGCGAGCACGGTGGAGTACTTCCGCATTCCCGAGGACGTGCTCACCATCTGCCTGGGCAAATCCACTTACGCGCGCTGCGGCATCATCGTGAACGTGACGCCGCTCGAGCCGGAATGGGAAGGCCACGTCACCCTGGAATTTTCCAACACCACCACGTTGCCGGCGAAAATCTACGCCAACGAAGGGGTGGCGCAGATGCTCTTCTTCCAGTCGGACGAACGGTGTCAGATCACCTACAAAGACCGCGGTGGCAAATACCAGGGCCAGACGGGCGTCACGTTGCCAAGGCCCTAGGGCTATTGACGATGCGAGTGACCGTCGTTCGCAGTACTACTACCGCAGCAGCATCTCGCTCCCGGAAGCCACGGTATCGGCCGACACGATGCGCCCGACGGTCAAAGGGCTCTCCCCAGCCTGCCTCAGACCGTCCGCGACGGCCTCGGCAGCAGCTGCCTCTACCACAAGAAGAAATCCCAGCCCGCAATTGAACGTGGTGAGCATCTCCCGCGTCTCGATGTTCCCGGCCTGTTGCAACCAGTTGAACACTTCCGGCCAGCGCCAGGCGTCCAGATCGATCAGGGCGGCAAGGTTCGGGTCGTGCAGCACGCGCGGTACGTTTTCGTAAAAGCCGCCGCCGGTAACGTGGACCATCGCGTGCACGCTGTCGGGATGCGTCCGCAGAAGCTCGAGGACAGGTTTCACGTAGATGCGCGTTGGGGCGAGGAGGTCGTCCAGCAGGTCTTCGTTGGGTGTCATTCCCTGGCGTTCCAGCACTTTACGAATGAGCGAGTAGCCGTTGCTGTGCGGGCCGCTGCTCGGTAGCGCAAGAATGACATTCCCTGCGCCCACCGCGCTGCCGTCGATGATTCGGGCCTTTTCCACTACACCGACGCAGAAGCCGGCGAGGTCGTACTCCCCGGGCGAGTAGAAGCCGGGCATCTCAGCCGTCTCGCCCCCCGCCAGCGAGCAGCCTGCCAGCTCGCAACCAGCGGCAATGCCGTTCACCACCCTGGCGGCAACGTCCACGTCCAGAGCGCCGGTGGCGTAGTAGTCGAGGAACAGAAACGGCTCGGCGCCGTTCACCAGCACGTCGTTGACGCACATGGCCACCAGATCCTGACCCACGTGGTCGTGCCGGTCGTAGTCGATGGCCAGCTTCAGCTTGGTGCCCACACCGTCGGTGCCGGCAACCAGCACGGGTTGCGTGTAACCGGCGGGCAGCTCGGTCATGGCTGCAAAGCCACCCAGCATGTTCAGCATCTCAGGGCGGTGCGTGGCCTTGCACGCGGCGCCGATGCGGCGCACCAGCTCCGCGCCCGCGTCAATGTCGACACCGGCGTCTTTATAGCTGAGGTGGTCGCCTGAGGGCGGTTGCTGGGTAGGCACGCGGCTTATCCTTCGTTGCGGAGCGCGCGCAGTTTAGCAGCATCCCGCGCACGGTTGCGTCGGGTCACAACCCGGGCACGGGGCGTCGCGAAACCGGTCCGTTTTTCGCTAAACTGCGCGCACTTTCGACTGGTGCATTTTTCCGCATGTCCCTAAGGCGTTGCAGGCGAGTCGGCGCCCCGGCGGTGCTGGCCGTGTGTGTTCTGGCGTGGTTCGTGGCTCCCCAGGCGGCCGCGTTTGCGACGCCGGCCTGGCTCTTTTCCGTTGATATGCCGGTTTCCGGGCAGACGGCCGCGGAACGTACGCGCGTGGCCCGCGAGGGGCTGCTGAAGGTGTTGACGCGCGTCACGGGCCTGCAATCGGTGCCACGCAACGAGGTTGTGCAGGCAGCGCTGGCGGCGCCGGACAGCTACTACACCGAGTTTGCGTTCGCTGCCGAACCCGGCAGCAGTCCCGCTGCGCTGCGGCTGCGCATCAATTTTCAGGCTGATGCCGTGCTCGACCTCACGCGCCAGGCGCGGCTGCCGCTGTGGTGGACGCGGCGGCCACGGGTGCTGGTGTGGCTGGCCCTGGAAGAGAATGGGGTGCGCTCGGTGGTGTCGGCCAGCAGCGAGCACCCCCTGCGCATGGCACTGGTAGATGCGGCCCGCGACCGTGGGCTGGAGCTCTTTTTCCCGGTCATGGATCTCACCGATCAGCTAGCCGTGGGTCCCGCGGATGTGTGGGGCAGGGTGGCTGAAAGCCTGGATGCGGCAGGGCAGCGTTACGCGCCCGACGTGGTCGTTACCGCGCGCTTCAAGGCCTCGCTGGCCGCGCTGAGAGGGCTGGATGTGCGCGGCGACTGGCAATTCTGGCTGGGCAACGACGTGTATGCGGGCAACCAGGCTGAACGGCAGTATCCTCGGCTTGCGGAAGCTACCGTGAACGGCCTGGTGGACGGCCTGGTGGAGCGCTATGCGGTGCCGGCGCGGCTGCCGCAGTTGTGGGAGTTCCGCGTTGCAGGCCTCGACGGCATCATGCCGTACGCGACGCTCATGCGTTATCTGGCCGCGCAGGACTTTCTCGACGATGTACAGCTCGTTGCTCTGGACGGCGATGTGCTCACCCTGCAGGCCAGAACGGCGGCGCAGGGTGAGCAGCTTCTGACGCTGCTTACGGCGGAGACCCGCCTGCGCCGCGATCACCTGCACCGGGGCCCCGTACCGCAATTCCGCTGGAGCAGGTGACCACCGTGCTCGCGCAAATCCCCAACGCCATCACGGTGATGAGGATTCTGCTGGTGGGCCCCATCGGCTGGCTGCTGTGGGAAAACCGGCACCTCGACGCGCTGCTGCTGATGCTGGTTGCCGGTATCTCCGACGCAGTGGATGGCTTTCTCGCCCGGCGCTTCAACTGGATGAGCAACTTCGGCGCCACCATGGATCCCCTGGCCGACAAGCTGCTGGTGGGTGCGGCGTTTCTCGTTTTCACGGTCCAGGGACACATTCCGCTGTGGGTGGCGGCAATTGTGCTGGGGCGCGACTTTGTCATCGTGGTGGGGGCCGGGGTGTACAAGCTGCTCTACGAGGAAGTGGAAATTGCGCCCTCGTTTCTCAGCAAGGCCAATACGGCCATGCAGATTGTGGTCACGGTGCTGATGATGGTGGCGCTGCTGCCCTTCGACGCTCTCAGCGCGGCGTGCAGAGCCATGGTGGACCCCTACGGTTTTCTCATCCTGGCGCTGCTCGGGTTGAGCTCCGGCTTCGATTACGTGGTGACCTGGGGCTCCAAAGCCTACCGGGAAAGCAAACGTCGCAAAGCCTACAAGCGGGGCCCCAGATCGCTGCGGGGCAGTGACTGAGTTGGCTGCCGGTCCCGCGCGGGCGCCCCGGCAGGGCGTTCTGGCCCTCGAGCTGCCCGGGTTGGCTGGCTTTGCAGACTTCGTGGCCGGGCCCAACGAGGAACTGGTGGCTGTGCTGTCCGCTGCGCCTGAGGCGTTTCGCGGTGTGTGGCTGAGTGGCGCCCCCGGCTCCGGACGCAGCCACCTGCTGGGTGCGCTGTGCGATCGAGCGCAGCAGGCGGGGCTGCGGGCCGTGTACGTCGCGTGCGGTGCGCCTCGCTGGTGGGCGGCGCTGGAGCACGCGGCGGATAGCGGTGACGTGGTGGTGCTGGATGACGTGGGCAGGGCTTTCGAGGCTGCGCCGACAGACCTCGAGGCGCTGCTGTTTGCGGTTTACGAGCGCGTGCGTGCTGCCGGGGGAGAACTGTGTGTTGCCCATACCGAAGCGGCCGCGCAGATCTCCGTGACCATGCCGGATCTGCGTTCGCGTCTGCTGAGCCTGCTGCATTATCACCTCGCCCCGCTGGGTGACGCGGACAAGGCGGCGCTGCTGACCCGCCGCGCCCGCCGCAACGGTTATGCGCTGGACGAAGCGGTGATTGCCTACTGGCTGGCCCGGGGACCGCGCGATACGGGCACGCTGCTGGCCGACCTGGCGCGGCTGGAGCAGGCGTCGCTGGAAGATCAGCGGCTGGTGACAGTGCCTCTGCTGAAACAGGTGCTGGGTTACTGATGCGGGTGCTTGCCGTGGGTGGTGGCACGGCGGGCCACGTGCTGCCGGCGCTGGCCGTGCTGGAGGCGTTGCGGTCCCGCGGCCACGACGTGAGCTTCGTGGGGTCTGATTCCGGCTTGGAAGCAGACCTCGTCGAGCCCACCGGCATGCCGTTTCACGCAATTGCCGCCGGTAAGCTGCGTCGCTACTGGTCCTGGCGCAACGTCACCGACGTGGCGCGCATCGTGAAGGGTTTTTTCCAGGCGTGGGTGCTGCTCGGTGCGCTGCGGCCGGACGTCGTGTTCTCCAAAGGCGGCTTCGTTTCCTTTCCGCTCGTCGTGGCAGCCTGGAGCCGTCGCATACCGGTGGTGGCGCACGAGTCGGATTTTTCGCCGGGGCTTGCAAACCGCCTCGCAGCACCTTTCGTGCGCACCCTATGCCTGTCTTTCGCGGAGAGCGAGCGCCAGGCTGCGCGGCCTGGCCTGCGATGTGTGCACACGGGAACCCCGGTGCGCAGGGCCATCCTCGATGGCCACGGGCCTTCCGGCCGGCGCCGGCTTGGTGTGGCAGACGACCACAGCCTGCTGGTGATCACGGGCGGCAGCCTGGGCGCCGATGCGCTCAATGAGGTGGTGCGGACAGCGCTGCCGGAGCTGCTGCCGCGCTTTCACGTGCTGCACGTCTGCGGGCCGGGCAAGCTCAGTGCCGGCAACGTCAGCGGTTATACCCAGCTCGAGTTTGTGGGGGACGGATGGGGCGACATGCTCGCTGCGGCCGACGTGGTGGTGTCCCGCGCCGGGGCCAATGCGCTCGTAGAGTTGCTCGCATTGCGCAAGCGGCATGTGCTGGTGCCGCTGTCGAAAGCCGCGTCGCGGGGCGATCAGATCGAGAATGCCGCCATGACCGAGGCGGCGGGCCTGAGCATCGTCGTGCAGGAGGAAAGTCTGTCTCCCACGACACTGCTCACCGCCCTCGACCGCCTGCAGGGTAACGCGCCGCGTATCGAGGCTGCCCTTGAAGCGTACGAGCTGCCACCGGCGACGGAACGCATCGTTGCGGAGCTGGAACGTCTCGCCTGAACGGCCGCTCACAAAGAGCGCCTTGACTTGAACCATGCTTGTCCCTACCGTCCGCGGCTCGCTGAAACTCGGTACCCGGACACCAAAGCCATGTTCAAGGTAAAAACACACAACAACATCGCTGCCGCGGGGCTTGCCCGCTTCGACGCCGATCGCTACGCGGTTTCGCCCGAGGCAGAAGCGGCCGACGCCCTCCTGCTGCGCAGCCACAAACTCGCGGCCGACGACCTGCACGACGGGCTGCGGGCCATCGCCCGGGCCGGCGCCGGCGTGAACAACGTCCCCGTGGAAGCCTGCTCGGAACGCGGCGTGGTGGTGTTCAACACCCCCGGAGCCAACGCCAATTCTGTCAAGGAGCTGGTGTTGACAGCCTTGTTACTCTCGGCGCGGGACGTTTACGGGGGCATCAACTACGTACGGTCGTTGAAGGACGTAGACGACGACGCGGAGCTGAACCGGCTGGTGGAGGCCGAGAAGAAGCGCTTCAAGGGGCGCGAGCTGGTGGGCAAAACCCTCGGCGTCGTCGGCCTGGGCGCCATCGGCTCCCTGGTGGCGCGGGCCGGGCTGGACATGGGCATGCGCGTGCTGGGCTACGACCCCGCCCTCTCCGTGGATGCTGCCTGGCGCATTCCGTCGCAGGTGGAACGCATGGAAGATCTGCCGTCGCTCTTCTCCCGCGCCGACTATGTCACGCTGCACGTGCCGCTGCTACCCACCACTGAAGGCATGATCAACGCTGAAAGCCTCGGCTCCTTCAAGCCGGGCAGCGTGCTGCTCAACTTCGCCCGCCAGCCCATCGTGGATGCGCAGGCCCTCGCGGGCGCGCTGGAATCAGGGCAGGTTGGCCGCTACGTTGCCGACTTCCCGGTGCCCGGCCTGCTGGACGACCCGCGGGTCATGTTGACGCCGCACCTCGGAGCGTCCACGGAAGAGGCCGAGGAGAACTGCGCGGTCATGGCCGCCGATCAGCTGGTGAATTTCCTGGAGACCGGCAGCATCGTCAATTCCGTGAATTTTCCGGTTGTGCAGCTCGAGCGCGTGGATGGTTACCGTCTGGCGATCACCAACCGTAACGTGCCGGGCATGCTGGGCCAGATGACCGCCGTGCTGGCCGAACGTGCCATCAACGTGATCGATCTCATCAACAAGAGCCGCGACGAGGTGGCCTACAACCTCATCGACCTGGCGGAATCGCCCGATCAGGGGCTCATCGATGCCATCTGCGGTATCGACGGGGTGATCAACGTGCGGGTGCTGGAGGGTCGCTGAGCGCGTCCGTGCTGCGCACCCCATGGCGCAGGCCGCGGCGCGCCTGACGTTCACGAAATCGTTCGGGTTTCACCACGGCCAGCTCCGGCGGGCTGGCAGGCGCCAGGCGACCGGAAAGTTCCGCTTCGATGAGGGCGGCGGCGAACGGCGCCGACGTGGTGCCCATGGAACCGTGGCCCGTCGACAGCCACAGCTCGTCACCCACCCGGCCCACGGCGGGAAAACGGTCGCTCGACACGGATCGCGCGCCGCGTTCCGCGAAACGCCAACCTGCCTCCCACACTGCCGTTACGCCCAGATGAGCATTGCTGGCGAGGTTGCGCGCGGTGGCTTCCCCGGCAGCCCATGGCTGATATTCGTAGGTGGCGCCCAGCGCAAGGCCCGTCGCTGACGGCACCAGATAGCCGCGGCCCACAATGGGCAGCGCCGGGTAATGCGCGGGCAGGGCGACATGATCGAGCTGACCGTGCACGTCCGCCAGCTCCAGCCACTCGAGACCGGGGTACGAGCGCGCGGCAGTGCCATTGCACAGCACGTTCGCGGCGCCAGCGGTGACCGGCTCTGCTGTCGGAACAAGCTCTATGCCCGGATGCTGCAGCAACTTCCGGCACAGCGCGGCCACGTTCACGGTGGCCGCGGTCGGAAAGTGCAGCGCTTCCCCGTCCAGGGGGATGCCGGCTACGGCGCTGGCCTCAGGGGCGGGCACGCGACGCAGCCAAAACGAAGGCGCGCCGTAGAACGTCGTTATCCGCGCCAGCTTGGTTTCGTTGAGGGTGGGCCCGGTCAGTTGCAGGCAACCGCTTGCCGTCACCCCCGTGCGTCCTTCCACATATGGCCGGGCGTAGTGAAAAGCCCGCGCCCGGAAGGCTGCGGCGGCGGAACCGTCACCCATCAGCCGCGCATGCAGCACCGCGCTGGAGATGTTTGACGCGCCGCCCGCAATGCCTGCGGGATCGCTGATGCGCACGGTATGGCCCGCGTCGGCGCAGTGCCGCGCCACGGCGGCGCCGGCAAGACCGGCGCCGTGCACATGCACCGACCGGGGGGCGGGCGCCGGGGCTCTCCCGCTGACAGTGAAGCGCCCTGCCAGCGATTCGCGTTTGTAGGGGCGCTGGTCGACCTTGTGCATGGCCCAGCCGCTGGCGGCCAGGGCGCGGCGCACGGCGCCTGCCGCGGTGAAAGTAGCTACGGTGCTGTCCGTTGCAGCGCACCGGGTCAGCGCGGCGAACAGCTCCGGCGACCACATGGCCTGGTTACGATCCGGTGCGAAGCCGTCCAGATAGAACGCGTCGACGCCGCCATTGGCCGAGGCAGCCAGCGCGTCGAACATGGCTCCCGCGTTGCCGTGATACACGGACAGCACGACGCGTCCGCCGGCGTAGCGGCGCTGGTGCCAGCCGGGCAGCAGAGGCAGCGGGTTTGCTGCCAGGGCCCGGGCGAGAGGCCAGGCGGTGCCGCGCAGGGCGCCCAGACGTTGCCAGTCGGCCGCGCTCAGGGGGTGGGCCTCGCAGGAGATGAAGTGCAACCTGGCGCCGGCTTGCGCCAGCAGTTCTGCGGCGGTCACGACAAAATTGAGACCGGTGCCGAAACCCAGCTCCGCCACTGTCACCAGGGGCTGGCTGCGGGCCTTTTCCAGCACCTGCGTGGGCGCGATGAAAACCCGCGCTACCTCCGCGGCGCCGTCTTCGCTGTAGTAGATGTCCTCGTACGCGGATGAAAACGGCGCGTCGCCCCGCCAGGTCAGCTCAGCCGGGGCCAGCGCCGGCCCCAGCGCAGGGTCATGCGCGTGCAACGGGCCGCGTTGGATCGGTGATCCAACCGCTCCAGGAACCGACGTACAGGGCCGGCTCGGGCAGGCCCGCGATGCAGCAGGCGAGAATGTTGTGGCAGGCTGTGACGCCACTGCCGCAGTAGCTGACCACCGGGTCAGAAGCTTCGAACAGCGGTGCCAGGCGCTCGTGCAGCGATGCCGCGTCGAGAAAGGTGCCGTCCTCGGCCAGATTTTCCTGGAACGGCAGACACTGCGCCCCCGGGATGTGTCCGGCCACCGCATCGACGGGCTCAGCGACACCGGCCCAGCGTTCGCGGGTGCGTGCGTCGATCAGCGTGAGGCGCGCAAAGCCCGCGTCGGGCACCGACAGCGCCTCGGTCAACGCATCGCCCGGCGTGTACCGGCTGGCGCTGGTGGCTGGTGCCGGGCCGCTCTCCAGCGGCCCCGGCCAGTGGGCCAGGCCGCCATCGAGCACCGCCACGTCCCGATGTCCCAGCCAGCGCAGCATCCACCAGGCCCGGGCTGCGTAGGCGCCGCCCGCATCGTCGTACACAACCACCTGCTGGTGGTTGCCGATGCCCCAGCTGCGTACCGTCTCCAGCCACCTGTCGCGATCGGGGAGGGGATGGCGGCCACCGTCGCCGGGGGCGCCGGCAAGCTGCCGGTCGAGATTGGCCCGCAGGGCACCCGGCACGTGCCCTTCGACGAATGCCCGATCGCCCCACTCGGGCTCACCCAGCTTCGAACGGCAGTCGAGCACAACCCAGTCGTCCGAGCTGTGGTGTGCGGCCAGCGTTGCCCCGCTGACGAGCGTTTGAAAACGTAATTCGGTCAAATTTTGTGACATATCTCTCGCGAAACCGGTTGCCGGTAACGGGGTCAAACTGAAGGCGTGACGCTCATCCGTCCGCCCGGCGCAGATCTTATTACACTTCAGATGGGCGCGAGGCGCCGGCGGTGGGCGAGTCTGGCAATTTGCCTGGCGTAGTCCCACAATGCCGGACCTCATCGCCGCAACACAAGACGAGCAGGAGTATCGGATTGAGCATATTGGACTGGCTGAGTCAGGGCCTGTTGAACTGGTCTGCGTGGGGCCTCGTTGCCTTCACGCTGGTCGTCACCCACATCACCATCGTCTCCGTTACGGTTTATCTGCACCGCTACAGCGCCCACCGGTCGCTGGAACTGCATCCGGTGCTCAAGCATTTTTTCCGGTTCTGGCTGTGGCTCACCACAGGCATGATCACCAAAGAGTGGACAGCCATTCACCGCAAGCACCATGCGGTGTGTGAAACCCCGGAAGACCCGCACAGCCCTGTGCAGCAGGGAATTGGCGAGATCTTCTGGCGGGGCGCCGAGGCGTATCGCGAGGCAACCCACGACACGGCCTGCATGGACCGCTACGGCGGCGGCTGCCCGGACGACTGGGTGGAGCGGCATGTCTATGCCAAGAATTTCCTCGGCATTGCGCTCATGGCCGTGATCGACGTTGCGCTCTTCGGCGTGCTGGGCCTGACGGTATGGGCCGTGCAGATGCTGTGGATTCCGGTGCTTGCGGCAGGGGTCATCAACGGTATTGGTCACTGGTGGGGCTATCGCAACTTCGAATGCCCGGATGCGGCGCGCAACATCGTGCCCTGGGGCATCCTCATCGGCGGTGAAGAGCTGCACAACAATCACCACACGTACCCCAACTCTGCGAAGCTGTCGCAGAAGCCGTTCGAGTTCGACATCGGCTGGTACTGGATATGTCTCTTCCGCGCCCTGGGCATGGCACGCGTGATCAGCACGGGACCTGTCGTGGCGCAGGTACCTGGCAAAGAGACCATCGACAAGGACACCGCCTGGGCGCTGTTGAACGACCGTTTTCGTGTCATGGCCCGCTACGCCGAAGAGGTTGTAGCGCCGGCAGTGGCCCGGGAGCGCGCCATGGCGCAGAGCGCCAACGCCCGCAAGATGTTCCGCCGGGCCAAGAAAGTGCTGTGCCGCGAAGCATCGCTGCTCGATGCACGCGGGCGCGAGCGTCTGAATGCGCTGGTGGAGAAGAGCGCCGATATACGCCTCGTCCATGACATGCAGCAGGGGCTGCAGGACATCTGGGCCAAGCGGGGCGGCAACGTGGAAGAGGTGATCCACGAGCTCATGGAGTGGTGCCGCCGCGCAGAAGCGTCGGGCGTGCAGACCCTCGACGACTTCGCCGCCACCCTGAAATCTTACGCCACGCCCAAGGCAGCCATGGCCTGATCTCTCCTTCGCAGCGGCCCGCCGGGCCGCTGCTTCACATCCGTTCCACGACCTCCACGCCCAGCAGATCGAGGCCTCTGGCCAGCGTATCCGCGGTCTGGCCCGCCAGCGACAGGCGTCGCAGCTTAACGTCATCGTCACTCGAGAGGATTGGGCACGCTTCGTAGAACTGCGTGAACCGCGTGGCCAGCTCGAATAGATAGGCGCACAGATAGTGCGGCAGGCCCTCGGTGGCTACCTGCGCCAGCGTGTCGTTGAAACCGGCGAGGGTCACCGCGAGTCTTCGCTCGGGTTCGTCGACGGCGACGGCCTCGGACGGCAGGCTTGCGGGATCGATATCGCCGCGGCGGAACAGGCTGCGAATGCGCGCATAGGCGTACAGCAGATAGGGCGCCGTGTTGCCGTCGAAGCTGAGCATGGTGTCCCAGTCGAACATGTAGTCGCTGTTGCGGTTTTTCGACAGGTCTGCGTACTTGATGGCGCCCACGCCGATGACCCGCGCTATCTCCGCCACCGTATCGCCGTCCAGCTGCGGATTTTTCTCGCGAATGAGATCAGCCGCGCGCGTTTGCGCCTCGTCGATGAGATCGGCAAATTTCACCACGCCGCCTTCACGGGTTTTGAAAGGTTTGCCGTCCGCCCCCAGCATGGTGCCGAACGGCATGTGCTCGAAGACGGCGTCCGTACGGTTGAATCCTGCCGCGGCGGCCACGGCGAAAATCTGCCGGAAATGCAGCGCCTGGCGCGCGTCGGTGAAGTACAGCACGCGGTTTGCACCCAGGGTCTCGGTGCGGTAGATCACGGCAGCAAGATCGGTTGTGGCGTACAGATAGCCCCCGCCGGTCTTCTGCACAATCACCGGCAGCGGGTCACCCTTTTTGCTGGTGAACTCGTCCAGAAACACACACTGAGCACCGTCGCTTTCGGTGAGCAGGCCCTGCTCGGCGAGGGACTCGACCACGCCGGCCAGCATGTCGTTGTACGCGCTTTCGCCCTGCGTGTGTTCCGGCTTCAGGGTGAGTCCCAGCCGGTCGTAAATTTCCTGACAGTGGCTGAGCGAGATGGTAATGAAGCGCTGCCACTGCTCGCGCGCGAAGGCCTCACCGCCCTGCAGGGCCACCACGGCATCGCGGGCGCGATCGCGGAAGGCTTCGTCTTCGTCGAAACGCCGTTTGGCGGCGCGATAGAAGTCTTCCAGGTCCGCCAGTTCGTCGGAGTCTTCGCCGGTTTCCGTCATGTACGTGAGCAGCATGCCGAACTGCGTGCCCCAGTCACCGACATGGTTCTGGCGCAGCACGGTGTGCCCGCGGGCTTCCAGCACGCGGGCAATGCAGTCTCCGATGACCGAGCTGCGCAGGTGACCCACGTGCATTTCTTTGGCGAGATTTGGGGCCGAGTAGTCCACCACCACCCGTTGCGGGGCAGCGGCGGCAGTAACCTCACCGGCCCGGTTCCGGGCGAGCCAGGCGGGATCCAGCGTGATGTTCAGAAAACCGGGGCCGGCAACTTCCACCGTTCTTGCAATGCCATCGAGGTCAAGCGCTTCCACCACGGCAGCGGCCACTTCGCGGGGATTTGCCTTCGCCCGCTTGGCAACGCCCATCACGCCGTTGGCCTGATAGTCACCGAACTCGGGGCGGCTGGCGGCCTGCACCACGGCGGGGCCTTCGTAGCCCAGGGCCCTGAACGCCGCCTCTACCCGTTCGGTGAGCGTCTCTTTGACGTTCATCGCGCTCAGGTGCCGAGCGGACTCACCTGGTCCGCCTGTACGCCTTTGTCGTTGCTGGTGACCACAAAAGACACACGCTGGCCGTCCCGCAACGCCGGGCGACGGCCTTCCTCGGGGACAATGGCCCGCTGGTGCACAAAAATCTCCTCGCCGTTCTCGCGGATGATGAAACCGTATCCCTTGGAACGGTTGAACCACTTCACCTCACCCTGTTCGGCATCGCCGGCGGGCGCAGGTTTCGGCGCGTCTGCAGGCGTTCTGGCCTCGTCACGGGTCTTGTCGCGGGCCTCCTCGCGGGGCTTGGCGCTCTTCGCCGGACGGGTGTCGTTGCGCTTCCTGGGCTTCTGCTCAGCTTTCTGCGGCGCCCCATCGCGGTTGCGGCCCCGGTTGCGTTCGTTGCGACGACCGCGCTCGGGGGCGGGTGCCGCGGTGCCCGTGCCGGCCAGGCCCTGGCGCGCGACG
Organism: uncultured Pseudomonadales bacterium; assembly: GCA_964651595.1. GTDB lineage: Bacteria > Pseudomonadota > Gammaproteobacteria > Pseudomonadales > Azotimanducaceae > UBA4421. The sequence continues at coordinate 13,492 of CAZYYJ010000061.1, read as the reverse complement.
AACCATCCGTTGATGACAAGCGCAAGCACGGACAGCGCAAGCAGGGCAAAGTAGTTGTCGGGAAAGAAACGCGTGGTGAGCTCGGTGACGAGGTAACCCAGCAGCAGCGCGCTGGCGAGAATGGAAAGCAGTTTGGCCATGAAGTGATGATCCCGGTCTTGGCAATATCAGGCGAGGCCGCTCGGGGAGGCCCCGGCGAAAAAGCGCCGATGGTAGCGGAAAGTGCGTCGGGCCGCGAACGACCCGCTGCTTACGAGGCGGCTTTGCGGCGGATGGTCTGTATCACCACCGGTGTCTCGGGTACGGCGGCCATACCCTGTTCCAGATGCGTGTCGACCAGCTCGATCTCCTCCACCACGGTCATGCCGTCGATGACGCGGGCAAAGACCGTGTAGCCGGCTTTGCCGGGCGCCGCATCGAGGTGATCGTTGTCTTTCACGTTGATGAAAAATTGCGTATCCGCCGAGTCGGGATCGGCAAGGCGCGCCATGGCCACGGTGCCGCGCATGTTCTTCACCCCGTTGAAGCTTTCGTTCGGGACATTGCCGGGGCCGGGTTTGTAGGTGAGATCTGTCGTATAGCCACCGCCCTGGATCATGAAGTTGGCGATGACGCGGTGAAACACCAGACCGTCGTAGAACTTGTTGTCGATGAGCTTCAGAAAATTGGCCGCGGTACGCGGTGCGAGCTTGTCCATGACCTCCAGCGTGATCACGCCACGATCGGTGACAATCTCGACGATGGGTCGTTCTTCGGCGTGCGCCAGGCCGGTGGTCAGAGCGGCGACGAGGGCGCAGACCGCAGCCAGGCGCGGTAAACGGGCGGTGATGAAAGGCATGGTTTTCTCGCCAGCGGAAGAGGCGCGCATGATAGTGCACGCCGTGCGCTGCGCAAAGCGTACCGCTTTCAGCAGATGCCCTGCGCAATCATGGCGTCCGCCACTTTCTTGAAGCCTGCAATGTTTGCGCCTTTGCTGTAGTCGGGCCGCTCGCCGTCGCTCTCGCCGTAGGTCACGCACTGCTCGTGGATATCCGCCATGATGCGCTTCAGACGCTCGTCCACCTCGGCGGCGCTCCAGGCATAACGCTGGCTGTTCTGACTCATCTCGAGCCCCGATACGGCCACGCCGCCTGCATTGGCAGCCTTTGCCGGGGCCACCATCACGCTGCCCCCGGTGAGCACGGTCATCGCGCCCGGCGTGGTGGGCATGTTGGCCCCTTCCGCCACCGCGCTGCAGCCGTTTTTCACCAGCTGTTCCGCGTCGGTTTCGTTCAACTCGTTCTGCGTTGCGCAGGGAAACGCCAGATCGCAGGGCACCTGCCAGGGACGCGCGTCGGCCACGAAGGTGCAACCGAACTCTTCCGCGTATTCGCTGATGCGACCGCGGCGCGCAGCTTTCAGCTCGAAGACCCAGTCGAGCTTTTCGTGCGTGATGCCGGCCGGGTCGTGAATGTAGCCGCCGGAATCGGACAGCGTGACCGGTTTCGCCCCGAACTCGATGAGCTTGCGCGCGCAGAAGGTGGCCACGTTGCCGCTGCCGGAAACGGCGCAGGTTTTGCCCACGAGGTCCGTACCGGCGTGGGTGAGCATGTTCTCCATCATGTACACGGCGCCGTAGCCCGTGGCTTCGGGGCGCATGAGACTGCCGCCGTAGGAGGCGCCTTTGCCGGTGAGCACCCCTTGAAACTGCTGGGTGAGGCGTCGGTACTGTCCGAAGAGGTAGCCGATTTCGCGGGCGCCCACACCGATGTCACCGGCAGGCACGTCCTGGTCCGGGCCGATGTGCCGGTACAGCTCGGCCATGAACGCCTGACAGAAACGCATTACCTCGGCGTCGCTTTTTCCTTTGGGATCGAAGTCCGAGCCCCCTTTGCCGCCGCCCAGGGGCAGTCCGGTGAGCGCGTTCTTGAAGGTCTGCTCGAAACCAAGGAACTTGAGGATCGACTGGTTCACGGAGGGGTGAAACCGGAGGCCGCCTTTGTAAGGGCCGATGGCGTTGTTCATCTGCACGCGATAGCCGCGATTCACGTGCACTTTGCGCGCATCGTCCTGCCAGGTGATGCGGAACGAAACGATGCGGTCCGGCTCGGCCATGCGTTCGAGGATTGCAAGCTCGCGGTACTCCGGCTTGTCCGCGATGAACGGCACCACGTCGGCGGCCACCTCGTGCACGGCCTGCAGAAACTCGGGCTCGTTGGGGTTGTTGGCCGCCACGCGGTTGAGAAAGTCGTTGATGTCCTCTGGGCGGCTCGCGGATGCGGGCGCCTGAAGGGAGGAAGCGGTGCTAGCCATGGCGGGTCCTTTCAGCCGGTGGGAATTCTGTCCTTACAGCTCAGTGTAGGAACGTTCCCGGCCGTTCACGGACCTCAAGGCGTGAGAATTGCCAGATATTTGCGCGTTGTCTCAAAAAGACCGAATTCGAGCGCGTCGGAGATCATGGCGTGGCCGATGGAGACCTCGTCGATCTCGCTGATACGGGTGAACAGAGGCAGGTTCGCAAGATCGAGGTCGTGGCCTGCGTTCACCCCCAGGCCCAGGGCCCGGGCGTGCCGGGCAGCGGCCCAGTAGGTGTCGAGGCTCGCCAGGCTGCGCTCGTCGTCCACCCCGTAGGCCCACACCGTCTCGGCAAAGGGCCCGGTATACAGCTCGATGCGATCGGCGCCGTGGATCTTGGCCTGCTCGATCTGGGATGGCTCGGGATCCATGAACAGCGACACACGGGCGCCCCAGCTCTGGTAGCGGGCAATGCGCTCGGCCAGGTCTTCGTTGGGCTCGCTGAGATCCCAGCCGTGATCGGAGGTGAGCTGCCCGTCGCCATCGGGCACCAGGGTTGCCTGCGCCGGGCGCGCGTGCTCGATGAGGGCGTCGAAGCCCGGGTAGCCGTTTGGCCGCGCAGGGGCGATGGGATTGCCTTCGATGTTGAATTCGATGCCCGGATACTCGCCGCGCAGCAGCACCGCCAGATCCTCGACGTCTTCCGGGCGAATGTGCCGCTGGTCCGGCCGCGGGTGCACGGTGATGCCCTGCGCCCCTGCCGCCAGCACGGTTCTGGCCGCATCGATCACGCTAGGCCGTTCGCCGTCGCGGGAATTGCGGATGACGGCAATCTTGTTGAGGTTGACGCTGAGCACGGTCATGCGCGGGACCTCCTCAGCTCCAGGCGCTGCGTTGCGGACGGGCCTTGATCAGCACGCCGGCAATCAGGCCCAGCAGAATGAAGCCGGCACCCAGCATGATGCCTTCGTTGCCGGCGTCTTCGGCCAGCACGTCGCGCTCTTCCGCCACGTCGTCCAGCTCGTCATGCAGGCGGGCGTTGATTTCCTGCAGCTTGAGATTCTCCTCGTGGGTTTCCACGGCCGCGGCAGAGATACGCTTCAGCTCGTTCAGCTCGCGCTCCAGCGTTGCGGCGCGGTCGGTGCTGGCGGCATTCGCGGCGGCGCGTTCGTTGCTCTCCTCACGCACGCCGGACAGCGTTTCGCGAACGCTGGCCAGCTCCCGCTGCAGCGACGCGATACGGTTCTGTGCCTGGGCGAGCCGGGCTTTGGCGATGGGTTGCGCAACGAGGTACTGGGTGCGGATCCAGCCTTCGGTGCCGCGATCGGTACGGATCTGCGTAAACCCCGCCTCGGCGTTTGCCCCCAGCACCTCCATGCGGGTGCCGCTGGGCAGGCCCCGGTGAATGATGCGGTGCTGCCCCGACGCGCCGCTGCGCAGCGGTACCGTGAGCTCGTCGGAGATATAGGCGGTGGTGCCCACGTCGAGCGCCGTCGCGGGCAGAGCGATGGTCAGCAGGGCGGCGACGATGGCTGGACGGATCACGAGCGGTCTCCGCTCTGCACGGCGTCGGGCGCGGGCGCCTCGTCGTCGGCAGGTTTGTCGGGCTGCTTGAGATTCTCGTCCTGCAACAGACCCTGGCTGGCGAGGTAGCCGAAGGTGGCCACCATGAACAGCACGTTGAGGATGAGCAGGCCGAACAGCTTGAACGTGACCCAGGTGTCGGTGGAAAAGTTGTAGGCCACCCAGATATTGAGGGCGCCCGCCAGCGTGAACGCGCCGGCCCAGCCGTACGTGAGCACAAACCAGGCCCGCGACGGCAGCGCCAGCACCTTGCCCAGCATTTTTTCGATGAGATACATACGCGCGATCAGGTGCGCGCCGATCAGCGCGGCGGCGATCAGCCAGTTGACGATGGTGGGTTTCCATTTGATGAATGTCTCGTCGCGCAACACCAGCGTCATGCCGCCGAGAATGATGCTGGCCCAGAAGGTCACTTTCAGCTCGTTCCCGATGGGTTTTTTCAGCAGCCAGTACACCGCGATCTGCAGCGTGACGCCGACCATCAGGACACTGGTGGCCAGGAAGATGTCGCGGGTGGTGAAGTACACCACCACGAACGCGATGATGGCCAGATAGTCGATGAATTGCTGCATGGGGTCCCGGGGTGATGTCGTTCAGGTATGCTTGCGCGCTTTTGGCGCGAGCAATGATCTACGCTGCCGTTGGAAAAGCAACCTCACTCTAGTGCAGGTGCGCAAGGTTTTACGTTGAGCCAGTTACTGGAAATTCATCCCGAGAACCCGCAGGCGCGGCGCGTGCGCGTGGTGGCAGACTGCGTGCACGGCGGCGGCGTCATCGTCTATCCGACCGACACGGCCTATGCGCTCGGCTGTCATCTCGGCGACAAGCGTGCGCTGGAGCGCATCATGGCGATCAAACGGCTGCCGAAGAACCACCAGTTCACGCTGGCCTGTGCGGATCTCAGCGAGTTGGGCACCTATGCGCGGGTGGATAACTCGGGTTACCGGCTGCTGAAACGCGTCACCCCGGGACCGTTCACGTTCGTGCTGCGCGCCACGCGGGAAGTGCCGCGGCGGCTGCTGCACGTGAAGCGCAAGACCATCGGCATGCGGGTGCCGGACAACGCCATCGCCCAGGCGCTGCTCGAGCAGCTTGGCGAGCCGCTCATGACCACAACCGTGCGGCTGGGCGACAATCCGCCCATGACCGACCCGCACGAGATCTTCGACGCGATACGGCATCAGGTGGACATCGTGATCGACGGCGGCATGGCCGACGAAACCGTGTCCACCGTGGTGGATCTGACCGATCCGGAAGCCTCCGTGATCCGCGAAGGCGCGGGCGCGCTGTCTCTGTGAGGACGCCGTTGCGTTATGCAGGGGTCAGTGACTTGCCTATAATGCCGGCCTGGCGGGAACCACGGATGCTCTTTTGAGCGGAACAGAATCGAATCAGCGCGTGCTGTCCGGCATGCGTCCTACGGGCAACCTGCATCTGGGCCATCTGCACGGCGTGCTGAAGAACTGGGTGCAGCTGCAGCACGAGTACGAGTGTTTCTTCTTCGTCGCGGACTACCACGCGTTGACGACCCAGTACGAAGAAACGCAGGACGTCGAGCAATACACCCACGAAACGGTCGTGGACTGGCTCGCGGCCGGGGTAAATCCGAATACGGCCACGGTCTTCGTGCAGAGCCGCGTGCCCGAGCACGCTGAGCTGCACCTGCTGCTGTCCATGATTACGCCGCTGCCGTGGCTCGAGCGCGTGCCGAGCTACAAGGACCAGCAGCAGAAGCTAAACGATAAAGACCTGTCCACGTACGGCTTTCTCGGCTACCCGCTGCTGCAGGCGGCCGACATTCTCATCTACAAGGCAGGCTGGGTGCCCGTGGGCGCCGATCAGGTGGCGCACGTAGAGCTCACCCGGGAGGTGGCGCGGCGTTTCAACCATATCTACGGCCGTGAGCCGGGCTTCGAGGAGCAGGCGCAGGCGGCCATCAAGAAGATGAGCAAAAAGGCGGCGCGCCTGTACAACGATCTGCGCAAGCAGTACCAGGAAAAAGGTGATACGGAAGCCCTGGAACGGGCCCGGGCGCTGCTGGGGGAGCAACAGAACCTGTCCATCGGCGACCGGGAACGCCTGTTCGGTTATCTCGAAGGCGGCGGGCGTATCATTCTGCCCGAGCCGCAGGCGCTGTTGACCCAGTCGGCCAAGCTGCCGGGGCTGGACGGCGAAAAAATGTCCAAGTCCTACAACAACTTCATTGCGCTTCGCGAAGCGCCCGAGACCGTGACGGAGAAGGTGCGCACCATGCAGACCGACCCCGCGCGTGTGCGGCGCAAAGACCCCGGCGAGCCGGCCAACTGCCCGGTGTACTCGCTGCACGAGGTGTACTCGGAGGAAGACACGCTCACCTGGGCGGCCGAAGGCTGCCGAAGCGCGTCCATCGGCTGCATTGATTGTAAAAAACCGCTGATCGATGCCATCAACACCGAGCAGGCGGTGTATCGTCAACGGGCGGAACAGTACGAGGACGAGCCGGATCTCGTGCTTACAGTGATCCAGGAAGGCTCGGACAAAGCCCGGGCGGTCGCCCGGGAAACGCTGGAGGACGTGAAGGAAGCGATTGGCATCGGCCACCGCTGATCCGGATACAGAGCATGCAGGAACCCCAGGAACCGCACGAGTTGGATCGCGCCCGCGACGCGGACGGCGCCACCATTGCGCTCGTCCGGGGCGAGGCCGTGCAGGAGGTGCCCACCGATCTGTACATCCCGCCCGAGGCGCTGGAAGTGTTCCTGGAGACGTTCGAGGGACCGCTGGATCTGCTCCTGTACCTCATCCGCCGCCAGAACCTCGACATTCTCGAGATCAAGGTGGCGCAGATCACCGAGCAGTACATGCAGTACATCGACCTCATGCAGGCGCTGCAGCTGGAGCTTGCCGGTGAGTACCTGCTGATGGCCGCCATGCTGGCGGAGATCAAATCGCGCATGCTGCTGCCACGGCCTGAAAACGCGACCGAGGAAGAGGGCGATCCGCGCGCTGAGCTGATCCGGCGCCTGCAGGAATACGAGCAGATCAAAACGGCTGCCGAAGACCTGAACCAGGAGCCGCGGCTGGAGCGGGACATCTATCTGGCGGCCGCCAGCAAGCCCACGCTGGTGAAGCAGCATGCCGATCCCGAAGTGGACCTGAAAGAAGTGCTGCTGGCGCTGGCGCAGGTGCTGAAGCGGGCGGAGATGTTCGCTTCGCACGAGGTGGCGCTGGAGCCGCTGTCGGTTCGCGACCGCATGGGCAGCATCCTCTCCCGGGTGCGGCGGACGACCGAGTTCGTGGCGTTTACCGACCTGTTCCATCTGGAAGAAGGGCGCATGGGGGTGATTGTCTCCTTCCTCGCGGTCATGGAGCTGGTGCGCGAGGCGCTGGTGGAGTTTGTTCAGGCGGAGGCGTTTGCACCCATCCACCTGCGGGCCGTGGAAGCGGCCATGGACAAGGCGCCGGCGCCCATATTTACCAACTACGGGGGTGACGGGTCTGATGACACGCACCCCGCACAGGACTGAGCGGTGGACGAACAGAAGCTGAAACGCATCGTCGAGGCCGCGCTGATGGCGGCGGACGGCCCGCTGACCGTGCAGGACATCGTGAAGCTGTTCGCCCCCGGCGAGCTGGAAGACGATGGTCCCAGCCGACAGGTCCGGGCCGTGCTGAAGGCCCTGCAGGAAGACGCCCAGCACCGCGGCGTGGAGCTGAAGCAGGTGGCCAGCGGGTACCGTTACCAGGTACGCCAGGACCTTTCGGAATGGGTGAGCCGCCTGTGGGACGAGAAACCTCCGCGCTATACGCGGGCGTTGCTCGAAACCCTGGCGCTCATCGCCTACAAGCAGCCCGTGACGCGCGGCGACATCGAGCAGGTGCGCGGCGTGGGGGTCAGCCCCACGATCATGCGCACGCTGATCGAGCGCGACTGGATCAAGGTGGTGGGACAGCGGGAGGTGCCAGGACGCCCGTCGCTCTACGGCACCACCAGGGCGTTTCTCGACTACTTCAATCTCAAGAGCCTGGACGAATTGCCACCGCTGCCCGAGATCCGCGAGCTCATCGAACCGGTGCTGGCGGAGGAAACGCCTCCCGCAGCTGAGGCCGCGGACGGTATCGAGGTCACCGTGGACCCGGCTGTCACCGAAGATGCCGAGGCGCCGCCCGAGGGCCAGGCGCAGGCAGCCGATTCAGACACCGCCGGTCCTTCCGCCGACGTGGTGCCTCTGCACCGCGGCGTCAACCCCAACAACTGAGTCGAGCGGCACCCCCGAAACGCATGGCTGGCCCGGAAAGCGAAGAATCTCTGAAGCTGCACAAGGCGCTCGCCTCCCAGGGCGTGGGCTCGCGGCGGGAAATCGAAGGCTGGATAGCCGCTGGCCGCGTCTCCGTGAACGGCGCCGCGGCGCACGTGGGGCAGCGGGTCACAGCCCGCGACCAGATCGAGGTGGACGGACGCCGGGTGCGCCTCGTCGAAGCGCGGGCCGGGGAAGTGCTGATTCTCAACAAGGCCCCGGGGGTGGTGTGCACGCGCCGCGATCCCGAAGGGCGCAAAACCATCTTCGATGATCTGCCCCACCTGAAGCGGGGCCGCTGGATCACCGTGGGGCGTCTCGATCTGCAGACGTCGGGGCTGCTGCTGGTGACCACCGACGGTGAGCTGGCCAACCGCCTCATGCACCCGTCCACAGGCCTCGACCGGGAGTACGCGGTGCGGGTGAACAAGCGGCTGGACGACGATGAGCTTGAGCTTCTGAAAGAAGGGGTGGAGGTCGAGGGCGAGCACATGCAGTTCTCCGACATCCAGTTCTACGACGGCCGCGGCATGAACCACTGGTATCACGTGGTGCTGATGGAAGGTAAAAACCGCGAGGTACGGCGCTTGTTCGAGGCGGTGGGCTGCACGGTGAGTCGTCTCAAGCGCGTGCGCTACGGGCCCGTGGTGCTGCCGTCGTGGTTGCGCAACGGCCAGTGGTCATCGCTGCAACCTGCGGATGTGAAAAGCCTGTACAAGCTGCTGGGGCTCACGTACCGGGCACCGAAGCGCCCGGCGGCAAGACCTTCCAAGGCGGCAAAAACGAGCTGTCTGCTGCCGTATCCGAAGCTGGGCTAGCGGCCGCTACAGCCGCGCCCGCAGCGTTTCCATCAAAGCCTCGTCGTAGCACTGTATGTGGTTGCGACCGCGGGCCTGCGCTTCACCCAGCGCCACCTTGGCGTTGGCCATGACCTCTTCGGCCGTGGCGGCGAGGCGTGCATCGGCCAGGCCCATGCAGGCGGTGAGCTGCTGCTCCACGTCGTTGGCGCGAAGGTGCAGGCTGGCAATGAGCACGCGCACCTTGTCGGCCACGGCCAGAGCCTGATCGATGGTGGTGCTGGGCAGCAGCACGGCAATGTACTCGTCGCTGATCTGGTACACGCCGTCGGCATTGCGCAGGCCGTCTTTGATCTGCTGGTGGACGGTGCCCATGACCACGCTGGCCCACTCGATACCGTCGGTGCGTTCCATGCTGGCGTAGTCGTCCAGAGTGATCAGCAACACGGCATCGGAACGCTCCGCGTCGGCTGTGGAGGCCTCCGCGGGCTGCAGGCGTTGCAGCAGCACGGCATTGCGCAGGGCCGTGATGGCGAGACCCAGCAGGTCTTCGCAGGTCTGGATCTCCTGCTCGTTCTTGCGCGCAGGAAACCACAGCGTGAGCCTGCCCACCCGGGTGTCCTGCACGCTGAGGTTGTACTCCACGTGATGATGGGCGGTTTTGCCGAGTTTCAGCGTCTGGAAGGCCCCCTCGTCTTCCGCAGCCGGCTCGAAGCTCAGGCCCTGGGCCCCCGTGAGGCGGTTGAGCTGCGAAAAAATCAGCTCCAGCACTCCTGACAGGCGGGTTTCGTGGTGCAGGGCCTGGGTCAGGTGCAGGGCTGTGCGATCGTCGAAATGCACCACCGAGCTGGGCGGTACAATGGCTGGCTTGAACTTGGCCATGGTGTGGTTCCTCCGGGTACTTCGAAGCGCGCTTCCGCGCACACACACCGTTTCAGCAAAGACCGTGCCAAGGGTTGGCTCTAATAAAATCAATGAGTTAGCGGAGTCGGCGTCAGCGACCCCGTCAAGCAATTGTCATCCCGGAGGCGGGTTTTTGACGTTGCTCAAAGAGGCTGCCAGTCCCGCGCGTCGAGTTGCGCGCCCTGGGCGGGAAGGGTTTTGCCCTCCGCAGCCCCCTCCAGCAGGTACAACATGAGGTCCATACGGGCTTCCGGGGTGGGCACGGTCTCGGGGTCTTCCATGGGGTATGCCGCTGCGCGCATGGGGGTGCGCGTGCCCCCGGGGTTTACGCTGTACACGCGGATACGCCCGGCCGTTTCGGTCTCGTCGGCGAGAATCTGACTGATGCCTTCCAGTGCGAACTTGGACGCGCTGTAGGCGCCCCAGTAGGCGCGCCCCTCGCGGCCCACCGTGGAGGACACGTGAATCACCGCGCTGTCCGCGGTCGCGTCCAGCAGACCGAAAAGTCCGCGGTTCAGCAGAAACGGGGCGTTGGCGTTGACCTGCATCACGCGCTGCCACTCGTCCGGGGGATAGTGCACCAGCGGTGTCTTCGCCCCCAGGAGCGATGCGCAGTGCACGATGCCGTGGAGGCCGTCGTAGGTGCCGGTGATGGCTTCGTTCAGCGCTGCCACCGCGTCGGGGTCGAGCTCGGCGAGATCGCAGGGCACGATCACGGGCTGCGTGGCCGTATGCGCTTCGATCCAGTCGAACACCGCTTCCAGCTTCTGGCGGGTGCGGCCCAGCAGCACCACGTTGGCGCCGTAAAGGGCGGCGCTGCGTGCGGTGGCAGCGCCCAGCCCGGAGCCGGCACCGGTAACCAGGATGGTGCGCCCGGACAGCGCGCCATCGGCCGGTGAGTAACGCCAGGTATTGCGCGCCTCGGTGAGCGCGGGGTACGGATCGGTGTCGGTCATGGCGTCAAGCGGCGGGTTTACGGGCATGCACCAGATAGTTGGCCGCGACGTTACGGCCGATGCGGGTGGTGCGTGAGAACGGGTTGTAGCTCATGCCGCTGATGTCCACGAGCTCGAGGCCGGCCCGGCGCAGGGCCCCCGCCAGCTCGCTGGGACGGATGAACTTGGCGTATTCGTGCGTGCCGCGCGGCAGGATCTGCATGATGTATTCGGCGCCCAGGATCAACAGCGCGTAGGCCTGCGGCGTCCGGTTGATGGTGGAGAAGAACAGGTTGGCGCCGGGTCTGGCCAGCGCCGCGCAGGCGGCCACCGTGTCGGCGTAGCTCGTGACATGCTCCAGCATCTCCAGGCACGTCACGGTGCCGTAGGTGCCGGCCCGCTCTAGCGCAAGGGCCTCGGCGGTGGTGAGCTGGTAGTCGATGTTCAGCTCCGCCTCCAGGGCATGCAGTTTGGCCACGCCGAGGGCTTTTTCCGCCATGTCCGTGCCCGTGACGGTTGCACCGCTGCGCGCCAGGGCTTCCGTGAGCACGCCGCCGCCGCAACCGACGTCGATGACGGGTGCTGCGGTGATGTCTGCGCGTTCCTGGATGTAGGCGAGGCGCACCGGATTGATGTCGTGCAGGGTGCGGAAGTCGCCTTCCGTGTCCCACCAGCGGGCGGCGAGGGCGTCGAACTTGGCAATTTCTTCGGCATCGAAGTTGCCGGTGGCTGTGTCTGGGGCGGTGGTCATGTCAGTTGGTTGAGCGTCCGTGAAATTCTTCGATCTGCCAGGCGTCGATGCGTGCCGTCAGTTCGTCCACGTCGAGGCGCGCCAGCTGTCGGTTGGCCAGCAGCCGTTCGCCGGCCACGAAAACGTTGTCTACGCGCGAGCCGGCCTGACCGTGCACCAGAGCGGCGAACGGGTCGTGCAGAGGCACCATGCCGAGGCCCCGCGCGTCGACGCTGATGAAATCGGCAAACTTGCCCACCTCCAGCGAGCCGATGTGCGCCTCCTGGCCCAGCGCGCGCGCACCGCCGATGGTGGCCATGGCCAGCGTGTCTGCGGCCTTGCCGGCGGTGGGGTCGCCGCTCTCGTGCTTGGCCAGCAGTGCCGCCACGCGCAGCTCGCTGAAGAGATCCAGGCAGTTGTTCGACGCGGCCCCATCGGTGCCCAGGCCGACGTTCACGCCGGCAGCGGTGAAGCGCTGCACGTCGCAGTAGCCCGAGGCGAGCTTCAGGTTGGAGGTGGGACAGTGCACCACCTGGGTGCCGCTGTCGGCAATCAACGCAAAGTCCTCGTCGTTCACGGTGGTCATGTGCACGGCCTGCAGGCCGGGGCCCAGCAGCTCTGCATCGGCCAGCACCTGCACCCAGGTTTTGCCGGCCTGCTCGTGGGCGATGGCCACCTCCGCCTCGTTCTCGTGCAGGTGAATCTGCACGGGGGTGTCCACTTCGTTGGCGTACATGGCCACCTTGGCAAGGTTCTGTGGCGATACGGTGTATGCCGCGTGGGGGCCGAGGGCGATGGTGACGAGCGGATTGTGGATGTGCTCGTGAAACAGCTCCAGACCTTTGTGCAGGCCTTCAGCGACGTTGTTGCTCCAGGCGTTGGGAAACTCGATGACCGGGAAGGCGACCTGAGCGCGCATGCCCAGGCGCGAGGCGGTCTCGGCAGTGACCTCGGGGAAGAAGTACATGTCCGAAAAGGTTGTGGTGCCCGAGGCGAGCATCTCCGCGATGGCCAGCTCCGTGCCCAGCGCCACGAATTCCGGGCTCATGAGGCGGCTCTCCAGCGGCCAGATGGTCTCTTCCAGCCAGGCCTGCAGCATCTGATCTTCGCCGGCGCCGCGCAGCAGTGTCATGGCCGCATGGCCGTGCGCGTTCACCAGCCCCGGCAGAAGGATGTGGTTGTCCAGGTGCAGCGTTTCGGCGGGCGTAAACCGTTCCGCCAGCAGCGCCGCATCGTCCAGCGCAACGATGCGCCCTGCACTCACGGCGATTGCGTGGTGGGGCAGCGCCACGTTCTGAGGCGCCACGGGCAGCACCCAGGGCGCAGAGACGAGAAGATCGCAAGGTTCCATCGGCGAAGTATACAGGAGGGTTCTGTAGTAGAATTCCGCTTTTGCTCTCGCCACTTTTTTAATGTCAGAAATCGGTCCCGAACCCAGCAAGGACATCCTTCCCGTCAACATCGAAGACGAGCTTCGCCAGTCGTACCTCGACTATGCGATGAGCGTCATCGTGGGCCGTGCGCTGCCCGATGTACGGGACGGCTTGAAGCCCGTGCACAAGCGCGTGCTCTTCGCCATGAACGAGCTGAACAACACCTACAACCGGCCGTACGTGAAGTCGGCCAGGGTGGTAGGCGAAGTCATCGGTAAGTACCACCCGCACGGCGACTCGGCCGTGTACGAGACCGTGGTGCGCATGGCGCAGGACTTTTCCATGCGTTACATGCTGGTGGACGGGCAGGGAAACTTCGGCAGCATCGACGGCGATCCGCCGGCGGCCATGCGTTACACCGAGGTGCGCATGGCGAAGATCGCCGGCGAGCTGCTGGCCGATCTGGACAAAGACACCGTGGACTTCGTGTCGAACTACGACGACACCCTGACCATGCCCGAAGTGCTGCCCACGCGGGTGCCGAACCTGCTGGTGAACGGCAGCTCGGGCATTGCCGTGGGCGTGGCCACCAACATCCCGCGGCACAACCTCACCGGGG
>CAZYYJ010000060.1:0-33370 GCA_964651595.1 uncultured Pseudomonadales bacterium | reverse complement strand
CCCCAGACGAGAATCAGTAAATGGGTCGAAGCACGCGGTTGGCAGCTGCGGGAAACTCCTTTGCCGATGTAGTGTCGGTCTGGGCGGGCTCTGTCGAGAATGCTAGCAAAAAGCCCTTTACGAACGCCCAACGCAAATACGTCAGTCGCCGATGTCTCTCCGCGAAACGTCGTTTATCACTTTCTTGCAAACTTCGGCCCATTTCCATGAAGCCGCGCAGCATCGTGTGTCCTCTAAAGAAAAAGATCGTGTGTCCTCTGGAGAAAGTTGTTTAACACTCGCGAAGTCGCGAGAATGGCGGCCATCGCTCGTCAGGGCAGAGGGACTGAACGGATTGCTCAACCACGATTTTCATGCCGCGCGTCCTTCGCGCGTGGCGCCGTGCGCTTTCACGGCGGTCAGCCACCTTGCGATCCATGCTTGAGCCGTCATTGCCCTTCTTTGAGAAGGTAGTCACGTGGCGTGGGCGGCGCTTCGGCATCACCCACGACATGGTCATGGAAAACGACCAGCCGTACCTCGAACGATGGATTCTGTGGTTCGGCTTTACCGTGCGCCTGCATTGCTTCCTCAAAGGTGACGACGACCGCGCCTATCACGACCATCCCTGGTGGTTCGTCACGTTTCCGCTGCGGGACTACCTGGAGGCAACGCCTGATTCTGCGGAACGCCGCGTGCGTCGCTGGCGTCCGCACTTCCGTCGGGCAAAGCACCGGCACATCGTACGCCTGGCCGACGCCCGGCCCGTCTGGACGTTGATCCTCACCGGCCCCAAATGCAAAGAGTGGGGTTTCTGGGAGCAGGACACGTTCATTCACCACAGCGAATGGCTTGCCGACAGTCGCTCGGTGGTCGGCGATTGAACAGCAGGAGATCTCAATGACGCGCTTCGACCCCCACAACAGCTGGCTTGCCCTCCGAGACCGGGCAGCCGCCACCGACAACCCTCTCCACCGCCAGCTCCTCGAAGGCGTCGCCAGCCATATGGAAGCTGAGATCAAAGGTCAGCTGGAACCGTTGATGGCCACGCTCACCGACCAGCCGGTGTACCACTTCTGGCGTGTGGGTCCGGAAAACATGGTGCTGGAAGGCTACGACGCCGTGGCCGGCTTCTACAGCAACATGTTCGCCACCGGAGGCAATCAGTTTCAGGTGGTCTGCGAACGCATCTTCGTCGACGACGGCGGCGTCATCACGGAAGGCCAGGTTCGCCAGGTGTACAAAGCCGCCGATTTGAGTGCTATGGGCATCACGCAGGCTGCTGGAGAGGCCATAGGCGCACACGATCTGTGGCTCAGCGACACTCAGCTCATCACGGTGTGGCCGGCCGCCCCCGACGGCAGGCTGGTGGGGGAAGACATCTACTTCGGCGCTGATCCCATGAGCACGCTCACGCCCATCAGTGCAGACGAGTTACCGGGCTACTACCAGCTCTGAGCGCCTCTCGCAGCAGCCCAGCGCATCCCTTGCGGCTGTAGCGCGCGCCAGACACCGCGCAGCCCACCGCACAATTGGCAACAGCATCCCCAGACGTTGCTGTAAGATAGGCGGTTTTGCATTGAAGAGCAGAATCGTCATGAAGCTACTGCACGAATCCACCGTCCTCCCTGAGGAAATCGACTCGCTGGGCCACATGAACGTGCGCTTTTACATGGCGCGCATGGAGAAAGGCACCCGCACCCTCATCGCGGATCTGGGCATAGACCCACAGCTGCTCCAGCGCGGTTTCCTTCGTCGCGTAGACACCTACACACGTTTTCGCCGAGAACAGTTCGAAGGCGCCACGCTGCACGCCGTGGGCGGCCTGCTGGAAGCCGCCGAAGGCGGCCTGCGCAGCTATGTCGAGATCCGCAATCCCCAGACCGAAGACGTGGCGGCGACGTTCATCGTCACCACCGCCCTCATCGACGCGGACACGCGGCGGGCTCTGCCGCTGCAGGTGCCGGCAGATACCAGCACCCGGATCGAGGTACCGGACCACGCGCGCCCGCGCAGCCTGTCCCTCGACGCGGTGAACACCAGCGTGTCCCTGGATGATCTGGACGCCCGCATACCGGACATCGAAGGCGGCGGCATGATGAGCGGGCGCCGGGAAACCACCATCGAGGCGACCGATGTCGATGCCGCCGGCTGGCTGCGCGAAGACCTCGAGCTGATGTTTCTGCCATTCGCCAAAATGGCTCAGCAGACCGGTGTACAGCAGGGTCCTCCGGTGTTCGAAACCGCAGAGGGCCAGCGCATCGGCTGGGCCGTCATGGAAACGCGCACGCAGAGCTTCGGCCAACCGCGTCTGGGCGACCGTCTCGCCTACTTCAGCGCAGATCTGAAACTCGAGACCAAATCGCGCCTGTCGCGTCGCTGGGCCCTGGACCAGAACACCGGGCAACTGCTCGGCATCAGCGATACGGTGGGCATCTGCATCGACCTCGATGCACGCCGCGCCGTGCCCTGGCCGGACAGCCTGCGCGCACAGATCGAGCAGCACCTGCAGCCGGAACTCGCCTGATGTGGTGGCGGGCGGCGCTCACGGCAGCGCTGTGCTGCGCCAGCCTCGCGCCGCAGGCGGTGCAAGCGGAAGAGGCCCAGCCTGAGCTGCACGTGCTGTCGCGCGTGCACTTCAACACCAATGTCAGCAACTTCGCGGCCGCCCGGGCGTTCTACGGCAAGCTGGGTTTCGAGACGGTGTCGGGCTTCCCGGACACAAATACCCTCGAGATGGCGCAGGCCATCGGCATCGACACACCTACCACCTACGACGGCTCTCAGGGGGACGCTGCAGGCGGCTACCTGCTGCACGGAGAGCTCATCGGGCTGGGGTTCACCGGCGGTGTCATCGATCTCATCGAGTTCACCATTCCGCGGAACGACACCCCTCCCTACGCACGCCTGAACCGTCTGGGCATGAGCCACGCCGAGATGCTCACCACCAATATCGACGCCGACTATGCGTACATGCGCGAGATCGGCGTCGAGTTCCTGAGCGCGCCGGTCACCCGCGCGAACGGCACTCGTTTCGCCATGTTCAAAGACCCCGACGGCACCTTTTACGAGCTGCAGGAAATTGACGGCGACGTGGAAGCCACCGACACCACGCACATCCAGCGCCTGGGAGCGGTCAACGTCAACGTTTCCAGCTACGAGCAATCTGCGGCGTGGTACGGCCTGCTCGGATACGAGCTCACAGAGACCATCGCAGGCACCGAATCCATCGCCGTCGCGCGGGCCATGGGGTTCGATGCGCCTTTCCAGGTCCGGGGTGGGCGATTTACGCATCGCGAAGACGGCTCACAGCTCCAGATCGTGCAATGGCTCACCCCCTACGACGACACGCCGCCCTACCCCATCCCCATCAACCATCTGGGCATCCACCGCATGGCCTTTGCCACGTCTGACATAGAAGCCGACGTGGCTGCGTTGCAGGCACAGGGTGTGGTGCTGATTTCTCCCATCACACCGTGCTGCTCGGGGCCCGACTCCTGGGGTGGCATCGTTGCCTTCTACGACCCCGACGGCACAATCATGGAGCTGGTGGAGCAGCCACTCATGACGTTCATGAGCTGGCTCATGAGCTGGTTCAACTGAAATCGCACAGAGACGCCTTCACCCGGGAAACCACACCACATGCTGCCACGCCTGGACGACGAAACGTTTCTGCGCTTTCTCACGGACGGCTTCATCGTCCTTCAGCCGGATGCCCACGATGCGCTGCATCAATCGCTATGGCAGCACGCCGATCAACGCTACGAACAGGCCCGCAAGCTCGAAAGTCCCACGGCGCACCTCGAAATCCTGGGCGACAACCTCCGGGCAGCGGTTCCCGAAATCGACCGTCTCCTTACCAACCCGGTGATCGAAGGGGCGGTTGCCAGCGTGCTTGGTGACGGCGCGTTTCTGCACCCGCATAGCTTCGTGCACCAGAGCATGGCCACCGATCAGCCGTTTCACCAGGACGGCAATCTGCCCTGGAACGAGCGCGGACACTACCGCTCCCACCGGGCTGACTGGCTCATCATGTTCTACTATCCGCAGGCCGTAACCCTCACCAATGGCCCCACCGAGATTGTGACCGGCTCGCATTACTGGACCGTCGATATCGAGCTGCCCGACGGACGTTGGCGACCAGGCGACCCCATCGATCCGGATATGGCCCGGGACGCGCTGGCTGACGACAACCTCAGCGCCCGCGACGCTGCGCTGGCGGCGTCGCTCGACAAGCTGGGCATTCCCGCGCTCGAGCGCAAATTCATCGAAGTGCCCGCCGGCTCGGTGGTCATAGGCAGCTACGATCTCATTCACCGCGGCAGCCGCACCCAGCCCGGCGAGCCGCCGCGCTACATGTACAAGTTCTTCTACGCCCGCACTCGCAACCCATCCGCACCCACCTGGGACAATCAGCTCACACAGCCCTCTTTTGAGGATCTCCGGGACGAGCTGCGACCGGTGGTGGCTGCCAACTGGGCGTGGAGCCGCGGAGAACGGCTGCAATCTCCGTTGTCTGCATCGCAGCGTTCGCAGGCGCTCCAGGATCTCGTCGAAGGTGGTGAGCACCTGAAAGTCGCCGCAGCCTATCGCCTCGGCTCGGCAACCGACCAGACCAGCCTTACGGCACTGCTGGATGCACTGCATCACGACACAGAGGCCACCCGCCGCGCGGCTGCCTACGGCCTGCGCCTGCGCAGCGACGAAGCCGGTGCTGCGCTCGCCGACGCTGCCCGCAGCGAACGCGTCAGTGTGCGCCGCTTCGCCATCTTTGCGCTCGGCAGCACCTGGTCTCCCGGCACCGATGTACTGCTGGAGCGTCTACGCCATGAACCCGACGACCTGGCGCGCTCCAACGCCGCCTACGCCCTCGGCCAACTTGCCCGTCACCCTGGCGCAGACGCCCCCCGCCTGCTGGCAGCATTCGTCGATCGTTTGAAACCCGGCGTCGAAGCGGACAACACCCGCGTCGCCGGCCTTGCGCGATCTACGGTGCGCCAGTCTGTTGCCTACGCCCTGCTGCAGCTGGCTGCCAACCACCGCCTCGCGCTGGACGAACGTAACCAGGTGGGACACCTCGTCAGCATCGAAAGCGACCGCTACGTGCTCGGCATGCTCGTGGAAGCCGTCGCACAGCAATCTGACGACGCGCTTGTGATCAGAACGCTCGCCGCCAGGCGGTGGAGCACCGCTTAAGGGCAGCAACTGCTGCGTTGACAGTCTAGCCAGCCCGCGCCGATCGCCACCGCCAGAAATCGACAGCAACAATCAGCACAACCAGCAGCATGCCCGCGTAGCGCGTCACGGGCAGCACGAGCAGCAGTGCTGCCACCGCGCTGGCCGTCTGCAGCGTCCGCGGCAACGCTGTGAAACAGAAGCGTTCCGCAGCCATCGCTATGGCCAGAATCAGCGCCAGCGCCACCGCGCCGCTCGCCAGCACGTCCAGCCAGCCCACATCCGGAGTCAGTAACAAGGGGGCATACGCCATGATCAGCGGAATCACGAAGAGGCCGTTGGCCAGCTTGAACGCCTCTACCGCTGAGCGCATGGGCGGTGCCCCCGCAACCCCCGCCCCGGCAAACGCCGCCAGCGCAATCGGCGGGGTCACGTTGGAAGTCTGTGACAGCCAGAAAATGATCATGTGTGCCGTGATGAGCGCAAGACCGAGCTCCTGCAACGCTGGCCCCGTCATCACCGACAGCACGATGTACGCGGCCGTGGCCGGCAACCCCATGCCCAGCACCAGCGCCGCTATGGCGACCAGGCCCAGAGCCAGCCAGAGTCGCCCCCCGCTCAAGCCCACCACCGACTCGGTGAACTGCAGACCGATGCCGGTCTGACCAATCGTGCCTACCACGATGCCGGCCACGGCACAGGCGATGGAGATAGGGATCGCGAGTTGCGCACCCTCTTTCAGCGCGTTGGCCACGCCACCCGGAGACACCCGCGTGTGCCGGCGCAGCAGGCTTGCAAGTATCACCGCGCCACAACCGCTCACACCGACCAGCACCGGCGAGTAGTTCCACAGCAACAGGGCCGTGATGATCACCAGAGGCAGCAGGAAGTGCACACCGTCCCGCATCACGCGCCACACCGGCGTGGCATCGCGCATGCCTTCGAAGCCCGCCTTCACGGCAAAGATGTGCACGTACAGCAGCACGGAAACGAAATACAGCGTGGCCGGCACGAGCGACATCCACACGATCTCGCCATAGGGCGTTTTGGTGAACTCGGCCATCACAAAAGCACCCGCCCCCATGATGGGCGGCATGATCTGCCCGCCGGTGGACGCCGCCGCTTCTATGCCCGCCGCCTGCGTCGGCTTGTAACCAAGCTGCTTCATCATGGGTATGGTCAGCGCGCCGGTGGTCACCGTATTGGCGATGGCGCTGCCGGATATCGATCCCATGGCCGCCGAGGCCAGCACGCTCGCCTTGGCCGGGCCGCCCCGAAAGCGCCCCGCCGCCGCAAAAGAAAGATCAATCAGAAACTTGCCCGCACCGGTGACCTGGAGAAACGCGCCGAACAGCACGAAGCTGAACACGGCCCCGGCGGCGATGCCGATGGGCGCGCCATAAAGGCCCGCCCCGGTGAACACCTGAAAGCGCACGATGCGCTCAATGCTGAATCCCCGCGACGCCAACGCCTCGGGCAACAGGTTGCCGAACGCGCCGTACAGCACAAAAACAAGGCCCACCAGCATCATCACAACACCGACAGAACGGCGCGCCATTTCAAGCGTTGCCACAACCATGACAAGCCCCGCAGCAAGATCCGCGCCGGCAAGGCCATACAGCAGATGGTCGAGCCCCTGGTAGTCGAACGCCAGGATGCGCCAGGTTGCCCACAGCACCGCCACGAGGCTCACGCCATCGATTAACCGCGCAACCGCTTCCCGCCCGGCGCCCAGAGACAGGGGATACAGCAGAAATCCGAGCACGAGAATCCAGCCGAGATGCGCGGGGCGCAGGTAGGTGGCCGGCAGCAGGCCGAATACGTGCTCCAGCGGCAGCACGCCGGGTGGCAGGAACCCCGCAAGGGGCTGCCAGACCTGAAACAACGACAAGCCCACTGCAAGAACCGCCGCCACGCGCAGGCTTGTGCGCTGCGCCACCTCAGTCATCGCAGGCATCCACACCACCCTGTGCCACGCGGGCAAGAAACCGCTCTGTGCCTGGATGCAACGGTACGGCGGGCAGCTGGTGAATGTTCTCCACGGTCATGGCCCGGGCCACCGGGCTCACTTTCAAGAGCGCGTCCCGGTGCTGATAGATGGCGCACGTCAGATCGTAGGCCACGGCTTCCGACATGGCTTCGTGCACCACTACCGCACTCCAGATACCCAGCGCCTGCACCCCGTCGCTGACCCCGTTGTAGGTGTCACCGGGAATCTCGTAACCGGTATAGGTGGGATACCGGCTATTCAGCGTGGCAAGCTCATCGTCGTGCAGCGCGACGAGATGCAGATCCCGTGTTACCGCGAGCTCGGTCACGGCGGCCAGGCCCAAGCCCCCCACCACAAAGCCCGCGTCGATGGTGCCGTCTTTCAGCGCCGACGTGGTTTCGCCAAAACTGAGATAGGCCGGCGCCAGCTCGTCCAGCGCCACACCCAGCCCTGTCAGCACATTGGTGGCCGCCACCGCGGTGCCTGAGCCGGCGGCGCCCAGCGATACGCGTTTGCCCCGCATGTCGGCCACACGTTCCACCCCGCTGCCCTGTAACGTGAGGATGTGCACGATATTGGGGTAGGCCGTGAACAACACGCGCAGAGGCAACGCCTCGGGAAAGCGCCCCGTGCCTCGGTAAGCTGACGTCACCACGTCGGCCATGGCGATGCCCAGCTCGCTTTCCCGGCGTGCAACCTGAATCACGTTGGTGACCGAACCGCCGGTGACCTCTGCCCGGGCGTTCAGATGCGCAAGCTCTTTCGACCAGACACTCGCCATACCGCCTCCGTAGGGGTAGTAAAGCCCCGCCGGGCCACCGGTGGCGATGGCGTAGGTTGGTACCGGCTCGTCACAACCCGCCAGCCCCCACAGAAGCAACAGTGCTGCCCAGCGCTTCAAGGCCCCACCGCGCCACGGGCCGCATAGGCGCGCCCGTAGGGCTTGCGCGCCAGTTGCAGTAGCAAGGCTCCCACGAGACCGAAAGCCACCGTTACGCTGATGATCGAGTAGCGCACCCCCTCCGGCTCGGGAAACACCGTTTCATTGAAGAAGCCTGCGATGGGGGGGCCCAGGAGGTTGCCGATGGAAACGACAAACAGGTACACGGCCGCCACCTGCGCGTGAATCGCCTGGGGCGCAATCACGGGCAGCGAACCGTTGGCAAGGCCAAACGGTGCGTTCACGAAGATCATGGCGGGAACGTACAGCACAAACGCCCAGAAAGGCGTGGGCGCAAACTGGATGGCCACTATGAAAGGCACGGCGAGGCATCCGCCAACCAGCCCCGCGACAATGTTTGCATCGTCGCGACCACGCCGGGCCAGCCAGCCGGCAAAGAGCGCTGCCAGAACGGGCCCGAGGGGTCCCGTCAGCAGAAATATCCAGCCAAACACCTGCGCCGCGTAAGCCGCCTCCAGCCCGTGCACGCGTACAAAAAACGACACGCTCCAGAACACGAAGGCATACCCCAGCAGCGCAAAGGCAAGAAAGCCGAAATGGTGCAAAGCCAGCGCCCGGGCGTGCGTCCGGTAAAAAGTCATCAGCATGGCAATACGCGGCTCTTTCGGCGGCGGCGCTGACCGCTTCGGCTCCCGGAGAAACAGAAAAGCCACCGCCAGGAACAACCCCGGCACACCGACATACACAAACGTCTGCTGCCACGGCGCCAGCTCACCAAAGCCGGGAATAGTCAGCGGCTCAGCGGCCTGCACCAGCGACAGCACCACGCCGCCGATGATGAACGCAAGGCCGGAACCCATGACCGCGGCGGTCTGAAATACCGACAGCGCCAGCGGCACCTGGTGCCGCGGGAAGAGATCGGCCACCATCGACACGGTGGCCGGGCCCAGAGACGCCTCACCCACACCAACCCCGATGCGCGCCAGAAACACCTGCCAGAAGTGGCGGGAGAGGCCGCAGGCGATGGTCATCACCGACCAGAAGAAGATGCCCGCAGCGATGATGTGTTTACGGGATCGGCTGTCGGCAAGGTAGGCGATCGGCCAGGCGGCCACCGCGTAGAACACGGCAAACACACCGTAGAGCCAGCCCACCTCCGTATCGGAGATGGCGAGGTCGACCTTCATGGGTTCGACCACAATCGCCACAACCTGACGGTCCACGAAGCTGACGATGCTGGCCACCATCAGCAGCACCAGCACAGCCCAGGCCTTCAGCGGCGCCCGGCTCACCCGCGCGGGATGTTCAGTAGCCTCGGTGCTCACACCCGATCAGAAGGCGAAGTAGCCGCCGTCGATGAGGAATGTCTCCGCGGTATGGTAGCTCGACGCGGTGCTCATCACGTACACGGCTATACCCGCAAAATCTTCTCCCTCACCCCAGCGCCGCGTGGGAATGCGCTTGTACACGTTAGCGACAAACTTGGGGTTCTGAAAAGTCTGCTCGGTCATATCCGTCTCGATCCAGCCCGGCAGAATGGTATGGGCGGTGACACCGTAGCGCGCGTATTCCACAGCCAGCGCCTTGATCATGGCCACCAGACCACCCTTGGTGGATGCGTAGTGTTCTCCCCGCGCCTGCCCCGACACCGCCGCAAGGCTCGCCGTGCCCACCAGGCGACCGAAAGGGTCTCCAGCTTCTGCACGTGCTTTCATGTGTCGCGCGGCCGCGCGAAAGGTGTAGAACACACCGCTCTGGTTCACGGCGATGATACGGTCCCACTCCTCACGGGTGGTCTCATCGAAGGCAGTACCGCGTCCCCCGATCCCCGCATTGGCAAAACAGCCGTCAACGCGGCCATGTTCCGCAAGCGTGGCTGCAAAAGCTGCTTCCACGGCGGCTTCGTCCGCCACGTCGCACACCTGCGCGCTCACCCCTACGCCGTACCCGTGCAGGCGCTCCAGGGCGTTGGCGTTCTTGTCTGGATTGGTACCCCAGATGCACACGTCCGCACCTGCCGCAGCGAGGCCCTCAGCCATGCCCAGGCCGATACCGCCGTTGCCACCGGTGATGAGGGCAACACGGCCCGAGAGATCAAAGGGTTGAAATGGCATGTAGCTCCCCGCCAAAGCAATCGAGCTTAGCGGATGCGCCCTGGGGGTGCTACTTGGGGGATCGTTCGCGCCGCGTCCAGGCTCGAAGGGGGTGCAGCAATATCAGCTCCGGGACGCCTGCAGCACGTAGGGCTGAGGCTCCAGCACTACTTCCACCCGGTTGTTGCGCTGTGCCGCAGCGTTCCACGCACCGGCCGTACCGTCGACGGGATAGTCCACCAGCGGCTCAGACTCGGCACCATCCAGCGCCACCAGCTCCAGGCGCACTTCACCCTCGCCGCTGCCCCGGTACAGGCGTGAAAAAGGTATGGACAGTCGTTCGTCCACGCGGCTGGACAGCTCCAGCGGATGACCGAAGTGCATGCACTCCGACAAGGGGGTCGTCGCCGGTGCCAGCTCGTACTCGCCTGCGGGCGATTCCATGAGGCAGAACTCGCCCAGGTGACTGGTGAGCCGCACCACGCCGGCAAAGCCCATGGCCTGCAGGTGTGTCAGCAGACGGTCTGTATCTGCGGCAAGCTCGTCGCCGAAGGCATAGGCACCGAACCTGACCCCACCCTGCCGGTTCAGGGACCAGGCGAGCGCATCCATGGACGTGCGGCGCAGATGCGTCAGAGCCTGCTCGCCGCTGAACCGTGCCTCATCCAGCTCGCGGCGGACTTCGCTCGTCTGCTGGGTCTGACTGCTCTGCAGCGAGGCAAGCTCAGCCAGCCCGCTGTCCCGCTCGCCTTTGAACTGCAAGGCAAGAAAGGCGCACACCATGAAACCGATGAAGCTCGCGGCCAGCGCCAGCGATTTCCACGCGGGTCCCGGCATGGCCGGAGCTTCGCTCGGCGTGGGATGCAGTTCCCCCATGGACTCCTCGAGGCGGGCCTGCTCCAGCACAATCTCCTTCGCAACCTGCTTGGCGAAACTGCGCTGGCTGCGCAGGATGTCGGATCGCAAGGTGAGATGCTGGTCCTCCAGCATGCGGGCGACCAGGCGCTCGATCTCCATGCCGGCGCGCTCGATGGTCGCCTCGCGCTCATGAAAAATAGCATCCGGATCCGTTTGCAACTCACCGTCCATCGGCACGGGTGCCGGCACGGCGCCGAGCGATGCGGGCTGCTCCGCGACCAGTTCGTCCGCTGCCGCCGCGGCTGCCTGCTCCTCAGCGCGCCGCTCCTGCACCAGGCCCAGTTGCCGGAGCATCGCGAAAAGCTCTCGCGGCTCCACGTTTTTGGGCATCACGCCCACCGCCCCCAGCGCCCGCGCCTGGCCCACGTAAACCTCGCCTTCGCGCGTGGTGTACATCATCACCGGTATCGTGGCTGTGCGGGGGTTTGCCTTGATCGCACGCACGGCTTCCAGACCGTCCATGCCGGGCATGGTGTGATCCATGAAAATTACATCCACCAGGTCGTGCTGCAGGAACTCGAGCGCTTCCTCGCCGGACTCGGCGAGGGCTACCTCGAGGCTGTAAGCCTGCAGGAGCTTTTTCAGGGCGACGCGCGCGGCTCGCGAATCGTCGACAACGAGGGCGCGGCGCAATGGTCGGACCGGGGTGGACATACGGGTATTCCGTCACCGCTGCTTTTACCGCCGATTTTAGCAAGGCACCCTGACGGAATTTGTTAAGCAGTTCCTCTCAGACTGTCGACTCGTCGGCGCCCTGCGCCATCGCCCTCTGCATCCGCATTTGCCGCCGTGAATGCGATCACAGCCTCAAGAACGTTGCGTCACCCGCCAGCAAAGCGCGTCGCCTTGCTGCTCACAGGTGAGATCCAGCAGCTCCCGATGGGCACGGGCGGTGCCCAGCCAGAGCTCCTGCGAGATGCTCTGCAGCAGCCCCGCGTCGTCGTCCGCCAGTCCGCGCGTCAGACGTCGCGAGTGATGCGTGATCACCCCTCCGGGCTCGTCGACAATCACCTCGTCGTCCATGCCGCTCAGCATGGCGGCCAGATAGCGCGTTGCAGCCAGCGCATCCTCGCCGTCCACCCCCAGCATCTGCGCCGTTTCGCGGTGGTACTGCAGCCCGATCAGGCGCGCTGCCCGCCCCAGCAGCGCAAGCACCTCGTCTCTCGGCAATACGCCGGCCAACTCGCAGACGCCATTCCTCACATATTCCATGGCGTAGTTGCGGTTGGCCTTTGCCGCCCGCAGCGGCGACCATTCGGTGGCCGGCGGCGCCGGTTGATCCGCGGCGTCGAACGGTGGCGGCAACTCGTCAGGCGCAAAGCGCAGGCGCTCCTCGGGCGCGAGGTCGTGGTCGTATTCCTGAAAGTAGCCACAGAGGCCAAACTCTCCGGTCATGTCCTGCGAGACGCACACATATCCCAGCCGCGGGTTGCCCAACGACACGCCATTGTGCGCATACCAGCCTTTCAGGAAACCGTGGCTCACCGCCTCCGTTACGCCGCACAGCGTGGGGCCGTGGTACATCCAGCGTGGATAGCGAAAGCGCACCCACGCCTTGCGGTCGCTTTCGTACATGTACTCCACGGGCACCCCGCCCATGCCATTGGACAGCACGTGGTATTTGGCGCAGGCCACCGCATGAGGAAGATCCGACAAGCCAAGCTTGTCGAAGCTCGAGAGGAACTTGTCCAGATGCTGGCGCCGAAAGAGGCGGAACATCCAGTCGCCCATGACCTCCTCTCCCTTGCGGGTGGAGATCGTGAGCTGCATGCCGAGAAACAGCGCGTGGTACAGATGCGCCAGCGCTCCGTATGCGGTGGTGTTGTCGCCGCCGCCGTCGCTCACAGCCGTGGAACCAGCTGCCACACCCGCTCGTGAACGTAGTAGATGAACATCTTCAGAAAAAACTCGATGCCGCCGATGACCAGCGCCGTATCGATCTCACCGGTCACCGCAAACGCAATTGTTGCGGTAGTGAGCGTCGCTACGATCCGCCACGAGAAGGCCTTCAGAATACTCCGTAAGTGAGAATCCGGTTCCCTCGGCGGTCTGGGTTCTTCGGCAGCCGTTTCCGCGGCCGCGTCAGACATGTTTCAGAACCTCCTCCACACAGGCCTCGAGACTCATGGCTGCGGTCTCGAGACGAAGCTCCGGATTATCGGGTTGTTCGTACGGCGAGTCGATGCCCGTAAAATGCGGCAGCTCGCCGCGACGGGCTTTCTTGTAAAGCCCTTTCGGATCACGGGCTTCCGCCGTCTCCAGCGGCACGTCGACAAAGACCTCCACAAATTCTCCGTCTTCGAAGAGGTGGCGCGCCATGTCCCGTTCCGACCGGAACGGCGAGATGAAAGCGGTGATCACTATGAGTCCCGCATCCACCATGAGCTTGGCCACCTCGGCGATGCGCCGGATGTTCTCCACGCGATCGGCGTCGGTGAAACCGAGGTCGTTGTTGAGGCCGTGGCGAATGTTGTCGCCATCGAGAATGTAGGTGTGCTTGCCCTGCTGATACAGCGCAAGCTCCACCGCATTGGCAACGGTCGATTTGCCCGAGCCGGACAGACCGGTGAACCAGAGCACCTTGCCGGCATGGCCGTTCAGGGCCGCCCGTGACGTTTTGTCTACCGCATGGGTGTGCCGGTGAATGTTCTTGGCCCGTCGCAGTGCGAAGTTCAACATGCCCGCGCCCACGGTGGCGTTGGTGTAGCGGTCGACCAGCACGAAGGCACCCAGACCGCGGCAGTCGCGATAGGCTTCGAAGGGAGCCGGCGAATCGAAACTCAGCGTCACCCGCCCGATGTCGTTCAGCGCCAGGGAGCGTGCAGGCAGTTGCTCCAGCGTGTTCACGTTGTACTTGTGTTTGATGTCCGTGATGGTTGCGTTGACCCGCTTGGTCCCCAGCATCAGCCAGTAGCTGCGCCCCAGATAGCCGGCTTCGCCATCCATCCACACGAGCGATGCATCGAACTGCTCCGACACTTCGCAGGGGGCATCCGCGCTGGCAATCACGTCGCCACGGGACACGTCCACCTCTTTGTCCAGCGTGATCGTTACGGCCTGGTCGGTGACGGCGCGCTCGAGCTGACGGTCGTACAGCCACACCTCTTTCACCGTTGCGGTTGCGCCCGAAGGCAGCACGCGAACGCCGTCTCCCGGCGCTACGGAGCCGGCCACTACCGTGCCGGTGAAGCCGCGGAAATCGGCATTGGGGCGGTTAACCCACTGCACGGGGAAGCGCAGGCCTTCCACGGTATCACGCGAGTGCACATCGACCGTTTCGAGGTAACCCAGCAGTGTCGGACCGCTGTACCAGGTCGTCTGCGCTGAACGGGCGATGACGTTGTCCCCTTTGAGGGCCGACAGGGGGATCGCCGTTATGTGCTTGAAGTCGAGGTCTTCGGCAAAGGCGTGATAGTCCGCCACAATCTCGTCGAACACCGCCTGGTCGTAGTCGACCAGATCCATTTTGTTCACCGCCAGCACCACGTGCTCGATACCCAGCAACGAGGTGATGAAAGAGTGTCGCTTGGTTTGTGTGAGCACACCCTGAGCCGCATCCACGAGAATGACGGCCACGTCGGCCGTGGACGCGCCCGTGGCCATGTTGCGCGTGTACTGCTCGTGGCCAGGTGTGTCAGCCACAATGAACTTGCGGTGGTCTGTGCTGAAGAAGCGGTAGGCGACGTCGATGGTGATGCCCTGCTCCCGTTCGGCAGCCAGCCCGTCCACCAGCAGCGCAAAATCGATTTCGCCTTCCTGTGTCCCCTGACGCTTCGAATCCCGCTGCAGAGTCGCCACCTGATCGTCGAAGATCAGCTGTGCCTCGTACAGCATACGCCCGATGAGCGTGCTCTTGCCGTCATCAACGCTGCCGCAGGTGATGAAACGCAGAAGATCCAGCCCCGCCTGTTCGTCGATGTACGCCTGTACGCGCTGTTCGATGTCCGCCTGTGCCGTCGCCATTAGAAATACCCCTCGCGCTTCTTCTTCTCCATGGACGCGTTGCTGTCGCTGTCGATTGCACGCCCCTGCCGTTCGCTGGTGCGGCTTTTCAGCAGTTCCAGCACAATCGCCGACAGGCTGTCGGCGTCGGAATCGATGGCTCCCGTGAGGGGGTAACAACCCAGCGTACGGAAGCGAACGCGACGGGTTTCGATCTCTTCTCCCGGCAGCATGCGCATGCGGTCGTCGTCCACCATCATCAGCATGCCGTCGCGCTCCACGACCGGTCGTTCCGCCGCAAAATACAGCGGCACGATGGGAATCCCCTCGCGGTAGATGTACTGCCAGATGTCGAGCTCGGTCCAGTTCGACAGCGGGAACACACGAATGCTCTCACCCTTGTGCTTGTAGCCGTTGTACAGGTTCCACAGCTCCGGCCGCTGGTTCTTCGGGTCCCAGGTATGGGTTTCCGTGCGGAAGGAGAAAACCCGCTCTTTTGCGCGACTCTTCTCCTCGTCCCGACGGGCGCCGCCAAACGCCACGTCGAACTCGTATTTATCCAGCGCCTGCTTGAGACCCTGCGTTTTCATCACATCGGTGTGAATGGCGCTGCCGTGGTCGAAAGGGTTCATATCCTTCGCCACGCCATCGGGATTGATGTGCACGATGAGGTCCATGCCTACCTCCCGCGCCATCTGCTCGCGAAAATCGTACATGGCGCGGAATTTCCAACGCGTGTCTACGTGCATCAGCGGAAACGGTGGCGGGCTCGGGTAAAACGCCTTGCGCGCCAGGTGCAGCATGACGGAGCTGTCTTTACCCACGCTGTACAGCATGACGGGGTTTTCCGCCTGCGCGGCCACCTCGCGCATGATGTGGATGCTCTCGGCTTCCAGACGATCCAGATGCGTCAACTCGGCGACGGCCAGCGGACCCGTGTCCTGTGCCGGCGCCGCCACGCGCACCTGGGCGCCAGCCAGGGGTGTCCGATAAGCCGTGAGGGCCAGCGTCACCGGCGCCCCCCCCGGCAGCGCGAACGCATGTGTGCCCTGCAGCCGCTGCAATTCGCGAAACGCGCCAACCGCAGCCCCGTGCGGCCACAGAAATGCGCCTTTCGACGGCACCAGCGCATCCAGCGCCTCGAGCAGCGCCTGGGGAGTGAGATCTCCATCAACGAAGCGCCAGCGCCGGGCATGGCGGCCATCGTTGGCAAACAGCAACGTGCCATGCGGCGTGGTGACCTGTTGCACGAAATAGCTTGGCAGCCGTTTCCTGCGCGCCCGCTCGAGGAGACTCTCGGCCACCAGCCCCACCAGGGGCATATCGTCTTCGTCGCGCAGATCCTCGAGATCGAGCGGCGTCGGCAGCCACGCCACCTTTTCCAGAAAGCGCTCGGTTGCGCGAAGGTTTTCGACACTGCCTTCGCGTTCGAGCAGCGTGTGCACGGACTGTGTGTCCCAGTGCGGGGCATCTTCCGGGTTCTGAGTCAGTTCAGCAGGAAAATTCACAAGACGTTTCGCCGTTGATTGTCGCGAAACGCATTCTATAGAGAATGCTTCCTCAAAAGAACCGGAACAACTCAGAAAATCGAGCTACAAGGATATAACCCGCATTTTACGACAGTTCACGCGGCACGGACCGCCCGGGCAATTTCACCCCACCGTGGCACGTTCTCCGGGTGCTTGCGCACGTTTTCAGCGGTGAGGTAGGTCACCACGCGGCTGGCCGTGCCGCGGTAGCGCTCCAGCAAAGCATCCGCCATATCGTCCCAGGCGGCGACCAGGGCGAAGTGCTCGAGCATTTCATCGGTGATGGTCTCAGCCATACCGCCCATGTCCCCGGCTTTCATGAGCTCACCCAGCCTGGCCGTGGTACCGCCGAAGCCGAGATCGTCGAACTGAAAGGCATAGTTGGGCGTGGAGCCATAGAATGCGATCTGCGTTCGCGCCCGCGCCAGCATCTCCGCCCGCTCCTCCGCGCTGTCCCCAGCCACGGCAAACACCGGGACGATGAGGTCCACATCCGCCGGGTTGCGACCCGCTTTCGCTGCGCCCTTGGCAACCGCAGGCTGCAGACGATGCTCGATGTAGTGCATGGAATGCATGGGATGCACGTGGATGCCGTCGCAAAGCTCGCCGGCCATGCGACACATGTGCGGTCCCACCGCCGACACGTCGATTTTCACGTCTTCGAAATCGTGGCGGGCAGGCGCCCACGCAGCCGGCAGATAGCTGAGGTTGTAGTACGGGCCCTCGTGGGCGAGTTTCTCCTCGCCGCGAAAGGCTCGCAGGCACGCCTGCACGGCCTGTACGTAGTCGCGCATCTGTGGCGCCGGGCGATCAAAGACAGCGCTGTAGCGACGCACCACGTGACCTTTGACCTGACTGCCGAGACCAAGGCGGAACCGACCACCCGTGTTCGCCGCCAGCTCCCAGGCGATCTGGGCGGAGATCATGGGGCTGCGGGGAAAGGCCACGGCAATGCCGGTGCTGAACTCGAGCGCCGGCGCCGCGGTGGCCGCAGCCGCAATCTGCATCCACGGGGTAGTACCCGTCTCGGTGAACAGCATGCCGCTGAAACCGGCCTGCTCCAATTGTCGTGCAGTCGCGGAAGCCTGCGTCCACGTCATGCCCCCCACCATCATGTCGAAATCCATGAAACCCCCTAGTTCGCGTCGCGCCGTACCCATTTGCTCGTGGCTGAGACGTCCTGCACCGGCTGCCCCGCCTTTTTCCAGCCGTTGAACCCGACTTCCAGATGCGCCACGTCTTTGAAGCCCATGGCTTCGAGCGCCAGCGTGGCGTACACGGAACGCCCGCCGCCGGCGCAGAAACAGACGATGGGTTTGTCTTCCTGGAAGTAGTCACGGTAGTAAGGACTGTCCGGTGATGCCCAGAACTCCAGCATGCCTCTGGCGACGTGCTTTGCCCCCGGAATCGTGCCGAGATCCACCACCTCCTGAATTTCCCGGAGATCGATGAGCAGCACTTCGTCTGCATCAACGGCCCCCTGCATGGCGGCAAGCTCCTCCACGCTGAGGTTGCGGATATCGGCTTTCAGCGCCTCGGTTTCCGCAAATACGTTTTTGATGGCCATGCACTACCCCTCGAATAAAATCTGTTAGAAACCGACCACACAACCTTCTTTGCGGTGATCGGAGCCGCCCACGTAGCCGTCGGCAAGCCGCTGAATGAGCTGGGCCCCGCCGAAGGTGCTTTCCCGCTCGTCCAGCCGCACCTCGTGTCCCCGCAAAGCGAGCTCTTCCAGCACGGCCGCATCCGCACCCGTTTCCAGCCCCAGGGTGAAGTCCGGATACACATGCCAGCGCGGCGCATCGCTGGCAGCCTGAGGATTCTGTCCGTGGTCGAAGAGCCTCGTCACCATCTGCACGTGCCCCTGATGCTGCATGTGACCGCCCATCACCCCGAAGCTGAGCAGCGGCCGGGCACCATCGGTGACAAAACCGGGAATGATCGTATGAAACGGCCGCTTGCCGGGCCCTACGCAGTTGGCGTGGTCCGGATCCAGCACAAAGCCGTTGCCGCGGTTCTGCATGGCAATGCCGGTGCCGGGAACGACGATGCCGGAGCCGAACGCCATGTAGTTGGACTGGATGAACGACACCATCATGCCGTCGGCATCTGCGGTGGTGAGATAGACCGTGTCGTGGCTGACGGGCAGGGATACCGGAGGCAGTGTCTGAGCTTTGTCAGTGATACCTGCCGCCGCCCGCCGCAGGCTGTCCGCATCGAGCAGCTCATCCACCGCCACGTGCATGAAGCGTTCGTCCGCGAAGTGCTCGAAAGCAGCATGGATGGCGATTTTCATGGCCTCCACCTGCTGGTGTACCCAGGCTGCGCTGTCGACCGGCGCCGGTTCAACGTGCTGCAGCATGCCAAGTGCGAGCTGCGCGGCCAGGCCCTGGCCGTTGGGGGGAATTTCGTGCAGGCACACACCCCGGTACCGTTGCGCCGTTGGCGTCACCCAGAGGGGTTCGTGGGCTTCGAGGTCGGCCTTGCGCAAAGCCCCACCACCATCGCGGCTCGCCGTATCCATGGCGTCAGCCAGTTCGCCCCGGTAGAACGCCTCGCCGCGGGTCTCGGCAATCTGGCGCAGCGTGCGGGCGAGATCCGGACGGCGGAAACGTTCTCCGGCGCGCGGCGGCGGAAAGAAGTGCTCGGCGAAAGCGTCGAAACCCGCATAGGTTTTCTCGAGAAGTTGCCAGTAATAGGCCGACTTGGGACCGACGTGAAAACCGTCTTCCGCATAGCGGATGCCCGCCTCGAAAAGATCCGCGAACGGCAGGCGGCCGTAGCGCTCTGACAAAGCCACCCACGCACTGACCGCACCCGGTACCGTAACAGCATCCCAACCGAGCGTGGGCATGGCATCGCGGCCCGCAAACCGGTCGCGCGTCCAGCCTTCGGGCGCACAACCCGACGCATTGAGCCCGATCACCTGGCTACCGTCCCACAGCAGACAGAACGCATCGCTGCCCACCCCGTTGTTGTTGGGCTCTACAACCGTGAGCGTTATGGCCGCGGCGAGGGCTGCATCCACCGCGTTGCCACCCTGTCGCAGCGCCTCAAGGCCGGCCTGGGCGGCCAGCGGTTGCGACGTGGCAACGAGGTTGCGGGCTGCAACCGGTGAGCGTGCCGACGGGTAAGGCTGCGAAGGGTCGTACACAGCCTCAGCCTGCAGCCACCTGCGAGCCCGGCGTCGGGATCACGGTGACGGGCATGTCTTCGGGTTCGAGGCCCAGCGTGATGAGCACCTTCGACATGCCGAGGAACAGACTGATGCCCAGCGCAAGCTCTGCAAGCTGCGCCGGCGTGAAATGTGCCTTGAGCTCAGCTGCCAGCGCCGCATCCGGCGGCTGTGGGACGTGAATCATCAGGTCCGTCAACGCCAGCGCTGCTTTCTCGGCGGTGGTGAGCGTTGCCCGGTTTGCGTAGCCGTCGCGCACCAG
Organism: uncultured Pseudomonadales bacterium; assembly: GCA_964651595.1. Classification (GTDB taxonomy): domain Bacteria; phylum Pseudomonadota; class Gammaproteobacteria; order Pseudomonadales; family Azotimanducaceae; genus UBA4421. The sequence goes on along the minus strand of CAZYYJ010000060.1, from coordinate 13,403 downwards.
ATCCGCCTTCGTCTCATCCAGCCCCGCCTCACGGGCGGAGTCGAAGCGCACGCGGCGTCAGTAACCGCAGTCGGTAATTCGGGCGTTACGCAGGCGCGTGAGTTCCTTCATGGCTGGAGGGACTTCGCCGTTCTGCCAGAACTCGGCATACAGCGCCCCGAAGCGCGCCATCATGGGCGCTGCGTGTGCGGTCACCGTCGCAAAGCTGGCGTCGGCGCCAGGCACAGCAGAAGGCAGGCGGGGAGTGGTGGACATGAATCAGCTTTCCTCCGGGGCAGGACCTTGCGCGGCTGCAAGCTGCGCAGCCGCGGCAGCACCGAGTGCCACCTTCATACGACAGGTGGCGTCAAAAAACGCCAGCGCCGTGAGCAGCGACACGGCCCCGCCATTGTCAAAAGCATCCCTGGCGGCGGCGACCTCGTCGTCCGACACCTCGTGGTGCGCATAGGGCATTTTCTCGGCGATAGCGAGCGCAACCCGTTCGCTGTCGTCGAAGTCGGTGAACACACCGGCTGCGAGACTTTCCACCTGCGCCTCCGTCAGACCATGGGCATCCTCTTCGCTGGGCTCCGTCGCCAGGCGTTCGAGGGCGCCGGCAGGCATGAGTGGCACGTCGTGAATGAAGGCGATGCGCAGCCTGCATAGCGCCAGCACCCGTTCGGGAATCAGACCGTCATTTTCGAAGCTGTTGAGAAAGGCGGTATGCAGCGCCTTCAGCGATGGCCGCTCGTCCAGCACCTCCACCACCGTCTCGCCTTCGTTGATCCAGCCCATGCGCGCTGTGCTCCGCCTTGAATTTGTAATGCCCGGGGAGTAGAAAAATACGGATGAATGGCTCCATCGGCAACTGGCTCATCCTGATCGGCATCGTGCTGGTGGCTGCCGGACTCGTCGCCAAGAGCGGTGTGTTCGGCTGGTTCGGTCAGCTACCCGGCGATTTCCACGTCAAACGGGACGGCTTTCAGTTCTACTTCCCGCTGGCATCGATGATTGTGATATCCGTGGTGCTGTCGCTGATTCTGGCTGTGGTGCGACGGTTCTTCTGACGCAAGCCGAATTGTCCCGGGCCCTGGTGGTGGTCAGGCGCCTGCATCAATGCTGAAGTTCAGGCGCCCGGCCCGCTTGTAAGCAGGCCGCGCTGCATGCAGCGCACTGTACGCCAGCAGCCGATCGGACAATGGCTCCTCGTACACCACCGCCCACTGCAGCGTGGTGGTCAGCATGATGTCCGCGCCGGTAAAGCCGTCGCCCACGAGAAAATCCGAATCTGCAAGCGCCTGTTCTGCCACCGCTACCTGCTTACGGAACCCTTCCCTGGCCGTTGCCACCGCCGCAGGTGCTTCGCCGTAAAGCGCAGACAGACTCCAGTGCTTGCGCAGCACGTACAGCGTGTGCGCATCCAGTTCCATCTGCACGAACGAGCTCCACTGGTTGTACAGCGCCCGTTCGCGCGTGAAGGGCGCTGGCACCAGACCGGTGTCCGCGCCGTACGTATCACCGAGATAAGTGACGATGGCGGCGCTCTCCGTAAGCACGAGATCGCCATCCACCAGCACAGGGATTTTCTCTTTGGGATTGAGCCGACGAAACTCCGGCGTCTGTGTCTCCCCCGTGCGCGAGCCGATCAATTGAGCGTCATAGACCAGACCCAGCTCATGAGCCATCCAGTGCGCCCGCATGGTACGGCTGGTAGCGCCTCCCCAGATTGTCACCTGCTGTGCAGCCATGCCCGTCGCCTCAGGCGGTGCTGCCGCCATCCATGACCAGCTCCGTACCGGTCATGAACGAAGATTCGTCGCTGGCCAGAAACAGCACGCCATTGGCGATGTCTGTCGGCTGCCCCGCCCGCCCCAGGGGGACGTGCTCGGCCATGGCATCCACATCCACCAGGTTCTGCCCGCCTTCCAGGAACTCGGGATTCACCTTGGTCCAGATGGGCGTGTCCACCAGGCCCGGATGCACGCTGTTCACGCGGATCGGCCAGCCGCGCTGTCCGCATTCCAGGGCAACGCCCTTCGTCAGCAGCCGCACCCCGCCTTTCGTCGCACAGTAAGCCGCCAGATGCGGGGAGCCTTTCAGCCCGGCAACGGAGGAAATGTTGACGATGGATCCGCCACCGCTGTCCCGCATGGCGGGAATGGTGTGCTTGATGCCGAGGAAGACGCCATCGAGATTGATGGCCTGTTGACGGCGCCACTCGGCGAGCGACATATCCAGAATGCTGCCCCCGATGCCGATGCCCGCATTGTTCACAAGAATGTGCACGCCGCCGAAACGGGCCACAACCTCGGCAATGACTGCGGCCCAGCGGTCCTCGTCGGTCACGTCGTGCTGCCAGAACGCCGCCTCGCCGCCAGCCGCACGGATTGCCTCGACCGTTTCCGCTCCCATGGCTTCCTGCACGTCGGTAACCGCAACCTTTGCTCCTTCCTCCGCAAGGCGCAGCGCACAGCCGCGGCCGATCCCCGATGCGCCGCCCGTCACCAGCGCTACCCTGCCTTCGACCCGACCTGCCATGTGCTGCCCTCAACGATGATGCAGCAGGGACTTTACACAACCGATGCGATCCACAGAATACTGGTTTCGCTTGGGGAGGCGTTACATCTTGAAATCACCAGCCAACCGTGTGGGCGCACTGTTGCTGTTGAGCGGTTTGCTCAGCGCATGCCAGGGCCCGGCACCCGCCAGCAGCCCGGAAATCCATCGCCTGCCGGACCTTGCGACAGCCCACAGCGAAGCGGCAGCGATGCAACGTATGTTGCAACGGCTGGACCACGCCGAGCACAACGCCGCAACCGCGGCCCGCGCGCGCAGCTTCCGCGAGCTGTACCGTGCGGTGGACGCTGTCTACGCTGACGTCTGGGGCATGCCTTCCGGGCTGCGCGAAGGCGCCGCAGCCGCTGCCACTCACGGCTGGAAAACCCGCTGGCAGACCTCTTACGACGCATTCGACCCAGCCTACGCAGCCCGCTATGGCCAGGCGCCCCCCGCCATCACCGATCCGACCCTGCTGGGCCTCGCCGGGGAGGGCCGCCTGCTGCGACGTTCCCTCAGCGCGGGTCGCACTCCATCGTCCCCTGATCTGAACCCCGTGCTCACGCCCCTGAACAACGTGATCGGCTGGCAACGTCTCGACGATGGCGTAACCAAAGCCGAACGCCAGCCCCGGATCGATCTCAGCTATCGCTGGGACAGTCCCCGGGCGTTCTGGCAGAGCGACGCCGATACCGGCTGGCTGTTCACAGTGCAGGCGCAGGCCTTGAACATCCTGAAAAGCGACTACGCGGGCGACCTGCCCCTGGCGCGTCAACATGCCAAGGCGCTGCAGGCACTGGTAAAACGATGCCGCGACGGCGACGCGCACGACAACCGGCCGGGGCTGCGCCAGGCGGCCAGGGCCCTTGTCACCTGGCTCGCAGCAGGGGAGCTGTCCGGGAGTGCTGCGCCATGATGCGTCTCGTTACCTGCCTCGCGTTCTGCCTCTCTGCCGGGGCCATGGCAGCCACGCCCGATTGGATCACTCTGTACGACGGGCGCAACGGCGGCGGCTCCCTGGACGGCTGGAAAATGACCGGCCCGGGTAACTTCACGGTGGCCTCCGATGGCAGCCTGGAGAGCCAGGGCGGCATGGGTCTCTTCTACTACGCCGAGCAGGCCTTCGCCGATTTCGAACTGGAGGTGGAGTGGAAAGTGGCCCATGCCGCCGCCAACTCGGGCGTGTTCATCCGCTTTCCCACCGCTGCCGACCCCTGGGAGGCCGTGAACGGCGGCTACGAAGTGCAGATCGACGACCGTTCCACGGGGCAACGCCAGACCGGCGGCATCTACAGCTTCGCGGCACCCCGACGTCTTGCAAGCCATGCGCCCGGGGAGTGGAACCGTTTTGTCATCCGGGTGGTGGGACAGACCTATCAGATAGCTTTGAACGGCGAAGCCGTGACCGAGTTTGTCGGCGACCGGGCGCGCAGAGGTTTCATCGGCCTGCAGAATCACGACCCGCAGAGCACCACCTGGTTCCGGCTGGTGCGTGTACGAGAGCTTGCCGCGCCCGAAGACCCGGTAACCCGGGTGGCGCGGGCGGTGACCGGCGATGCGGAAGCTGCACCCATCAAGGTGCTGACCGTCACCGCCACGCACGGCTTCCGCCACGGACCCGCCATAGACACCAGCACCCGGGCCCTCGCAGCCATTGGCGAGCGTTCCGAGTTCGTCTTCGATTTCACCGAAGACCTCGACGACCTCACGCCGGACAATCTCGCCCGCTACGATGTGCTGCTGCTGAACAACGCCACGCTGAGGGTAGATGAGCCGGACCCGGACGCCTTCACCCGCCACCTCACGTTCCGGGCCGGCGACTGGCGCAACTTCGACGCGGTGATCAAAACGCCGGAACGCGACCTGCCCGGGCGCCTGGCGTTGTCGGGTCAACCGCCTGCCCTCACGGGCATCACCGACTTCGGTACCGGCGCAAGCCGCATCGACGACGCCAGGGTGGAGGACAACCAGCTGGTGATGCAATGGGATGCCGGTTCCGGCATTGGCGAAGTTAGGGTGGAGGCCACGCTGACCGAGGCGGGTTTCTCCGGCACGCTCACGGCTGGCGAAAACCGGTTACCGGTTGTCGGCACCACCATCGCCAGCACCGCTCAGCAGGATTGGGACGTTGCCGACCCGGTCACCGCCGCGCACCGGGCAGCAATCCTTGCGTTTGTAGACCAGGGCGGCGGCCTTGCCGTCGCCCACGCCGGCCTCGATGCGCTGTACGGCTGGAGCGCCTACCGGCGGCTGGTGGGCGGCGGTCTCTTCGACTCGCATCCGTGGACACAGCCGGTGACCATTCGTGTGGAGGACAAGGACAATCCAGCGACGCGTCATCTTGGCGATGCGCTCACTCTGCGCGACGAGATCTACGTGCTGGACGCCAATCCCCGCTGGCAGAGCCACGTGCTGCTGTCGCTGGACAATGACAGCGTTGGCGCCAACCCGGGGCCGGCCGATGCGGCCCGCAGCGATTTCCCCATTTCCTGGCTGCGCGAAGCCGGCGAAGGCCGGGTGTTTGTCACCAAGCTCGGACATTTTCCCGATGTGTGGACCAACGAAGCGTTCATGCAGCACTTTCTGCAGGGGCTGCGCCTCGCGGCCCGCCGCCTGCCCGGCAGTTTTGGTGGCCGCCGCGTGAAAGAGACCATTGCCGAGGGCGTGTGGCCCGACGACATCGCCGTGGATGCGCAAGGCAACGTGTGGATCGCAGAGCTGCGCGGCAAGGTGCACCGCTACGATGCCGCCAGCGGCGAGACCCGCCTCATCGCCGAGCTGCCCACGACAGATCCCACCAAGATCGAGCACGGGCTGCTCGGCATCGAGGTAGACCCGGCTTTCGACGCAGGCGCCCCGTACGTTTACCTGTTCTTCACCGAGCCCGACACCTTCATCAACACGCTGGCGCGTTTCACCTACGCGGACGGTCGCCTGGACCCTTCGAGCAAGCGGGTGCTGCTGCGGGTACCGACAGAACCGCTTTGCTGTCACCAGGCCGGCGATCTCGAATGGGGCCTGGACGGCACGCTGTTCGTCTCCACCGGTGACACCGGCATGAGCGAAACCCGCCCTGAATGGGAGCTGTCCGAGGAGCGTCTGGCCGCCTTCCAGGACAGCCACGATCTCAACGGCTATCACTGGTCGCGCTTGGCCGATTCCGAGCGCACGGCGCAGAACCTGGCGGATCTGCGCGGCAAAATCCTGCGCATCAACAAAGACGGCACTATTCCGCGCGACAACCCCTTCTTCGGCCAACCGGGCATACGCTGGGAAATCTACGCCTACGGTCTGCGCAATCCCTATCGCTTCAAAGTGCACCCGCAGAGCGGCGCGCTGCTGATTGGTGTGGTTGGCCCCGACGCACGCTACGACTACGACGAGTACAACATCGCCGCGCGGGGCGGCGAGAACTTCGGCTGGCCCCGCTCGATCGGGCGGTTGTTTTACAACCAGTGGCGACCCGAAGACATTCCCAACTACGTGCCGCCTATGTGGGAATACACCTATGCCACAGGCGCGCGCTCGGCGACCGTCGGGCCGGTGTACCAGGCCACGGGGGACGCCGCCTTTCCGTCGGTGTTCGACGGCAAGGTGTTCATCTACGACTGGGCCCGGCGCTGGATCAAGTGGGCGGAGCTTAAGCCCGGTGAATTCACCAGCGACACCGAAGCCGACCTGCGTCGACCGCCGCTGGACGTGACCATGCCCGCCATGCGCCTCACGAACATCCGCAATTTCGACCGGCTGGCCGCAACCGCGCCCATCTCCATGGAGCTGGGGCCCGACGGCAGTCTGTACGTTGCCGAGTTCGACGGCTTCTGGGACGCCGGCCCCAACGCCAACGTGTCCCGCTACCGATGGGTGCAGGACGCCGCCACGCCACAGGCAGCGATGGCGGGCACAGCGCCACGGCCGCTGGGCGAGCGTACTTATGGCGAGCGTTGCGCCTCCTGTCACCAGCCTTCAGGGGGCGGGGTGTCAGGGGTGTTCCCGCCGCTGGCCGGCACCCCACGCGTGAACGGCGACCCCGCCGGGCTCATCGACGCGGTGCTGAACGGCCTGTCCGGGCCTCTCGAAGTAGACGGTGTCGTCTACAACGGAGCCATGGCCCCATGGCGGGACACGCTGGACGACGAGACCATCGCCGCCGTGCTCACATATATTCGCAGGAGCTGGGGCAACAGCGCTGACGCTGTTACCGCCGCGGACGTGGCTGCACGGCGGTGACGCATCAGGGCTCTGCTTCGATGGCATCGCCGACCGCAGAGAACAGCGACGCCATCTCCTCGTCGGTGGCGACAAAGGGCGGGCCGAACTGCAGCGTATCGCCTCCCCATCGGACGTAGTAGCCGGCTTCCCACAGGCGCACGCCGACGTAGTAGGGCCTGGCGGTGGGATCACCGTCCCGGGGCGCGAGCTGTATGGCACCAGCGAGGCCGTAGCTGCGGATATCCGTGATGTGCGGCAGACCTTTGAGGGCGTGCAGCGCCGAGGCAAAGGCCGGCTGCAGCGCCCGCACCTTCGCATCGAGTTGTTCAGTCTCGAAGTGGTCCAGCATGGCCAGCGCAGCCGCACAGGCCACCGGATGGGCTGAGTAGGTGTATCCGTGCGACAGCTCGATGCCATGCGGTAACGCCGCCTGCGGCCCGTCGTCCATGAAGGCGTCATACACCCACTGCTGGCACACCACGGCACCCATGGGCACAACCCCGTTGGTGAGCTGCTTGGCGAGGCTGAGCATGTCGGGAACAACCCCGAAAGACTCCGAGCCGGTGCGCGCGCCGCAGCGACCGAGGCCCGTGATCACCTCATCGAAAATCAACAGGATGTCGTGGGCCGAACAGATCTCACGCAGTCGTTCGAGATAGCCTTGCGGGGGCACCACCACCCCGCCGGAGCCGGACATGGGTTCCACCATGACCGCGGCAATATTCGACGCGTCGTGCAGCGCAATGAGCTCCACGAGCTGCTCGGCGAGATGCTCACCGTATTGCGGCTGGCCTTCGGCAAACGCGTTTTCGGGCAGCAGCGTGGCGGACAGATGGTCGGTATCGATACCGGGTCCGAAGAATTTGCGGTTGGCGCCAATACCGCCCACGCTCATACCGCCGAAATTTACCCCGTGATAACCGCGCAGGCGCCCGATCACCTTGGTTTTGCCGGGTTGCCCCTTCGCGCGCCAGTAGGCCCGCGCGATCTTGATCGCCGTATCGGCGCATTCCGACCCGGAGTTGGTAAAGAGCACGCGGTTCAGCCCCGGCGGCATGAAATCGCCGAGCCGTTCCGCCAGCTGGAAGCTCAAGGGATGGCCGAACTGAAAGCTGGGGGCGTAGTCGAGCACATCGAGTTGCGCCGCGATGGCATTGCGTATCGCTGGCACCCCATGACCGGCGCCTGTGCACCAGAGCCCGGACAGGCTGTCGAACACCTGCCGGCCGTCATCAGCTTCGAAGTAACAACCCTGCGCACCTACAATCATGCGTGGCGCCGCCTTGAACGCGCGCTTGGCCGTGTATGGCATCCAGTGGGCGTCGAGGTTGATGGGGCTTGCTCTGTTCATGACGTGGAGGCCGAAGCCGGTGCGCCATCCACGAGCTCGAAGCGCAGGGCTTCGCGATTCTTGCGCACCGCCGCGCCGGGAAACACCTGACCATTCATGGCGATGTACACACCCGGGCCCAGAGACTGCACGGCACCGAAGGCAAGACCGACGTTGAAGATTGCGTCCGTGAACGCGAAACGGGCGGGCGCGAAAGAACCCGTCAGCACCACCGTGCGGCCGCCGGCGTCCCCCAGATAGCGGGCGGTCTGGTCCATGGTATCCGTGCCGTGCGTAATCACGATCCGTCGGGAGGCGCAGCCCGACACCGTGTCGCGGATGAGCGCCCGGTCCGTATCGGTCAGCTCCAGGCTGTCCTTGCGCATGAGCTCGACGATGTCCACCGGACAGGCCACGTGCGCCTGCCTGACCAGCTCGCGCATCATGGATCCGCCAACCTCGTAGCTGCTCTGCGCGTCGAAGTACACCTTGTCGATGGTGCCGCCGGTTGTCAGCACCTGTATGGGTTCGGGCGCGTCTGCCACACGAGCGTCCTCCATGTTGCGCGCAACCATTGTAGGCCTTCAGTCCCGGGCCGCCACCCACCGTATGGCGTTGTTCACCAGCTGCCGGAACGGTTCGTTGGCGTAGGCCACCGGGTCGTCGCCACACTGCAGATACACGATACGGCTTTTGCCCACCTCCCGCGTCCAACCGATGAGGTTACTGCCGGCGTCGTGGTGCCAGCCGGTATTGTCGAACATCTTGCCGTCGCGCACGGCTAGCGTCGCCGAGAAGAAGTTGTCGTGCACGAATTTGTGGTTGCTCGTGAGCAGCGGTTGCACGTCGTCTTCGAACACTTCGTAGAGATAGAGCTCGTCGGTGATCTCGAACTCGGACGGCACGCCCCGGGTAACCGGGTGATCGTGCACCACCGATACCGTGTGCGTGACGCCGTGGCGGTAGCCGGAATCCACGCAGCTGCGCCCTCTCAGCTCTCCGGGCATGTAGAGAAAGCGCCCGCCGATGAGGTCGGCGTAGCCGGGCCACGCCGGCCAGCCGGCAATGGCGTGATGCAGAAACACGAAGCCGAAGCCATCCTCCACCAGCGCTTCGAAACGGGTCACGTAGTCGGCATCGGGCTCGAAGAAGTGGGGGGCCACGCCCGGGTTGGGATCAAACTGAATCCCCGGCATGTCATACAGCACGTACGCATCGAACTTAGCCGCCTGCTCGATGCTGAACAACGCCTGGGCCGCGGGTTGCTCCACCAGCGTCCAGTTCACGTCAGCCATGGCATCGAACATGGCGTAGAACGGCTCCCGTTCGTAGGGATGGCCTTTGCACACGAGCAGCGTTTCCAGGGTGGGGGGCGATGAACGGGTCATGAAGGCCTCGCTTGTTGGCGACGGAGACGTCGCCTTAGAATGACAAAATGACCAGCACGACGAAACTGAAACCCCGGTCCGGTGGTGCACCTCGCGATGTGCTGCATCGTGGCGAGCAGACCTGGCAGCAGACAAAAAGCCAGCTCACGCGCACCGCCGTGCTGGAAGCGGCCCTCGACTGTTTTTACGAGCAGGGCTTTGCCAAAACCACCACCGAGAACGTTGCGCAGCGCGCCGGCGTGAGCCGTGGCGCCATGCTGCATCATTTCCCTTCGCGCTTCGATCTCGTGCGTGAGACCGTGCTGTTCATCAATCAGCGGCGCATCGAGATGTTCGCGCGGGAAGAGTTTGCCGTGCAACAGGGCGCCCGGCACAGCCGCATCGGCGAAGGCATCGATACGTACTGGCGTCAGCTGAACACGCCGGAATTCATCGTCTTCCACGAGCTGAAGGTGGCAGCGCGTACAGACCCGGAGCTGGCCGCCGTGGTCACGCCCGCCATCGCCGAGTTCGAGGCGGCGTTTTACGCCGCAGTGAAAGACCTTTTCTCCGATCTCGCCGCATCCGAGAGCTTCTATCGGGCCAACTTTCTCACACAGTTCGTGCTGGAAGGTATGGCGCTCGACAAGGCGATCGGCCAGGGCAAGCTCGACGAGACAATGATGTTCAACTGGCTCAAAGAGGAGCTCAAGCGCAGCTTTCAGGACGTCTCCGACGTGCGCCGCACCGACGTGGAGCCTGCCCCGTGAGTGCCCCCGTGAGCGATGCGGACCGCAGCCTCGCCGAACCCGAGGTTCAGGAGTGTCCATGGCCTTACTACCGCGCCGTCAGCGAGCGCAGCATCTTTTTCGACGCAGCCCTCAACTTCTACGTGTGTGTCGACTACCAGATGATGCGCGAGATCATGCGACAGCCACAGCGCTTCTCCAGCGTGAACAGCCAGAACATCGCGCACATGCGCACGCCGCCGGAGGCGGTACGCGCAATCCAGGCGGCCATGGAACGGCCGGTGAACATCCTGGTTTCGTCCGACCCACCCGAGCACGGCCGCGTGCGCAGTCTTCTGGATCCACCGTTCCGCTCCCGCGAGATCACAGCGCTGAGGCCGCGCATCGAGAGCATCGTGGAAGACGTGATCGATCGTTTCATTCGCGGCGATACCTTCGATGCGGTCGCCGACTTCGCCATTCCCATCCCCATCACGGTCATCGCCGACATTCTCGGCCTCGATCGCAGCTATGCGCAGACCATCAAAGACTGGTCCGATGCGTCGGTGGAGCCGCTCGGCATGATGATCAGCGACGAACGCTGGGTCGAATGTGCGCAGAGCCTCCGGGAGTTTCAGGATTTCATGCGCGCCGAGCTCGAGCAGCGCCAGCGCGAACCGCGCGACGACCTGCTTACGCACCTGGTACAGGCGCGCGACGAGCATGGCAACCCTCTCACGATGGGCGAAATGCTGGGGGTTACCCAGCAACTACTGGTCGCCGGCAACGAAACCACCACCAACGGCATCGCGGCCGGTGTGCAGCTTCTGATCGAAAATCCCGAGCAGCAGGCGTATCTGCGCGAGCATTCTGACCGCATGTACACGTTCGTGAACGAAGTGCTGCGCCTGGAATCACCCGTGCAGGGGTTGTTCCGCATCACTACAGAGGACGTGACGCTGGGGGGCCTCGACATTCCCCGCGGCTCGCGCATTCACCTGCGTTACGCGGCGGCAAACCGCGACCCGCGCAAGTACAACGATCCCGACACTCTGGACGTGTGCCGCAGCAACGCCGGTACGCAGGTCGGCTTCGGCGCCGGCATCCATCACTGCCTGGGCGCCAACCTGGCGCGGGAAGAGATGCATCAGGCCTTCACGTCCCTGCTGGCGCACACGGCCGAGCTCGCCTTCGCACCGGGTGCTGCGGAGCTGGCCCATCACCCTTCCCTCGTTCTGCGCGGCCTGCAACGGCTGGACGTGGCCTTCCGGCAAGCTGGCTGACCGCTACTCCCAGAACGGCGCGCGCAGTTTCCGCTTGTTGATCTTACCCATGGTGTTGCGGCCGAGATCGTCACGCCACTCGAGGCTGCGCGGGCATTTGTAATGCGACAGCCGCTCGCGGCACCAGGCAAGCACTTCCTCGGGCGCAACCACCTCATCGCGTGCGATGGCCAGCGCTTTCAGCTCTTCACCCATCTCCGGATGGGGCACGCCGATGCACGCCACGTCCAGCACGGCCGGGTGCTCGATCAATACCTGCTCAGCCTCGGCCGGGTAGATGTTCACGCCCCCGGAAACCACCATGTCGCTGAAGCGGTCGGTGATGTACACGTAGCCATCCTCGTCCATGTAGGCAATTTCGCCCAGCGTGAAAACGCCGGGGGCGATATGCGCCGCTGCCGATTTTTCCGGGTCGTTGTGATAGATCACGCCCCGGCCGGTTTCGTCTTCGAAGAACAGACGCCCCTCCTCGTTGGGGCCCAGCTCATTGCCGTCGTCGTCCAGAATCTTCGCCGTGAACGGCGGCAGCGACTTGCCCACCGAGCCCGGATGCTCGAGCCACTCTTCCGACGTGATCATGCATGTGGTGCCCACTTCGCTCGCCCCGTAAGCGTCGACGAACACCGGTCCCCACCACTCGATCATGGACCGCTTCACGTCCACCGGGCACTTTGCCCCGGTGTGGCTGATGCGGATCAGCGAGCTCAGGTCGTAGCGCGCTTTCACCTCCTCGGGCAGCGCCAGCAGCCGGACGAAGTGCGTTGGCACCATCACGCTGTTGCCCACCTTGTATTTCTCGATGGCTGCGAGCGTTTTCTCAGCATCGAACTTGCCGAGAATCACACTGGAAACACCCGCCGCCAGCAACCGCGCACCCGACAGCGGGCCCGTGTGGTACATGGGCCCCACCACCAGGTGCACGCCCTGCTCGCTGCGCGGGTCACCTTTGAGGTTGGCGAGGTGCTCACCCACCGTGTCTCCGCCGGCAAACATCGTCGGCGGCAGTTCGGTGCCCTTCGGCCTGCCGGTGGTGCCGGAGGTGTAGAGGAGGTTCGGTCGCGGCGGCCGCGACTCGTCCGCGGGGGCTTCCGCCTGCGCGGCCAGCCAGGCCTCCCAGGCGTGCGCGCCATCCGGCACGTTGTCGGTATGCCAGAGAATCACGGCGGGCACCTTCGCCAGCGCCGCGGCTTCCACCGCGCGCTCTGCGGTATTGCCGCCGGCGAAGAGCACCTGCACGCCGGCATCCTCGAGAATGTACGCCACCTCCTCGGCTGTAAGGTGAAAGTTGACCGGCACCACCGAAGCACCGGCCACCAGGCCGCCAAGGTTGGCCATGGCGGTCTCGACCGCATTCTCGGCAAACACGGCAATCCGCCGCTGCTCGCCCAGGTTGAAGCTGTTCAAGCCGTTGGCAACGCGATTGAGAATGTCATCGACGTCGCCCCAGCTCAGCGCCCGCACCTCATCGCGCAGTGCAACTTCCTCTGGGCGCTCGGTCTTCAACGCAGCAGCAAAAGATGGCATGACTTCCCCCTCATTTTTGAAACACGTACTATACCAGGCCGCCCGGCTGGGCCGGCTTTACGACAACATCAAGCGGAGGGGCAATCTTGAGCGACGCACTGACCAACGAGGTCCTGGTGGACCTGCACAGGCGCATGGTGCGCATCCGGCGCTTCGAAGAAACCGCCGGCAAGATGATGGAAGACGGCAAGATCCCCGGCGCACTGCACCTGTACGTGGGCGAGGAGGCTGTGGCTTCCGGCGTCATGGCGCACCTGTCCGATCAGGATCAGATCACCTCGACGCACCGCGGCCACGGCCACCTCATCGCCAAAGGCGGTGCGTTCGATCGCATGTTTGCAGAGCTTTTCGGCCGCTCCACCGGGTACTGCAAAGGCAAAGGCGGCAGCATGCACATCTCCAACATGGAGCTCGGCATGCTCGG
>CAZYYJ010000059.1:0-33732 GCA_964651595.1 uncultured Pseudomonadales bacterium | reverse complement strand
GGCCATGGCCACCCACCTGCCCACGTACGTCACCACCGAGTTGAGCTTCGACCTTTACGACGGCGCCTTTCTCCTGACCGTGGCCGGGGGCTTTGCCATCGGTGGCAAGGTGGTGTTCGGCTGGATGATGGACAATCTCTCCGCCAAGGCCACCGTCATGGCGGGGGTGGTGGCTTACATCGGTTCCACGGTGGCGCTGCTGGCCACAGACACCTACGCGGTGCTGCTGGTGGCGGCCGCGCTCTTCGGTCTGGGCTTCGGCGGCATGATTCCCGTGCGCTCGGTAATCATCTCCCGTCTGTTCGGCGCGGCGAAGTTTTCCCGTGTGAATGGCCTGTTGTCGTTCTTCATTGCCCCGGCCACGTTCTGGGTGCTGATCACCGGCTACATCGCTGACCAGGCAGATTCCTACATGCCGGCGTTTCAGATCTGGTGCGGCGCCTTCGTGCTCGCCGGCATCGTCAGCCTGCTGGTGCGGTTGCCCAACCGGGACGACGCGATCACCTGATTCTCCTGGGTGTTTGACAATCCTACCGGGGCTGGCTAGCGTCAGACCGTTGGGCAGTTGCCTGCGGGCTGTCCGCCAATGGGGATCACTAGGGGAGATATCTGATGGAAGTCCGCTCGCGTGCGCGCATGCGCACATGGCTGCAGCTATTGGCTGCGTCGCTTTGCCTGCCTTTTTCCGCGCAGCTCTTTGCGGAGGAAGGTGAAATCGAAGAGGTTGTCGTCACTGGAACGTACATCAAGGGCACGCCCGAAGATGCCGCGTTACCCGTCACGACTTTGCAGCGCGAAGATCTGGCGCTGGAAGGATCGCCGACGGCCATCGACCTCATCAAAAGCATGTCGTTCTCGCAAGGCGCGGACGGCGAAACCGACCAGTTCCAGGCTGGCGCCGGTGCTGACCGGGCCACGGTGAACATCCGCGGCCTGGGACCGAGCCGCTCGCTCGTTCTGGTGAACGGACGACGCACGACCTGGTCGCCACTTGCCATCGGCGCCCAGGCTCAGCTGCTGGTCGACGTGAACATGATTCCGTCGATTGCTGTGCAGCGCATCGAGGTATTGCGCGACGGCGCCGCGGCCACCTACGGGTCGGATGCAATTGCCGGCGTCATGAACTTCATCACCCGTGGAGACTTCGAGGGTTTCGAGGTGACCGCCAGTCACAAGGACATCGAAGACACCAATGGCGACCAGGAGTTTGGGGCCATCTGGGGCTTCGACTTCATGGACGGGCGCGGGCACTTCATGACGTCAGCCAGCTACATCCGCCGGGACCGGCTGCGGATTGCCGATCGTGACTGGTCGCTGCGCAGCTACGACGAGAACACCCGCGGAGGCTGGTCTTCTGTGGGACGGCCATCGGTTGTGGTGCCGCTGGACCGTTGGGAAGCTGCCGCGCCGATCACGGCCTCAGCAGGGGGGTTCGTCGGCCTGCTAGCATCCGGCATCGTTGATCCGAACTGTGAGGACCTGGGCGGTGCGCGCACCTCGGTGGGGGTCGCGGGGAACACCGAAGGCGGTTTCTGCCGCTTCCAGTACACCGCCTTCGACAATCTCATCGAAGATGCAGAGCGCTGGCAGTGGTATTCGGAAGCCAGCTTCGAGCTGACCGAAACCACGAACCTCACCATGGAGTTTCTGCTGACCGACAGCGACGTGCCTGACTGGGGCACCTCGCCTTCGTACCCGCCGAACCGCCTCGTGGACGAAAACCGCACGATTCGCGCGAACAATCCCGGCCTCGTGGACATGGCCCGTCTGTATCCCGATACCTACGGCGACTACGCCTCCTGTGCCGAAGTCTACTGCCGCTGGGCGGGTGACGGTGGCGCCCAGGATCTCGCCGGCGTGCCGGCCGAATGGCAGGACGTGGCCTGGTTCTACGGCCGCTACTATGGCCAGGACGGACCACCGCGTTCGCACTTCCGTGAATCGGAGCTGATGCGTTTCGCTGCTGCGCTGGACGGTCAATGGGGTGAGCTGGGCTGGCAGTTTTCGGTGACGTATTCCGAGTCGGAACGCGGCAGCGAAGGCGGTGACACGATGGTCTATCGGGACCAGCGGGCTCGCCAGGGTCTCGGCGGCTTCGAGTGCGAGCAGCAGGTGCCCAACGAATTCGATGCCGACGGCAACCTCAACTTCTCGCTGGCAACGGTGCAGGCCAATGCTGGCCAGGGTCCTTGCCGCTACTGGATTCCTTTCTCCAACTCCATGGCCGGCGCGAACTCGCTGGTGCCTGGCGGCGAAGCGAACAACCCGGACTTCAACCCGGCCCTGGATAACCAGGAACTGCTGGACTACATGATCACCACGGGGGTCACCGAAGGGGAAACCTCGCTGCTTGTGCTGGAAGGCATTGTGACGGGCGAGCTCGGCATGATTGAGCTGCCGGCTGGCACCATGGACTACGCGGTCGGCTTCCAGTATCGCGACGAAACCTACGAGTCGGGCCCGACAGGTTTCTACAACGGCAACGTGTTCCCGTGCTCCGCGGGTCCGGAAATCACAGACTGCTCCACCGGTCGCACCGGTCTCTTCGGCTTCCTGCCGCCGGGTTTCCCGATTGACGAAGATCGCGACATCTGGGCGGTGTTCGGCGAGGTGCAGTTCCCGCTGACGGAAACTCTGGAAGGCCAGATTTCGGTACGTCATGAGGACTACGGCGGTGACATCGGCTCAACCACGGACCCCAAAATCGCCTTCCGCTGGCAGGCGACGGAAAGCATCGGTCTGCGCGCGTCATACGGGTCAACGTTCCGTGGCCCCACGCTGAATCAGACGACGGACGGAAACTCGTCCAACTCCCTGCAATTCGTGGCTGCGACAGGCGCGTTCAAACGAATCGACACGAGAGGTAATCCCGATCTGCAGCCGGAAGAAGCGGACACCGTCAACGTGGGTCTGCTGATCAACCACGACGGCCTCTTCACGGAAGGTGACAACGCGTTCGTCACGATCGACTACTGGTCTTATGACTTCACCGACCCGCTGGTCACAGAGCCGTTCTCCAACATCGTGAACATCACGTGTCCGGGCGGCGGGGCGTGTGACCCCAATGGGGTCTACTTCGATCGTCTGGTCTTTGGCGGAGGTACCAACGCCACTGACATCGAGATCATCAACGTGAACATCGTGAACGGCCCTGACTACAAAACCGACGGCATCGACTTCACGTTCCAGTACGGGCTGCCTGTGGGCCCGGGTTATCTCACCACGGACATCACGGGCACGAAGGTGGAAACTTTCGAGATCGATGCCTGGGAGTTCGGACCCAAGTACGATGCGCTGGGGCGCCTGAACTACCGCACGTCGCTTGCGCGCACGGTGGCTGAATGGAAAGCCCGCGGCACGGTGAACTATCAGATGGACAATCTGAATCTGCGGTGGGTAACGAGCTACGTCGACGAGTACGAGTACCAGGGTGCGGCGCCGCAAACCTGCGGCGACAACTGCATTGTGGCCAGTCACATCACGCACGACGTGCACGTGACGTACTCGTTCATGGACGGTGCGCTGACGTTGACCGGGTCGGTGATCAACATCGAAGACGAAGATCCGTCCTACATGTCGCGCGAGTTCAACTACGACGCGTTCACGCACAACCCGTTCGGGCGCATGTTGCGTCTCGGGTTGACGTACTCGCTGGAGCGGTAACGACGCAGCCAGTCCGGTTGTCCGGCGAAGGCTGATTTTCTTGCGTCGCATCGGGTAGACTCGCCAGCCAGTTGCAGTACCAGGCGGGGGGACGCATGAAAATCGGTAGCATCGTATGGGCGATCGGGCTGGCAGTCTGGTTGGGGGCGGGCAGCGCCTACGGCACCAGCGCGGCAGAATGCGCGCAGGTGGAAAACGCGCGCGAACGGCTGGCCTGCTTCGACCGCCTGTATCCGTCAGAGGAGCGCGGCGCGGAAATTCCGAAAATCACTTCCGAACCCGTCCGCGCACCTTCGCAACTTGGCACTGCTACCGTTGCCGAGCCCGTCTCATCGACCCGCCCAGCGGGCGAAACAGCCCCCCCGGTGCAAGCCGAACAGCCCGTCGCGTGGCCTGAGCCGCCGGCAGAAGGTTCGCGTCCGATCTTCGGCCGCAAAGAAAAAGTCGACTTCACCTCCACCCTCACCGCCATCCGTCGCGGCGACCAGCAGGCAATGATGTTTCTGCTGGCTAATCAGCAGGTGTGGATGCAGAACGCGCCGCGGGACCTGCCTTTCAAGGAAGGCGAAGAGATCCGCATCAAGAGCGGCACGGTTGGGGGCTACATCATGCGCAACGACAATGGCACGTCGACCCGTGTCAAACGCGTGCGTTGATCAAGCTTGACATCCCCCGGAGGGGTTGTTACTAAGCGCCAACGTCAAGTCGCATCGTGTCATGTGACGCAGTCCGACGTGAAATGCTCCTGTTCTGGGGATCGCGTTCGGACGTCTCTGTCCTCCGTTTTCCAGCAGTAGAGCTTGCAAGTACGTGCCAACTTGCGTGTAGGGGTACACGCGGCGCGTGAGGGATTGGAGAGATAAAGGGGATATCCGTTGAGAAAATTCAACAGCGCACTGCTGTGCGCGATGCTGGCCGCATTTGCCGGCCCCTATGCTGTAGCCGAAGACGAGGACGCCGCGATCGAAGAGGTTGTCGTCACCGGCTCCTACCTGAAACGTACCGCGCAGGATTCACCATCGCCGCTCTCGGTGGTTACGTCAGCCGACATCGAAGACCTCGGTGCGGCAGACTTTGCCGAGGTCATCGCTTCCATGCCGTGGGCGTCGGGCAGCCAGGTGCGTGCCACCACCTTCCAGGGTGAGGGCGCAGACGGCCGCGCCAACGTGAACCTGCGTAACCTGGGCCACGGGGCAACGCTGCCGCTGGTGAACGGGCATCGTCACGTACCTTCCTGGTACAACCCCCGGGGCAACGCGTCGACTAACGTGAACGCTCTGGTGCCCAACATCGCTGTGGAGCGTATCGAAATCGTCAAGGATGGCGCTTCGGCGCTGTATGGCTCGGACGCCGTTGCCGGCGTGGTTAACCTCATCACCAAAGACGACTTCGAAGGCTTCGACTTCAGCTACCAGTACACGGTGGACGACGAGACCGGTGAAGGCGACACCAACCAGGTCGGCATGATCTGGGGGGTGCAGGGGGATCGGGGCGGCATTGTCGTGTCCGGCTCGTTCCTCGATCGGGGTGAAATCAACGTTGCTGACAACTATCGGCGCTTTGGCGGCACCACGCTGTCTTCCACCGGTCAGCCGGGTCGTCTGCTGCCCCTCAGCACCGCCGACATCATCTGGGGACCCAATGCGACCGGCGGTGTTCCCGGCGAATTCGTGGACCCGGGCTGTGCCGACAACGATCCCGCTACGCCGTGCTCGCGCAACCCACCGCGCGATCCTGCCGGTTTGAGCTTCGGCCAGGCAGACGTCAACTGTGAAGATGCGGCCGCGCTCACCCCGGGTAACGGTGGTGCGTTGGGCAATCTGTTCAACCGTTGCGTATACGACTACGGGTCGTTCTTCTCGATTCAGGCTGAGGAAAGCCTGCGCAATTTCTTCGTAGAGGGCCATTACGACATTTCGGAACGGCTCGAGGCGAAGTTTGAATTTGCGTCCAACAACTCTGAGTTCAACCGTCTGAACTCTCTGAACCCCAACGCTCCGGCGCTGACCATTCCGACGGGCACCGAGTACATCGACGCCAACGGTGATGTGCAGTTTGCGCCTAATCCGGGCAGTGCTGAAGACGCGTTCCGTCGCGGCATCCAGCCGATCGAGTACGCCAACCTCACCCGTCTGCAGGGGTATTCCTCCTCGGAGAACGGTTCGCCGCTGCGGCCGGTCACCACGTTCACGGATACCAACCGTAACGACCAGCGCATGGTTGTGGGCCTCACCTACGATGCGGCGTTCGGCGACCGGGAATGGACAATCGATGCAACCTACACCGCCAGCAATCACAGCTCGCAAACCGCGCAGGTGCAGGACACACTGTCCACGCACATGGAGCTGGCACTGAACGGTTATGGGGGCCCCAACTGTGATCCGTTCACGGGTGTGCCCGGCGAAGGCAACGCGTCGTACGCAGCCTCCGGGGGCGACTTCGCTGCCGGCTCCTGTTACTTCTTCAACCCGTTCGGTAACTCGGTGTTCAACCGCGATGGCAGCCTGCTGCAGTCCGATCTCACGCTGAGAAACGCGCCCGAGCTGTACGACTGGCTGATCGGCCGTGCCAGCAGCGACGCCGACTACCGGCAGCGCGTGATCGACATCGTCGCGTCCGGCGATCTCTTCGACACCGATTCCGGTCCGGTGGGTCTGGCGGTTGGCTTCCAGCGCCGTGTGGACAAAGGCAAGGTGATCTTCGACTCGTCGCTGACCACCGGCAACCTCGACTTCGTGTTCGGCGCCGACGACTGGAGCGGACAGCTCACCACCACCGCGTTCTTCGCGGAGGTAGGCATTCCGCTGGGTGATCGTGTCGAGGTGAACGTGGCCGGCCGTTACGAGGACTTCGACGAAATCGGCGAAGACACGTTCGATCCGAAGTTCACGTTCATCTGGCGCGCAACCGACTCGCTGACCGTGCGCGCCTCCGGGGGCAGCTCGTTCCGCGTACCGTCGCTGCAGCAGTCGTTCGGCGCGCTGACGACGGTAGACAACGAGGAAGACCTCATCGGGGGTACCACGTTCAAGCCGTCGATCACCGTGGGTAACCCGGAGCTCGCACCGGAATCTGCCGACAACTGGAACATCGGCATTTCCTGGGTGCCGGAGGACGGTCCGCTGGAAGGTTTGTCCATTGACCTCGACTACTACGACTACGAGTACGAGGACATCATCACCCGCGAGTCGTCCAACAACCTGCTGGACGCGGACAACGCGGCGATTCAGGCCTATGTGGACGCCAACCCCGGTACGTCGCTGGCCGACGCGGCGATGCTGGCCGATCGCAACTTCGATCAGATCATTCGCAACAGCTCAGGTATTCTGCTGCGGATTCTGCCCGATTTTGCCAACGCCAACGGCGCCGACATCTCCGGTCTCGATACCAACATCGCGTATCGCTTCGACAATGACTGGGGCAACTGGCGTGTAGGCCTGCAGGCGGCCTGGATCGAGACATACGATGTCGAGGTGCCCAACGACGATGGCACCGCCACGACGTTCGATGGCGTAGGCAACTACAACAGCAACAACCCGGTTGCGCGGCCGCTGCCCGAGTGGAAAGTGAACGCCACCCTCAGCTGGGCCATGAACAACCATCGCGTGTTTGCGCTGGTCCGCTGGGTCGACGAGGTGGAAACCGACATTCCGGCACCCACCCGGGGCTTCTTCGCAGCCGTTGCGCGGCTCGCGGGCAACAATTCTGTCGCCGACGACCTCGCCGACGAGGAAATCGAAGACATGACCACCGTCGACATACAGTACAACTACAACTTCGGTGAGCAGTGGTTCCTGGCCGACTCGAACCTGACCCTGGGTATCCAGAACGTCTTTGACGAGGAAGCGCCGGCCATTGCGGTGGTGACAGCCTTCGATCCCACGTTGCACGACGGCCGCGGGCGCATCTTCTTCGCGCGGCTTGCCGGCAGCATGTAACGTCCGACTTCTGCGGACCTTGAAAGCCCCTTCCTTGAAGGGGCTTTTTTTCTTTCCGTTCGGCAATGGGCGCAACTGCGGTAAGCTCGACTCGAACAGGAGGGGACGGCTCATGACGTTGAAGGCTCAACTGGACGAGTTACTTGCGGGCGCGGTGGCCGCAGGCGACGTACCATTTGTCACCGCGGCCGTGGTGACGGCGGACGGTGCCACTTACACCGGAGCCTTCGGGGCAGTGGGCGGGGCAGACGTGCAGCCCGATTCCGTTGCGGCCATACACTCCATGACCAAGGCGGTAACCGGCATTGCAGCCATGCAGCTCGTAGAGCGTGGTGAGCTGCACCTGGACGCTCCCGCAGGCGAGGTGTGTCCCTTCCTGGGCGATGTGAGGGTGCTCGAAGGCTACGACGAAAGCGGCGCGCCGCGGCTGCGGGCACCATCGCAGCCCGTGACCCTGCGCAGATTGCTCACACATACATCCGGCTTCGTCTACGAGATGTGGAACGAGGTTTTTGCCGACTATCTGGCGCGCACGGATACGCCGTCGTTGATGGGTCTTCAGAAAGCCTCGCTGAAGGTGCCGCTGATGTTCGATCCGGGAGCGCGCTGGGAATACGGTATCGGCATCGACTGGGTGGGCATGATGGTCGAGGCTGCATCGGGCCAGACCCTTGGCGAGTACATGCGCGAACATATCTTCGAGCCGCTTGGTATGTCCGATACGGCATTCACGGCAACGGCGTCGATGGCAGCACGGCGCCTGCCTCTGTTTCATCGTGACGCAGATGGCTCTCTCGCTGGTGGGGAGATACCGCCGGCACCGGAGGCGCCCGAGTTCGAAATGGGCGGGGGTGGCCTTCTCTCGACGGTGCTGGATTACGGCAGGCTGCTGAGTGCCCTCTTGAACGGGGGGCGTGCGGGGGAGGCGACCCTGCTGGCACCGGAGACCATCGCCGAGATGGGCCGCAACCACATCGGCGATCTGCGTGTGACGCTCCTGCGTAGCTGTGCGCCGGCCTTGAGCAACGACGCGGAGCTGTTCCCGGGACAGCCGAAAACCTGGGGGCTCACGTTTCAGGTGAGTGAAACCGCCTGCGACACCGGTCGCCCGGCCGGAACCCTCATGTGGGCCGGCCTCGGCAACAGTTACTACTGGCTGGATCTCAAACAGGGCATTGCAGGGGCGATGCTGACCCAGGTGTTCCCCTTCGCGGACCCGCGCTGCGTGCAGACCTTTTACGATCTGGAACGCATGACCTATGCCACGCTATGACTGAGCAGACAGGCGTCGAGCGCAGAAACGCACGCATCGGCTGGCTGGCGCAGGTGTACAGCGGCGAGGCCGATGCCATGACGGAAGCTGCCGAAGAAGCGAACCTCTTCGAGCGCTTCGAAGGGTATACGATCACCAATTTCTTCGAGACCTATCGTCCCCTGCTCAAGTTGATCGAAACGCGTGGCCCGCTCACGTTCCACGTTGCCGACATACGCCACGACGCCCCCGATCTCAGCTTTGCCAATCTCTGTGTCGGTGATGAGGTGATTTTCGAGCTGCGCATCCGCTTCGAGCGTGAGGCACCGCACCGCGTGCATTACTGGGCGTCTTACCCGCCGCTCCCGCCGGGGGTGGCGGTGCGGACGTACAGGGCGGAAGACGCAGCCGGATGCGTGGCGCTGGAGCAGGCCTGCCCCATGGAACTGGCCGATGGTTCCAAATGGGTGATCGATCGAGGGGCGTTCTTCGACGACTACCTGAAGCTCATGCACGAGGTGGACGCGGCAGTGGCGGTGACGGACGATCGCGTTGTGGGGTTCTTTTCCACCGCACTGCGCCCGGTGCACTTTCACGACGCAGATACCTTCTGTGCGTACCAGCACCACTGGCGCGTGCACCCGGAGTATCGGGCCGGCAGCATCTCGCAGGCACTGGCGAGCCACGTCGATCCGCGGCGTACCTTCGAGGCGCAGGCGCCGCAGTTTCCCTACGCGCTGATGGACCCGAACAATCTGCATACGCAGCATGCGGGCTTTCCGGCGGTGGAAGGCGTGACCCTCTCGCGCCTGGCCATTCCCACGGCGGGCGACGTCGGCACGATGGCATACCAGAACCTCGCCCCGGAGGCGTTATGTGAGCTGTTGAACGGCACGCATGGCGACCGGGTGCTGTTCCGGCCTTACACCCCGGCATTGCTCGACGAGCGGCTGTCCCGCATCGCCAGCTACGGTCTCGACAGTTTCTACGCCACTACCGACGCGGCGCTGGGTGTCTGGCAGGTGAACGAGCGCAACGTGTTGACGCGGGGGGAAGAGACGCGCGAGCTGCGTCTGGCGTTTGTGCTCGACTACGGATATGCGTCGCTGGAAGCGTTCCTGCAGCTCCTCGCATCGGTGCGCGGAGCCGTTGCCGAAGCGGGCGCCACGCATCTGTGTTTTCTCGCAGACACACGGGCACCGGAGTACGCAGCCCTTGCGGCGATGAGCGACGACGAGCAGCGCCTCGCGTTGATGACGCTGCCGTTTCTGGCCGCGGAGTTTCAGGGCGGGACGATTTACGCAGACGGGGTCTACTGCTGATGGCACCGGTTGCCGGGAACGGCTTGTTGAGCAGACGCCAGTGGCTGTCGCTGGGTGGTGCAGCCGCTGCGGGCAGCGTGCTGACGCCGGTGCTGGCGGCAGAACCGTGGATGACACGTCCGGGCACGCCCCCCGGGGAATACGGCGAGCCCTCGCGCTTTGCACGTCTGCAGCGCGAAGGCATCAATAGCCATCCGCTGGGTATCGCTGCCGGGTCTTCGTCGACGCCGCTGCAGGCCCTGAACGGTACGATCACGCCCAACAGCCTGCACTTCGAGCGGCATCACAGCGGCATTCCCGACGTTGATCCCGACCGGCACACCCTGACCGTGTTCGGGGGTGTGCGCCGGGCGCTCACCTTCAGCTACGACGCCCTGCAGCGTTATCCTTTCGTCAGTCGCATCCTCTTTCTCGAATGCTCGGGCAACAGCTGGCGCAACGCGCTGGCAGAGGCTCAGGATCTCACCGCCGGGGAGCTCAACGGTCTGGTGTCCTGCGCAGAATGGACGGGCGTGCCGCTTCACTATCTGCTGGACGAAGCCGGCGTGGACGACGCCGCGTCATGGGTCATAGCCGAAGGTGCCGACGCGTCCGGCAACAATCGCAGCGTGCCGCTGTCCATGGCGTTGGACGACGCCATGGTGGCGCTGTATCAGAACGGTGAACCCCTGCGCGGTGCGCAGGGTTACCCCATGCGGCTGCTGGTACCCGGATGCGAAGGAAATCTCAGCATCAAATGGCTGCGCAGCCTCAAGCTGACCGATCAGCCGGCGCACACGCGGGAGGAAACCAGCAAGTACACCGATCTCATGACCGACGGCCTGGCACGGCAGTTCTCTCTGCGCATGCAGGTGAAATCGGTGATCACCTCGCCATCCGGCAGGATGACGCTGCCGGACAAGGGGGTTTACGAGATCTCGGGGCTCGCCTGGTCGGGGAACGGGGGCATACGCTCGGTGGAAGTGAGTGCCGACGGTGGCCGTTCCTGGGCAGAAGCGGCTGTGCAGTCCGAAACCGGGCCGCTGCGTCTGGTGCGCTTTCGCATTCCATGGCGCTGGACCGGTCAACCGGCAGTGCTGCAGAGCCGTGCGACTGATGCCGGTGGCAACCTGCAACCCACCCGCACGCAGGCGCTGGTGGGACATCCGCCGGGGTTTGCCTACCACTACAACGGCATACAGAGCTGGCGGGTTGCTGCGGACGGCGTGGTGCGCAATGTCTTTGCGTAGCGTGGCAGTGCTGCTCGCCTGCTGGGCGACGGCGGCTGCGGCCGAACTGGGCCCGCATCTCGCGCCGGCGCTGGGCAAACCTGCCCCCGCGGGGTTTGAAGCGGTGGTGACGCCGGACGGTGTTGGGCTACCGGCCGGACAGGGCTCGGTTGCCGAAGGTGAGGGCGTTTACGTGGCGCGCTGCGCTGCCTGTCACGGCGCCGACGGCCGGCTGGCTGGCAATGCCCTGGCGGGGGGGCGAGGTACGCTGGCCACCGCGCAGCCGTTGAAGACGGTAGGCAGCTTCTGGCCCTACGCCACCACGCTGTTCGACTATGTAAACCGCGCCATGCCTTACGGCAATGAGAAATCGCTGACCGCGAACGAGGTTTACGCGGTGACCGCCTACGTGCTGTTCCTGAACGAGATCATTCCGGCAGACGCTGTGCTGTCACAGACCTCGCTGGCGCAGGTGATCATGCCGAACCGCGACGGCTTCCGGCCAGCGCCTGACTTTCAACCGGTCCAGCCCCCTAGCGGCCCTTGAACCGGGCCTCGCGCTTTTCGCGAAAAGACGCGATGCCTTCGGCAAAATCCTCGGAGTTGGCGGTGCGCTCCCGCATGGTGGGGATTTCCGCGAAACCGGCCTGCTCGCCCTGCTCCAGGTAGATTGCTGCCGCTCGTTTGATCTCACGCACGGCCAGCGGCGCCGCCTGACAGATTTCTTCCGCCAGCGCCATGGCCCGTTCGATCTGCTGCCCCGCTGGCACCACTTCCTGCACCATGCCCAGCGTATGCGCCCGGGCCGCGTCGAACTCGTCCGCCCGCAGCAGGTGGTACATGGCGTTGCCCCAGCCGGCGCGCTGCACGTACCGCACATGGGCGCCGCCGAACACCGCAAGGCCCCGTTTGGGCTCGAGCTGGCAGAAGCGGGTATTGTCGGCGGCCACGACCATATCGACCCCCAGCATCATTTCGATACCGATCGTGTAGCACACACCCTGTACCGCCATCACCACGGGTTTGCTGCAGCGGCGGCGCAGAGCAAAAGCGTCCACCCGATCGTCCTGCACCGCGTCGCGTGAGCCGTCGCGCATGGAACCCGCGAAACGCGGCAGGTCCAGACCGGCGGTGGTGTGTTTGCCTTCAAACGTGAGCACACCTGCCCAGGCATCGTCGGTCTGCTCCAGTGTCGTCATGGCGTCTGAGAGTTGATCGAACATCTCAGGCGTGAAGCCATTCATCTTGTCTGCGCGATCAATGTGGATGCGCAACACGTGATTGCTCAGGGTGGTGGTGACGGTGCCGTTCTCATCGGGCATCGAGGTTCTCCAGGGCCGTTCAAAACGCCATAGTGGTCTGAAGGCCCGCTGGATGCCAGCTTCGGGCTACAATCCGGGCAACACGAACGAGGGGAGAAGGCGATGGCGCCCATACCAAAAGGCGGCACCGTGGCGGTGACCGGCGCGGCAGGATTCATCGGCGGCTGGGTGGTGCGCGAACTGCTGGATCGCGGCTATCGCGTGCGGGCCTGTGTGCGCGATGTGGCAAACGAAGAACGGGTGGGGTTTCTGAAAGCCATGGGGGCGTACGCGTCGGGGCGGCTCACGTTGCATACGGCGGATCTCGACGACGACGGCTGCTTCGACGAAATTTTTCCCGGCTGTCATGGCGTCTGTCATGTGTCCCACGTGAGCGACTACGACGATCAGGACTACGTTCGCCGCGTGTGCGATCACATGATCGCCAGCATCAACAAGGCGGGCTCCGTCAGCCGCGTGATTGTCACCTCCAGCATTGCTGCCGTCATCTCGGAAGCCGACATTCACGAGCTGTCGCGTCGTCCGGTCTGTTTCGAAGACCGGTATCCCGACGAGCAGAATCCCAAGCGTACGCCGGAACGGGGTCAAGGGTATTCCATGGGAAAGGTGCTGGCGCAGCGTGCGTTCAGCGAAGCCGCCGAGGCGAGCGGAGAGTGGGACGCCATCACCTGCTGCCCGGCCGACAACGTAGGTCCCATCCAGTCGCGGCATCAGAAAGACATGGGGCCCTGGCAGCACAACATCGAGATGATGCTGACGGGAAAGTACTACCAGAATCCGGCCTATCGCCCCTGGATGACCGTGGACGTGCGCGACGATGCGAAATGCCACGTAGGTCTGCTCGAAAGCGTGCAGGTGGCCAACGGCGAACGCTACATCGCCTGGTCGACGGATCAGCGCCGCGTGGAAGACATTTGTGCGGACATTGACCGTCTGCTGCCGGAGCTGGCGCACGCGGCGCCTGAAGTCACCGACCCGTTTCCCGAACGCATCCAGGCACGCGAGGCAGAGCTGCGCGGTGTGTGGGCACAGGTGGAGCTGCGCAACGACCGTATCAAAGCGGTGGTGCCCATACAGTTCCGCCCCCTCGACGAGTCGATCCGCGACTGTGTGGAGTCGCTGCTGAGCGTCGGCGAGGTGGAACCGGTGCGTCGGGCTTAAGGTAGTCGGTGGTCGATACCCAGGCGTTCCAGCAGCGTCAGGGTTCGCGCCAGCTCGAGGGCCCAGGGCCGGCGCTTCTCCAGGCAGTACAAAAAATACACCTGTGGTGCCAGCCACGTCGTAACAAAGAGAACGATCAGAAGCACTTTCATCGGCGCACGCCTCCCCGGGGGCTGATTCGAGCGGGCGGCGATACTTCCACGACGCGCGGAAAAGTGAAACGGTGACTTTTCGGGGAATCTCCGTATAATTTGAATCATCGGGAAAGCGGCGCACACAGCGCCGTTTTTTCGTTCTAGAACCCCTTTAGAGAACTGTTAGTGCAGCCGCGTTCAGGGCGCTCGATGTTGCAGATGTTGCAACACCGCCGCGGTCACCGCCTGCGGTTCGGTCTGCAGCAGCCAGTGACCTGTTTCCAGCGGCACCTCCCGGAAAGGACCTTCGAAGTAGTTGCGTTGCAACGCCAGGGCCTTGTCGCCCACCACCGGATCTTCGGTACCCCACACAAAGAGCACTGGGAGCTTCAGAATGGGATCAGGGGCGTCGGCACCGCGGGGCTGGTCCAGGCCCCCGGCCCGGTACCAGTTCAACGCGGCCCTCAGCGCCCCCGGCTCGGCAAATACATCCAGGTATTCCGCCAGCACGGACGGCGGGTGATCTGCGTACACGCCCGTGCGCAGCATATTCAGACCGTTGAACGTGAGCAGCGTCTCCGGCAGCCAGGGGAGCTGAAAAAAACCGATGTAGGCGGAGCGATCCTGCTGGTCGGGATCGGTCTGCATGGCTTCGCCGTAAGCGACGAGGTGGGGAATGGACAGCGATGTCCATGACTGTACCCGCTCCGCGTCAGCCATCACCAGTTCCCAGCCAACGGCGGCGCCCCAGTCGTGCCCGACCAGATGGAAGGTGTCGAAGCCCACGGCGTCGGCGACGGCAAACACGTCGGCCACGAGTTCGGAGGTTGCGTACGCAGCCACGTCTGCGGGGCGCGCGCCGGGGCTGTAGCCCCGCTGATCGTAGGCCAGCACCTGGTAACCGGCGTTGGCCAGCACCGGCAGCAGCGGCTCGTACATGACGGAGGTTTCCGGGAAACCGTGCAGCAGCAGAACATTGCCGCTGGTGCCTCCGAACCCGGCGGCCCGGGCTCTGAAGATCATATCCCGGGCGGCAATGCGGGAGAGCGTCGGTGCCTCGCTCGCGGCCGCAGCCGTGTCGAAGGCAGGGAGCTGTGCTGTGGCGGCAGCATGGCGCCGATCGTGATCCAGCGAGGCGACCGAACCGATCCACAACCCCGCGCCGAGGATGACCGCCAGCGCCAGCACCGCGAGGAGCAGTTTCTTCAGCATGGCGTGTCAGCCACCCGGCATGGCTTGTTCATGTCGGCCAGCGTGAGTGCACGAACGGCGAAAGCGGGGAGCCGAGGATCACGTGCTTCATGATGAATCACCGCAGAAACTGTAGAGCCGGCAACTATAGCGCCAACCCGTGCCGCGTTTCAGTTCTGTGTGACCTGGTCCGGCAAAGGTGGGGTGTCTTCGTTGTCGTGCAGCCGCGACAGGCGGGCGATGCGGTCGCGGTTGCGGCTGGTGAGATACAACCGACCGCCAAGGAGCACGGCGGCGGCACCCACGCCGATGGCGAGACCGACCCAGAAGCCGTACACGCCCATGGCCGGCGCGCCCAGCAGGCCAAAGCCGAGAACACACTCCACCGGCAGGCCGATGCCCCAGTAGCTGAACAGGGCGATATACATGGGTACCTGCGTGTCCTTGTAACCCCGCAACGCGCCGGCAGCGGTGGCTTGCGTGGCGTCGAACATGAGGAAGAACACCACAATCAGCAGCAGGCTTGCGGACAGCGACGCCACCGAGTCCTCGCTCGTATAGAAGCCCACCAGCGCGTGGCGGGCCACCAGCACGAGGAGGCTGCCAGCCAGTGCCACCAGCAGCGTGATGATGATGGAGATGGCGGCCGTGGAGCGGGCTTCGAGCAGTTCGCCGGCACCGATCCGGTGGCCGATGCGAATGGTGGCGGCCATACCCAGCGCCATGGCCGGCATGAACAGCAGACCGTTGATGTTCATGGCAATGTTGTGAGAAGCCACGGTTTCTGCGCCGAACTGGCCCAGCAGCAGCGTGGTGATTGAGAACAGTCCCACCTCGGCAAAAATTGTGGTGCCGATGGGGATGCCAACTACCAGCAGCGGCTTGATGTGACGCCACTGCGGCCAGCTGAAGCGGTCCATCCAGCCCGTACGGCCGAAACGCTTGCGGGTCACCACCAGCACGATCATGGCCAGTTGCCACCACATGATGATGGCCTGCGCCAGGCCGCAGCCGACGCCCCCCATCTCCGGCAGGCCGAATGCGCCATAGATTAACGCGTAGTTGAGCGGCAGCTTCAGCACAAAGGCTGACAGCGCGATGAGCAGGGCGGGGCGTGTGAAACCGGAGCCGTCGGCGAGGAAGCGCAGGCAGAAAAAGCACATCAACGCGGGCAGGCCGTACGAGCACATGCGCAGATAGGGGACAGAGATCGCTGCCGCGGCCGGATCCACGTCGAGCCACACGTACACGGTGCCCATGTGGTTGAGCAGAAACGCCGCCACGAAGCCGCCGAGGACGGCAAGCCACAGTCCCTGGCGGATGACTTCGCCTATCTCGCCGTAGCGGCGCGCGCCATTGAGTTGTGACACCGTCGGAGTGACAGCCTGGAGCAGACCCATCATGAGCAACATCACGGGCCAGAAAATACTGCCCCCCAGCGCCACCCCGGCGAGATCGATGGAGCTGTACTGCCCCGCCATGATGGCGTCCATGGCACCCATGCCCATCTGCGCAATCTGTGCGCCCATGAGGGGAAGCGCCAGACGCCAGAGCGCGCCGGCTTCGGCGAGCCGGGAAGCAGACGCGGTCATTAGTAGTGGGGTGGACGTTCGTCCACTTCCGGGACGCTGGGCTTCTCCAGCAGCGCGTGCATGTGTTCCATCACTGTCTTCAGCTCTTTGAGCTGCTTTTCCAGGTGCCCGATGCGTTGCCCGTGGTGCACGAGCTCGTCGTTCAGGTCTGACAGCAACCGTTCCTGGAACGCGACTTTCATCTCCAGGTTGTCCAGGCGTGCGGCTGTGTCGTCTTGAGTCATGGTCTCTTATAACCCAAGCTACGGAAATTCACCATTTCGGGGAGCGTCTGTGCGGGCATTGCGTATGCACGAGCTGGGAGATCCGTGGTCGGTCCTGCGGCTGGACGATGTGCCATCGCCGGAACCTCCGGCCGGCGCCGTGCGTATTGCCGTAGGCGCCAGCGATCTGAACTTTGCCGATATTCTGCAGTGCCAGGGCACCTATCAGGTGAAGCTGACACCGCCCTTCACCCCCGGCATGGGCACCGCGGGCACCGTCGTTGCGGTGGGCGAAGGGGTAGCTCTCACGCCGGGACAAAAGGTGGTGGGGCCAACGCTTGGGCCCCACGGGGCCTTTGCGGAAGAAGCGCTGGTGGCGGTAGAAGACGTCACGCTCGTGGACGCGGCCGTGGATCTCCGGCAGGCCGTGGCATTGCATGTCGCTTACGGCACGGCCTGGTTCGGGCTGCATCTGCGTGGACGCCTGGCGCCGGGAGAAAGTGTGCTGGTGCTGGCTGCCGCGGGAGGCGTCGGATCTGCCGCGGTGGAACTGGCCCGTCTGCATGGCTGTTTCGTGATTGCCGCGGCCGGTGGAGAAGAGAAGACCGCGCTGTGTCATACCCTCGCGGCCGATGCGGTCATCGACTACAACGCGCAGGATCTGTACGCCGAGGTCATGGCGCTGACGGACGGGCGCGGAGTGGATGTGGTGTACGACCCGGTCGGCGGTGATTACTTCGATGTGGCGCGCCGGCTCGTTGCCTGGGAGGGCCGTTATCTGGTGATCGGCTTTGCCAGCGGCACCATTCCCGCCGCGGCCCTGAACCATGTGCTGGTGAAAAACTACGACGTGGTCGGCGTGCACATGGGGGGTTACCGGCAGAAAGATCAGACACCGTTCCAGCGCTGCTACGACGAGCTCTACGCCATGCTGGCAGACGCGCGTATTCATCCGCCCATCGATCGTGTCGTGGGTTTTGACGCACTGCCGGCAGCGCTGGAAGATCTGGCGCAACGACGCAGCAAAGGGCGCTGGATCTTTGCACCGGACGCCTGACGGGGTACTTGGGGGAAAAGGGGGTAAACATGGATCTCAACGGTAAGGTGGCCATTGTCACCGGGGCGGCCAGTGGCATCGGCAGAGCCAGCGCAGCGGCCATGGCCCGGGCCGGTGCCCGTGTGGCGGCGGTAGATCTCAACGGCGACGGCGCGCAGGGGGTCGCCCGGGAACTCGGCGGCTTCGGCCTCGCCTGTGATGTGGGCAACGAAGCGGATGTGCAGCGTATGGTTGCGGCGGTGGAAGATGCGCTGGGGCCTGTGGATGTGCTGTTCAACAACGCCGGGGTGGCCACCGGCGGCGATCCGCTCACAACACCCATCGAGGTGTGGCAGAGTCAGTGGGAGGTGAACGTGATGGCCCATGTGTACGCCATCCGTGCGGTGCTGCCCGGCATGCTGCAACGGGGCACCGGCTACCTGCTGCACACAGCGTCCATGGCCGGCATTCTGACGACGCACGGCAACCTCACCTATGCGGCCACCAAGCACGCAGTGGTGGGTCTCGCCGAGTGGATGGCCATCACCTACCACGACAAAGGCATCCGCACCTCGCTGCTTGCCCCGCTGGGCGTGCGCACGCCGATGCTGGGAGATACCGACTCGGCGTTTGCCAGCTCGGCAGCGGGTCCCATCAAAGAGCCCGAGGACGTGGCAGAGATGGTGGTGGAGGCCATGGTCGAGGAGCGCTTTCTCATTCTCACGGACCCCATCGCGCAGACCTGGATGGATCGAAAAAACGACGATCTGGAGCGGTGGCTCACAGGCATGCGCCGTCTGCAGCTGAAGATGGAGTCGTATGAAGAGCAGCAGGGCGACCGTTAGGGCGTGCGCGTCGTAGAGCTGGGGGGATTTTCCGCCGGCTACGCCGGTCGTCTCTTTGTGCGTGACGGCGATGAGGTGTTGCGCATCAGCCGCGGCGCGCCTCCACCAGCCTGGGCCAGCCATGAGGCGATGAACGCCTACCTCCACGCGGGCAAAGCACAGGTGAGTGTCGGCGACGATACGCTCGTCGACGAACTGGTGAACGCTGCTGATGTCGTGATCTGCGAAGCGGATACCGCCGATGACATGCTGGCCGCGGGCTTTGAACGGTGGCGCTGCCCGATCAAGGTGGCCATCACTCCCTATGGTCTCACCGGACCCAAGCGCAACTGGCGCGCTACGCCGGCGACCATGCTGGCGGCAGGGGGATACACCAACCTGCTGGGCGATGCTGACAAGGCGCCTCTGAGCCTGCCGGGCCATTACGTGGAGTTTCAGAGCGGAGCGCTGGCGTACGCGGCCGCGGGCGCTGCGCTCTTTGCCGGTGCCACGAACGTGGCCGCCGAAGTGAGTTGGCTCGAAACGGTGATGGCATTGTCGCAGTTCACCACGGTGCGCTGGCACTGTGCCGGGGAGATCCGCTCGCGCCATGGCAGCGACTTCTGGTTCGTGGCCCCCAGCGATCTTTTTCGGTGCAGCGACGGATGGGTGTACGTGAACATCGTGCCGTCATTCTGGGACGCGTTTGTGCTGTTTCTGGACCTGCCGGAGCTGCTGCTGGATGAGCGCTTTGCAGACAACGATGGGCGCATGACGCATCGTCAGGCGCTGTACCCGCGCATCGCCGAAGCCCTGGCTGCGCGGACAAAAACTGAGCTGGAAACGCGCGCGGCCGACTTCCGGGTGCCCGTCGGCGTAGTGCGAACCATGGCGGACACTCTGGCCGAGCCACATCTCGAGGCGCGCGATTTCTGGGAGACCGTCTCCGAGGGCAACAGAACCTACCGCTCCCCCGGTCTTCCTTACCGCATCGACGATGCGCCGCGACCTGCACTTACGGTGGCACATAGCGATGGTTGACGGGCCGCTCAACGGGCTGAAAGTGCTGGATCTCTCCCATGTGTGGGCGGGGCCGCTGGCCGTACGCATGCTGGCGGATCTGGGTGCCGGCGTGGTGCGTGTGGAAGCCCCCTTGAGCCGCGGTACGCGGCAATTTCCTTCGTCCCCCATAGGCGGCTGGCTGGGCGGCGAACCGGGGGACGAACCATGGAACCGCAATGCCATTTTCGCCAAGCTGATGCGCAACCGACGGTCCCTCTGCCTGGATTTGAAACAGGCAGACGCACGGGAGGTGTTTCTGTCTCTGGTTGCGGAGGCGGACGTGCTGCTGGAGAACTTTTCGGCCCGGGCCATGCCCGGCCTGGGCCTTGGCTGGGACGTGCTGCGGGAGCGTAACCCCCGGCTGATTTACGTGGCCATGCCGGGATTCGGCGCCAGCGGTCCGCTGTGCGACCGCGTTGCCTTCGGACCGACAGTAGAAGCCATGTCGGGTTTTACGGACCGTTTCGGCTATGGGCCCGACGAACCACGCAACACGGCGATGGCGTTGATGGATCCGGTCACGGGCGTGCATGCCGTCGCAGGCGTGATGGCGGCCCTGCGGCAGCGCCGGCGCACGGGCACGGGGTGCCGCGTGGAGTTGTCTCTGCACGAAGGTGGGGTGACATACAACGGTCCCTGGCTCGTGGATCTTCAGCGCGGCGAACCGTCGATCCGTTGGGCCAACAGCCACCCGGACATGGCGCCCCATGGCGTGTACGCGTGCGCGCCTGATGCCGCACACGAGACGGACAACGTGGATCACTGGGTAGTTGTTGCCTGCGATACGGACGAAGCCTGGCAGCGTCTGTGTGCGTTGCTGGCAGCCCCAGCGCTGAAAGCTGCCTGGACGCTGGTGGAGCGACAGCGCCACCGGGCGCTCATCGACGATACGCTGGCAGCGTGGACGCAGGCGCAGGAAAAAACGGCGCTTGTCGAGCGGCTGCAGGCGGCGGGCATTGCGGCAGCCGCGGTCAACTCGGTGCCGGAGATGTTACGTGACCCGCAGGTTGCGGCGCGCAGCTTTTTTGCCACGTACGAACGTTTCGATGTGCCCATGCCAGGGAATCCAATCCGCTATCCGGGCCTCGACGAGACGCAGTGGACACCGTGTCCGGCCCTGGGTGCCCATAATCGGGAAGTCTTGAAAGAGTGGCTGGCGTTGGATGACCAGAGCGTGGACGCGCTTTTTAACAGCGGGGCGCTCGCGGATGCGCCGCCGTATTGAGGTCAGCCGGCGCGAAAGGCGTACAGCACGCGTCCGCGGGCGCAGAGGCGGCCGTCGTCGTCGGTGATGTCCACCTCAACCAACGATAACTGTCTGCCGCGCTTCACCACGTTGGCCTCGGCGTAGATGTTCTCTCCATGAGCCTGGCGCAGGTAGGTGATGCCCAGCTCTGCCGTGCCTGCCGGTACTTCGCTGTCTTTCAGTTCCGAGAACAAAGCCACCAGCATGACGATGTCCACCATGGCGGACAGCACGCCGCCATGCACGCTGCCGCCGATACCGCCTGGCGTGGTGGTGTCCTTTTTCAACACGATCTTGCCGTAGCCCGGGCGGCGCTCCACCACGGTGATGCCCAGAAACTGATGGTAGGGGCTGGCGTCGAACTCGGCTTTGAACGCCGCGAAGTCGTCGTTGGCGAACAAGCTCACGATCAGTCGCGCGTGACGGAACGGATGACGTAGCCCCCTGACCGCTCATCGGGGTCGAGCTGCAGATAGCCGCGGATCTCGGCAGCTTCCAGCAGATCGTTGAACGAACGGTAACCGAAAGAGCTTTCGCTGAAGCCCGGGTGCCGGCGTTTGAGGGTCTGTTTCACCACGGAGCCCCACACGCTGTCGCCGCGCTCCATGATCAGCGCTTCGGCGGTATCCACCACCAGATCGATGCCGTCGTCGCCACCTTCAGCTTCTTCGCTGTCTTTCTTTGCGGGCTCTGCGGCTTTGCTCTCCGCCGCTTTCTTACGTGGTGCCTTCTTGCGCTTCTTCTGTGTGCTGCTCGCCTTGACCAGGTCGTCGTAGAAGACAAACTCGTCGCAGTTGCTCATCAACAGATCTGAGGTGCTGCTGCGCACACCGACCCCGATGACCAGCTTGGCGTTCTCGCGCAGTTTGCTCACCAGCGGGGAAAAGTCGGAATCGCCGCTGATGATCACGAAGGTGTCGATGTGATCTTTCGTGTAACAGAGATCCAGCGCGTCCACCACCATGCGGATGTCGGCGGAGTTCTTGCCCGACTGGCGCGTATGGGGAATCTCGATGAGCTCGAAGGCGGCGTCGTGCATGCCCGGCTTGTACTCTTTGTAACGTTCCCAGTCGCAATAGGCTTTCTTGACGACGACGTTGCCTTTCACGAGCAGACGCTCCAGCACCAGACCGATGTCGAATTTGGGGAACTTAGCGTCGCGAACGCCTAGCGCGACGTTTTCGAAGTCTGCGAACAGGGCGAGATTGTTGTCTATGGAATCGTTTGCCATGGCTGTGGTCGTTGGGAGACAGCGCATTGTACGCGTTTCGACCCGGGCGCGGATGCTGTTACCTGCAAGTGCTTGCGCTTTCTGTGAGGCGGTGTTATACATATGTACAACACTAAATAACCCTTCACTCAACACCGGTGTTCGGTAATGAACCGATGGCATGACGACTCTCCCATTTACCTGCAGCTACGTCAGCTCGTGGTGCAGCGCATTCTCACCGGCTCGCTTGCTGAAGGAGAGGCGGTGCCTTCCGTGCGACAGGTAGCTGCTGATGAAAAGATCAATCCGATCACGGTATCCAAGGCATATCAGATGTTGGTAGACGAAGAACTGCTGGAAAAGCGCCGCGGCCTCGGCATGTATGTCAGCGACGGAGCCCACGGCCGTGCGCTGGAGCAGGAACGGGCCGTGTTCCTCGAGCAGGAATGGCCGCGCGTGCTGGCGCGGGTGGCGGCTCTGGGCCTGCTTGTGGCCGAGCTGCCCGGCCAAGGAGAAAGCCTGTGAGTGTGCTGAGCGCAGTAGACGTACGCAAACGCTACGGCGACGTGGCGGCTCTCGATGGTTTCGACCTGGACGTGGGCGAGGGGCGTATCGTGGGGCTCATCGGGCCCAATGGCTCCGGTAAAACCACGGCGCTGAACGCGCTGCTGGGCCTCAATCAGATCGACAGCGGCACCATGGAAGTGCTGGGCCTCGACCCGCAGCGAGAGCGCGCGGCGCTGATGGAGCAGGTGGCGTACATCGCGGATACGGGCATCCTGCCCAAGTGGATGCGCGTGCGCGATCTGCTGGCCTACGCCCGTGACGTGCATCCGCACTTTCACATGGACGCGGCGCTTGAGCGCCTGAGTCGCACCGACGTGCGTCTGGACAAGAAGGTGCGAGTGCTTTCCAAGGGCATGCACGTGCAGCTTCACCTCGCCATCATTCTCGCCATCGACGCACGCCTTCTGGTGCTGGACGAGCCGACGCTGGGCCTGGACATCATCTACCGCCAGAACTTCTACGATGCTGTGTTGAACGACTACTTCCACGACCAGCGCAGCATTCTGGTGACCACGCATGAGGTGCGCGAGATTGAACACATTCTCACGGACGTGGTGTTCATTCATCGTGGGCGCGCCCGGCTGGCGGTTGCTACTGCCGACATTCCCGAGCGTTTCGTGAAGCTTACCGCGGCCCAGAACGTGGCGCTGCCTACCGAACCCCTGTCGAAGCGCAAGACGCTGGCGGGCATGGAGTTCATCTTTGCGGACACGCCCCGCGAATCGCTCGCGGAGCTGGGGGAGCTGTCAACGCCCAACGTGCCGGAGCTGTTTGTTGCCATTGTGGAGCACGATCATGTTTAGCTTTGTTGCGCTGTTGCGCCGGGAATGGTTCGAGCACCGCATGGCTTTCCTGCTCAGCCCGGCTGTGTTGCTGCTGCTGATCATGCTCGCCGGCATGGTGTTTCTGCCGTCTGCCGACCGCGTGGAAATTTCCAGCAACGAAGACGTGGCGCTGATGGAACGGCTGCAGCCGGACGACGAAGGCAACATGTCCATCGGCAGCATCATCACAGCCATGTTTCTCGACGTCGCGGGCAGCACCGACGGGGAAATCAGTCAGCGCCTGCGCTTCCTGCTCAACACCATCGCGGTGCCGTTCTACTGGGTTCTGCTGTTTGTGAGCGTGTTTGCGCTGGTGGCATGCGTCTACGACGAGCGCCGCGACCGCTCGGTGCTGTTCTGGAAAAGCATGCCGGTGAGCGATACGCGCACGATCCTGTCGAAATACGTCTACGTCGCCTGGGTTATGCCGTTGCTCACGGCCGCCTTCATTTTTGTGGCTCAGCTTTATGCGATCGTGTTGTTCGGCGCCTATGTGGAAGACGGTATGGGTGGCCGCGTCTGGGCAAACAGCGGGTTGCTCATCACCCTGGTGCAGCTTGTGCTTGGCTTTGTGCTGAACGGCGTCGTGCTGTTGCCGGTGTTCGGCTGGATCCTGCTGGTTTCGGCGGCGGCCCGTAGCGCGCCTCTGCTCTGGGTGCTGGGGGTGCCTCTCACGTTGAGCATCCTCGAAGGCATTTTCTTTGACAGCGGTGTGTTCGCCAGGCTGGTGGGGTGGCACGTGGCCATGCCGACGCTGCCCCGGGCGCACTACGATGGCGAAGCGCAGGGTATGGGCATAGAGCTGCCCACGCTGGCGGGTCAGCTGGAGGTGCTTGGCACCACCAACTTCTGGCTTGGCGCGATCGTGGGTGTGGGGCTCCTGGCGGCTACCGTCTGGGTACGCGCGAGGCACAACGAGATTTAGGCGCGTCGTGCAAGCTGCTGCGGCACCCTAAGCGCGCAGCGCTTCCAGCATCGTCCCGAGATCGTCGTCCGGCAGATGCAGGGCGCCGAAGCCGGTGCGTTGGATCACGCCGCCCAGCCGGTCGCGCATCTCAGCCACCACGGCCTCCGGTGTCCCGACAATACCGATCGTTTCCAGCATCTCGTCGGTGACCAGCGCGGCCATGGCGGCCTTGTCGTGGGCACGATTGAGGCGAATGAACTCCTCCTGCATATCGCCCCAGCCATGGATGTCCAGCACTGGCTTGTAGGCCACGGTGCAGGCGTAGAACGCTATGCGGTTGCGCAGCACGTCCACCGCCCTCGCCAGCGTCGCCTCGTCGCGACCTACGGCAATCATGGGCGCGTAGTCGAGGGAAAAATCGGCCAGCGTGCGGCCGCGGCTGGTCAGGCCTGCCTCTATGGCCGGCAGCGTGACTTCGCGAATGTATCTGGCGGACGAAAACGGATGCATGATCATACCGTCGGCCGTTTCTGCTGCCACCTTTGTCATGAGCGGCCCCGTGGCCGACAGGGCGATACGCGGCCGGGGACCGTCCACGTTGTCGGGTGTGAACGTATCCGGCATCAGCGTGTGCTGGTAGTACTCACCGGTGTATTCCAGGCGTTTGCCGTCGTACCAGCAGTCGAAGATGGCGTTCATGGCTTCGACAAACTCGCGCATCTGGCGGGCTGCTTTGTGCCACGGCATGCTGAAGCGCCGCTCGATGTGCGGTTTTACCTGCGAGCCGATACCCAGCACCAGGCGACCGCCGCTGAACGCGTTCAGATCGTGGGCCTGCACCGCCATGGACATAGGATTGCGCGCGAACGCGACGGCGACGGAGGTGACCAGCTCCACGTTGCTGGTGTGCTCCGCGGCGATGGCCAGAGGCATGAACGGGTCGTGTTTCAACTCCGCCAGGCGGATGCCGTCGAAGCCCAGGGCCTCGAGACGCTGCGCCTCAACCGCGATAGTGCTCATGGCTGCGTCGATCGGTGCGTCGACTTTCATGTCAGGGTGCCGGGTGCTGTGGAGTGGCCACGCTAGAGCCATCGGTGGCTGAGCGCAAGCCGTGACGCAGCGCGCAGACGACCCTGGCTCGCACTGGCACCCTCTCACCATGAGCAACGAATACCGTTATACCGCTGACGCCCGCAGGGTAGGCATGAAGGACGTGTTTGCCGGTTTCTGTCTGGTTGGTGTACCGGGCGGTCTGATCTGGCTGTTTGTGCTCAGCAAAGACTTTTCCCCCGGCGTTGTCATCTGGGGGTTGGTGCTGCTGATCTTCATGGCCGCGGGCGTGTTTTTTGTCGGTGTGGGTCTCATGCGTGTGTTCGCCGGCGGCGAATGGCGCATCAGCGTGGTCGACGGCGCCGTGCGCTGGGAGACTCCGTGGGCTGCAGAGCACGCGTTTGCCTACGCGGTAGGCGACATCCGTTGTCTGGAGCGGCGCATCCGTACCCGCACGCGCAAGGACGGGTCGGTGAAGACAAAGGTGCGCTACTATCTCTGTGGCAACGACGGCACGGACCACCAGCTCAGCAAGCAGAGCGGCGTGGATCTGGATGAGTTCGTTGCGGTCCTCACGCGGCAGGGTGTCGCGCTGGACGAGGTGGCCGTCGAACGGTTCCGCTAGCTTTCCCGGCGTCTGCGCCGGCTGTCGAACGCCGGCTCGCGCTTCTCTACGAACGCCTGCGCCGCTGCCTGCATGTTCTGCGGGATCAGCACCGCCTGATGATCCATTTCCAGATCCAGTTGCGCGCTGAAGTCATTGTGGCTGGCGGCATCGACCGTTTCCCGGATGCGCGCCATGGCATCAGGGGATGAGCGTGCGAGGCGCGCGGCCAGCTCTGCCGTTGTGTCTGCCAGCGCGTTGTCGGGGACTGCTGTCCAGATCAAACCCCAGCTTTCCGCCTGTCGAGCGCTGATACGGTCGCCGAGTAAGGTCATGCCCAGGGCCCGGGTCCGCCCGATCATGCGCGGCAGGGTCCACGTGGCACCCATGTCGGGCACGATGCCGAGGCGCGGGCCGAACGTGGCGACGAAGAATGCCGACTCTGCGGCGACGACCACATCGCAGGCCAGCGCGAGGCCCAGGCCGCCCCCGGCTGCGGCACCGTTGACGCTGGCGAGCGTGGGTACCGGCGAATCGTAAAGCGCGCGCATGGCGCCGGTGAAAACAGCGTTTGCGTCGCCGCTGCCTTCTGAGGGGTTGGCCACGTTGTTGAGATCGGCGCCGGCACAGAAGCCACGGCCGTTGCCGGTAAGCACCACGGCACGCACGTTCTCGTCGGCCTGCACCCGCGCCATGGCATCCGCAATGCCCTGCATGAGGCCGGGTGTCATGGCGTTCAAGCTGTCTGGCCGGTTCAACGTGATCGTGGCGATCGTTTCCACGCACTCGTAAAGCACATCCATGGGTTACTCCTCCTGGCACTGTCTCCGCGGGGCTAGGGTAAACTGCCTGCGGGAAAGGGAGAAGCGAATGCGTGCAAAGCTCATCGCAGGTGTGTTGATTCTGGCGGGGCTCGCCGTGTCGGCGCATGCCGGGCGCGCGCCGCAATACGGCGGTGAGCTGAACGTGGGCACCGTGTACGTCACGCTGTCGGCGCTGAGCTGGGACCCGTCCGACTGGACATGGAAGGCGAACCACGACTACGGCCTCGTGCGCGAGCATCTGTTCGTGGCAGACCTCACGAAAGCGCAGGCCCAGGGTGGACCGTACCGCTTCGTGTCCGAAGCCTACCTGCCGCAGGACGCCATCGTTGGCGAGCTGGCCGAAAGCTGGCGGTGGGAAGATCCGCATACGCTGGTGATCACGCTGCGCGACGACGTGTACTGGCATGGTAAACCGGGGGTGATGGAGCGTCGCAGGCTCACCGCGGATGACGTGAAGTTCACTTTCGAGCTCATCGATGCCAGCCCGAAAAAGAGCGTGGGCAGCTACTTCGACTACATCAGCAGTGTGGAAGTCCGCGACGAGCGCACGGTGGTGTTCAACACCAACAAGTTCAATGCGGAGTGGCAGTACCGTTTCGGCTACGGCTATCAGTCGTCGATCGTGCCGGTGGAACTGGCACAGACCGACCCCAAAGACTGGCGCAAGATGGTTGGTACGGGCCCGTTCGAAATGACCCGCTATGTGCAGGGCAACCAGCACGAGTACACGCGGCGTCCCGACTACTGGGGGGCGATGGACGTGGCGGGCAGGTCTTACCAGCTGCCGTTCGTGGATCGTGTGAAATACCGCGTGATCAAAGACGAGGCAACGTACCTTACGGCCCTGCGCACGGCCAAGCTCGACATCCTGGAGTCGATCCGCTGGATCAATGTCGAGCACCTGAAACGATCCACACCCGAGCTGAAGTGGAAACGCTGGCTCGCGCAGACCGGTAATTTCGTAGCGCTGCGCCTGGACCACGAGCCGTTCAAAGATATCCGCGTGCGCCGCGCGCTGAATCTCGCGGTGAACCACCGCGAGATCGTGGCGCTGTTCTACGGCGGCAACGCAGAGCTCATGGCCTATCCGCAGCATCCGGAATTCGGTCCGTATTTCGAGCCGCTGGAAGCCATGCCGAAAGCGGTACAGCAACTGTTCGACTACGATCCCGAAGAAGCCCGCCGGCTGCTCGCAGAGGCGGGCTATGGGGATGGGTTCCGCTTCACGATCCAGGCGTGCGCGTGCAATCCCACTTCCATGGATCTGGTGCCGCTGCTGGCGAAATATCTGGCGGACGTGGGCGTGACCGTGGAGGTGCAACCCATGGAGTACGCGGCGTTTCTGTCCGCCATGACCACGCGGACCCACGCGCCGGGTTATCTCATGAACAACGGCCACACCAGCCCAATTGCCACGTTGCGCAAGTTCGGTTCGACGCACACCTGGAACCCGGCGGGCTTCAAGGATGCGGCTTATGACGCCGCGCTGGTGCGGCTGGCGGAAACCCGCGACGAAGCGGAACGCATTGTGCTGGCCCGCCAGCTCAATCGTCAGCTGCTGGAGTTCGCCCCCTATATCTGGCTGCCGATACAGTACCTGTACACCGCGTGGTGGCCCTGGGTGAACAACTACGAGGGAGAGCTGCGGGCCGGGGCGGTACGTCCCGGGCCGATCTACTCACGGATCTGGATCGATCAGGATCTGAAACGTGAGCTGGGTTTTTAACCGGGGCCGGTCCAGCTCATCACCAGCCACGTGGCGACGGCGGTGGCGCCGATGAGCAGCACGCTCAGCGCTGCAGCCACGCGGCCGAGCAACACGCGCTGGCTGCGGCGGTGCCCGTCCGAGGCATCTGTCAGATGCAGAGCAATGGCCAGCAGCTCCCGATAGAGCACCGCGCGCACTGCGGCGCGCTCGTCGCGGTCGGCAATCGGCGAGGTGCGCGTGGAGGTCCAGCCTTTGACGATGCTCTTCAACTCGCGGTGGAACTGCTCGGCGTTGGCTGTGCGGCGCTGGGCAGTGAATGCAAAGCGATTGCGCTTCGCGATGGCAGCGATGCAGGCTTCGACAAGCTGCTCAACGTAACTGTCATCTTCCGGTGGCGCAGCAGCTTTCGGCCGATCGGCCGGGCGTTTTTCTGCCGCTGCCAGCTCAGCCGGCAATGACATTTCAATTGTCTGTATACGCATGGGTCCCTCTCGGGAGCATCCTCTTGGAGTTCCCGGGAGATCGATAGGAATCACGTCACACTGTCGAAGCCTGAGAACAACTCAGGATTTGAGAACGCCATCCAGAATGGGGTCGTTGTCCGGCCGGCTCATGCTGAACGTCTGTCCGGTCACGGCGTACTCGTCGTAGCCCATGCGGGTCAGCGGCTGCATGGCACCGGTGTCGACGCGTCCGTTCTGCACGAAGCGCTCGTCGATGTGGATACCAACCACCTCCCCGAATACCATCTGGTAGACGTGGTCACCCCCGCGCCGGGGCACCGGACGGCTTTCGAGGAACACACATTCCAGCGCCGCCGGGCAGGCTGCGACACGCGGCGTGCTGATCTTGTGCGATGGCGCCAGCGTGATGCCGGCGTGCTCGGCCTCGCTGGTGTCGGCCGGAAGGTGGGCGGAAGTTGCGTTCATCAGCTCAGCGAGCTCATGGCTGACAATGTTGCACACGAACTCGCCGCTGCTGGCGGCGTTTGCTTCTGAATGCTTGCGTCCGGTGCCGAAGCGTATGCCTTGCCCTGACGTGGCAGCTTCCAGGGTTGGCGTTGCGCTGAACATGACCACGTCGGGATTGTCGGCGACCGCCTGGAAATAGCTGTAGGGTGCCAGATTGACCAGACCGTCACTGGTCAGGGTGGATATCCAGCCGATGGGCCGGGGGGCGACGAGCGCCTTGAAGGGGTTGAAGGGCAGCGGCATGTCTACCGTGCCGTTCATTCTGGCTTCAGAGTCGTAGAACATCATCGTGCTCCGCAGGGCGGTCTCCGCGTGCAGTCAGCGGTGACCTTGCGTGGCTCAGCCAGCGTGCACGGTGGGATAGTCGGGTGTCCAGAGTCCCTTCTCCAGAAACTCGCTGATGTCCTGGTCGGGCACGTTGCTGATGCCGTTCTCCGCGGCAGTGCGGGCCACGGCGGCAGCCACCTGGCGCGATACGTCCCGCAGGCGGGGAATGGCCGGATACAGCATGCCTTCCGCCAGCTCCTCGTCCGAGACCGCCTGTGCGCAGGCATTGGACGCAGCCGTCACCATCTCGTCGGTCACCCCGGCAGATTGCGCCAGCAACGCCCCCAGCCCCAGCCCGGGGAAGATGAACACGTTGTTGCCCTGGCCGATACGGTAGGTGTTGCCGCCCAGTTCCACGGGCTGAAACGGGCTGCCCGTGGCCACCAGGGCCTTGCCGTCGGTCCAGGTGAGCAGATCCTGGGGCGTTGCTTCCGACATGTGGGTGGGATTGGAAAAGGGCATGATGATGGGCCGGTCGCAATAACCCAGCATGTGCTTTGCCATGGGCTCGGTGAATACGCCGGGCTGG
Organism: uncultured Pseudomonadales bacterium; assembly: GCA_964651595.1. Classification (GTDB taxonomy): domain Bacteria; phylum Pseudomonadota; class Gammaproteobacteria; order Pseudomonadales; family Azotimanducaceae; genus UBA4421. Next base: position 3,057 of record CAZYYJ010000059.1, on the reverse strand, counting down.
CCCGAGGTACCGATGAGCACGGTGGGATTGTACCCCTGCACCACATCTTCGAGCTGGCGCCGCGTCGGGTCGCTCAGGTCGTGCTGGTCGGCCAGGGCCTTCGGCCAGGCGAGATCTGCCTTGTACGCATCCCGAATGGGCTGATCGTCGACCAGCAGGCCGCGGCTGTCGAGCAGACAGATGTGCGAGACCAGGTCTTCCTCGCTGACCCCCTCGGTGCGCAGGGCGGCTTTTATCTGATTGCTGATACCCATGCCGGCAGCGCCCGCACCGTGAATGACGATGCGCTGATCGCTGAGCTTCTGGCCGACGATGCGCAGCGCGCTGAAGAGACCGGCGAGCGCCACCGCCCCCGTGCCCTGTATGTCGTCGTTGAACGACAGAATGCCGTCGCGGTGCCGGGTGAGGATGTCGAGGGCGTTGTCCTTGCGGAAATCTTCCCACTGCAGCAGCGCGTCGGGACACACACTGCGCACGGCATCCACAAACTCGTCGATGAATGTGTCGTAGGCCTCGCCGCTGAGCCGCTTGTCGCGCCAGCCCAGATACAGCGGGTCGTTCAGCAGGGTTTCGTTATTAGTGCCCACGTCGAGGCTGATCGGCAGGGTTGCTGCCGGATCGATGCCGGCGCCGGCCACGTACAGCGCCAGTTTGCCCACGCTGATGGCCATGCCGCCGGCACCCTGATCGCCGATACCCAGAATCGACTCGTTGTCGGTGGCGACGATGAGGCGTATCTCGCGGTCTGCGAGTGCGGTTTCCATCACGCTCTTCAGTCGACCACGCATGCCGGGGTTCAGCCACAGGCCCCGGGCACGCTGAAACACATGACTGAAATGCTGGGTGGCGAGGCCCACCGTGGGCGTGTAGACGACAGGCATCAGCATCTCCATGTTCTCCATCAGCATGGTGTAGAAGAGATGCTCGTTGCGGTCCTGCACCGCCGCGAAGTTGACGTATTTCCCCAGCGGATCTTCGATGTCTGCCAGCGTCTTCATGGCCCGCTGCGTCTGCTCTGCCACCGTGCTGACGTGCGGGGGCAGCAGCCCGTGCAGGCACAGCGCTTCGCGCTCTTCGAGCGTGAAGGCGCTGCCTTTGTTCAGCAGTGGATCCTGTATGACGGCGGTGCCGCGCTTGGCCGTGCTGATGCGTCGCTCGGCATGAAAGTCTTTGCTCAGCATGATCGCTCTCTTCGCAGAAGGTGCGCATCATACGTGCGCAGTCCGGGGTCTGATAGGCGCCCGGACGAAAAAGTTCCCGCTCAGCCCCCGTCGGCGTCCTCGGCAAACTTTGCGTAAGCGGCCGCTGTGCCCTGCGCCATCTTGTCGCCGTCGAAGGGAATGGACAGCTCGGGCGTAAACTCCAGCACGACCCGTTCGGGGGTGTCGAGAAATTTCACGAAGAGATCCGGATTGAGATTCCTCGTGAACTCGTTGCCGTCGTCGGGACGGGAGGCCATGCCCTTGGCCAGAAGCTGGTAGAACCACTGCTTGGTCTCGTCGTCGTCATGAATGACGGTGTGACCTTTGTACGTAACCGTCTTGCCGCCACCCATGTGCGTGCCCTTGGAAGTGAACACGCAGGACGATCGGCCATCCCGGGCTATGGCCTTGATGCGTACGCGCTCCCGGGTGGCGGTCATCCAGATCTTGCCGTTCACAGGCACGTACGCCGTGATCACCCCCAGCGGGTGGCCGGCTTTGTTGGCCCAGATGAACACACATTCTCCGGCGCTGTTCACCAGCTCCTGCTCGCGTTCCGGATCGAGGCGGTACTGCTTCACGTCGTCGTAGTTGGTGGACTGGTCGGTCATGAGAATTCTCCCTTCGGTGGTGTTTATGGCCGGAACTGCAGCGGACGCGGCCCCAGCCGGTCTGCCTGGTTGACGATGCGGTAGGCGTGCGGCACCCACTCGCAGATGAGGCGGCGCGTTTCCCTGGGGTCGATCATCTCCTCCACCTGGAAACGGTTCAATGGGCCTACGGGTCCCCGCGCCGATTCGATGCGTGCTTCCAGCTCGGCGCGCAGAGCCACTGGATCCTCGGCTTCGGCAAGCTGGCGCTTGTACGCGGCTTCGATACCGCCTTCCGGCGGGATGCCGCCCACGTCGGCGGCCGGCCAGGCGACGCGCACATTGGGTTTCGACAAGGGCGTGGCGTAGTTGTTGCCGGCTACGCCGAAGCTGCGCCGCAGCAGCACGCTGAACAGTGGCACCTTGATCTGGGAGAAAGCCACCATCCATTCGCCGCCTTTGCGGATGGTGCCTGCCAGCTCGTGCTCCAGGCCGACGGCAAAACCGGGATTGTCGATGAGGTTCAGCACCGGCACGTGGAACGTGTCGCACAGATCCAGGTGGCGGACGAGCTTGTCGCAGCCGTCTGCGGTGAGGGCGCCCCCGTTCACGTGGCGGCTGTCAGAGGCGATGACCCCGAGCGGATGACCGTTGAAGCGCACGAATCCGGTGACCTGATCGGTGCCCCACAGAGGCCCTGTCTCGAAAAACGAACCCTGATCCGCCAGCAGCGCAATGGTGCGGCGGATGTCGAAGGTGGTGGTACGTTTCCGCGGAATGATGGTGAGCAGTTCTTCTTCCACCCGATCTACCGGGTCGCTGCAGGCAACCACCGGGGGCGCCTCGTAGACGCTGCCGGGCAGATAGGAGAGAAACTGCCGCGTCATGGCCACAGCCTCTTCCTCGGTTTCGGCCAGATTGTCTACGGCGCCGTTGGTGCAGTGGATGTGCCAGCCGCCCAGCTCTTCCTTGGTGATGTCGTAACCCATGGCGTGAGACACCACCGGCGGGCCGGCGACGAAGAGCTGCGCGATGTCGCGCACCATGACCGAGAAATGGCCCAGCACGGCCTTGGCGGCGCCGATGCCTACTACGCTGCCGAGCAGCAGGTTCACCACAGGTACGGTGGACAGCTGTGCGGTGTACTGGGTGCTGCCGAGATGTCCGGGCAGAAAGGACCCCCCCGAACCGGCCACGCGCGGTCGGACTGCTTTGATGGCGCCGCTGGATTCCTTGGCGCCGCTTTCGCCGGCGGCTTTCTGTTG
>CAZYYJ010000058.1:0-33789 GCA_964651595.1 uncultured Pseudomonadales bacterium | reverse complement strand
TCTCTGGAGTTTGCGGGGTTTGATCCGTGGTTTTTTGGCGTGCTGCTGGCTATTGGCAGTGCCCTCGGCATTGCGGGCGCTCTGCTGGCGGTGAGACAGCGCCTGAGCAACCTGGAAATCGTTTAATTTCATATACTTATATGAAATAGAGGCACGTCCCGTTTTGCCCAAATTGCATTAGCACTCCCAGCATTAGAGTGCTAATATTCCCCTTGAGTCGACAAAGTGTTACCGGAGGTATCACATGGGTACAGACATCATGGCAATGCCTAGCCTGGCGCCCGGCCGCGACATTGAAGCGTACATGCACACGATCAGCGCGTTTCCCGTGCTGACTCCGGAGGAGGAGAAGGTGCTCGCTGAACGCTTTTACAACGATCAGGATCTGGACGCCGCCCGTGAGCTCGTGCTGTGTCATCTGCGCTTCGTGGCGCACATCGCACGCTCTTATCAGGGCTACGGGCTGCCGCAGGCAGACCTCATCCAGGAAGGCAACGTTGGCCTCATGAAGGCGGTCAAGCGCTTCGACCCGAATGTGGGTGTGCGCCTCGTCTCCTTCGCCGTGCACTGGATCAAGGCGGAAATTCACGAGTACATTCTGCGCAACTGGCGCATCGTGAAAGTAGCCACGACCAAAGCGCAGCGGAAGCTCTTCTTCAACCTGCGCGGGGCCAAGAAGCAGCTTGCCTGGTTGACCCAGGCAGAAACCGAAGCCATCGCTCAGGATCTCGGCGTTCCTGCGGTGGAGGTGACGCGCATGGAAAGTCGCCTGGCGGCTTCCGACGCGGCCTTCGACGGCTATGACGGTGACGACGAGCAACCGACTGCCCCGGCTCACTATCTGACCGCCCCGGCGGCGGACCCTGCCGACATCGTCGAAGCGCAGGCTTACAAGAGTGACAGCGAGACGCAGCTCGCAGCAGCGCTGGTGGAGCTGGATGACCGCGCGCGGGATATCCTGCAGCGGCGCTGGCTGGTGGACGAGAAGGCTACCCTTCACGAGCTGGCGGCCGAGTATGGCGTGTCTGCGGAACGCATCCGGCAGATCGAGAAGAACGCGCTCAAGAAGCTGAAGGCCCGCCTCGGCGAAACGCTCGCAGCCTGACCGCGTTGCCTCTGGCCCGGCAGTTGCTTGGCGCCGGTGCCCTGCTGGGGGCAGCCGGCGTCGTGCTGGGAGCTTTTGGCGCGCACGCCCTCAAAGCGCTGGTAGAACCTGCCAGCCTGCCTACCTGGGACACCGGGGTGCAGTATCAGCTGATTCATGCGCTGGCCCTGCTCGCCCTGGCCGCGGTTGCCGCCGAGGGCGAAATTGTCGCGATGGCGTGGCTGCGGCGCGCCGGCTGGTGTCTGTTGATCGGCACGTGCCTCTTTTCCGGCAGCCTCTATGGTCTGGTGCTGGGTGGGCCCCGCTGGCTGGGTCCGGTGACGCCCGTTGGGGGGCTTGTCATGATAGCCGGCTGGTTACTGCTGCTGCTCGGGGCGTGGCGCGGAGCTGACCGCTCACCATGACCGGTCCCACCGATTCCCCGCATCCTTCCCACCCTTACATCCGGCGACGTGGCCGCACCACCGTGGCGCAGGCGCGCGGACTGAGCGAGCTACTGGCGCGCTATCGGGTGGAACCGGCCGATTGGGCGGAAGCAAGCGCCGCACGCCGGGGGCTGGAAATCGGCTTCGGCATGGGGCATGGGCTGCTCGAGTGGGCCCGGCAGGTGCCGGCCAGCCGGCTCCTGGGGGTAGAACTCTACGAGCCCGGCATCGGTGCGCTGGTGGATCGCCTGCACAAGCTGGAAGTGGCCAACGTCGCCGTGGTCGACCAGCCTGCGCAGGACGTGGTAGCCGCGCTGCCGGATGGCTGTCTCGACGAGGTGCGCGTGTTCTTTCCGGATCCGTGGCCGAAGAAACGTCACCACAAACGCCGCCTGTTGCAGCCGGCTTTCGTCACGGCGCTGGCCCGTGTCATGAATGACGGTGCTCTGCTGCGGGTGGCGACGGACTGGACGCCTTATGCGGACTGGGTGCGGGAGGTCATGGAAGCGCAGGCCGGTTTCGCCACTCAGCTCGACACGGTGCGAGCGGCAGAGCAGAGCTCGGTCGACGACGACGTGTCGGGTGCGGCTGAGGCCCGTCCGCGTACCAACTTCGAACGCCGCGGCGAGCGGCTCGGCCACGACATCCACGATCTGATCTACGTAAGAAAACGCTCCAGCACCGAATCGAGGTAGCGATAGCCCCGCGCCGTGGTGGCGCATCGATCGCCTTTTACCAGTCCCTGGTCGACAAGCGTCGCCCAGCGTTCGGCGATGACGTCCCACGATAAGCCCGTGCGCGCCTCGAAGACGGCGATGGCGACCCCGTCCTCAAGACGCAGGGCGTTCAGCAGAAATTCGAACGCCAGTGCTGCCGGATCGACCTGTGTCACGCCGGTCTGCGCCGGGTCCTTCAGATACAGTCGCGGTTGACGCGCTTTCTCGGTGCGCGCCACAAAGTCCCCGTCGGTACGTTTGCCGTGGGCCCCGGCGCCAATGCCGAGATAATCGCCGAAGGTCCAGTAATTCAGATTGTGTGCACAGCGGCGATCCGCCCTCGCGTAGGCCGACACCTCGTAGCGCTGGTAACCGGCGTCACGCAGTCGCGCCAGCCCGGCGGTTTCCATGGCGCCCAGCGTGTCCTCGACGGGCAGCACCGGCACGCGGCGCGCAAACTCCGTTTTCGGCTCGATGGTGAGCTGGTACCAGGACAGGTGCTCGGGGCCGAGGGCGATGGCTGCGTTCAGATCGGCCATCGCATCCGCCACGGTCTGCCCGGGCAGGCCCCACATGATGTCGAGATTGATGTTGTCGAACCCCCCGGCGCGCGCCGCTGCGAACACCCGGGGAATGTCTTCCACCGTATGGATACGCCCCAGCTTGAGCAGATGCCCCGCGTTGAACGATTGCGCGCCGAGCGACAGGCGGTTGATGCCGGCGGCGCGGTAGGCACCGAAATCTGCGTGCTCCAGCGTGCCCGGATTGGCTTCCATGGTCACCTCGGCGTCCGGCGTGAGCGGTAAGGCGCTGATGATGCGGGCAAGGTGCTCCGGCGGGCAGAGGCTCGGGGTACCACCGCCCAGAAAAGCACTGGCGAAACGCGGTTGGCTCTCCCCCAGCTGTGCGCTCAGGTCCTGTTGCAGCGCGCTGGCGTAGGCGTCGAAGTCTGCGGCCGGAGATAACGGGTGTGAGTTGAAATCACAGTAGGGGCATTTCTTCACGCACCAGGGAAAGTGCACGTAAAGCCCGGGGTTCTCGAGCATGGGTGGTGCCGGTCAGTCCGTCCCGCCAACGAGCTGCTCGAGCAGCTGCGCGAGAGCCTGTCCGCGATGGCTGACCTGGTTCTTTACGCCCGCGGCAAGCTCTGCGGCGGTAAGCGCGTGACCGTCGTGGCGCGTCAGAAAATGTGGATCGTAGCCGAAGCCGGCGTCGCCGCAGGGTGTCGCGACGACGTGCCCATGCCATGCGGCGGTGGCGATCACCGGGGTCGGGTCGGCGGCATGCGACAGATATGCCATGGCGCAGAAGAAGTACGCCGGGGCCAGTACCGTGTGGCCATCGTGGCTTTCGGTGGGACCGCCGAGGGCCTGCAACGTGCTCACCAGCTTGGCGTTGTTGGCAGCGTCGTCCCCGTGGCTGCCTGCGTAACGGGCCGAGTAGATACCGGGGGCGCCGTTCAGCAGCGGCACCACGAGTCCACTGTCGTCGCCGAGGCTTGCGTAACCGGTCGCTTCGGCCACGGCCCGGGCTTTGATCAGCGCGTTCTCGACAAAGGTGAGGCCGGTCTCCTCGGGGCTGGGCACGTCGAACTCTGCCTGGCTGCGCACCTCGAAGGCGTGCGGGGCCAGCAGCGTTTCCAGCTCCGCCAGCTTGCCCGCGTTGCGCGAAGCGAGAACCAGCGTCTTCATTCTTCCCAGTACAGCTTCTGGCTGTGCTTGATGGTATCGCGGGCGCCGGAGTCCAGGGCCACCTCGATCTCGAGCCGGTGGTGCTCCTCATCGGCGTGTTTCAGCTCTGCCAGGTAGTACACGGCGTCCTGTTCCCGCACGAGGCGGAAGCGCAGCGCCTGGAGCTGGCCCAGCAGGTTGCGGGTGTTGCCCGCCACGGTCTGCACGGTGGTGGGCTCGCCGTCCGGATCCAGCACCGACACGTTCACCAGCGCCCGGTCTTTGCTTCGCGCAATGCCGTACTGGCGCGCAATCTCCGCCTTGAGAAAGGTGGTGGGCAGCACGATGTAGTGCACTTCGTGGTTGTCGATGAGCACTTTCTGCTCGCCGAAGGCAGGGCTGCCGGTTGCCAGCGCCAGCAATGCAGCCCCGGCGGCCAGAAGCCTGTGGATGGGTAAACGGTTCATGTCAGGCCTGTCCCAGTCGATAAAAAGCCACCGCGCCGAGCCAGTTGGGTGCGTAGGTCAACAGCGGCCGTTCGCTGTGCCGGTGATCGACCACTCGCCGCTGAATGATACGCAGACCGAGATCGGCACATAACTGCTCGAAATCTTTGAAGGTGCAGAGGTGTATGTTGGGGGTGTCGTACCAGCTGTGCGGCAGGTGGCTGGCCACCGGCATGCTGCCGTTGACAAGCAGTTGCACGCGACAGCGCCAGTAGCCGAAATTCGGAAACGTGATGATGCACTCCTCGCCGACGCGCAGCATCTCGCGCAGCATGAGGTCGGGGGCTTCCACCGCCTGCAGGGTCTCCGTCATGACCACCATGTCGAAGCTCGAGTCCGCGAAGTTGCTTAAGCCTTCGTTCAAGTCCTGCTCGATGACGTTGACACCCTTGTCCATGCAGATGCGGATGTTGTCGGGGTCGACATCGAGGCCATAGCCGTTGACCGCCTTGCTGCGCTGCAGCTCGGCCAGCAGCTCGCCTTCGCCGCAGCCGAGGTCCAGCACCCGTGCGCCGGGGTTCACCAGCTCGGCGATCACCGCAAGATCAGGGCGCAGCATCGCTCAGCCTGCCCCGCCGGCGGCGTTCACTTCGTCGGCCACGCGGCCGAGGTACGTACCCAGCACGTCGAGGTAACGGGGCAGCGGCAGCAGAAACGAGTCGTGGCCGTGCGCAGACTGAATGATTGCCGAGGCAACGTTTTTCCGAGCGGCGATCAGCGCGTCGACGATCTCGCGGGACCGGGCCACCGAGAAGCGCCAGTCGCTGGTGAAGGACACGACGAGAAACTTCGCCTGCACGGCCTCGAAGGCGGCAACGAGATCGCCGTCGAAGGCGTGCGCGGGATCGAAATAGTCGAGCGCGCGGGTCATGAGGATGTAGGTGTTCGCGTCGAAGCTCTGCGAGAACGAGCGCCCCTGGTAGCGCAGATAGCTTTCCACCTGAAATTCTACGTCCCGGGCCGCTGTGTCCAGATCGCCGGATTTCAGCTCGCGGCCGAAGCGCTCGGCCATGCCGTCATCCGACAGGTACGTGACGTGGCCGATCATGCGGGCGAGGCCCAGCCCGGTTTCCGGATTGGTGCTGCCTTCGACGTAGTTGCCGCCCTGGAAATTGCGGTCGTTGACGATCGCCTGCCGGGCGATCTCGTTGAAGGCGATGTTCTGGGCCGACAGCTTGGCGGCGCTGGCAATGGCCAGCACGGCGTGCACGTGCTCCGGGTAGTCGATGGCCCATTGCATGGCCTGCATGCCGCCGAGGCTGCCGCCGACGATCGCAGCGAACTTGTCGATACCCAGGGCTTGCGCCAGTAACTTCTGACTGCGCACCCAGTCCACCACGACCACCGTGGGAAAGTCCGGTCCGTAACTGCGCGCCTCGCCCGGCATGGGACTTCTGGGCCCGGTGCTGCCATGGCAGCCGCCGAGGTTGTTCACGCTCACCACGAAAAAGCGATTGGTGTCGATGGGTTTACCGGGGCCGATGCAGGTGTCCCACCAGCCGGGCTTGCGATCTTCCTCGCTGTGGTAGCCGGCCGCGTGGTGATGGCCGGACAGCGCATGACAGATCAGCACTGCGTTGCTGCGCTGCGCGTTCAACGTGCCGTAGGTTTCGTAGACCAGCTCAAACGACGGCAGCGTCTCGCCGGAGGCGAGCTCAAACGGCGCCTCGTGCGTGAACCGCTGCGGTTCTACCAGACCTACGGAATCGGCGGGCAGGGCCATGGGGACAGCTCAGATGACGTGCGCCTGGCGCAGCATGCTTTCGATGACGAAGATGATGAGGATGACCACCATGGGGCTCAGATCCAGCGGCCCGAGCGGCGGAAGAATGCGCCGGAAAGGCGCCATGATGGGCTCGATGAGCTGGTAGAACAGCTGCAGCGCCGGGTGCGGCGAACCCTGCGCCACGAAGCTCGCGATGATGACGATGATGATCGACCACAGGTAGAACTGCGTCAGCACCATCAGCGTCTGAATCAGCCCGCCCCACAACACCACCCCGATGTTGATGCCGCCGGCCAGCCAGAAAAACAGCACGCCGATGAACAGCGTCGAGATCAGCCACGCCACAAACAGCGATGCCAGATCGAAGCTGCCGATGGGCTTCAGAAGCATGCGCAGGGGGCGGCACACGGGATCGGTCGCCTTCACGATGGCCTGGCTGAGGGGGTTGTGGAACTGCGCATGGCTCGCCTGCAGCAGAAAGCGGATGAGAAACAGCAGGCTCGCCAGCCTGAAAACAATGTTGAGCACGAGTACAAGGGTATCGGTCATGCGAATTACTGCTCCTCGCCGAACTCTCGAGCCAGCTCCTGCGATCTGTCGGCCGCTGCTGCGAGTGCTGTTTGAATGGTCTGGGTGAAATCGTGCGCGTCCAGGCTTTCCAGAGCCGCGGCGGTGGTGCCCCCGGGGGAGGTGACATTGCGTCGCAGCGTGGCCGGGTCGGCGTCGTCGTCGCGGGTCATCAGCGCGGCGCCGTAGGCGGTCTGCAGCGTGAGCTGTCTGGCCTGGGCCTCGCTCAAGCCGAGGTTCTGACCGGCCTGCACCATGGCTTCCATGAGATAGAAAAAGTATGCGGGACCGCTGCCGGAGACGGCTGTGACGGCGTCGAGCGCAGCTTCCTCTTCCACCCACAGCACGCGCCCGCAGGCGGCTAGAAGCTGCTCTGCCAGCTTGCGTTGCCCGGCAGCGCAGCTGTCGCTGGCGTACAGCGCGGTCATGCCGGCGCTCACCAGCGCCGGCGTGTTGGGCATGCAGCGCACGATGGGCTGGGTGGGTGACGACCACCGGGCCAGGCTCGCAAGCTCGATGCCGGCCGCAATGGATACCAGCAGCTGGTGGCCGCCCAGCGCCACGCCGCCCAGCACTGCTCCGGCCACCTGCGGCTTCACCGCCAGCACCACCACGTCGGCGTCGCGTACCGCCGCCTGGTTGTCGGCAAAGGTAGCGATGCCCAGCGCCTCGGCGCGGGCGCGCTGCTCGGGCGACGGATCCGCCGCGCGCAGCCGGTCGGCGCCGACGCCGGTTTCGAGCAAGCCGCGAAGCAGGCTGACGGCCATGTTGCCGGCGCCCACAAAGGCGATGATTTCCTGTGTGTCCTGCATTGTCTGTGTCTGTTGCTGGTCTTGTCAGCCGATTCCGTCCGTGGGCTCCGACGGACGGCGGTCGCCTCAACGGGAGACCGGGGCCGATGGTTCCGGTGCCGCAGGGCGTGGTCCGAACAGCGCGGTGCCCACTCTGACATGGGTGGCGCCGGCATGAATGGCTGCCGGCAGGTCGCCGGACATTCCCATGGACAGCACGCCCCAGAAAGCCGTATCGGGCAGTGACGCGCCGATGGTGCGGGACAATTGTGCCATGGATCGATAGCCGACGGCAGGATCCTGCGCGCGGCTGAGGATGGTCATCAGGCCCCGCAGGCGCAGGTTCTGCAGCTCATGAACCGCCAGCGCAAGGGCTTCGGCCGCCTCTGGCAGCACCCCGGCTTTGGCAGGGTCCCGATCGACGTTCACCTGCAGAAGCACGTTGAGTTTCTTGTCAGCGGGGCATTGCTCGCTCAGCCGCCGCGCGATCTTTTCCCGGTCGACGGTATGCACCCAGTCGAAGTGCTCGGCAATGCGCCGCGTCTTGTTGCTCTGGATGCGACCGATGTAGTGCCAGGTGGCATCCAGGTCTGCCAGCGCGCTGCGTTTGGCCAGAGCCTCGTCGAGGTAGTTCTCACCGAAATCCCGCAGCCCCAGGCCGTGCGCCGCGCGCAGGGTCTCGGCCGGTTGGGTTTTGCTGGCCCCGATCAGCGTGATGGTGCCGGGGTCGCGGCCCGCGGCGGCCGCGGCGCTGTCGATCGCGGCATTTAAAGCAACAAACCTGCTTTCCAGCGGGAGATTCAAATCGGTGGCGTCCGGGGTGGTCATCGGTTGCAGGAAAGTCCCACGCGGCGTGTTAAGGGCGTCTCAATAACCGGTGTGTATTCGGTGTTAATCTTAAGCGGTCCGTCTCTGCGTCAAGCAGCGTATGGCGCTGCGCAGGGCTATTCGAAGCTGTCCGAAGAAGCTGTCAGAAGAAGCTGTTCGAATATGCCTCAGGCAGGACAAGGCGAACAAGACCGTTTCGGGCAAATCTGGTGGCTCCGGGCGCCACGAACGGTCTTCTGCCAGGACACCGGGACACCGACTACGTACAAGGACTGCCCATGGATATCACCGAGCTGTTGGCGTTCAGCGCAAAGCAAGGCGCCTCAGACCTCCACCTCTCCGCCGGTCTGCCGCCCATGATCCGCGTGGACGGGGACGTCCGCCGCATCAACCTGCCGCCGCTGGAGCACCAGGAAGTGCACGGTCTCATCTACGAGATCATGAACGACAAGCAGCGGAAAGACTTCGAAGAGTTTCTGGAAACGGACTTCTCCTTCGAGGTGCCCGGCGTGGCCCGGTTCCGGGTCAACGCGTTCAATCAGAACCGTGGCGCGGGTGCCGTGTTCAGAACCATTCCCTCCAAGGTGTTGACCATGGAGGATCTCGGCATGGGTCAGGTCTTCAAGGACGTGTCCATGGTGCCTCGCGGCCTGGTGCTGGTCACAGGGCCCACCGGCTCCGGTAAGAGTACAACCCTGGCGGCCATGGTCGACTACATCAACGACAATCGGTACGACCACATCCTCACCATCGAGGACCCCATCGAATTTGTGCACGAGTCGAAGAAATGTCTCGTGAACCAGCGCGAAGTGCACCGCGACACGCACGGCTTCAATGAGGCACTGCGCTCGGCGCTGCGGGAAGACCCCGACATAATCCTGGTGGGGGAGCTGCGCGACCTGGAAACCATCCGCCTTGCGCTCACCGCTGCGGAAACGGGCCACCTCGTGTTCGGCACCCTGCACACCACCTCGGCCGCCAAGACCATCGACCGCATCATCGACGTGTTTCCGGCCGAAGAGAAAGACATGGTCCGCTCCATGTTGTCCGAATCGCTGCAGGCGGTGATCTCGCAGACCCTGCTGAAGAAGGTGAACGGCGGCCGGGTGGCGGCACACGAGATCATGATCGGCACACCGGCCATCCGCAACCTGGTGCGCGAAGACAAGGTGGCGCAGATGTACTCGGCCATTCAGACCGGCGCGGCCGTGGGCATGCAGACCCTGGATCAGTGCCTGCAGGACCTGGTGGACAAGCGACACATCTCCCGCGAAACGGCCAAAGAGAAGGCCAAGGCGCCGGACAACTTCTGATAGCAACCCAGCCAGCAAGGATCTGACGGATGGAAATCGACAAGCTGCTCAAGCTCATGGTGGAAAAGGGTGCCTCGGACCTTTTCATCACGGCCGGCAAGCCGCCCACGGTGAAAGTGAACGGCAAGCTCTACGCCGCCGGCAAGAGCTCGCTGTCGCCGGAGCAGGCCCGGGAGATGGTCTACGGGGTGATGAACCCGGACCAGCAGCAGGCGTTCGACGCAGATCACGAATGCAATTTTGCCATCAATACCCGGGGCCTCGGCCGGTTCCGGGTAAGCGCGTTCTACCAGCGCAACCTCGTGGGCATGGTGCTGCGTCGGATCGAGGTGAACATCCCACGCGTATCCGACCTGGGTTTGCCGTCGATCATCGAAGAGCTGTCCATGACCAAGCGTGGGCTCATCATTTTTGTGGGCGCCACCGGTACCGGTAAGTCGACGTCGCTGGCGTCCATGATCGGCCACCGCAACGAGCACTCCTCGGGTCACATCATCAGCATCGAGGACCCCATTGAATTTGTGCACCAGCACCGCGGTTGCATCGTGACGCAACGCGAGGTGGGCGTAGACACCGACTCGTTCGAGATTGCGCTGAAAAACACCCTGCGTCAGGCCCCGGACGTGATCATGATCGGTGAGGTGCGCAGTCGCGAGACCATGGAGTACGCCATTACCTTTGCGGAAACAGGTCACCTGTGCCTCTGCACGCTGCACGCCAACAACGCCAACCAGGCGCTGGACCGTATCATTCACTTCTTCCCGTCCGACCGGCACAGCCAGATGTGGATGGACCTGTCGCTGAACCTGCGCGCCATGGTGGCGCAACAGCTCATTCCCACCATCGACGGCCAGGGGCGCCGCGCGGCCGTGGAGATTCTCATCAACACGCCGCTGGTGTCCGATCACATCCGCAAAGGTGACGTGCATCTGCTCAAGGAGCTGATGTCCAAGTCCACCGAGCAGGGCATGCAGACGTTCGACCAGGCGCTGTACAAGCTCTACGCCCAGGGTGACGTGAGCTACGACGCGGCCATCGCCAGCGCTGACTCGCCGAACGATCTGCGGCTGATGATCAAGCTCGGCACGGACGCCAATCCCAACCCGCTCGACTCTGTGGATCATCTGTCCATCGAGGCAGAGGACGATCTGTCTTCATTCGGTTTGCGCTAGGGCGCAAACCCGGGCACCTCAATCTGCCAGGTTGTCGCGCATCCAGTCTTCGGCGATGTAGCAGGCGGCCAGCTCGTGGTCGGTGCTGGCGATACCCAGGTCTCGGGCATCTGCCAGGCCTTCTTCAGCGGCTTTGGAGGTAAGACGCTCATCCTGCAGGTGCACCGGCAGGCCGGTGCGCTTTTCCAGGGCTGCGGCAAACTCGCGGGCAGCGACGGTAACGTGATTGTCGGTATCGTCCATGTTGAGCGGCAGGCCCACCAGCAGGGCCCGGGGGGCGTGTTCATCGATGAGTTGTGTGATGGCGCGCCAGTGGGGACGGGTACCCCGATAGCCGACAGTGGCAGCGCCGCGGGCAGTGCGTGTCACCGTCTGCGCCACGGCCACGCCAATGTGGCGCAGGCCGAAATCGAAAGCCAGCAGGGCAAACGCCCCGTCTGCCTTCAAGCGTGTCCCGCCGTGCCGGACATGAGGCGGAAATCCACGCCCAGCAGTGCCGCGGCTGCCTGCTGGCGCTCGCCGTAGGGTGTTGCGAACAGAATCTCCTGGTTGCTGGGTGCTGTCAGCCAGACGTTGTCGCCCATCTCTCCTTCGAGCTGCCCGGCGCCCCAGCCGGCGTAACCCAGCGCCACCAGATAGTGCTGCGGTCCTTCGCCGCGGCCGATGGCTTCCAGCGCGTCGAGGCCCGTGGACAGGTACAGATCGTTGCCCAGCGATGCGGAAGATTCGAACGTCACCTCCCCCGTGTGCAGCACGTAACCCCGTTCGGTGCTGACAGGGCCGCCGTCCAGCACCGCCACCTCGGCTAGGCTGCGGGTGGTGGGCAAGCCAAGTTGCGCCAGCAGCTCCAGCAGGGTCAGTTCGCTGGGACGGTTGATGATGAGGCCCAGCGCACCTTCGTCGTTGTGCTCGCAGAGATAGGTGAGCGTCCCGGCGAAGTAATCGCCCAGGAGCCCTGGCATGGCCAGGAGCAGCTGATTCTGCAGGTTCATTGCGTACCGAGTGTACCGCGCGTCGTCATCAGCCGCGAACGCGGTTGAACTGCCACCAGCGGGTGAATTCGAGGCGGTCGTAGGCCTTGCGCATTTCCACGTTGAACGGCTGAAACGGCGCCGCCTGGCGCACCGTGGCCAGCGCCGCGTCATCGAGCGGTGTGTGCCCGGACGACTGCAGCACGCGTACTTCCTCCAGCGTGCCGTCAGCCAGGATCGCCACCAGCAGCAGCACTTCCCCTTCGAGCTGTCCCGCGGGGTAGTTGATGGCGCCAATGCGCTCGCACTTCTGCCGCCACATGTTCAGGTAGGCAGCTTCGGCCGCAGTGCGCGTGCTGGCGCTGTTGATGCGCTTGGTGCGGGGCATGTTGGCCAGCGCCTGCTGCTCCTGGGCGATGCGTGCCTCGAGGCTGGCTATCTCCTGCACCAGCCGGTCGCGATCGAACTGCTCGGTGGGCTGGTTTTCGAGCAGCTCCGCCAGTTCCTTCAGCTCGTCGCTGGCTTTGTCCGGTGCCGCCGCCGTGGTGGTGAGCAACTGCGCCTTCTGCTCGGTCACCATCGGTGTGGGTGCCTGCTGGCTCAGCACCTCGGCAAAGTTCGGGTCCTGGAAATCTGCCGCTTCCGTGGCGGTGATCTCCTGCGGTGTGTCTTCGCTGCCGCTGCCCTGCTGGTTGGCCTGCGCAATGAAATCGGCTTCCTCGGGTGCTTCCAGGTCGCTGGAGACGGCCAGGGTGACATCGATGCTGATCGTGTCGGGCATGTTCTGCTCCGACGAGAAGCCGATGCCCAGAATCAACAGCGCATGCAGCGCGAGCGCCACGAACAACGCAAAATTGAAACGGTCTCGGGAATTGACGCTGGTGGTGCTGGTGGCCACTTGGGTAGTTGTCGGCTCTGTCCGGGGTTTGCGGTTGCGTTGCTGTCAGTTTAGCTCGCCAGATCCTCCAGCACCGCGTCGATGAGCATACCCGCTATGTCCATGGAAAACTGTGCGTCGAGTTCGCGTATGCAGGTGGGACACGTGACGTTCACCTCCGTCAGATAGTCGCCGATCACGTCGATGCCCACGAACATGAGGCCGCGACGGGCGAGCTCAGGCCCCACCTGGTCGGCAATCCACTGATCCCGCTCGGTCAGTGGCCGTCCTTCGCCCCGGCCGCCTGCGGCCAGGTTACCCCGGGCTTCGCCGGCACCGGGAATGCGCGCCAGCGCGTAAGGCACGGCTTTGCCGTTGATCAGCAGAATCCGTTTGTCGCCGTCGGCGATCTCCGGCAGATACACCTGCCCCATGATCTGCTCCTCACCGCCGCGCGTCAGCGTTTCCAGCACCACGCTGAGGTTGGGATCACCTTCCATGATCCGGAACACCGATGTGCCGCCCATGCCGTCGAGCCGCTTGAAGACCACGTTGCCGTGCTCGGCCTGAAACGCCCGCAGCAGATCGGCCCGGCGGCTGACGATCAGCGGCGGCTGGCATTCGGGAAAGGCGGTCGCAAAAAACTTCTCGTTGCAGTCCCTGAGGCTCTGCGGTCTGTTGTACACGCGTGCGCCGAGCGCTTCGGCCCGTTCCAGCAGGTAAGTGGCGTAGATGTACTCCATGTCGAAAGGCGGGTCTTTGCGCATCATGATGGCGTCGAACGATCCCAGCTCGGTGGCCGTTTCCGGTCCCGCGAGGTGCCACTCGCCACCGGACCATGCGCCTTCGTTGCCCGGGGCCAGGTACGCCATCGCCGGTTCGGTCAGGGTGAGCTGGCGGGCCATGCCCATGGGGGTGCTTTCTACCCAGTACAGGTCTTCCTGGCGCAGGTAAAACACGTCCATGGCTCGCGTCTGGCAGGCGCGTATCATGGCGAGCGTGGAGTCTTTTTTCAGCGCCAGGGTTTCCAGCGGATCCATGACGAAGGCTATACGGGGCATAAGGCGATTCTGCAGCTGAGGCGCGGCTAACTTACCCACTCGCAGGCCACCGAAGCAACCAAAATGAGAACCGCATCCCTTTCTCGGGGCGTGCTGGTAGCGGGTTCATGGGCGGGCGTGATAAAAAGTTTTTCGATATGGCATAAGCCTGTCTGGCGCGACCTCGCGCGATTCGCAGCGCACGGCAGCCCGCGTGGAAAGTGTTGAAGGACCCACGCGGCGGCAGAGAGACGTGAGCTGCATCACGGAACGGGGACGACCACGCCAGGGGTGCAGACGCACCGCGCAGCAGGCGCATGCCGGGAATCGAAATGGACCGCGTACGGGCACTGATAAGGATCGCAAAAGGATCACATATGGAAGAGGAACTTCAGGGTGTGAAGGTCTTGGTCATCGACGACTCCAAAACCATCCGCAAGAGCGCTGAAAATCTGCTCACCAAAGAAGGCTTCGACGTGATCACCGCCACCGACGGGTTCGATGCGCTGGCGAAAATTGCCGACGCGCGCCCGGGCATCATCTTTGTCGACATCATGATGCCGCGACTCGACGGCTACCAGACCTGTGCTCTGATCAAGAACAACAGTGAGTTCAAGACCACCCCGGTGGTGATGCTCTCTTCCAAGGACGGCCTCTTCGACAAAGCGAAAGGCCGCATCGTCGGTTCCGATCAGTACATCACCAAGCCTTTCAGCCGCGACGAGCTGTTGGGCACGATCCGTACGCTCGTGCACTGAAGGACGTAACGGTTATGGCACGCATTCTCGTAGTTGATGACTCGCCGACCGAGACGCACCAGATGGTCAACACCCTCGCGCGTCAGGGTCACCAGGTTCTGACGGCCACCACCGGTTCGGACGGGGTAGCCATGGCGAGCCTCGAACAGCCGGACGTAATCCTCATGGACGTGGTCATGCCCGGCATCAACGGCTTCCAGGCCACGCGCCAGATCACCCGGGCCGACGCCACCAGCCATATTCCGGTGGTCATCGTCTCCGGCAAAGACCAGGACGCAGACAAGGTCTGGGGACAGCGTCAGGGCGCTTGCGGCTATCTCACCAAGCCGGTGGACGACCGTACGCTCATCAACACGGTGAACGGCTTGCTAGGCTGAAGAAGGCAGACAGCTTTCACGGCGCCAGGGACACGCGACCACATGACAAACAACGAAGCATTAGAGCTCCTACGCGATATCCGTCAGTCTACCTTCCGGAATGCCGCGTCGCTGCCTCACAAGGAAGAGGTGCAGGCGCAATGGCAGGGTCTGGGTTTTCAGGTGGGCGGTGTGCGGCTGGTCTCCCGTATCGGCGAGGTCGGCGAGCTCATGCAGGTGCCGCGGGTTACCACCCTGCCGGCGGTGAAGAACTGGGTGCGCGGCATTGCCAACGTGCGCGGCCGGCTCATTCCCATCGTCGATCTGCACCTGTTTCTGAATCTGCCCACCACCATGCCTACCACCCACTGGCGCGTGCTGGTGGTGGAAGACGAGGACGTGGTGGTCGGGCTCATCGTCGAGCAGTCGCTCGGCATGCAGCATTTTGCGGAAGACACGTTCGAGCCGGCAGCAGCTGAAGGGCTCGAGACGCTGGCACCCTACGTCACCGGAGCGTTCCGGCATGGCGGACGCGTGTATCACGAGATCAAACTGCAGTCGATTCTGCGGGATGACGAATTTTTCAACGTTGCCCAGAGCAACACTTTAATCGATGACTAGTGCGGTCAAGGACAGAGGATAGGTACAGGAAATGAAATCAGGGAAGTTGTCTCCGTTGCTCTTGATGTTGATGGTCCTGATGCTCGGCATTGTCGGCGGCATGGGCTATTTCATCTTTCAGGACGGTATGAGCGTGCTCAATCCGCCGACGCTGCTGGCGACGGTGGGCGTGCTGGTGATGGCCATCATCGGCCTGGTGATGGTCTCCAGCACCAGACGCCAGCTGCATGAGCAGGCCACGCAGAACGAGCGCAACCAGGCAGCCATCCTGCAGCTGCTGGACGAGCTGGCGGATCTGGCTGAAGGCGACCTCACGGTACACGCTTCCGTGACCGAGAACTTCACGGGCGCCATTGCCGACTCGATCAACTTCGCCATCGACCAGATGCGCGGCCTCGTCTCCAACATCAACCACCTCTCGGTGCAGGTTGCCAAGGCGGCCGGAGACACCAAAGGCACGGCGGGTGAGCTGGCTTCTGCGGCCGAAAACCAGGCGAAAGAAATTGGCGCCGCGTCCACGGCCATCAACGACATGGCCGTGTCCATCGACCAGGTGTCTTCCAACGCCGCGGAATCTGCTTCGGTTGCAGAACGCGCCGTGGAGATCGCCAACAAGGGCTCGCACGTGGTGCAGGACACGATCGGCGGCATGGACTCCATCCGCAGCCAGATTCAGGAAACGGCCAAGCGCATCAAGCGGCTTGGTGAGTCGAGCCAGGAGATTGGCGATATCGTTTCGTTGATCAACGACATTGCCGACCAGACGAACATTCTGTCGCTGAACGCGGCCATTCAGGCATCCATGGCTGGCGATGCGGGCCGTGGCTTCGCCGTGGTGGCCGACGAGGTACAACGGCTAGCTGAACGGTCCTCGGCGGCCACCAAGCAGATTGCCGCGCTGGTGAAGACAATTCAGACCGACACCAACGAAGCTGTCATCTCCATGGAGCAGACCACCGCCGAGGTGGTGGAAGGCGCCAAGCGGGCGCAGGACGCCGGCGTGGCGCTGGAAGAGATCGAAGGCGTTTCCACCTCTCTGGCAGAGCTGATACAGAACATCTCCAACGCGGCGCGCCAGCAGGCAGCCACGGCGGGTCATGTCAGCAACACCATGAACGTGATACAGGAGATCACGCTCAAGACCGTGGACTCTACCGAGCAGACGGCATCTTCCATCGGCAACCTGGCCGGTATGGCCAACGAGATGCAATCGTCCGTGGAGGGTTTCAAGCTGCCCAGCGCGGCGGCGGTATAACCCGACCGAGTGCACGAATCGCAAGGATCCTGAATGGCACCTCCGCAAGACAACTTCGCCCTGGAGTGGATCAAGTCTGATCTGCTCGAGACGCTGAACGAAGCCCGCGTCGCTCTGGACGACTACGCGGAAAGCGGCGGGGAAGAGACCAAGCTGCGCGTCTGCCTGACCAGCCTGCATCAGGTGCATGGCACTCTGGTGATGCTGGAGCTCGAAGGCGTCACGCTGCTGGCCGATCATCTGGAGCGCCTGGCGCAGGCCATGATGTCCGACGCCCTCGCGCTGCCCGACGGGGCAGATCAGACGCTGATGCAGGGTATCCTCGAGCTGCCGGGTTATCTCGACGAGCTGCAGCGCGGCGGCGAAGATTCGCGCAGCGCGTTCATTCCCCTGGTCAACGAAATCCGCGTGCTGCTGGACATGGAAACGCTGCCTGACGAGGGCGGTGCCAGCCTGACCAAGGCGGCGGCGGACGACGTGGTGGCCCGCTTCGGGGCGCTGGACGGTACCGCCAAGGTCGTGCGGATGCGTTCGGCGTATCAGAACGTGCTGCTGTCCATCCTGAAAGGCGAGGAACGCGCCAAGGCTGTTGCCACGCTGCGCAAAATAGCCACCGGGCTGCAGCGGCTCACGGAAGGCTCACCGCTCGAAAGGCAGTGGCAGGCCTTTGCAGAATTCATCGAAAGCCTGGGTAAACACAGCGGCGCGCTGGAAAGCGAAGCCGTGAAGCTGCTGAGGCGCGTAGACCTCGAGCTGAAGAGCCTGGTCAAGGACGGCGCTGCGGCGCTGCGTCAGCCGGCCAATATGGAGCTGGTGCAACAGTTCCTCGACGCTGCCTCCGAGCGGGATCACGCCAACGAGGTTACCGAGGGGCTGCGCGAAGCGATCAACCGGGACAGCCGTAACAACACGCTGGCCATTTCCGGCCGCCAGGCCCTCTCGTCAGCCGCCGTGGCGCTGCGCGACGAGCTCGCGGTGATCAAAGACAAGCTCGACCTCATGAGTCGCGGCCAGAGCATCGATCTCGATGAGCTGCGGGACCTCGTGACGCCCCTCAAGCAGATTGGCAGCACGTTGTCGCTGCTGGGCTTTGAGAGTTCGAGAGAAATTCTCGGCGATCAGGTCAGCGCCATCGAAGATCTGGTGGTGCTGGGCGATTCCGATCCGGCCAGCGTTTCGCAGGTAGCGGCTGCGCTGACGCAGATCGACGAAAATCTGAACACCATTGTGCGCGGTTCCTCCAAGACCGAGGTGGAGCAGATCACCAGCGATGCCCAGCTGCAGGTGCTGGTGGAGTCGCGCAAAGGCGTCGACGCCATCAAGGTTGCCGTGGTCGATTTCGTCGCAGCCGACTGGGATCCGGCCCATCTGAAGCCGGTGCAGGATACGCTGGAAGAAATCTGCGGTGCCCTGGAGATCATCCCGCTGCCGCGCGCCATAGCCGTGCTGAAACGCGCCGGCTACTACGTGAGCGAGCAGCTCATGCAGGGTCACCAGCCCGATTGGCAGGAGCTGGACCAGTTTGCCGAGGTGGTGAGCGGGGTGGACTACTACCTCGAACGCCTTGCGGAGCGTAACGGCGGTGGTGCGGGCGACATCCTCGATGTGTGCGAGAAACGCCTGGAAGAATTGCAGGCGCTGAACCCCGAGGCGTGGGCCGGGGCGGAAGCGATCGCGGACGCTGTGCCGGCGATACCGGTGGAAGCGGCGGAGGTTGTGGAAGCGCCGGAAGCTGTGGACGCCGTGCCTGAAGTTTCGGAAACGGTGGCTGTCGAACCGACAGAGGCCGTCGAGCCGACAGATGCGGACGAAGCGACCGAGGCTGCCGAAGCGACAGAGACCGTCGAAATGACGGAGGCCGTCGAAACGACGGAGGCCGTCGAAGCGACGGAGGCCATCGAAGCGATGGAGGCCGAGGTCGTTGAAGGTGCGGATGAAGCCGGCGCGGCGGACGAGATGTCCACGCTGGCGACAGAACCCACTGAAGAAGGCTTCGATCTCGCCAGCGAGTTCTTTGCCGATGTGGAAGGTGTGGTGGAAACGCCGGACGCCGCCGTCGAAGCCAGCGCTGACGAAGCCAATGCCACCGAAGCCAGCGCCACCGCGGAAGTGACGGTGCTGCACGACAACGTCGAGCTGGAAGCGGTTGAGGCCGCCGACAGCGCCGAGACGGACGCAGCGGCGCACGAAGAGGCGCAGGAAACGGCACAGGAAACGGCACAGGAAACGGCACAGGAAGAGACCGACGAGCAGGATCTGCCGGAGCTCCCCCACCCTGCAGCGGATCCGGAGATCGTCGAAATCTTTGTCGAAGAAGTCGACGAAGTGCTGGAGAACATGGACCACTGGCTGCCGCAGTGGGCGGAAGATCGCCAGCCCGGCGAAGCACTGACCGAGCTGCGACGCGCATTCCATACGCTCAAAGGCAGCGGTCGCATTGTGCAGGCAGTGGAAATCGGTGAAGTGGCCTGGGGCATCGAGAACATGCTCAACCGCATCATCGACAACACGGTGACCGCCACCGACCAGTTCGTCACCGTGGTGCGCATGGCGCGGGAGCTGATTCCCGAGCTGCTGGAACAGTTCAAGGCCGGGGTTGCTGCCGACCTCGATGCCATCGGACACATCATCGAGCACGCCGACGTGCTGGCTTCCGGGGGTGTCGCGGTGCTGCCCGAGCCTGCTGAGACGAAGGCCGGGGCAACGGCAGACGAGGCTGTTGTGGAAGCGTTGGTCGACGAGCCCGTCGCCGACGAGCCGGAGATGGAAATCGAGGCGGTTGCGTTCGCTGCGGAAGGCGACGAGGTCGTCGAGTCCGCGGCCGAAGACGAAACTGTCGACCCGGAGGTGATCGAACCGGAGCTCGTCGAGGACGAGGTTGTGGCGCTCGACGGTGCAGCGGACCACACCGGCGAGGCGTTGGTTGAAGACGAGCCCGCGGTGCCGGTCGAGGAAAGTGGCCTTGCCCTCTTCCTCACGGAAGCCAGCGAGCACCTCGACATTCTGGAACAGGAGCTGGCAGCGACGCCCTGGGAGCTTTCGCAGCCCATGCTGCGCGCGTTCCACACCCTGGCCGGAGGCGCGGCCATCGCCGATGCCGACGCCGTGCGGTTCATTGTCGACCCGGCGTATCAGGTGGTGGAAGCCTATCGCGGGCATCCCCCTTCAGACGAGTTGCACAGCTTTTTCTCGCTCACTGTGGAGCATCTCAAAGCCTGTGTTGCCGCGCTGGCCGACAACGCCCCGTGGGAAGATCCTCTGGAGTTCGTGGCAGGTGCCGACGACCTGCTGGCTCGTCTCGGCACTCAGGTCAGCGCCGGCGATCAGTTGCTGCAGGCTGACGAAACCGCGCAGCTGTTCGACGTGGAGGGCGACTTCCGCGCCTGGGCAGGCGACCCGCAACCCGACGCAGCCGCCGCGCTGGGCGCCACGGTGGTCGCCTTTGCCGCCCGCGCTGGCGAGCTGGAATTTGTACCGCTGGCCAGCCTTGCAGAAGCCCTGGGAACGGCCCTGGAGCGAGCCGCATCGGCGCAACACGTGGATGCCGACATCCGGGCAACGCTGACAGCGGCCTACGACGCGTCGCTGGAACAGCTCAATCAGGTGGCCGTTGGCGACGTGGTCACCACGCACGACGACCGGGTAGCCGAGCTGCACGCATTGACGTTCGTTTCCCCGGAAGGTGAGGTCGTTGAAGATCTCCCCCATCCGGAGCTGGACACCGACAGCGTGCCGGAAGCAACGGCCGATGCCCTCGACGCGCTCATGGACCAGCTGGTCGACGAGCCCGAGGCAACGGCCGAAGCCGTTGCCACAGACGCTGCGCCGGCGGAGGACGTGCCGCCGGAAGCTGCCGCCGTAGAGGCTGCGGAACCGGAACCCGCTGCCCCGGTGGTGTTCGACCCGCTGGAAATCGACGAAGACCTCGTTGCCGTGTTCTTCGAGGAAGCCGAAGAAATCAGCGAAGAGCTGGAAGCCAACGTCACGGGCTGGTCGCAGGCACGCGACAACCGCATTTTCATGGAAAACCTGCTGCGCAGCCTGCACACGCTGAAAGGCGGTGCGCGTCTCTGCGGGCTGGTGCCCATCGGCGATCTCGCCCACGAGTTCGAATCGGCGGTCATCGAGGTGCAGAATCACGAGCGCGATGTGGACGATGCGCTCTTCGATGATCTGAACGCACGCTACGATGCGCTCGCGGAACTGCTGGCTACGGCGCAAGCCTCGCTGGCAGCGGCTGACAGTGTGGCGGCACCGGTTGAAACCGCCCCCGCTGCAGCAGAAGACGTGGCGGAACCGGTCGTGGCGGCACCTGCACCCACCCCGGCGGACGTCAGCAAGGTGGTGGCCCTCGAAGGTGAGGTCACGCCGCGCGACGCAGGGCCGGAAATCGCCGCCGCCGAGCGTGCTCAGCAGGAGATGGTGCGCGTTGGTTCTGCGCTCCTCGAAGAGCTGGTGAATCTCGCCGGCGAGAATTCCATTCTGCGCGCCCGCATCGAGCAGGGCATGAGCGACTTCACGGGCGCCCTGGACGAGATGGAGACCACCATCGAGCGTCTGCGTGAGCAGTTGCGGCGCCTCGAGATCGAGACGGAAACGCAGGTGCTGTATCGCCACGAGCGCGACGACACGCCCTCCTACGCCGACTTCGATCCGCTGGAGATGGACCGTTACTCCCAGCTGCAGCAACTTTCCCGCGGTCTGTCCGAGAGTGCCTCGGACATGCTGGACCTGAAAGACACGCTGCTCTACAAGGCGCGCGAGTCGGAAACGCTGCTGTTGCAGCAGGCGCGCATCAACACCGAGTTGCAGGAAGGGCTCATGCGCACGCGCATGGTGCCGTTCAGCCGGCTGCTGCCGCGCCTGCGGCGCATTGTGCGCCAAGTGGCCAACGAGCTGGGTAAGGAAATCGACTTCCACGTGCAGAACGCGGAAGGTGAGCTCGACCGTAACCTGCTGGAACGCATGGTGCCGCCGTTGGAGCACATGCTGCGCAACGCCGTGGACCATGGCATCGAGGATGCAGAAGTGCGCCGCAACTTCGGCAAGCCGCCGAAGGGTCGCATCGACCTGCGCCTCACCCGCGAAGGCGGTGACGTGGTCATCGAGATCAGCGACGACGGTGCGGGTATCGACGTCGAAGGGGTGCGCGCCAAAACCGTGCACACGGGGCAGGAAACCGTCGTGCCCATCGAGCGGGGCCTCATCACCGACGCCACGCCGCTGTCTGACGAAGAAGTGCTGCAGTTCATTCTGTCGGCAGGCTTCACCACAGCCAAGTCGGTCACGCAGATCTCCGGCCGCGGTGTTGGCATGGACGTGGTGCACAGCGAGGTGAAACAGCTCGGCGGCAGCATCAACATCATGTCCCGTGCCGGCCAGGGCTCGCGCTTCATCGTACGGGTGCCATCTACGGTCTCGGTAAACCGCGCGCTCATGGTGTCGGTGGCGGACGACCTCTATGCGATACCGCTGAACACCATCGAGGGTATCGTGCTGCTGAGCCAGGAGCAGATACAGGATCTCTACTCACGGCCGGGCAGCACCTTCGAATACGCGGGTGTGCCCTATCGCGTGCGCTATCTCGGGCAGTATCTCGGCCGGGAGTACCGTGGCACCGGCGTGGGACAGAGCAGCGTACCCGTTGTGCTGGTGCGCTCGGGGGATCATGCTGTAGCGGTGCACGTGGACCTGGTGCAGGGCAGCCGCGAGATTGTCGTGAAAAGCCTCGGGCCGCAGTTTGCGGGCGTGGGCGGCATCTCGGGAGCCACCATCCTGGGTGACGGCTCCGTGGTGGTCATCCTTGACCTGCTGGCGCTCATCCGCGCTCAGCAGCACAGTCAACGCGCCCGGGCCGAGCTGGAAGTGCCGGCAGTGGGTTCTCCCCGCTGCGTACTGGTGGTGGACGACAGCGTCACCGTGCGCAAAGTCACCTCGAGACTGCTCGAGCGCCAGGGCATGGACGTGCTGGTGGCCAAAGACGGCATCGAAGCGGTTGCCATGCTGCAGGAGCGCCGTCCGGACATCATGCTGCTGGATATCGAAATGCCGCGCATGGACGGCTTCGAGGTTGCCCGGCAGGTACGCCATGACGAACGTCTGGAAAGCCTGCCGATTGTGATGATCAGCTCCCGTACCGGGGACAAGCACAAGGAACACGCCCGCCAGCTCGGCGTGGATCGTTTCCTCGGCAAGCCGTTCCAGGAGAACGAGCTGCTGTCCACCATCGACGAGCTGGTAACGCGGGCATAAGCTGGCACAGGGAAGAGAGAGTTCATGAGTAACGCAGCAATGGCCTTATCCGGCGACGCCTCAGAAGTGTCATGCGTACTGATCCCCACCAACGGCAGGCTGCTGGTGCTGCCCAACGTGTGTGTGGCGGAAATTCTGCCGTGGCGACGCATCAAGCCACTCAACGACGGCCCCGTGTGGTGCATGGGGTTCATGGGCTGGCGCGGTCAGAACGTGCCGGTGGTGGATTTCACGGGGTTCGACGCGGACGCGCAGCGCCGTGGCTCAGGCCGGTGTCTGGTGGTGATGAACCGCTCGCGCAGCTCCAGCGGTCCGGAATTCTATGCCATGGCGGCTGATTCGCTGCCGCGCATGATGCCGCTGGCGGAAGAAGATCTGGAGACCCAGCCGGAAGATCTCGGCCCCGCTGACGTGATGGCAGTGAAGGTCGGCACCGAGGTGGGCACCATCCCCGATCTCGGTTATCTGGAGCGTTGCGTGGCCGAGCTCATCGGCATGCGCGTTCAGACCGAGCGCAGGTAGTTCACCAGCGACAGCGCCGCGGCGGGCACCGTTTCCGCACGCAGCACCAACTCCCCGAGGCCCACGGCCGTTACTCCGGTCCGCTCGAAGACGGCGTCTTCGTCCGGCGCCCAGCCCCCTTCGGGCCCCACGAACAGCGTTACCTGATCACCGGGGTCTCCCAGCAGCCGTGCAGCGCCGGCTTTGAGCACGAGCTGCGTACCTTCCGCGGCTTCCAGCACGGCCGGCAGCGATGAGGCCAGCCTCAGCGCCGGCACAAAGAGCTGACCGCTCTGTTCGCAGGCGCCAACGATGATCTTCTGCCAGTGCGACCGCTTGTTATCTGAACGTGCAGGCTCCAGACGCACATTCGACCGCGCGCAGCTCACCAGAGTTATCGCCGAGGCGCCCAGCTCCACGCACTGGGCCACGGCACGATCCATGGCCGCCCCTTTCAGCAGGCCCAGCACCATGTGCGTTTCTGCAGCGGGGCGGGGCACAGGATCAGCCACGGCCGTCACGCGCAGGCGGCAACGGCGCGGGTTGGCGTCGAGCATGGTGCAGTCGAAGGTCTGCCCGGCGCCGTCGAAGCAGGGCACCGTGTCCCCGGTGCGGTGGCGCAAGACGCGGCAGAGATAGTGAGCACGCTCTGCGTCGGCTTCGAACTCGTCGCCGACGGCAGGGGGCTGCTGCGAGGGTGGCGGGAGGTGGAAGCGCTGGGCCATGTCAGGCCAGCGCGAGGTTCTCGCAGATTCTGACCGTCGCGCCCCAGCGGTTCAGCGTATAGAAATGCAGGCCCGGAGCCCCCAGGGCAAGCAGGCGCTCGCAGAAGGTGGAGAGAAACTCGATGCCCAGCTCACGGGTAGCGGCCTCGTCGTCTTCCAGATCCACCAGGCGCTTGTACAGCCAGCGTGGAATCTCGGCACCGCAGCCGTCCGAGAAACGCACCAGCGACTGGAGGTTGGTGATGGGCATGATGCCCGGCACGATCGGCAGGGTGATGCCGGCCGCGAGGCTTCGCTCCATGAAGTCGGCGTAGGCGTCCACGTTGTAGAAGTACTGGGTGATCGCCTTGCTGGCGCCTGCATCAACCTTGCGCTTGAAGAAATCGAGGTCGGCGGCCGCCCCCGCAGAGTCCGGATGTGCTTCCGGATACGCTGCAACGATCAGGTCGAAGTGATCCCCGCTGTGGCGTCTGATGCACTCGATCAGCGCCTGGGCGTTGTTGCTGAAGCGGTCACCGCCCATGCCGGAGGGCTGATCGCCCCGCAACGCAACAAGCTTCTGCACGCCCATGTCCCGGTAGCTGGTCAGCAGCTCGTGGATGGACGCCTCTTCGTCGTTGCCCATGGACAGGTGCGGCACGGCCTGCTGGCCGGCAGCCAGCAGGGCTGCCACGGTCTGGGCAGTACCGTCGCGGGTGGAACCGCCGGCGCCGTAGGTGACAGAAAAATACGCCGGGTTCAGCTCGGCGAGACGGCTGGCCACATTGGCGACCAGGCGTTCCCGGCCTTCGCCGTCCCGGGGCGGGAAAAACTCGAAGCTGATCTCGGTGGATTTACTCACAACTATGCTCGACGGACGTGGTGCATGCAGGCCGCGGCGGCGCGGCCCCGCCGCTACAGAGCGGCGGCGAGGGCTTCAGCCCGGTCCGTGCGCTCCCAGGTGAAGGCGTCTTCGGTGCGGCCGAAGTGTCCATAAGCCGCCGTAGCCTGGTAGATCGGACGCTTGAGGTCGAGCATGGCGATCAGGCCGCGGGGCCGCAAATCAAAGTGCTCACGTACGAGTTGAACGATCTTGTCGTCGGCGATCTTGCCTGTGCCGAACGTGTTGATGCTGATGGACGTCGGCTCTGCAACGCCGATGGCATAGCTCACCTGCAGCTCGCAGCGCTGTGCGAGACCTGCGGCCACGATGTTCTTGGCCACGTAGCGGCCGGCATAGGCCGCGCTGCGGTCCACCTTGGAGGGGTCTTTGCCTGAGAAGGCGCCGCCGCCGTGGCGGGCCATGCCGCCGTAGGTGTCCACGATGATCTTGCGACCGGTGAGGCCGCAGTCGCCCACGGGGCCGCCGATGATGAACTGGCCGGTGGGATTGATGTAGATCTTGGTGTCACCGGAGATCCAGTTCGACGGCAGCACCGGCTTGATGATCTCGTCCATGACGGCGTCGCGCAGCGTGCTCTGATCCACGTCGGGGCTGTGCTGGGTAGACAGCACCACGGCGTCGATGGCCACCGGCTTGCCGTCACTGTCGTAACGGAACGTGAGCTGGCTCTTGGCGTCCGGACGCAGAAACGGCAGCGATGAGCGCCGCGCGGCAGCCTGCTGCTGCACCAGGCGGTGAGAATAGGTGATGGGTGCCGGCATCAGCACGTCGGTTTCGTTCGTGGCATAGCCGAACATCAGGCCCTGATCCCCGGCCCCCTGCTCGTGATCGTTGGTCTCGTCCACGCCCATCGCGATGTCTGCAGATTGCAGGCCCAGGGCGTTGACCACGGTGCAGTCGCCGGCATCGAAGCCCACGTCCATGCTGTCGTAGCCGATGCCCGCCACGGCCTCGCGTACCACGCGGTCGATGTTGACGTCGGCCCCGGTCCGGATCTCACCAGCCACCACGACGATGCCGGTTTTGATGAGTGTCTCGCAGGCGACGCGTGATTCCGGATCCTGCGCCAGCATGGCGTCCAGGACAGCGTCGGACACCTGGTCAGCTACTTTGTCAGGGTGCCCCTCGGAGACGGATTCGGATGTGAATATGGAGTAATCGGCCATGAATATCCCTAGCTTGGAACGGGTCGCATGTAATGGTGAACTTTCGGGTGTTTCCCGCAGGCCGAAAGGATATAGCCCGACGGGTTGAATTCAGCGCGGCATTGTAAACGTTTTGCCGGGAAATGTTTGCGTGGCCCCGGCGAAGCGCAGACAATAGCGCCGCTTTTTTACCGGGGGTTCTGATGTCTGCGCAAGAAACGTCGCGAGTCGATCGCGCGAACGCCATCCGCGTGCTTTCCATGGACGCCGTGCAGGCTGCCAACAGCGGCCATCCCGGGGCGCCTATGGGGCTGGCGGACATCGGCGAGGTGCTGTGGCGCGAGCAGATGAAGCACAACCCGAACGATCCCGCGTGGTTCGACCGTGACCGCTTTGTGCTGTCGAACGGTCACGGCTCCATGTTTCTCTACAGCCTTCTGCACCTCACGGGCTACCCCCTGCCGCTCGAAGAGCTCAGAAATTTCCGTCAGCTGCACAGCAAGACCGCCGGACACCCGGAGTACGGGGAGACCCCCGGCGTGGAGACCACCACGGGGCCCCTCGGCCAGGGTTTCGCCAACGCCGTCGGCATGGCCCTCGCTGAACAGAAGCTTGCCGCAGAGTTCAACCGTGGGGACCACAGCATCATCGATCACCGCACCTGGGTGGTGGCTGGTGACGGGTGCCTGATGGAAGGCGTGTCCCACGAGGCGGCTTCGCTGG
Source organism: uncultured Pseudomonadales bacterium (assembly GCA_964651595.1). GTDB lineage: Bacteria > Pseudomonadota > Gammaproteobacteria > Pseudomonadales > Azotimanducaceae > UBA4421. The sequence continues at coordinate 6,863 of CAZYYJ010000058.1, read as the reverse complement.
CAGGCACGCTGGGCCTCGACAAGCTCATCTGTATCTATGACGACAACGGCATCTCCATCGACGGCGAGGTGGACGCCTGGTTTTCCGAGGACGTTCCCGCCCGCTTCGAAGCGTACGGCTGGCGCGTGATCCGCAACGTGGACGGCCACGACGCCGACGAGATCGTGGCCGCGCTGGAAGCGGCCATGAAACCCGACGGTCGTCCCACGCTGGTGTGCTGCCGCACCACCATCGGCTTCGGCTCGCCCAACAAGCAGGGCACAGCGGGCGTGCATGGCTCGGCGCTGGGCGAGGACGAGGTGGCCCTCGTGCGCAAGCAGCTCAACTGGGGTGACGCGCCCTTCGAGATCCCCGATAGCCTGCGGGCCGCGTGGGACGTGCGGGCCCGGGGTGCTGAGCTGCAGGCACGCTGGCAGGCCGACTTCGACGCGTACGCGGCTGAGCACCCGGAGCTTGCCGCTGAGCTTACGCGCCGCATGGCCGGCGAGCTGCCGGCAGGCTGGGACGATGCCGTCAACGCGCTCATCGTGCAGGAGCAGGCAGAAGGTGCGCCCCTGGAGACCCGCAAGTCTTCGCAACGTGCCATCGGCGCCATCGCCCGTGGCGTGCCCGAGCTTTTCGGTGGCTCGGCAGATCTCACCGGTTCCAACGGCACACGCTGGGCGGATGCGACCGAGGCGCAATACCTCAGCTACGGCGTGCGTGAGTTCGGCATGACCGCCATCAGCAACGGAATGTTGCTGCACGGCGGTCTGCGGCCCTTCACGGGCACCTTTCTCGTGTTCATGGAGTATGCGCGCAACGCCGTGCGGCTGGCGGCGCTGATGGGCATTCCCAACGTTTTTGTTTATACGCACGACTCGGTGGCGGTGGGCGAGGACGGCCCCACGCACCAGCCGGTGGAGCAGCTGACAAACCTGCGCACTACCCCGAATCTGCACACCTGGCGTCCCTGTGACACGGTGGAAACGGCGGTGGCATGGCGCGCGGCCCTGGCCAGCACCGACACGCCCCACGCGCTGATATTCACCCGCCAGAAGACGCCGGCTCAGCCCCGCGACGCAGAGACCCTGGCCAACGTTGCCCGGGGTGGTTATGTGCTGGAAGGCTGCGAAGGCACCCCGGATCTGGTGCTCATAGCAACGGGCTCCGAGGTTGAGCTGGCTGTTGGTGCCGCTGCCGAGCTGCGCGCTGAAGGCCGTGCCGTGCAGGTGGTTTCCATGCCGTGTGCGGAGTTGTTTCTGGCGCAGGACGAGGCGTACCGCGAGGCAGTGCTGCCGGGTGCTGTGCGCCAGCGTGTTGCCGTGGAAGCGGGCCACGGTACCTACTGGCACCGTTTTGTGGGCCTCGACGGCACCGTCGTAGGCATCGATCGCTTCGGCCTGTCAGCGCCGGGGCCTCAGGCCATGGCTGAGCTCGGCATGACCGTAGACAACGTGGTGGCTGCCTGCCGCAAGGTGCTGTAAGGCCACGCCGGGAGAGGAGACGAGATGAATCTGGCGAATGTGAAATCTGTCGAAGCGCTCGACCTGGCGGGGCGGCGTGTGCTGGTGCGGGCCGACCTCAACGTGCCGGTGAAAGACGGTGTGGTAACCAGTGACGCGCGCATCCGCGCCTCGATACCCACCCTCGAGCTTGCCCTGAAGGCCGGGGCTGCGGTGGTGGTTGCCTCCCACCTCGGCCGGCCGGAAGAAGGACGCTTCGACCCGGACGCGTCGCTTGCGCCCGTGGCGGCGCACCTGGGCGAGCTGCTGGGCCGCGAGGTAACGCTGCTGGCGGACATCGAAGCCATGGCGTCCGTTGCGCCGGGCCAGCTTGCGCTGCTGGAAAACGTGCGTTTCTTCGCTGGCGAGAAAGGCAACGACGATGCCCTGGCGCAGCGGCTGGCGGGGCAGTGCGACGTCTTCGTCAACGACGCCTTCGGCACGGCGCATCGAGCCCAGGCATCCACGCACGGGGTCGCACGGTTTGCCCCGGAAGCCTGTGCCGGATTGCTGCTGGCGGCCGAGCTCGATGCGTTGTCGCGGGCGCTCGCCCAGCCGGAAGCGCCCATGGCCGCCATTGTGGGCGGGTCCAAAGTCTCCACCAAGCTGGAGGTGCTGGACGCGCTCGCCGAGGTGGCGGATCAGATCATTGTCGGCGGTGGCATCGCGAACACCTTCATTGCCGCTGCGGGTCACCCGGTGGGCAAATCGCTGTATGAGGCAGATCTCATCGAGGCCGCGCAGCGCATTGCGGCCAAGGTGGATATCCCCATACCGGTGGACGTCATGGTGGCTACGGAGTTTGCCGAAGGCGCCACGGCGATCGTGCGGGCCGTGGATGCGGTGCAGGACGACGAGATGATCATGGACATCGGCCCTGAAACCGCCCGGCAGTGGGCCGAGCGCCTCGGCGCCTGTCGCACGGTGCTGTGGAACGGGCCGGTGGGTGTGTTCGAGTTCGATCAGTTCGGAGAAGGTACGCGGGTGCTGGCGGAAGCCATTGCCGGCAGCGAGGCGTTCTCCATTGCCGGCGGCGGTGACACGCTCGCTGCTATCGACAAGTACGGTGTCACCGAAGGCATTTCCTATATCTCCACCGGCGGCGGCGCCTTCCTCGAGTTCGTGGAAGGCAAGGTGCTGCCGGCTGTTGCCGTGCTGGCGGAACGGGGCCTTTAGCAGGCGTCAGCCCGCGCAGGAAGCCTCGAAGATCGCCTGAATCGACGTATCCAGCGTGGCGGTGAATTCGTCGTCGCTCTGACCGGCTGACAGGCCTTCGGCAAGCGCCCGGGAGAAGCTCGCCACCATGCCGCTGTTCTGCGCCAGCATCGTGTTGGCGTCCTCGCGGCTGTAGCCGCCGGAGAGGGCCACCAGCCGGGCGACGCGCGGGTGACCGACAAACTGCTGGTAGTGATTGGCGGCCGACGGCAGCGTGAGCTTGAAAATGACCTGCTGGCCTTCCGGCAGGGCATCGAGATGCCGCGCCAGCGAGGCCACCAGCAGATCTTCACAGCCCTGCTTGTCCGCACTGTTGATATCCACTTCCGGCTCGACGATGGGTACCAGCCCATGGGCGAGAATTTCGCCGGCCAGCTCGAACTGCTGCGCCACGATGGCTTCGATCGCGTCGGCGTTGGCCGCTTCGATGACCGAGCGCATCTTGGTGCCGAACACGCCCAGCGCTTTTGCCCGCTCCAGTGACTTACCCAGCTCCGGGATGGGTTTCATGAGCTTCACGCCGTCGACGGAATCGGCCAGGCCTTTGTCGATCTTCAGAAACGGCACGATGTTTTTCTGTGACCACAGGTACTCAGGCGTCTGCAGGCCTTCCACCTGCCGCTCCATGGTCTGCTCGAACAGAATGACGCCCAGGATACGATTGCTGGTGAACGCGGAGTTGGTGACGATGCGCGTGCGCATGGCGTGCACACAGTCGAACATCTCGTCTTCGTTGCTGTAGGCGCTGGGCTCCACGCCATACGCCTGTAGCGCCTTGGGAGTGCTGCCACCGCTCTGATCGAGGGCGGCGATGAATCCGTCGGCTGAGCGCATACGCTCCAGCTGCTGATCGAAGTTGCTCGCCATGAGTTTCCTTGGGCTCCGTCGTGATGGAATTAACGGCGCGCATGATAGCACCGGTCACTGGCGACGTTGTGAGGAGTTGTCGCGTTGCCCCGCACGGATGCGCTGTCTACCATCAGCGCATCACACCGTGTGCTGAGGCAGCAGAGTGCTCGAGCAGATCCTCGAACCGCGACAGATCAAAACCGCCCCGGAGGACCTTGCCCACTGGGGCAAAGACTGGACCAACGGCTTTGCGGTGGCGCCCAGCGCCATCGTGTTTCCGGAAAGCACGGAACAGCTGGTAGAGCTCGTAGAGCTCAGCATCCGCGACGGGCTGAAGCTGGTGCCTTCGGGCGGACGTACGGGGCTCTCCGGCGGCGCCGTGGCGGGCGATGGTGAGGTGGTGGTGTCTTTCGACCGCATGAACCGCATCCTCGACTTCAATGCCGCCGACCGTCTCGTCACGTGCCAGGCGGGGGTGGTCACCCACACGTTGCAGACCTTTGCCGAAGAGCAGGGGTTGTTCTACCCGGTGGATTTTGCCTCCTCGGGGTCCAGCCAGCTTGGCGGCAACATCGCCACCAACGCCGGCGGCATCAAGGTGATCCGCTACGGGCTCACGCGCGACTGGGTGGCCGGGCTCAAAGTGGTGGCCGGCACGGGGGCCGTGCTCGACTGCAATGCGGGTCTGGTCAAGAACGCCACCGGCTACGATCTGCGGCATCTGTTCATCGGCTCTGAAGGCACGCTGGGCCTGGTCACCGAAGCCACCATGCGTCTGGCGCCTGCCCCGGCGCCCCAGACGGTGATGGTGCTGGGCGTGCCGCGGGTCGTTGATCTGCTGGACGTGCTGCGTGCGTTCTCGGCGCAGCTGATGCTGTCTGCCTTCGAGTTCTTCTCAGACCTCGCGCTGGAGAAAGTCCGCGCCCACCGTGAGCTGCCGGCGCCGCTGAGTGAGCCCGTGGCCTTCTATGCCCTGCTGGAGTTCGACGAGCCCGAGCTGGAAGCCGCGGGGCGCGCGTTCGAGCAATGCCTCGCCGCAGGCTGGATCACCGACGGGGTCGTGAGCCAGTCCGAGCAGCAGGCCCGGTCTCTCTGGGCCCTGCGGGAAGGTATCTCGGAGAGCATCGCGCCCTACACGCCCTACAAGAACGACCTGTCGGTGTGCGTTGCCGAGGTGCCTGCCTTTCTCGCGGACGTGGATCAGTTTGTGAACGCGAGCTACCCGGATTTCGAGGTGTGCTGGTACGGCCACATCGGTGACGGCAACCTGCATCTGAACATTCTGCGTCCCGAAGCCATGGGCGTGGAAGAATTCATGGCCAAAGGCCATGCCATGAGCCCGGGCATCTTCGAGCTGGTGCAGGCCCGCCGCGGCAGCATCTCAGCGGAGCACGGCGTGGGGCTGGTGAAGCGGGATTTCCTCGGCTATACGCGCTCTGCTGAAGAGATCGACCTGATGCGGGGCGTGAAGAACCTCTTCGATCCCCACGGCGTGCTCAATCCCGGCAAGCTCTTCGCTTAAAACGACGCCACGCCGTCGGCGCTGCCCACCAGCACCACATCCGCGGGGCGCAGCGCAAACAAGCCGTTGCACACCACGCCTGCGACGTTGTTGAGCTGCTGCTCCATGGTGGCGGGATCGGCCACCATGAATTCGCGCACGTCGAGTATCCAGTTGCCGTTGTCGGTCACCACGCCTTCGCGCCACTCGGGCTGGCCGCCGAGGTTCACGATGTGCCGTGCCACCAGGCTGCGGGCCATGGGAATGACCTCTACCGGCAGCGGGTAGCCGCCGAGCGTGTCCACGACCTTGCTTTTGTCTACGATGCAGATAAATTGCTCGGCCGCGGCGGCGACGATTTTTTCCCGCGTGAGCGCAGCACCGCCGCCTTTGATCATCTGCCGGGCGCCATTGACCTCGTCGGCGCCGTCCACGTACACGTCCACGCGCGGGGCGGCGTTGAGATCCAGCACGTGGATGCCGTGGCCGCGCAACCGCTCTGCGGAAGCTTCTGACGAGGACACCGCGGCGTCGAAGACGTGCTTCAGCCCGGCGAGCTGATCGATGAAGAAGTTGGTTGTGGAACCGGTGCCGACGCCTACCACCGACTTGCTGTCGAGCAGCGGTGCTATGCGCTCGATGGCGGCGGCGGCCACAGCCTGCTTGAGGTCGTCCTGGGACTTATCCTGGGAGGGGGCTGCGCTGATGGGTGACCCTGCAGATAACGGAAACGGAGAAAAATGGTGCCGATGCTAGAAGGCTATGTAAAGCGCATTCTCAGCTCGCGCGTGTACGACGTCGCGGTGGAGTCGCCGCTGCAGCAGGCCCCCATGCTGTCGCGGCGTCTGGGCTGCAACGTCTGGCTCAAGCGCGAAGACCATCAGCCGGTGTTCAGCTTCAAGCTGCGGGGTGCCTACAACAAGATGGCGGCCCTGCCGGACGCTGCCAGGGCCCGCGGGGTGATCACCGCCTCTGCCGGCAACCACGCACAGGGCGTGGCCATGGCGGCTGCGCGCCTCGGGGTGCGCGCCACCATCGTCATGGGCCGCAACACCCCCAGCATCAAGGTCAACGCGGTGAAAGCCCACGGCGCACGCGTGGTGCTGCACGGTGATACCTACGACGAGGCAGCCGCGCACGCCCAAGTGCTGGAAGCGGACCAGGAACTCACGTACGTGCACCCCTATGACGACGTGGAGGTCATTGCCGGTCAGGGCACGGTGGGGCTGGAGATCGTCAACCAGCATCCGGGCGTGCCCGATGTCGTGTTTGTACCCGTCGGCGGGGGCGGCCTCATTGCCGGGATCGCCGCCTTCGTGAAATACATCTACCCGAAGACCCGGATCATCGGCGTGGAACCGCGGGGCTCCCACTGCCTGCAGGCGGCGCTGGCGGCGGGCCGACGCGTGAAGCTGCCTGCGGAATCGCTGGACCTCTTTGCAGACGGCGTGTCTGTGGCCCAGATCGGACGGGAAACCTTCAAGGTGGCCAGGCGCTACGTGGACGAGGTGATTGTCGTCTCCGTGGACGAGATCTGCGCGGCCATCAAAGACGTGTTCGAGGACACGCGGGTCATCGCCGAACCAGCGGGCGCCCTGGCCGTGGCCGGCCTGAAACGTTACGTGGAGGAGCGCGGTGCAGATGCCGTGGCCGGGCAGGATCTGACGGCTGTGATCAGCGGGGCCAACGTGAATTTTGATCGCCTGCGCCACATATCGGAGCGCGCTGAGGTCGGGGAGCACCGCGAAGCGTTGCTGGCCGTTTCCATCGACGAAAAGCAGGGCAGCTTTCTGCGCTTCTGCCGGGCTCTCGGC
>CAZYYJ010000057.1:0-34641 GCA_964651595.1 uncultured Pseudomonadales bacterium | reverse complement strand
ACTTGCCCAGCACCGTGTAGCCAGACCGGTTACCGCCGCGGCTTCTGGGCTCGTTTTTCACCAGCGGATCAGGCAGCGCCGCCAGCTGTGCGAGCGTGAGCGCGGTGGCGGCGGGTGCCGCGTCGGTGGGCGCCGGTGCGCCGCCGGGACCCGGTGCGGCACAGCCGCCGAGCAGCAGCAGCACCAGCGCACATCCCGCCCGGCAGCTCACGACCCGTCCCCGGCGTCGTACCGGGCGCGAATGGCCTGCGCCAGCTGATGCACGGCAAGGGCATACATGTGACTGTGGTTGTAGCGGGTAATCACGTAAAAGTCCGGCAGGGCCAGCCACCACTCGGACCCTTCGGCGCCGTCCAGCCGATAGAGCCGTGCCCGGGTAGCCCCATCGAGCCCGGCCAGCATCGCGTCCGTCGCCTCCGCGCTGCCGGTTTCGCCGAAGCCGACGACGCCCGCATCGCGCAGCTCGGCCACCGTCCGGTTCAGGCTCAAACCGGTTTCGGACGCTTTGGCCGCGGCGTCTCCCGAGACGCTCACACGCAGCGCACGGGGTTGATCGCCAGACCAGCGATGCCGTGCAAAGTAGTTACCGATGCTGCCCACGGCATCCACCGGGTTGGTCCAGATGTCGCGCAGACCATCACCGTCGAAGTCCACCGCATAGTGACGGTAACTCGACGGGATGAACTGGCCATAGCCCATTGCACCCGCATACGAGCCGACAATCGCCTTCGGTGCTTTGTTCTCTTCGCGCGCGAGCAGCAGAAACTCCGTGAGCTCCTTGCGGAAGAATCTCCCGCGCGGCGGATAGTCAAAGCCCAGCGTCACCAGCGCGTCGAGCACCGGGAAAGTACCCACGATGCGCCCGTAGCGGGTTTCGATGCCGAGAATTGCCAGCACCACTTCCGGCGGCACGCCGTAGGTGGCCTCCGCCCGCGCGAGGGTGTCGCCATGCTGATGCCAGAACTCCACCCCGGCCGCTACCCGGGGCTCGTCGACCAGATGTGCCTGATAGCGCGCCCACGTCCACACCTTCTCGGCCGGGCGCAGCATCCGCTCGATGATGTCCTTGCGGTATTCGACTTCAGCGAAAAGCCCCCGCAGCGCTTCCCGGTCGAACTCGTGCTTTGCCACCAGCGAGGCAATGTACGCATCGACGTCAGCGCGCTGCAGATAATTTCCCGGGCTGTTGTTTGCCGGGCCGTCGGCCGCCTGCGCGATCGCCGCGCAGAAACACCATGCGAGACACAGAAGACTGGATCGGATCAAGGCTACCTCGTGTTCGTGTTCACCACGCCTTGTGGGTGCGAATGGCCATGATGATGCCGAAGCCGGCCATCAGCGTCAGCGCGGACGTACCGCCGTAGCTGATGAGCGGCAGCGGCACCCCCACCACCGGCAGCAGCCCGCTGACCATGGCGATGTTGACAAAGACGTATACAAAAAAAGTCAGTACCAGCGCGCCTGACAACAATCGACCGAACGTACTTTCGGCGCTGGCGGCGAGAAACAGACCCCGCATGATCACAAAGAGATACAGCACGAGCAGCAGCAGCACACCGGCAAGACCCAGCTCCTCGCCGATGACCGCGATGATGAAGTCCGTCTGCGCCTCGGGCAGAAAGTCGAGATGGCTCTGCGTGCCTTGCAGGAGCCCTTTGCCCCAGACACCCCCGGAGCCGATGGCCGTGGTGGACTGAATGATGTTCCACCCGGCGCCGAGCGGGTCACTTTCCGGATCGAACAGCGTGAGAATGCGGCGCCGCTGATAGTCCTGCAAGGCAAACCACAGGCCCGGTGCCGCAGCCGCGAGGCCGAGGACCGCATACAGCACCCAGCGCCACGGCAGCCCCGCCAGAACCACCACTGCCAGCCCCGCCCCGGCCACGAGAATGCCCGTGCCGAGATCGGGCTGCATGATGATCAGGCCTGCCGGCACCAGCACAATGGCCAGCGCGACACAGACGTCTTTGAACGAAGGTGGCAGCGGGCGTTCATGGAAATACCAGGCCACCGCCAGGGGTACGGCAATTTTCATCAGCTCGGACGGCTGGAAGCGGGGTAGGCCCGGCAGATCCAGCCAGCGCTGAGAACCTTTCACCGTGACACCAACCAGCAGCACCAGCACCAGCAGCACCACACCCCCGGCGTATACAAACGGGGCCCAGCGCACGTAGAGACGCGGCGGCAGCTGTGCAGCTATCAACAGCGCCACCAGCGCCAGGCCCATGCGCACCAGCTGCGCCTGAAACATGCCTTCGCTCTGATTGACGGCGCTGTACAGCACCACCAGGCCGAAACCCACCACCAGGGCGATCAGCAGCAAAAGCAGCGGATCAATGTGCACGCTGTGCAGCGCGCTGGTACGCACCTGCCGGTCGTGGCCGGGAAGACTGCGGATGTAGTCGCGTGCCATCTGCTCAGTGGTCAGCGTGCGGCAAGCTGCGGCAGAAGAAACGCATCGATCACGGCCCGCGCGACCGGGGCCGCCACGGAGCTGCCACCGCCGCCGTTCTCCACCAGCACCGCCAGGGCAATTTTGGGCTCGTCCACCGGTGCAAAGGCGATGAACCACGCGTGCTTGCGGTTGAACTCTTCCAGCTCTTCCTCGTCGTATTCCTCGCCCTGCGCAATCTCCACCACCTGTGCGGTGCCGGATTTACCCGCCATGCGATAGGCGATGTCGCGGCCGATGTACGCCCACGCGGTGCCGTTACCCCGGAACCCCTGATTGCCCCGATGGATCACGTCTTCCATGGAAGCCACCATCTCGTTCCAGTCTTCGAGGGCCGGGCCCTGCACCGGTGGCGGCGGCGGCACGTCGAGGGCAGCCTCCATCTCGGCCAGCGGTGCATCGGAGGTGAGCAGCATCTTCGGCTGCACCACTCTTCCGCGATTGGCCAGCGTTGCGGCGACAGACGCCATTTGCAGCGGCGTCACGAGGAGATCGCCCTGACCGATGCCAAGATTGACCGAATCTCCGGGGTACCAGATCTCCCCTTTGTATCCCTGCTTCCAGATGGGATCCGGCATGAGCCCCGCGCTGGCGTCCGCTACGTCCGCAGCCGTGTTGCGGCCAAAGCCAAACTGCCGGGAGAACGCAACGAGCTGCCCGATCTCCATGCGACTGGCGAGATCGTAAAAATACACGTTCGACGACCGGTATATGGCGCGGCGCAGATCCACTACGCCCTGGCCGCCGGCATTGTTGCGCCGCCAGGTCCAGTCACGGTAGATGCGCTCCTGTCCCGGCAGCTGGAAGTAGCCGCGATCCTCTATGGTTTCTTCCCAGCTCGTGTGGCCGTGGGTGATTCCGGCAAGACCCACCACCGGCTTGTAGGTGGAGCCCGGCGCGTACTGACCGTTGATGGCCCTGTTGAACAGCGGTTTGACACGGGAGTCGGTGAGCTCGGCGTACTGCTCGCCGCTCATGCCGGTAATGAAGAGATTCGGGTCGTAGCCGGGATTGCTGACCAGCGCGAGGATGCCGCCGGAACGGGGATCCAGGGCCACGATGGCGCCACGCCGGCCACCCAGGGCGGCCGTCGCGGCGATCTGCAGGCGGTTGTCGAGGTGCAGCGTGATGTTCTGTCCCGCCACCGGCGGATTGATGGCCAGCACCTGGCGTATGCGCCCATGGGCGTCGGTTTCCACCTGCTGATAGCCCACCTGGCCATGCAGGGAGTGCTCGTAGAATTTTTCGACCCCGCGCTTGCCGATGAAGCGGGTGGCGCTGTAACCCACCGGATCGAGACGCCGCAGATCTTCCTCGGTGACCCGGCGCACGGAACCCACGGCGTGGGCCAGCAGACTCTCGAAAGGATAGTGGCGGATGAGCTCGGACGTGATTTCCACCCCTTCCATACGGTGTCTGTCCACCGCAAGCAACGCCATTTGTTCGCTCGTGAGGTGCCGCCGCAAAACCACCGGCTCGAAGGGCCGCCGTTTGCTCTTCAGGCGGGCTTCGAAGCCGCTGATGTCCGCCGGCGTTATACCAACGACATGACTCAGCTGCTGGAAGGTACCGGCCAGATCGGCCACGCGCTCAGTGACGATGGCAAGGCTCGACGAAACCCGGTTGTCAGCCAGCACCTCGCCGTTGCGGTCGAAGATGAGTCCCCGGGGCGGTGCCATGGGCTGCACCTGTATGCGGTTCTGATCGGAGCGTGTCTGATACGCCTCGTGCTCCCATACCTGCAATTGCACCATGCGCAACACGAGCGCGCCGATCAGCAGCACCATGACACCGAACAACAGCAGCGCGCGACTCTGAAACAGACGCTGTTCGCGGATGGGATCTTTGATGGAAAGACCAACCATCTCAGGGTTCTCCCCGGTGATAGGGGTGTCCTGCGCCGATGCTCCAGGCCCGGTAGAGGGCCTCGGCAAACACCACGCGCACCACGTAGTGAGGCAAGGTCAGCCTGGAGAGCGAGAGGAACTCGTTGGCGCGTTCGCGCACCGCGTCGGCAAGACCGTCGGCACCCCCGACGACAACCGCCACGTTGCGTCCCTGGTCACGCCAGGCCGTCACCCTGTCTGCAAGAGCCATGCTGTCCAATTCAGAGCCCCGTTCGTCCAGCGCCACCACCCAATCGGTGGCAGCTACGTGTTTGAGCGTTCGCACGCCCTCTTGTTCCCGGCTGCGCTGCGGATCATGGTGTTTGGGTGCCGCCACCTCCACCAGCTCCAGTTTCAATTCCCTGGGCAGACGCTTGCTGTATTCAGCATAGCCCGAGGCCACCCACGACGGGGCTCTGGCGCCAACGGCAATGAGACGAAGCTTCATGAGGGTACAAACGGCGCTGAGAGCCCACCCGCCACCCGCCTGAGCGGGCAGCGCCATGAGCCGACGGCGGCGCGCGGCTACCGGGCGCTCAGGCGTTGGACTCGCTGTCGGCCGGAAGCTCCGACCACAGCCGTTCCAACTCGTAAAACGCCCGGGCGTCCTTCTGCATGACATGCACGATCACATCGCCCACGTCCAGCAGCACCCACTCGTAGTTTTCCCGGCCTTCCACGCCAAGCGGGGGATTGCCGGTGCCCTTGGCCACTTCGACAACCTCATCCACAAGGGCTTTCACGTGGCGGTTGGAAGTGCCGCTCACGAGAATCATGTAGTCGGTGATCGAAGTCAGTTTGGCGACGTTGAGGGTGAGGATGTCCTGGCCTTTCACGTCTTCGAGGGCTTGAACGAGGCGGTCACACAGCGCTGTTACACTCAAATAGCTTCCTCCAGATAGAGTTGCTTCTGCCTAATATAGGAGTATACGGGGCTTTCTAGCAATTGCTCCACGGGCTCCCCGCACGCCACGCGGTGGCGGATGTCGCTGGCTGAGATGTCCAGCATCGGTAGATCCAGCCGCACGATCTGTCCAATTCTGTCCGCCGCCAGTCGGCTCACCTCATGGGCAGCGCACAGCGCACGGACACACGACGGCTCTGTCAGCCGCCCCCCGGGGCGGTCGACCACCACCAGGTTGCATTCGGCCATGAGCTCGCGCCACGCGTGCCACTCCGGCAGCGTGGCGAAAGCATCCTGACCGAGAATCCAGCACGGCACGATGTCCGGGAAGGTGCGCCGCAGGTACTTCACGGTCACGAGCGTAAATGACGGCCCTTCGCGCCGCAGTTCGCTGTCGTCCGCCACCAGGCCTTCGTGCCGGGCGCAGGCGAGCTTCAGCATGTGCCAGCGGTCTTCGATGGGCGCCCGCGGCGCGCCGCGATGCCCGGGCCGCGCGGACAGCACGAGGCGCACTTCGTCGAGATTCAGGTGGTCGCGTACGGCGGCGGCAACATGCGTGTGACCCCGGTGCACCGGATCGAAAGTGCCTCCGTAGAGTCCCGTCAGCATGTCACCTCAACGATGGCGCAGTTCTCCCTGGCCGTAGACGACATACTTCTGCGAGGTGAGGCCTTCCAGCCCCACCGGTCCGCGCGCATGGATCTTGTCGGTGGAGATACCCACTTCTGCCCCCAGACCGAATTCGAAACCGTCGGCAAACTGCGTGGAAACGTTGACCATGACCGAAGCCGAATCCACCTCCGTGAGGAAGCGTCGCGTGTGCGCGTAGTCGTTGGACACGATGGTGTCGGTGTGCTGCGAACCATAGTGGTTGATATGCGCAATGGCAGCGTCGATATCGTCCACAACCTTCACAGCGAGCTGGGGGCCCAGATATTCGGCAAACCAGTCTTCCTCCGTTGCCGCCGTCATGGTCGGCACCGCCGCGCAGGCACGCTCGCAACCGCGAAGCTCCACGCCTGCGTCGGCAAACCGCGCAGCCAGCGGCTCAAGCACTTGCGCCACCTTGTCTTCGTGCACTACCAGGGTTTCCAGCGCGTTACAGACAGCGTACTTCTCTGTCTTGGAGTTGAAGGCGATGTCCATGGCCATGGTGTCGTCGGCGGAGCTGTCCACGTAAACGTGGCAGATACCGTCGAGGTGCTTGATGACCGGGATCATGGATTCGCGGCTGATGCGCTCGATCAGGCCGCGACCGCCGCGGGGGACAATCACGTCCACATGCTCGTGAAGCTTCAACAGCTCGCCAACCGCCGCGCGATCCGTGGTCTTGAAGAGCTGCACGGCGTCTGCCGGCAGGCCCGCAGCTTCCAGCCCTTCGCTGACACAGACGCCAATGGCCTGGTTGGAGGCAAACGCTTCCGAGCCGCCACGCAGGATACAGGCGTTCCCGGACTTGATGCTGAGGCTTGCCGCGTCCACCGTCACGTTCGGCCGCGATTCGTAGATCATGGCGATCACGCCGAGCGGCACGCGCATCTTGCCCACCTGAATGCCGCTGGGCTGAAAACTGAGATCCGATACTTCACCGACAGGATCGCGAAGGCTGTCCACCTGCAGAATGCCTTCAAGCATGCGGTCGATGCCTTTGTCGTCGAGCTTCAGGCGATCGATCAGCGGCTGATCGATCTGGTTGGCCTCAGCCTGGGCCATGTCCTGCACGTTTGCAGCTTTGATGGCTTCACGATTGCCGTCCACCGACGCCGCAATGGCCTGCAGCGCCCGGCTCTTCACCTCCGTGGAGGTGGCTGCCATGACCCTGGACGCCGCTCGGGCCGCGCGGCCCATGGCCGTGAGTTCTTTAAACAGCTGTTCTTGCGCGTTCATCGTTCTGTACCTCTGACGGATGCAGATTATACCGCCTACTGCTGAAACTTGCCGACGATGCGGTTCAGCTCCGCGAGGCGCTCACGCGGCCACTGCAGCTGCAGCAGAGCCTGCTTGATCTCCGGCTCGATGGGCAGCAGTTCAGCCAGCCGGAAGCTCACCGAGCGCGCTTCGTCGAAATTCACGGTCAACTTCAGACGCTGCACCATGGGGTGCTCGGTGAGTTCCCGCAGCACCGAGACCAGCGGTTCGTGCTCGTCCAGCAGCTCTCCAGCAGGCTCGTCGGGCAGAAACTCGACGCGTCCCATCAGCAGGTGGTTGGCGGCTTCCGTGGTGTCGTGCACCACAAACTTGCGCATGCCACGGGAGACGATGCCCAGCATGCCGTTTTCCGCCTGGTTGAAGTCGATGATCTGAGCCTCGGTGCCGATGCTGAAGATCTCGGGCTGCGCGTCTTCCCGCGACACCCTCGCCTCCGCCCCCGAGCGGATGAGCACGATGCCGAAGCCGATGCCCTCGCGCATGCAACGGCTGACCATGTCCACGTAACGGGGCTCAAAAACGCGCAGCGGCATAACACCCCCGGGGAACAGCACCGTACGGAGGGGAAACAGCGGCAGCTCTTCCAGCGGGCCCCGCGGTGCGCGGCTCACGGGCCACCACCCTGCGGCTGCCACCCGCCCACGCTACCTGCTACCCTGCGTCGGGTCGGAGCTTGGATCGGCCATGCAGCACTACACAAAATTCTCATTCAGCGCGCCTCTGGCAAGCGGTCATGTCGTCACCCATGACGTGTACAGCCGTGGCAGCGAAGGCCCCACCGTGGTGATCATACAGGAACTGCCTGGCATAGGACCCGAGACCCTGAGCCTCGCCGACACCTTTGTCGACGCGGGTTACCGCGTGGTGTTGCCTCACCTGTTCGGACCGCTGGGCAGGATCAGCATGCTCGGCAACATCGTGCGCGTTTTCTGCCTGAGAAAAGAGTTCGCGTTGTTTGCCAAGAACGACACCAGCCCCATCGTCGACTGGTTGCGGGCCCTGTGCCGGTCGCTGCGCGACGAGCACGGCGCCACGGCCATCGGAGTGATCGGCAACTGTCTCAGCGGTAACTTCGCCATTTCCCTCATGGCTGACGACGCCGTGCTGGCGGGCGTGGCCAGTCAGCCGTCCATGCCGCTGAACGACCAGACCACCCTGCATATGAGCCGCGAAGAGGTGGACGCCGTGCGAACGCGGCTGGACGACCACGGTCCCATGCTGGCGCTGCGTTTCGAGGGAGACCGTCTGTGTCAGCACGCCAAATTCGATGCGCTGCGCGCCGCGTTCAACGACGACAAGGAGCGCATACGCACGATTGAGTTGCCCGGCAAGGGTCACAGTGTGCTGACACTCGATTTCAACAAAGGCGGCCAGCCCGCGCAGGAAGCGCTGGACGCCGTGCTGCGCTACTTCGATGAGCGCCTGAAGACCGCCTGACCGTGGACTGGCTGCAGATTGTCGTCCTGGCGCTGGTACAGGGCATCACCGAGTTCCTGCCGATCTCGAGCTCCGCACATCTGGTGCTGCCCGCGCAGCTCACCGCCTGGCCCGACCAGGGCCTCGCCTTCGACGTGGGCGTGCACTTCGGTTCTCTGCTTGCGGTGCTGCTCTACTTTCGCGAACGTCTGACGCGCATGGCGGTGGCCGTGGCGACCTGGCCCCGACATCGCACTTACGGCGCGGAAATCGACGAGGTGATGAAGCTCGCGCTGGCCAGCGTTCCCGTGGCCGTGGCCGGTTTTGCGCTCAAAGATTTCGTGGCAGGCGAGCTGCGCACCGTGGCTGTCATTGCCACCACCACCGTGCTGTTCGCCCTGGCGCTGTTTGTCGCCGATCGCAAGCCCGGCAGCCGCACCAGCGTATCGTGGCGTGACGCCGCCATCATCGGCCTGGCGCAGGTGCTCGCCCTCGTCCCCGGCACCTCAAGATCGGGCATCACCATCACTGCGGCACTGTTCATCGGCTTGTCAAGAACGGCCGGCGCCAGCTTTTCCTTCCTGCTGGCCATTCCCACCATAGCCGGCGCACAATTGCTGCTGATGCTGGATCTGTCCACGGAAGTGCACCAGCAGCGGTGGGGGGAACTGCTGAGCGGCGCAGCCCTGTCGGGTATTGCGGCGTACACCTGCATCCACTTCTTCCTCGCGCTGGTAGAGCGAACGGGTATGCTGCCCTACGTGATCTACCGCCTGGCGCTGGGGGCGCTGCTGTTCGGTCTGCTTCTGGCCGGTTATGCGTGAGTGGCGCGAAAAAAGGGCCGTTGTCAGCCGCTAACGTGAGGTATACGCTGGTCTCATCGCAGGAAGCGAGGAGAAAGAGATGGCTGTACCCGTATTTCCCAATCAGAACGAGGCCAGCTCAAAGCAGGGCGGCGGTAATACGTTCAATACCTTTCCGGATGTCTGCCTGACCCCGCCTCTGAACCCCGGCGGGTCGTTCATTCCAGTGCCCTATGCAAATGCCATCGACGGCCAGGCCGCCAACGGTAACAAGCAGGCGCAGAAGATCCAGAAAGAGGTTGTCGACATGGCCAAGTCCATGGGCAACAAACATGTGAATTCGTGCACTCAGGGTGCGCTGGTATCCAATATCTTCAAGCGGAAGGTTGACCACCAGACGGGGCCTTCCATGGTGATGATGGAAGGCAAAGAAGGTAAGGAACTAAAGCACCTGCTGCAGATCACGACCCAGGTACCGTAGACGCCGTCAATGCGCCCGCGAGGCGGGCGCTGTGAACGCGTGCGCCACCTGCTCAGCCTCCTGAAGAATGCTGTCGGCCAGCGCCCAGCTGACCGTATCAAACTGAAAGCCCATGAACGCCGTGGATGAGAGGTTGATGAACACGCTCAGCAGCTCTTCTTCCTCGCGCGCACTCTGCAGCTGCACAAGCAATTCGATAAAGAAGGACGCAGCCAGCACCTCGTCCTGATCGTTCAGGTACTCGATCAGCGTGAGGAACTTGGGCCTGAGGGTCTCTTTGACGTTTTCGACGGCGTCCACGACACACCATTCGCACGGCGAAAGGCCACCGTAGGACCCTACGGGTGAACGTGCCGTGAAACCTCGTGCGCGTCTAGGGCGTTGCCGGGACGGCCAGCGACGCATCGAAGGCCTGGTCGAAATAGCGGACCAGCTCGAAGGCGTACGTGACAGCCTGAGCATCTGACCGTACCTCGAAATCTGCGGCGCCGGCGCTGGTGAGCGCCGCGGAGATCTGCCAGTCCATGGCGTCGTCCAGCGGCGCGCTCTGGCCACTCTGCGTACGGCCCGTAAGCTGCACCTTCACCCGATCGGGGTCGGCTGCCGGTCCGCAGCGCACCAGGATGCTGCCACCTTTGGCTGCATACCAGAGACAGCGGCGCACCAGCACGTAGAGAAGCTGGGACAGGTTGGCGCGGTCCCCGAAAACCATGGGCTGAGCCTCGTGCTCGATGGCAACCGCCACCCCCATCTGCGCGCCTTCGACGCGTACTTCGTCCAGCACGTGCTCGAGCAGCGCCCCAAGGTCCTGCCGGTCCCAGTGCATCGCGCCCGGATCCGCCGCAAGATCCGTGATGCGCGACAGCCGTTGCACGGTGCTTTCGATCGACGCGCAGCCCCCCCGCGCGAGGCCCAGATACCTGACCTGTTTCTCCGTGGTGGGGCCGCCAACGCCATCAAGCACCAGCGCCAGGAACTCCTGCGTCGCCGCAAGCGGCGTAAGCACCGCATCGGCGAGACCCATCCAGTACTGGGTCATGAGCGTGTGGCGTTTTTCCAACTCGTAGTTGCGCTGCACCAGGCCTTCGCGCTCTGCATCTCCGGCTTCTTTCAGACGTCGGTCGAGATACGCAGCTTTCACAGCGTAGACCAGCTGCTGTTCCGACAGCGTGGCTTTGTGCAGGTAATCATCGGCACCGGTATGCCAGGCCTGGGTGGCCAGATCGGCGGTGTCGGCTTCGGTCAGCACCAGCACGGGGACGTAGCGCATATGGGGAATGGCGCGCAGCTGATTGATCAGCGTGAGGCAATCTGTACCGGCGACCTGATGACCGCTGATGACGCAGTCTGCAACCTGCCCGGCGCAGAACGTCAGCGCGGCTTCGACCGACTCCGCTGTCGCCACGTTGAAATAGCCCTGCAGGTACCCGCTGACCTGCACCATGGCATCGGCGTTGTCCTCGATGACGAGCACCGTCAATTGCTGATAGTTGATGTCTTCCATCCCCTTACCGGTTGCTGCTTCCAGAAGTAAGTCTAGGCAAAGTTTACGGTCGCGCCGGTACTCGACGCCCTGCGTCGCTTGTCCAACGTACGACCACCGGTCGTTGCCCGTTCCGTCCGCTTGCGCTAAATTAAAACGGTCGTTTGAATGAATTGAACACGGAGCCCCGATGCCCCTAGCAGCCACCGCCGGCGCCGGCACTCGCGAGCGGATTCTCGACGCGGCGGAAGCTCTGTTCATCGAGCACGGCTACGCGGGCACTTCGCTGCGCGCCATCACCTCCGCCGCGGAAGTGAACCTCGCCGCAGCGCACTACCATTTCGGCTCGAAATTCGACCTGCTGGCGGCCGTGTTTCACCGGCGGGTACAGCCTGTGGAACGTGCCCGGCAGGCAGCACTGGATGCTCTGGAGCAGAACGGCAAGCCATTCACCGTACGCGACGTGGTGCGGGCGTTTCTGAGCCCCATGTACGGTGCCGAAGCCGACGACCTGCTGGACGTGCTGCCAGACCTCATCGGTCGCATCTACGCGGAGCCCGAGGCGCTGACCAAACCGCTGCTGGAAGGGGAGTTTGCGAACGTCGCTGCGCGCTACCAGGGGGCGTTGGCCAAGGCCTTGCCGGATGTGTCCCCGGGTGAGCTGCGCTGGCGCTTTCACTTCATGATCGGCGCCATGATTCAGCTGCTCCGCTTTCGCGCCCCCCTGGGGCTGAAGGCTGAGCGGGCAGAATTTGTCGCCTCGCTGGATCGCCTGGTGGACTTCGTCGTCGCCGGCCTCCAGCAACCCGAAACGGGCGCGCAATCCGCCGGCCGCGATAACACGGGGCGCAAGCCCGGGAGCAATGCATGAAACGAATTGTCCTGCCGGTGGTGATCCTGGTTGCCGGTTTCGGCCTTGCCGGGCTGATCGTTGCTACGGGGCCTACGTTGCAGCAGCAGGCGCCACCGCCGTCTTCGCCACTGGTTCGCACCTGGATTGCCAAGCCACAAGCCGTGCGGCTCACTACGCGCACCCATGGCACGGTGCTGCCGCGCACGGAAAGCGAGCTGGTGCCGGAAGTGGCCGGGCGCATCGTGCGGCTGTCCCCGGCGATGGTGAGCGGCGGCTTCTTCAAGGCGGACGACGTGCTCTTCGAAATCGACCCGCTGGACTACGAGCTGGCCCTGGAACAGGCCCGCGCCGGCGTGGCATCTGCCGGCAGCGAGTTGCAGAACGCCGAGCGCGCCCACGCACGCCAGCAGGACCTTGCGCAACGGCAATCCACCAGCGAATCGCTGCGCGACGAGGCGTTGAACCGCCTGCACGTCGCCCGGGCCGGCCTGCGCCAGGCCCGTGCGCAACTCGCCCGGGCGGAACGGGATCTGGCGCGCACGCAGATCCGCGCGCCCTTCGATGGCCGTGTTCGCAGCGAACGCGTTGACGTGGGGCAGTTTGTCAACCGCGGCACCTCTGTGGCGACGATCTACGCCATCGACTACGCCGAGGTGCGTCTGCCGGTGCACGACGAGGAGCTGGCGTACCTGGATCTGGCGCTGAACCAGGACGACTCCGGGCACCGTCCCACCACCCTGCTGCGTGCCGAGTTTGCCGGCCGGGAGCACGTGTGGGAGGGCACCGTGGTACGCACCGAAGGAGAGATAGACCCGCAGACGCGCATGATCAACCTGATCGCCCAGGTGGATGCCCCTTACCAGACCGTTGGCGAGCGGCCGCCGCTGGCGGTGGGCCTGTTCGTGGAAGCCGCCATCCAGGGCCCCATGGTGAACGATGTGTTCGTGCTGCCACGCTCGGCGATCCAGAACAACGACCAGCTCTACGTGGTGCGCGAAGACAATACGCTGGAGTTCCGCGAAGCGCAGGTGCTGCGCGTGGTCGAAGAGGACGTGTACATCACCGGGGGCCTCGCCGCCGGTGACGTGGTGGTGCTGTCCACGGTAAACAACGCCGTCCCGGACATGGCCGTGCGACCCGTTCAGCCGGCATCCACCGGTGGCACAGCCTTCGCCAGCGAGGAGATCGGCTCGTGAAACCGATCATTGCCTGGTTTGCCAACAATCACGTGGCAGCCAACCTGCTAATGGGCCTCATTATCCTCGGCGGCCTGGTGACCATTCCGCAGATCCCCAAGAAGTCGTTTCCAGACATCGACATCCCCGTCATCACCGTGTCAGTGCCGTATCTCGGTGCGGCACCGGAAGAGGTGGAGGAAGGCGTCTGCGTACGCATCGAGGAAGAGCTGGAAGGCATCGAAGGGGTGAAAGAAATCACCTCCAACGCCAACGAAGGCCAGTGCAGCGTCAGCGTGGAGCTCTTCGAAGACGCCGACGAGTCCAAAGCGCTGGACGATGTGAAAAACCGCGTCGACGCCATCGACACGTTTCCCGAGGAAACCGAGAAGCCGATCATCACACTCATAGAGAACGTGCGGAACGTGCTGGACATCGCCATCACCGGGCCGGAAGACGAACGCACACTCAAGGAGCTGGGCAACCAGGTTCGCGACGACATCACGCAGCTCCCCGGCGTCACCCAGGCAACCGTCTCCAACACGCGCGCCTACGAGATCTCCATCGAGGTGTCGGAAGAGTCGCTGCGCCGCAACGGCCTCAGCTTCGACGAAGTGGCGCGCGCGGTGCGTTCCGGTTCGCTCGACCTGCCGGGCGGCGCCATCAAAACCGCAGCCGGCGAGGTGCTGCTGCGCACGAAGGGTCAGGCGTACTGGGGCGACGAGTTCGAAGAGCTGGTGGTGAAGACCCGGGCCGACGGTACCCGCCTGTATCTGAAGGACGTGGCCACGGTCGTCGACGGCTTTGCTGACACAGACCAGTCTCTGCGGTTCAACGGCAAACCGGCCGCGCTGATACAGGTGCAGCGCATCGGCCAGCAGGATATCGAGCACATCGCGGCCACGGTGAAAGCCTACGTCGCCGATGCCGGCCAGCACCTGCCTGCCGGCGTCGAGCTGACTATCTGGAACGACGACTCCGTCATTCTGCACGACCGCCTGAACACCCTGCTCGACAGCGGCCGCCAGGGTTTTCTCATGGTGCTGGTGCTGCTGGCCCTGTTTCTGCGGCCGCGGCTGGCATTCTGGGTGAGCGTGGGTGTGCCCGTCGCCTTTCTGGGCGCCTTGTTTCTGGTGAACCTGGTGGGCCTGAGCATCGACGCTATCTCCCTCTTCGGCTTCATTCTGGTGCTGGGCATTCTCGTGGACGACGCCATCGTGGTGGGCGAGAACGTGCACTCCCGCCACCAGGAAGGTTACGGTCAACTGGAAGGGGCCATCGAAGGGGCCCAGCGGGTCACCATCCCGGTGACCTTCGGCGTGCTGACCACGGTGGCAACCTTCATGCCACTGGTGTTCGGCGTCGGCTTCATGGGCCAGGTGATGGGGGTGATCGCGATGACCGTGATCTGCTGCCTCACCTTCTCGCTGATCGAGTCGCAGATGGTGCTGCCCGCGCACCTGGGCCACACGAGCGTAAAAGATCCGGCCGCCGAGGTGGGCATGATGCTGGTGCCTATCCTCGCCATCGCCCTGCTGGGTTTCGCCTCCGACACCCGCTCCTACGCGGCCCTGGCCATCGCGACGCTGGCCGTGTTTCTGGCCCTGCATGCCGCCGGGCTGTGGCGGCCGGTGGCTGAACGCGTGCTTGCCGGGCAAAGCGCCTTCGCCAGCGGCTTCGAGCGCTGGGTGCGCACGCGCTTCCATCGCGGCGTCCACGTGGCGTTGGAGTACCGCTACGTCACCGCATCTATCGCGTTCGTGGCGCTGCTGTCGGCGCTGGCAATTCTGGCCAGCGGGCGCCTGCCGTTTTCGTTCTTCCCGCCGCTGGCGTCGGACCGCGTGGTCGCCACGCTGACCATGCCCCTCGGCACCAGCGCCCGGGTGACCAACGATGCCGTCGAGTTGCTGGAGGCATCCGCGCAGGTGGTGAAAGCCCGCCTGAACCGGGAGTACGCGGACGCACCGCCCGTCACCCACATCATGGCGGCAGTGGGCGATCACCCCGCCGCCGGCAACGGCCCACCCAGCGCAACCGTGTCGCCAACCGGTACGGCAACCGGTCACCTCGGCGAAGTGGTGATGCAGCTCACCCCGAGCGAGACACGGGCGATCGCCACGCGGGCGGTTGCTGATATGTGGCGCGAGGCCAACGGACCCATTGCCGACGCCGTGGAGCTGAAGTTCAACTCCACGCTGTTCACAGCCGGCAACGACATCGACATACAGCTCGAAGGGGACGACGTGGACGAGCTGCAGGGTATCGCCGCGGCGCTGCGGGCAAAGCTCGCAACCTACCCCGGCGTGCTGGACATCACCGACTCGTTCCGGGCCGGAAAACAGGAGCTGAAGCTGGCAATTCTCCCGTCGGGGGAAGCTCTCGGCCTGACGCTGGCAGACCTCGCCCGGCAGGTCCGCCAGGCGTTTTACGGAGAGGAAGCTCAGCGCATCCAGCGAGGACGCGACGACGTGCGCGTGATGGTGCGCTACACCGCAGACGAGCGACGCACGCTGGGCGCCCTGGACACCATGCGTATCCGCACGCCCCAGGGTTACGAAGTGCCTTTTGCCACCGTCGCCCGGGCAGATCTGGGGCGCGGCTTTTCCTCCATCAAGCGCGCCGACTCACGCCGCGTGGTGAACGTCATCGCGGATGTGGACCGCAGCCAGATAACCGCCAACGAGGTCATCGCTGACCTGAACTCAGGCCCCATGCAGGCGCTGATGGCCAATCATCCCCGCGTGTCTTACAGCATGGAGGGCCAGCAGGCCGACCAGAGCGAATCCATCGCCAGTCTGGGCCCGCTGTATCTGATTGCCCTCTTCGTCATCTACGCGATGCTGGCCATCCCTCTAAGGGCCTACTCGCTGCCACTGATCATCATGAGCGTGATCCCGTTCGCGTTCATGGGCGCCGTCTGGGGCCACCTCATCATGAAAAGCTTCGGACTGGTCTCGGGCCTTGCGATGATGTCCATCCTGGGCGTGGTGGCCGCCTCGGGGGTAGTGGTGAACTCGAGCCTCGTGCTGGTGCACAACGTGAACCTGCGCCGGGCCCAGGGTGAGCACATGGTGGAAGCCCTGATCCACGCCTCGGTGTCCCGCTGCCGCCCCATCGTGCTGACGTCGATCACCACATTCGTCGGCCTGTCGCCACTGATGCTGAACACCAGCGTGCAGGCGCAGTTTCTGGTGCCCATGGCCGTTTCGCTGGCCTTCGGCGTGCTTTTCGCGACGCTGGTCACGCTGATGGTGGTGCCCGCCGGCTACCTCATCCTGCACGACATCGGGCAGCTCTTCACCCGCGGTGAAAAAGAAGACACCGAAGCCGACCTGGCGGCCGATACCGCGGGATAAAGCCGTTAGAACGGGATGTCGTCCTCGAAGTCTGTGTCATCCGACAACGTCGGCGCATTGTCCATCGCTGGGGGCGGCTGACTGCCGCCAAAGCCGGAAGGTGCGCCGGCGTTGCGATCCTGCGGCGCGCCCATGCCACCACCCATGCCGCCACCGCCACCGCCACCGCGGCTGTCCAGCATTTGCAGATCGCGCGCCATGATCTCTGTCCGGTATTTCTTCTGCCCGTCCTGCTCCCAGCTCGATGTGCGCAGACTGCCTTCGATGTACACCTTGGAGCCCTTGCGGAGATACTCGCCGGCAATCTCGGCAAGGCGCGCGAAGCACACCACGTTATGCCACTCGGTGCGTTCCTGCTGTTCGCCGGAGTTGCGGTCGCGCCAGCTCTCGGAGGTGGCAACGCTGAAATTGGTGACGGCGCCGCCGTTCTGCGAGTACCGGGTCTCCGGGTCGCGCCCGAGGTTGCCGATGAGGATGACTTTGTTGATGCCTCGTCCCGCCATGTGCCTAGTGTCCTGCCTTCGCTTCGCTGATCGTTATGGCGCGGTAGTTTACTCTCAAATGGCTTAGGCGTCCCGGGAAGCAGGCTGCCGCAGCCGTGCGAATGCCATCCTTTTACCAATGGCAGCAGGCTGACAGTTGCCCCGCATTTTCGAAGCCGCTATTTTGATCGGCTCGCCTTCTCATGAGCTCCAAGGACACCATTGGACACGATTTCCGTTCGCGGCGCCCGCACGCACAACCTGCGCAACATCGATCTGGACATCCCACGCGACAAGCTGGTGATCGTCACCGGCCTGTCCGGCTCGGGAAAATCGTCCCTTGCCTTCGACACGCTGTACGCGGAAGGCCAGCGACGTTACGTGGAATCGCTGTCTGCTTACGCCCGGCAGTTTCTGTCCATGATGGAAAAGCCCGACGTCGACCACATCGAGGGGCTCTCTCCAGCCATCTCCATCGAGCAGAAGTCCACGTCGCACAACCCGCGCTCGACAGTAGGCACCATCACTGAGATCTACGACTATCTGCGGCTGCTGTTCGCTCGGGTCGGAGAGCCACGCTGTCCCGATCACGACCTGCCGCTGGCCGCTCAGACCGTGAGCCAGATGGTCGATCAGGTGATGGCCCTGGAGGAAGGCCGGCGCCTGATGGTGCTGGCGCCGGTCATCTCAGAGCGCAAAGGCGAACACCTGCACGTGTTCAAGGAGTTGCGTGGCAACGGCTTCGTGCGCGCACGCATCGACGGTCTGGTGGTCGATCTGGACGAGGCACCCGCGCTCGACAAGAACAAAAAGCACACCATCGAAGCGGTCATCGACCGGGTGCGCCTGCGCGATGATCTGCAGCAGCGTCTGGCCGAGAGCTTCGAAACCGCCCTGCAACTCTCCGACGGAGTGGCCCTGGTGCGGGACATGGACGACGACGGCGCGGAGCCGATGGTGTTCTCCGCGCGCTTCGCCTGCCCCACATGCGGGTACAGCATCTCCGAGCTGGAACCGCGCATGTTCTCGTTCAACAACCCGGCCGGCGCCTGCGAGGACTGCGACGGTCTCGGCGTAACCAACTACTTCGACCCGGACCTGGTGGTAGCCGACCGGGATCTCACGCTCGCCGAGGGTGCGATCCGCGGCTGGGACCGGCGCAACGTGTACTACTTCCACATGCTCACCTCCCTGGCGGAGCACTACGGCTTCGACGTGGAAAAGCCGTTCAGGAGCCTCACTAAAAAGCACCAGCAGGCCATTCTGTACGGCAGCGGACAGACGCGCATCGACTTCAGCTACGCCAACGACCGGGGCGACATGATCCGCCGCCGGCACCGCTTCGAAGGGGTGATTCCCAACATGGAGCGGCGCTACCACGAGACCGACTCGAACATGGTGCGCGAGAACCTGCAGAAATTCCTGCGGGTAGCCGACTGCCCCACGTGCCTGGGCACGCGGCTGCGCAAAGAGTCGCGCCACGTGTTCATCGGGGCCAGCACGTTGCCGGAGATCACCCGTGGCTCGGTGGAAAGCACCCTCAACCACTTCAAAAAGCTCAAGCTCAGAGGCCAGAGGGCCACCATCGCCGACAAGATCCTCAAGGAGATTCAGGCGCGCCTGCAGTTTCTGGTGGACGTGGGTCTCAACTACCTGACCCTCGACCGCAGCGCCGAGACGCTGTCCGGCGGAGAGGCGCAGCGGATCCGCCTGGCCAGCCAGATCGGCGCCGGGCTGGTGGGCGTGATGTACATTCTGGACGAGCCGTCCATCGGCCTGCATCAGCGCGACAACGAGCGGTTGTTGCGCACGCTCGAGCATCTGCGGGATCTCGGCAACACCGTGCTGGTTGTTGAGCACGACGAGGAAGCCATCCGCGCAGCAGACTATCTGATCGACATAGGTCCCGGCGCCGGCGTGCACGGCGGCAAGGTGGTGGCGTCCGGGCAGATCAACGACATCGTCAAGGCCCGCGGTTCGGTCACCGGTCAGTATCTGTCCGGCAAGAAATGCATCAAGGTGCCCAAGCAGCGCACCCCCGTCGATCCCGAGGCCATGCTCACGCTCAGCGGCGCCAGCGGCAACAACCTAAACGACGTCACCCTGAGCATTCCCTGCGGTCTGCTCACGTGCGTTACCGGGGTATCGGGGTCGGGCAAATCCACCCTGGTCAATCAGACGCTGTACCCGATTGCCGCCACGGCCTTGAACAAAGCCACCGCGCACAAGCCGGCACCGTACAGCGCCATCGACGGCCTCGGCCATCTCGACAAAGTGGTGGATATCGACCAGAGCCCCATCGGCAGAACACCCCGCTCCAACCCCGCCACCTACACCGGCCTTTTCACACCCATCCGCGAGCTGTTCGCACAGGTGCCCGAAGCGCGCACGCGCGGCTACAAGCCGGGTCGTTTCTCCTTCAACGTGAAGGGCGGCCGCTGCGAGGCCTGCCAGGGTGACGGCGTGATCAAGGTGGAGATGCACTTTCTGCCAGACGTGTACGTGCCCTGCGACGTCTGCAAAGGCAAGCGCTACAACCGCGAAACGCTGGAGGTACGCTACAAAGGCAAGAACATCCACGAGGTGCTGGACATGACCGTGGAAGACGGATTGGAATTCTTCGATGCCGTGCCCATGCTCGCCCGCAAGCTGCAGACCCTGATGGACGTGGGCCTGTCGTACATACGCCTCGGCCAGTCGGCGACGACGCTGTCAGGGGGCGAAGCGCAGCGGGTGAAGCTGTCGCGGGAACTTTCCAAGCGCGATACCGGCAAAACCCTCTACATCCTGGATGAGCCGACCACGGGGCTGCACTTCCACGATATCGCCCAGCTCCTCGACGTGCTGCACCGGTTGCGCGACCACGGCAACACCATTGTGGTGATCGAACACAATCTGGACGTCATCAAAACCGCCGACTGGGTCATCGATCTCGGTCCCGAAGGCGGCTCGGGGGGCGGGCAGATCATTGCCACCGGCACACCGGAACAGGTGGCGCGCGACAAGAAGTCGCACACCGGCAGGTTTCTGAAAGGGATGTTGAAGGGGTGAGCGGGAGCGACGCGCGCAGGCGCGCCGCTCAGAGCAGCAATCAGGCTTTTTCGGTTTCCGTTTCCGCGGCTTCTTCGGCCA
This sequence comes from uncultured Pseudomonadales bacterium, assembly GCA_964651595.1. Lineage (GTDB taxonomy): Bacteria > Pseudomonadota > Gammaproteobacteria > Pseudomonadales > Azotimanducaceae > UBA4421. The sequence continues at coordinate 14,289 of CAZYYJ010000057.1, read as the reverse complement.
CGTCTTCCACGATCTCCGCGTCTTCGACATCTTCCGCGGTCGTCTCCGCGTCGTCTGTCATCACCTCATCGTCGTCGAAGTCATCGAAGTCGACCGGGCGATCCACCAGTTCCACATACGCCATGGGCGCTGCATCACCGGGCCGGTAGCCGCACTTCAGAATACGCAGGTAACCGCCCGGGCGGTCCTGGTAGCGGGGGCCGAGCTCACCGAAGAGCTTGCCCACCGCAGCTTTGCTGCGGGTACGGGAAAACGCCAGGCGCCGGTTGGCCACCGAGTCTTCCTTCGCCAGCGTGATCAGCGGCTCTGCCACGCGGCGCAGTTCTTTGGCCTTGGGCAGGGTCGTTTTGATGATCTCGTGCTCGATCAGCGACGCCGCCATGTTGCGGAACATGGCCTGGCGATGTGAGCTCGTGCGATTGAAATGTCTACCACTCTTGCGATGACGCATTGTCTCTTCCTAATTGTCTCTGGCGCCTGCGTTACGCGACACGGCCGCCATGCAGATTCGCCGGCGGCCAGTTTTCCAGGCGCATGCCGAGCGACAGGCCCCGGGAGGCCAGCACGTCTTTGATTTCCGTCAACGATTTCTTGCCGAGATTGGGCGTTTTCAGCAGCTCCACCTCGGTACGCTGAATCAGATCCCCGATGTAGTAGATGTTCTCGGCTTTCAGGCAGTTGGCGGAACGTACCGTCAGCTCCAGATCGTCCACCGGGCGGATGAGAATGGGATCGATCTCATCCTCCTTCTCTTCGACGATCTGCTCGCCTTCACTCTCGAGGTCGACAAACACCGCCAGCTGATGCTGCAGAATTGTCGCCGCGCGACGGATGGCTTCCTCGGGATCGATGGTGCCGTTGGTCTCGAGATCGAGAATCAGCTTGTCGAGGTCCGTACGCTGCTCTACCCGCGTGCTCTCTACGCTGTACGCCACGCGACGCATGGGGCTGTAGGAGGCGTCCAGACGCAGCACGCCGATGGGCCGGCTCTCTTCTTCTTCCCCAACGGTGTCCACGGGCACGTAACCGCGGCCGCGGGTAACGCGCGCTTCGATGCGGATGGCACCGTTGTCGTTGAGCGTGCACACAAGGTGGTCGGGGTTGGCAATCTCCACGTCCTGCGTGAGCTGGAAATCGCCGGCGGTCACGGCGCCGCCTCCTTCCTTGTGCAGGCTGATCACCGCTTCGTCCTGGTTGTGCAGCACCACGGCAATACCCTTCAGGTTCAGCAGAATGTCGATGACGTCTTCCTGTACGCCTTCGAGGGTGCTGTACTCGTGCAGCACACCGTCGATCTGCACCTCAGTGATGGCGCAGCCAGGCATGGACGACAGCAGGATGCGACGAAGGGTGTTGCCCAGGGTATGACCGAAGCCGCGCTCCAACGGCTCCAGCGTGACACGCGCGCGCACTGGCGTGTCCGACTGGATGTCGATGTTTCGCGGGGTCAAAAACTCATTCAGCAACTGTGACATACACTTGTCTCCTAGGGGCGCGCAGCTTGCGCGCATTCTCGAACCGGAGTGCTAACCAATACCCAAAGGGGCCCGACGCCCGCACTTCGCAATAAAGGTCTCTACTTGGAGTAGAGTTCCACGATCAGGTTTTCGTTGATCTCTTGGGGCAATTCCTCGCGATCGGGCAGCCGCTTGAACGTACCCGTCATCTTCTCGGCATCAACGTCGACCCAATCGACGGCCGAACGCTGGCTGGCAAGCTGGAGCGCAGCGCTGATGCGCAGCTGACCCCGGGCTTTCTCTGCAACCGCCACGACATCTTCCGCTCGCACCTGGAACGACGCGATGTTCACCACGCTGCCGTTCACGGTGATCGCCTTGTGCGAGACCAGCTGCCGGCTCTCGGCGCGGGTGGAACCGAAACCCATGCGGTAAACGACGTTGTCCAGCCGGCTCTCGAGCAGCATCAGCAGGTTTTCGCCGGTCGCACCTTTCTGCCGGTCGGCTTTCTTGTAGTAGTTGCGGAACTGCTTCTCCAGCACGCCGTAGATACGACGCACCTTCTGCTTCTCGCGCAACTGCACGGCGTAGTCCGACAGGCGGCCACGGCGCACGCCATGCTGACCAGGCGCGTGGTCGATCTTGCACTTCGAATCGATGGGCCGCACACCGCTCTTCAGGAACAGGTCGGTGCCTTCGCGGCGGCTCAGCTTGAGTTTGGGGCCTAAGTATCTGGCCATGCTCTACCTCTATGAATTCTTCGTCGGCTTAAACGCGGCGGCGCTTGGGCGGCCGGCAACCGTTGTGCGGAATGGGCGTCACGTCAGAGATGCTGTTGATCTTGAGTCCAGCAGCGTTCAGGGCACGCACAGCAGACTCGCGGCCCGGTCCGGGGCCTTTCACAAACACATCCACGCTTTTCATACCAAACTCCAGCGCGGTGTTGCTGGCACGTTCTGCTGCCACCTGGGCAGCGAAGGGCGTGCTCTTCCGCGAGCCCCTGAAACCAGACCCGCCGGCCGTGGCCCAGCACAGCGCGTTGCCCTGGCGATCGCTGATGGTGATGATCGTGTTGTTGAACGACGCGTGGATGTGCGCCACCCCGTCTATGACCACCCGTTTGGCTTTCTTGCGTTCTGCCATACCTGTTTACTCTGAAGTTTTCCTGGTTTGCTGCGCTAGACAGTCAATTATTTGCGAATCGGTCGACGCGGACCCTTGCGCGTGCGCGCATTGGTGCGCGTGCGCTGACCGTGCACCGGCAGGTGCCGGCGATGGCGCAGGCCGCGGTAGCAGCCGAGATCCATGAGACGCTTGATGTTCATGGAGTTCTCCCGCCGCAGGTCCCCCTCGACGCTGAGCTTGGCGATCTCTCCGCGAATGGAATCCAGCGAATCCTCGGTGAGGTCGCCGATCTTGCTCGCTGGGTCGATGCCCGCCGCGTCACAAATCTTCTCCGCCGTCGTACGGCCAATACCGTAGATGTACGTGAGCGAGATGCGCGCGTGCTTGTTGTCGGGGATGTTGATGCCGGCAATACGTGCCATGTGCTTACTCCAACTCGAATTCGTTTAGCCGATCGGTCCGCCTAGCCCTGGCGCTGCTTGTGGCGCGGCTCGGCACTGCAGATCACTCGTACCACGCCTTTGCGTTTGATGATCTTGCAGTTGCGACAAATCTTTTTGACTGATGCTCTGACTTTCATAGCGTTACCAATACTTGTTTAGGGCCGCGGCTCAACCGCCCCGGCGGCGTCCATACGACTGCAGGTTCGACTTCTCCATGAGCTTCGCGTACTGGCTCGACATGAGATGCGCCTGTACCTGCGACATGAAGTCCATGGCTACCACCACCACGATGAGCAGCGCGGTGCCGCCGAGCTGGAACGTGACGTCGAAAGCCACGACCATGAACTCGGGCATCAGACACACCAGGGTGACGTAGAGCGCGCCGAACACTGTCAGCCGCGTGATGACATCGTCGATGTAACGCGCGGTCTGCTGCCCGGGGCGGATGCCCGGCACGTAGGCGTTCTGCCGCTTCAGGTTATCTGCCACGTCCTTCGGATCAAACATGATCGCCGTATAGAAGAAGCTGAAGAAAATGATCCCCGCGGCAAACAGCATGATGTACAGCGGCTGGCCTGGAGACAGCACCAGAGAAACTTCCTGCAGCCAGCCAAGACCTTCGTTGGAGCCGAACCAGCTCGCCATGGAGGCCGGCGCCAGCAGCAGGCTGGAGGCAAAAATTGCCGGAATGACCCCGGCCATGTTGATCTTGAGCGGCAGATGGCTGCTCTGCGCCTGGTACACCCGGCGGCCCTGCTGCCGCTTGGCGTAGTTCACGGTGATGCGCCGCTGACCCCGCTCGACGCGCACGATGAACCAGATCACCCCCACGGCTATGGCGGTGATCAGCAGCAGCGCGATGATGTTGATCTGGTCCTGACGCGCCGCTTCGAATACCTGACCGATGGCCGCAGGGAAGCCCGACACAATGCCCGCAAAAATCAGCAGCGAGATCCCATTGCCCACACCCCGCTCGGTAATCTGCTCACCCAGCCACATCATGAAAATTGCGCCTGTGATGAGAGAGACTGAGGCCACGAAGTAAAAGGTGAAGCTGGGGTCAAACGCGAGGTTCTGATTCGCCAGCGTGACAGACAGGGACACACCCTGCACTGTGGCAATGCCCAGCGTGAGATACCGGGTTACTTTCGTAATCTTGCGACGGCCGGATTCGCCTTCTTTGCGCCACTGCTGGAACTGCGGATACATCATGGTCAGCAGGTTCATGATGATGCTGGCCGTAATGTAAGGAATGACGCCAAGGGCCAGGATGCTCATGCGCTCCCAGGCACCACCCGAGAACATGTTGAAGAGCTCGAGAATGCCGCCCTGGTTCTGATTGAACAGCGCCGCAAGCTGCGACGGGTCGATGCCCGGCACAGGGATGTGCGTGCCGATGCGGTACACCAGCAGAGCAAAGAGAACGAACAGCAAACGGCTGCGCAGCTCGGCAATTCCGGCTTGATTGCCGGCGAGCTGACTGGCCATTTCTGTAGCGCTTCGTGACATCGCGTTGTTCCTGCGGGTTATCCGATTCGGGGCCGGTTTCAGGCGCTCACGGAGCCGCCGGCTGCCTCAATGGCAGCCCGGGCACCTTTGGTGACCTTGATATCGTCGCCCGACACGTTGAACGCGCGGGTGACGTCACCACTGAGCATGATGCGTGCGCGACGCATGTCACGGCGCACGACGTTGGCCTTCTGCAGCGCTTCCAGCGTTACCGCATCGCCGTCTACCTTGGCGAGTTCGCTGGTGCGCACTTCGGCGGTAACCAGGCCCACCCGGGAGCGGAAACCGAACTTCGGTATGCGCATCTGCAGGGGCAGCTGACCGCCCTCGAAGCCGGGACGCACGCCGCCGCCGGAACGGGCTTTCTGACCCTTCTGGCCGCGACCCGCGGTTTTGCCCCAGCCTGAGCCGGGACCGCGTCCCACGCGACGCCGGCCGCGCTTGCTGCCGGCACCAGGGTGCAGGTCGTTCAACCGCATGCTCATGACGCTTCTCCTTCCACCTGCACCATGTAGTTGATGCGGTTGATCATGCCGCGCACCGACGGGGTGTCTTCCACCTCCACCGTGTGGCCGATGCGACGCAGGCCGAGGCCGGCTACACATGCCTTGTGCTTCTTGAGCCGCCCGATGGGGCTCTTTGTCAGCGTTACTTTTATCGTCTTGTCACTCATATCCGACCCTACAACTCAGCCGACCCTTCCACCGTGGATCAGGCGACGATTTCCTCAGCGCTCTTGCCACGCTTTTCTGCGACCTGGTGCGGCGACTTCATGTTCGTCAACGCCTTGAAGGTGGCGTGGACCACGTTCACCGGGTTTGTGGACCCGTAGCACTTGGCCAGCACGTTGTGCACGCCCGCCGCTTCCAGCACAGCGCGCATGGTGCCACCGGCGATAACCCCGGTACCTTCCGATGCGGGCTGCATGTACACCTTCGACGCCGAATGACGGCCGGTGGTGGGATACCACAGCGTGTCGCCATTGAGCTCGATGTCGACCATGTTGCGGCGCGCCGCTTCCATGGCCTTCTGAATGGCCAGAGGCACCTCGCGGGCTTTACCCCGGCCGAAGCCCACGCGACCGTTGCCGTCGCCTACCACCGTCAATGCCGTGAAGCCGAAGATGCGACCGCCTTTAACCACCTTGGCGACCCGGTTCACCTGGACGAGTTTCTCGACCAGGCCTTCTTCTTTCACTTCTTCGGTATATGCCATCTAAAACTCCAGACCGCCTTCACGGGCGGCGTCGGCCAGGGCTTTGACCCGGCCGTGATACTTGTAACCGGAACGATCGAACGCCACCTGCGTCACGCCCGCCTGCTTGGCCCGATCGGCGATGAGCGCCCCCACCTTCGCTGCCGCGTCGGCGTTGCCCGTGCCGGCGTCACGCAGGCTCGCATCGAGCGTGGACGCCTGCGCAAGCACCGTGCCGCCATCGGCGGATGTCACCTGCGCGTAGATGTGCCGGGGCGTACGCGTCACGTTGAGGCGCGTGGCGCCCAACTCGCGGATCTTCATGCGGCCCCGCTTGGCGCGGCGCATTCGGCTGGTTTTTTTCTGATGCATGTTGAGTTCCTCTAAAGCAACCGGTCAGGCTACTTCTTCTTGGCTTCTTTGCGCCGTACGTACTCGCCCTGGTAGCGCACGCCTTTGCCTTTGTAAGGCTCCGGCGGCCGGAACGCGCGGATCTCTGCGCATACCTGCCCTACGAGCTGCTTGTCGATACCGGTGACCACAATTTCGGTCTGGCTGGGCGTCTCGGCACTCACCCCTTCCGGCAGCGCATACTCCACCGGGTGCGAAAAACCGAGCTGCAGGTTCAGCGTTTTGCCTTTGGCCTGCGCCCGATAGCCCACGCCCTGCAATTCCAGGCGCCGCTCGAAGCCATCGGACACGCCCGTAACCATGTTTGCCACCACCGCCCGCATCGTGCCCGCGAGCGCCCGCGAGTCGCGGTCTGCGTTGCGCGCGGCAACCTTGAGCACGCCGTCGTCCTGCTGCACTTCCACAGCACTGTGAACGACCAGATTCAACTCGCCTTTGCCGCCCTTGACGGCAATGTCCTGGCCGTTGAGCTTGACCTCGACGCCGGCAGGCAGCGGGATCGGATTGTTCGCGACTCGAGACATCGTCTACTCCTAAAACACCGTGCAGAGCACTTCGCCGCCGACACCCTGCGCACGGGCTTTGTGATCGGTCATGACACCTTTGTTGGTGCTGACGATGGCTACGCCCAGACCACCACGCACCTTCGGCAGATCGCCGCTTTCCTTGTAGATGCGCAGACCCGGCCGACTGACGCGCTTGATCTCCTCGATCACCGGCTTGCCGTTGAAATACTTGAGATCAATCGACAGCTGCGATTTCACCTCGTCAGTGGCGTCGAAACCCTGGATGTAACCCTCGTCTGCGAGCACTGAGAGAATGCTGCGCTTGATCTTCGAATTGGGCGCAACCACGCTGGTGTGGCCCGCCATCTGCGCATTGCGGATGCGCGTCAGCAGATCGGAAATGGGATCCTGCATCGTCATAGTGTCGTTCTCCTCTCTACCGGCCGCTACCAGCTCGCCTTGACGAGACCAGGCACGTCGCCGCGCATGGCTGCTTCGCGGAGCTTGTTACGCGACAAGCCGAACTTGCGGTACACGGCGTGCGGTCGACCCGTGAGGCCGCAGCGACGCTGGCGCCGGCTGGGGCTCGCGTTACGCGGCAGCGCCTGCAGTTTCAGCTGCGCATCCCAGCGCTCGTCGTCCGGGAGGTTGCGGTTGGCGATGATCGCCTTCAGCTCCGCGCGCTTTCTCGCGTACTTGGCACGGACCTTGGCACGCTTCTTTTCCCTTTCGATCATGGATGTCTTGGCCATAGGTCTTCGCTAGCCTCTAAACGGAAAATTAAATGCTTTGAGCAGCGCCAGCGCGTGCTCATTGGTGCGTGCACTGGTGGTCACGCAGATGTCCATGCCGCGAATGCGGTCGATCTTGTCGTAGTCGATCTCCGCAAACACGATCTGTTCGTTGATACCCATGCTGAAGTTGCCACGGCCGTCGAACGATTTGGGATTCAGGCCCCGGAAATCGCGCATCCGCGGAATGGCAATGCTCACCAGGCGCTCCACGAAGTCGAACATGCGGTCGCGACGCAGCGTGACCTTGCAGCCGATGGGAAAGCCTTCGCGGATCTTGAAGCCAGCTTCCGATTTGCGGGCGAGGCACACCACGGGCTTCTGACCTGCGATGGCGGTCATGTCGGCGACCGCGGCATCGAGAATCTTCTTGTCGTTCGTGGCATCGCCAACGCCCATATTCAGCGTCACTTTCTCCAGGCGCGGCACTTCCATTACGTTTGCGAGGCCCAGCTCGCTCTGCAGCTGCGGACGAATCTCTTCCACGTACTGCTGTTGCAGATTGCTCATCGTCAGTCCTCTATGGCCTTGCCGTTCGACTTGAAGACGCGAACCTTCTTGCCGTCCTCGAGTTTGAAGCCCACACGGTCGGCACGTTCATCCTCATGGTTCCAGATGGCGACGTTGGAGACCTGGATGGGCGCCTCCTTGTCGACGATGCCGCCACGCTCACCCACATTGGGGTTGGCCCGGGTGTGCTTCTTCACCATATTCACACCGGACACCAGCAGGCGTCCGTCTTTCAGAACTTTCAGCACCTCACCCCGGCGCCCTTTGTCGCGGCCGGCGATCACTACCACTTCGTCGTCTTTTTTGATCTTCAACATGTTGTTGCTCTATGCGGCTCTACAGCGCTCAGATCACTTCCGGCGCCAGCGACACGATGCGCATGAAATTCTCCGTGCGCAGCTCACGTGTTACCGGTCCGAAGATCCGCGTGCCTACAGGCTGATTCTGATTGTTCAGCAGCACTGCGGCGTTCTGATCGAACTTGATCAAGGACCCGTCGGGGCGGCGCACACCTTTGCGTGTGCGAACGACAACGGCGTTCATGACCTGGCCTTTCTTCACACGACCGCGCGGAATTGCTTCCTTCACGGTCACCTTGATGATGTCGCCGACATTTGCGTAACGCCGCTTGGAGCCGCCGAGCACCTTGATGCACTGCACCCTACGCGCGCCGCTGTTGTCGGCGATGTCGAGCATCGTTTCGGTCTGAATCATCTACCTAGACTCCGCCCGCTCGCTCGTCGACGCTCTTCAGCGTCCACGTCTTGGTTTTCGACAGGGGTCGGCATTCGACCACCGTAACCGTATCGCCGACCTGACAGGTGTTATCCGCATCATGGGCGTGCACCTTGGTCGACTTGCGGATGAACTTACCGTAAACAGGGTGCTTCACGCGGCGCTCGATGCGCACCACGACGGTCTTGTCCATGGCGTTGCTCACCACGACACCGCTCACCGCACGCGGGTTGCTCGCGACGATCTCAGCTTCAGCCATTCGCCTTCTCCTTCATGATCGTCTTCACCCGTGCAATATCGCGACGCATCTCGCCGAGCAGATGCACCTGTCCCAGCTGGCCACCGGCAAACTGCATGCGCAGGCCAAACTGTTCCCGGCGCAGGCGCAGCAGCTCTGCCTGCAGCTCGTTTATCGTCTTGTCTCGAAGTTCCTGCGCTTTCATTACATCGCCGTCCGTTTCACAAACGCCGTCTTGAACGGCAGCTTGGCGGCCGCCAGCGTGAACGCCTCGCGGGCCACGTCTTCGGTAACGCCTTCCATCTCGTACAGCACGCGGCCGGGCTGGATCAGTGCCACCCAGTACTCGACGCTGCCCTTACCCTTACCCTGGCGCACTTCCAACGGCTTCTTGGTGATGGGCTTGTCGGGAAACACGCGGATCCAGATCTTGCCGCCCCGGCGTACGCGCCGGGTCATGGCGCGACGGCCGGCCTCGATCTGCCGCGCGGTCATGCGGCCACGGCCGACGGCCTTGAGGCCGAACTCGCCGAAGCTGACCTTGCCGCCCCGCTCTGCCAGACCGCGGTTGCGGCCTTTGTGCATCTTCCTGAACTTGGTTCTTTTTGGCTGTAACATGACTCAACTCAACTCAGATCGATCAGGCTCGCTTCAAGCCTGCTGGGCTGCTTCCTCCACCTGACCAATCACTTCACCTTTGAAGATCCAGACCTTGATGCCGATGATCCCGTAGGTCGTCTTCGCTTCTGCCGTGGCGTAATCGATGTCTGCGCGCAGCGTGTGCAGCGGCACGCGCCCCTCGTGGTAAACCTCGGAACGGGCAATTTCAGCCCCCCCGAGACGGCCGGCTACGCGCACTTTGATGCCCTCGGCGCCAAGGCGCATGGCGTTCTGGATCACACGGCGCATGGCGCGGCGGAACTGCACCCGGCGCTCGAGCTGCTGGGCCACGTTCTGCGCAACCAGGCCCGCGTCCAGCTCAGGCTTGCGGATCTCTTCGATGTTCACATGCACCGGCACCTTCATGATGCGGGCCAGATCCTGACGCAGGCGCTCCACGTCTTCGCCTTTCTTGCCGATCACAATGCCGGGGCGAGCCGTGTGAATGGTCAGCCGCGCCGTCTGCGCGGGCCGTTCGATCTCGATGCGGCTGACGGAGGCGTCCGCCAGTCGGCGGCGCAGATAGTCGCGCACTTCGAGGTCGTTGATGAGGTAGTCCGAGTACTTTTCCTTGCCCGCATACCACACAGATGTGTGGTCCTTCACGATGCCGAGGCGGATACCCGTTGGATGAACTTTCTGACCCATAGTGTTCTCTTGTTAGCCTGCGTTAGCCTGCCGTTATCAGACGTCGGACACCGTCACGGTAATGTGACTCGTGCGTTTGAAAATCCGGTCGGCCCGACCCTTGGCGCGCGGCTTGATGCGCTTCATGGTCAGACCTTCGTTGACGAAGATCTCCGACACGACCAGCTCGTCGATGTCGGCGCCTTCGTTGTTCTCTGCGTTGGCGATGGCCGACTCCACGACCTTACGCACCAGCACAGCACCCTTCTTGGTGCTGAAATTCAGAATGTCGAGGGCGTCCGCCACGGCTTTGCCGCGGACCTGGTCCGCTACGAGCCGCGCCTTCTGCGGCGAGATTCTGAGTCGCTTGGCGGTTGCACTGACTTCCATCTTCAAATCCTCTAGCGCTTGGCCTTCTTGTCGGCCGCATGGCCGCGGTAGGTGCGCGTGGGCGCAAACTCGCCCAGCTTGTGCCCCACCATGTCCTCGTTGATGAGCACCGGCACGTGCTGACGGCCGTTGTGGATGGCAATCGTCAAACCGACCATCTCCGGCACGATCATCGAGCGCCGCGACCAGGTCTTGATCGGTCGCCGCTCGTTGTTGGCCGCTGCTACTTCCACCTTCTTCATGAGGTGGGTATCTACGAACGGACCCTTGTATAGCGATCTAGGCAATTCTCTATCTCCCGCGTTGCCGTTAGCGCTTGCCGCGCCGGCGTACGATCAGCTTGTCGGTGCGCTTGTTCTTGCGCGTCTTGTAACCCTTGGTGGGCATGCCCCACGGCGAGACGGGATGACGCCCACCGGACGTTTTACCCTCACCACCGCCATGCGGGTGGTCCACCGGGTTCATGGCGACACCGCGAACCGTCGGTCGGCGACCGCGCCAGCGCGTAGCGCCCGCTTTCCCCAGGGAGCGCAGGTTGTGCTCGCTGTTGCCTACTTCGCCCAGCGTGGCACGACATTCGATGAGCACGCGACGCATCTCGCCGGAGCGCATGCGCAGCGTCGCGTAGGCGCCTTCGCGCGCCACGAGCTGGCAGGAGCCGCCCGCGCTGCGCACCATCTGCGCGCCCTTGCCCGGCTTCAGCTCCACGCAGTGAATAACGCTGCCCACGGGAATGTTGCGCAGCGCCATGGCATTGCCGGCACGGATCGGCGACGAACTGCCAGACATGAGCTCATCGCCCGGGGCCACGCCTTTCGGGGCAATGATGTAGCGGCGCTCGCCGTCCCGATACTTGAGCAGGGCAATGTTTGCCGTGCGGTTCGGGTCATACTCCAGGCGCTCCACGACGGCTGGTATACCGTCCTTGTTACGCTTCCAGTCGATGATGCGGTAGTGCTGCTTGTGCCCGCCGCCACGGTGACGCGTGGTGATGCGGCCGGCATTGTTGCGGCCACCGGACTTGCTCTGCCGGTCCAGGAGCGGCTTGTGCGGCGCCCCCTTGTGCAGGTCCTTGTTGACCACCTTGACGACGAAGCGGCGTCCAGGCGATGTCGGTTTTGCTTTTACAACAGCCATTTTCGTCTATCCCTTCTGCGCCTAGTCCACGAACATGTAGTCGATTTCCTGGCCTTCGGCGACGGTGACGTACGCCTTCTTCCAGTTCTTCTTCCGGGTCTCGCCACGCACGGTGCGCTTCACCTTGCCCTTGACGTTCGCGGTCGTAACTTTGTTCACGTCCACCTTGAAAAGCGTCTGCACAGCCTCGCGGATCTCCGCCTTGGTGGCGTCCCTCGCAACCTTGAACGCGTACTGGTTGACGCTGTCGCCGAGAATGGAAACCTTCTCGGAGATGTGCGGCTCCAGCAGAATCGTGTACATGCGTTCCTCGTTCACGCGAGAGCCTCCTCGAGTTTTTTCAGCGCGCTCACGGTCATCAGCACTTTGTCGTGGGCAATCAGGCTCACAGGGTCGATACCCTCCACATCACGCACGTCCACGCTGTTGACGTTGCGGGCGGCGAGATAGAGGTTCTGGTCGACTTCCTCGGTGATGATGAGGACGCTGGAGAGATCGAGAGACTTGAGCTGGGAGAGGAGGGCTTTGGTTTTGGGTGCATCAACTTGAAAGGCGTCTACGGCCACCAGGCGATCCTGGCGAATCAGCTCGGAGACGATGCAGCGCAGCGCACCCCGATACATCTTGCGGTTCACCTTCACGCTGTGATCCTGCGGTTTCGCCGCGAAGGTCACACCGCCGGAACGCCAGATCGGTGAGCGCGTCGTGCCCGCACGGGCGCGACCGGTGCCCTTCTGGCGCCACGGCTTCTTGCCACCACCGCTGACCGCGGAGCGGTTCTTGTGCGCACGCGTGCCCTGGCGGGCGCCCGCCATGTGCGCAACCACCACCTGGTGCACCAGCGCTTCGTTGAATTCCCGTCCGAAAGCGACGTCGGAGAGCTCGACGCTGCCCCCATCGGCTGCCAGATTCAGATTCATGCTTCGCCACCTCCTTTGCGGCCGCCTTTCACCGACGGACGGATGTACACATCACCGCCAGCGGGACCAGGCACGGCTCCTTTGACCAGGAGCAGATTGCGTTCGGTGTCCACCTGCACCACTTCGAGGTTCTGGGTGGTCACTTTGGCGGCACCCATGTGGCCCGCCATCTTTTTGCCTTTGAATACACGTCCGGGGGTCTGGCACTGGCCGATGGAGCCTGGCGCGCGGTGCGAAATGGAGTTGCCGTGGGTGTTGTCCTGGCCACGGAAATTCCAGCGCTTGATGGTGCCGGCGTAGCCTTTACCTTTGGAAACCCCGCGCACGTCGATCTTCTGACCCACCTCAAACTGCTCGACGGTGAGCTCGCCTCCGATGTCCAGATCTTCGAGGGTGTCGGCGCGAAACTCCCACAGTCCGCGACCAGCGCCGGTGGAGGCTTTGGCATAGTGACCGGCCATGGGCTTCGACACACGGTTCTGCTTCACGTCGCCCGCGGTGACCTGAACGGCGCTGTAGCCATCGGTCTCGTCAGTTTTGATCTGCGTGATGCGGTTGGGCGCGGCTTCGATCACCGTGACGGGTACGGATGCGCCTTCTTCGGTGAAGACGCGCGTCATTCCGGATTTTCTGCCTACCAGTCCAATCGACATGGGCGTTTCCTTCTCTCTTTCCTTCCAGGCCGTCATTTTCAGACCGCGTCAAACGCGCGAATCCCACTTCCTCCAACCCTCGCTGGAAGAACTGAGTGCATCTTTACCGCCGGCCACCAAATCGGAGCCTTGTTGTTTCACTTCTGGAGGATCGGTTCCTCAAGAAGTCCCGCTTACTCTGTCCGTGCGACGTTGCGCGAAACGGATTTTCAGCGGCTCGTACCACGCCGGCACGGAGCCGGCGCAGCAAAATCAATTCAAACTGATCTGAACCTCAACCCCGGCTGCCAGGTCGAGCTTCATGAGCGCGTCGACCGTTTTTTCCGTAGGTTCAACAATATCCAGGAGACGTTTGTGCGTGCGGATCTCGTACTGATCGCGCGCGTCCTTGTTGACGTGCGGAGACACGAGAACGGTGAACCGCTCCTTACGGGTGGGCAGGGGGATGGGACCCTTCACCTGCGCGCCGGTGCGCTTGGCCGTGTCCACGATTTCCTGCGTGGAAACGTCTATCAAACGATGATCGAATGCCTTGAGGCGAATCCGGATGCGCTGGTTCTGCACCTACTACCTACCTATACCCTATGACCAAGTCCCCGGCCCGAAAGCGGGAACGACACAAACTTCTACCTGTTAAAGAACGCGCTCAAGCTCACGATCCTGCTTTGAAGGGTAAAACCGCTCCCTCCAACCGCGTTCCCTCTTCTGACGAAAGAGGAGGTTCCGCTAGGATCCTTCTAAGTGCTTAAAGCGAGTTGCCCGCGACTGCGAGGGGTAGCGCCAGCTCATGCGCAGCACCCCCAAAAGCGGGACGCGAACTATACAGTCGCAAAAAGTGCGATGCAATACCCGTTTACGCCCTGCGTAAACGGGTATTCGAGCCGCTTACTCGATGACCTTGGTCACCACGCCGGCACCTACCGTACGACCGCCTTCGCGGATCGCAAAACGCAAACCATCGTCCATCGCAATCGGCGCAATCA
>CAZYYJ010000056.1:0-34962 GCA_964651595.1 uncultured Pseudomonadales bacterium | reverse complement strand
ACACTGCCACTGGATGAACTCCTTTCGCTCGGCTAGTGGTTAGAACTATAGCAGAGCTTCGAGTTCAGGTAATGCTTGAAACAAGTCAGCAACAAGACCGTAGTCCGCCACCTGAAAAATAGGTGCGTCCTCGTCTTTGTTGATGGCCACGATTACCTTGCTGTCCTTCATGCCGGCCAGGTGCTGGATGGCGCCCGAGATGCCAACGGCTATGTAAAGCTCCGGCGCGACAATCTTACCGGTCTGCCCCACCTGCATGTCGTTGGGCACAAAACCCGCGTCCACAGCGGCGCGAGACGCGCCGATGGCGGCGCCAAGCTTGTCTGCAATACCGTCGAGAAGCTGGAAGTTCTCACCGTTCTGCATGCCACGACCGCCGGAGATGATCACGCCTGCCGACGTCAATTCGGGGCGCTCGGACTTGGCAATCTCTTCGCCCACGAAGCTGGAGAGGCCTTGATCGCCGCCGGCTGCAAAGGCTTCCGTCGCCGCGGAGCCGCCTTCGGCCGGCACCGGGTCGTAAGCCGTGCCGCGCACCGTCACAACCTTAACGGCGTCGTTTGCCTTTACGGTGGCTATGGCGTTGCCCGCATAGATCGGTCGCTTGAAGGTATCGGGCCCTTCCACGCCGACAATGTCGGAGATCTGCGCCACCCCAAGCAGAGCCGCAACCCGCGGCATGAAATTCTTCCCGCTCGTGGTGTGGGCTGCCAGGATGTGGGTATAACCGTCAGCTGCCGCAAGCACGGCCGCAGCTACGTTCTCGGACAGTTGATTGCCATAAGCAGCATCGTCAGCCACCAGCACTTTGCGAACGCCCGGCACCGCCGCCGCAGCGCTGGCCACGGCATCACACCCGGCGCCGGCTACCAACACGTCGGTTTCGTTGCCGATCGCCAGGGCCGCAGCCAGCGTGACCAGTGTCTGCGGTTTCAGCTCAGCGTTGTCGTGTTCTGCAATTACGAGGGTACTCATTATGCGATCACCTTTGCTTCATTCTTGAGTTTGTCGACAAGCTCTTCCACGGTTTCTACCTTGATACCGGCCTGCCGTTCCTCGGGCGGTTCCACGGACAGCACCTCTACCGTGGGCGTAAGATCCACACCCAGCTCGTCGGGCGTCAACGTGTCGAGGGGCTTTTTCTTCGCCTTCATGATGTTGGGCAGCGACGCATACCGCGGCTCGTTCAGGCGCAGGTCGGTGGTGACCACAGCCGGGAGCTTGATCTTGATGGTCTGCAACCCGCCATCGATCTCGCGGGTGACTTCCGCTTCGCCGTCGCCGATTTTCACCTCGGATGCGAACGTGGCCTGGGCCATGCCGGCCAGGGCCGCAAACATCTGTCCGGTCTGACAGTTGTCCCCGTCAATGCTCTGCTTGCCGAAAATGACCAGGCCCGCCTGCTCGCGCTCCTGCAGGGCAGCCAGCGCTTTTGCAATGCCAAGGGGCTGCACGTCGAGATCGGTTTCAATGAGCACCGCGCGGTCGGCACCCAGCGCCAGGCAAGTGCGCAGTTGCTCCTGGCAGACGCTCGCACCCACGGCAACGGCCACAACTTCTTCTGCAGTGCCAGCTTCTTTCAGCCTTACCGCTTCCTCGATGGCGATCTCGCAGAACGGATTTACGGACATCTTCACGTTGCTGAGGTCGACGCCGGTCTTGTCGGGCTTGACGCGAACTTTCACGTTGTAATCGACGACCCGCTTGATGGGTACAAGCACCTTCATTTCTTTTAGCCCTCTCCAGTCGGTTGGTTGAAATAGTTGGTTAAGCCAGACCAAGCACGGCACCGGGGGCGCCTGGAACGGACACTCAGATGTTGGGGCGGCCGCAGCTGGACGCGCGCGCTTTGCGGTGAGCGAGCCGTTGCTGGCGACCGCGGAGCGCGTTGGCGACGTGCAAAGTCGGAATTTTTGGGCGGCGTATTGTCGCTATGGCCCTTTTGCAGGTCAAGGTGCAGCACAGAGCCCTCAAACAGCACGATTAAACGCGCGCGGCTTTGGCGGTATAATCGCCGGTTGCCACGCGCCCGCCAGAGCGAGGCGTGTTTCAGCTCTTCGAACAACAACGTTCTACTAAGGAAGCGTGAATGGAAGGTCAAATCGAACGCGAATCGATGGAGTTTGACGTCGTCATCGTCGGGGGCGGTCCCGCAGGCTTGAGCGCCGCGTGCCGGTTGATGCAGCTGGGGGAAGCCGCGGGTACCGAGCTGGCCGTGTGCCTGGTGGAAAAAGGCTCGGAGATCGGCGCGCACATCCTGTCGGGTGCCGTGTTCGAGCCGACGGCGCTGAACGAGCTTTTCCCGGACTGGCAGGAGCGCGGTGCGCCTGTGAACAATCCGGTCACGGAAGACGTGATGTACATCATGCCGAACGAGACCAACCGCATCCGCATGCCGTCTTTCCTGATTCCCTGGGATCTGCACAACGATGGCAACCATGCCATCAGCCTCGGGAATCTGTGCCGCTGGCTGGGCGAGCAGGCCGAAGCGATGGGTGTGAACGTGTTTCCAGGCTTCGCCGCGGCCGAGATTCTGTACGACGACAACGGCGCCGTGTGCGGCGTGGCAACGGGCGATATGGGTATCGGGGCTGACGGTGAGCAGAAACCCACCTTCGCGCCCGGGTACGAACTGCGGGCAAAGTACACACTGTTTGCGGAAGGTTGTCGCGGACATCTGGGCAAGCAGCTCATACAGAAATTCGACCTCGACGCGGACAGTGGCACGCAGCACTACGGCATCGGCTTCAAGGAGCTGTGGTCGGTTCCCCCCGAGCAATCCAAGCCCGGTAAAGTCGTGCACAGCGTCGGCTGGCCGCTGGGCCTCGGCCCCGCCGGCGCAACCGGTGGCACATATCTGTATCACCTGCCGGACAACCAGGTCTCCCTCGGACTGATCGTCGACCTTTCGTACAGCAATCCACACCTCTCTCCGTTCGATGAGTTCCAGCGCTGGAAACATCATCCGGAGATTGCCAGTGTGCTGTCCGGGGGCGAACGCATCGCCTACGGCGCCCGGGCGCTGGTAAAAGGCGGACCGCAGGCGCTGCCGAAACTCAGCATGCCGGGCGCACTGCTCGTGGGCGACGACGCCGGATTTCTCAACCCCATGAAAATCAAAGGCAGCCATACGGCGATGAAGTCGGGCATGCTGGGTGCCGAGGCGGTCTTCGAAGCGCTCGCTGCCGGAGATGCCAACAGCGAGGTAACGACGTTTCAGGACAAGTTCGAGAAATCCTGGCTCTACGACGAGTTGCACCGCGCGCGCAACTTCGGTCCCGCCCTGCACAAGCTGGGCACGTTCCTGGGCGCCAGTCACTCCTTTGTCGACCAGTTCTTCCAGGGTAATCAGCCCTGGACCCTGCAGGATCCCACCCCGGATCACGCCACTCTGAAAGAGGCCGGTCAGGCCAAAGCGATCGACTACCCGAAACCGGACGGTGTGCTGTCGTTCGACAAGTTGTCGTCGGTGTACCTGTCGAGCACCAATCACGAAGAAGATCAGCCGTGTCACCTCAGACTCACGGACCCTGACGTGCCCATCCGCGACAACCTGCCGCGCTTCGCTGAACCCGCGCAGCGCTATTGCCCGGCCGGCGTCTACGAGGTGGTGGAAGACAACGGTGCACAGCGTTTCCAGATCAATGCGCAGAACTGCGTGCACTGCAAGACCTGCGACATCAAAGATCCGGCGCAGAACATCACCTGGGTGGTACCGGAGGGCACCGGAGGCCCCAACTACCCGAACATGTAAGCGCGTTCAGGCTGCCTGACCCAGGGGGAACTTGACCCCCTGGCTGTAGACGCACACCTCGTCCCCGTCGAGGTGGCCAGCCTCCACGAGGCGGTAGTAGGCGTTGCGGTTCAACATTGCCAGCAGCCCGTGCCGTACATGTACGTAGGGCCGGCCGTCGCGCATCGTCAGCGCGTGTTCAGGCCCCACGAGCACATGGTCGTCGACGTTGGTGGTTACGAGCAGATCGGTGTCTTCCGCCGCGCCCCGAACGTCACAGTCGATGCCAACAAACGGCGCATCGACCACCGTTACCGCCAGGCGCTCCGCGGGCGTGACCAGAAAAAAGCCGTCGCTGTCATGGCGCAGGATACTGGCAAAGACCCGCACCATGCCGGCCCGCACAATCTCCCGCCCCTCGTGCAGCCATCGGCCATCAGCTTCAATGACGATATCGATGGCGCCGGTACGCTCCGGATGCCAGGCCTGAACGGGCGGCAACCGCTTCGCGTCCTGCCGCGCAACCAGGGCGTTGAAAAGCGAATCCAGCTCTGCGATGACGACCGCACCAACCTAGAAAGAAGCGTCGAGTTTAGCCTGCGGCCAGACGCTGTGCGAGGTGCGCAAAAGCCCGCTCGAGATTCGCCGCGGCATGCCAGGGGGCGCCGAAGAGCACAGGGCGCACGTGCAGGGTACGCACAAGCACCGCATGGCCTGCGGCATCGGTCAATACCACCTGCAGGCGCCCTTCCCGCTGGGGTCGAAGCCGTTCCACGCCCAGAAAGGCAAGCTCAACCACGGCGTGCGGCGCCTGACGTTGCGTGTGGTCCGGCCAGAACACCTGCAGCGTAAATCCCTGGTCTTCGCCGGCGGGAAAGACGGTTGCAAAGCCCCGTGCGGCGGCAGCGGGCCACGCAGCCGGCACGGCACCCTGATGGGCCAGGGCCACTCGTGCCCCTTTGGGCAGGCGCCAGCGCAGCGGTTGCTCCACATCGCCATGGGCTGCCAGCCGCAGCGCCTGCGGCGCATGAGACAGTTCGTTGGCCGTACGCCGGGCGCTGCATGCAACGACAAGACTCATCGCTACGAGCACCGCGACGAGGCGTAGCGTAATGGCTGACATCGCCGACCTCTGCAAACCTGAAGTCTTTGAAGTGTAGTTCGCGGGCAGGGATTGCCCGCGCAGATCAGCCGCCGATGAATTTCATCACGGTAACCTCGCCGCGGAACTGGTTGACCTGCTTGTCGCTGAGCGCCTGGCCCAGCACGCGCTGCAGCCGCGCCATGGCGAGCTCGGGCTGCATGGTCAGAAGCTCACGAAGGTTGTACGACTTGGCATTGGACAGACAGCCGAACAGCAGTCCGTTGGAAGACAGGCGCAGCCGGTTACACGTCTGACAGAACGGTTCCGACTCGTTGGCAATGATACCGAAGCTGCCACCACCCGTAACCGCGTAACGTACAGCGGTGGAATCGTAGGGGGCGTGCGCCGGAGCGAATTCATAGCGGGTGCCAATCAGCTCGAGGATATCTGCCATGCCGAAAAACTGCGCCTCGAACGCTGCGCTGCCCTGCAGATGCCCCATCCGCATGAGCTCAATGAAACGCAGCTCGATATCGCGCGCAAGGCAATATTCCAGCAGTGGCACGATCTGATCGTCGTTCACACCCCGCATCGGGACCATGTTGATCTTGATCTTGAGCCCCGCATCGCGCATGAGATCTATGCCGCGCAGCACGGTCGCAAGATCGCCCGAACGGGCAATGGCGCGAAACCGGCCCGCGTCCAGCGTATCGAGGCTGACGTTGATGCGGCGCAGCCCCGCATCCGCGATGACACCGGCCTTGCGCGGCAGGAGCTGACCATTCGTGGTAAGCGATACATCGTCCAGGCCAAGCGTCATGATGCTGCTCAACACCTCGTCGAAACAAGGCGCCAGCAGGGGCTCTCCCCCGGTGATGCGGAGCTTGGTGATGCCGGCCACATCCACCAGCAGTTTCACGAGGCGCAGCATTTCTTCCGCATCGAGCTCGCTGTCTGCGGGCAACAGCCGCTTGCCATCCGGCACGCAGTACGTGCACGCATAGTTGCAAGCAGCCGTGAGACTAAGGCGCAAATTGCGGAACTGGCGGCCGTAGCGGTCGATGATCAAGCGCGATCCTGTTCTCGGGCGTGAAGCGGGCGCCAAGTATGTAGGAATCGGAGCAAGCGTGAAATCGGCCCGGAAAAAATGTGACGCAATTCCTGGCGGGTTCAGAGCCCTGTGCTTTACTTGTATTCAGTCGCTGCTCATGTCTCCCCCCCAACGATCGGCAGCGACTTTTTCGGGGTGGCGCTGGACCCTTCAGCCCCCTCGTATGTGTGACTCCTAATGGTACTTGCCCGGTTCGTCCGGGCTTTTTTTTGCGTCCAGTTTTTGACGCTTTATCCATTAAATTCAGAATGTTACACGTGAAACATCGTTAGCGCTTCAGCTTTCGACGGCCCGCGCAAGGGCATCGACAAAACCCCGCTGCCAGAACACGCCATTGGAGCCTTTCACCAATACCCGGTCGCCCGCAGCGAGCGCATCGGCCACGCCAGCCGTGAAGTTCTCATCCGCCGCAGGGGCCCATGGCAGACCATGGGCTTGCGCAACAGCCTGCAGGTCTTCACCCACGCAATAGGCGGCATCAAGGCGCATCAGCAGGGGCGCCAGCGCCTCGTGGGCTGAGGTTGCCAGCGCGCCGAGCTCACCCATGGCGCCGATGACGCCGACGCGGCGCCCTGATGGCGGCACATCCGCCAGAAACGTCTCCAGCGCTGCCGTCATGCTGCTGGGGTTGGCGTTGTAGCTTTCGTCCACGATGGTCACACCACCGACCTCCCGAAGATTGCCCCGCCCTGCAGGCAGCAGCGTCTGAGGCAGCGACAAAGCCGGCGCTACCGAACCGTTGACGAGCTGGCTCAACAACGCAGTGACCGTCACCGCAAGGGCGCGATGAACCCCGCCCCCGGGCACGGTGGCTTCGTACTCCTCCCCGGCCAGGCTCAGACGGCACCGGGCCAGGTCGATCATGCCCAGAAGCCGGGCATCGGCTGCGTCACTCTCGCCAAAGGAGTGGCCGGTATCGAGGGCGAGCAAATCGTGACTGATTGCATTCGATTTATCTCTCAAGCCTTTGAATATAGATAACTTTTCCTCTCGAAGGGCATTGCGATCTGCAAAATTCTCGAGGTGAGCCGACTGCACGTTCAGCACCACCGCCCAATGCGGTGCCGTCAGCCGTGCCAGAGGTTCTATCTCACCCGGGTGATTGGTACCTATCTCGACCACAACCGCCGCTGCGGCTGGCGGCAGGTTGATGAGCGTGAGGGGCACGCCAATGTGGTTGTTGTAGCTTCCGGGCGCGGCATACGCGTCCAGAGCAGCGGCGAGAAAAGTCTTGGTGGTGGTTTTGCCGCTGCTGCCCGTAACCGCAATGACCGTGCCTGCGTAACGCGAACGCGCCGACCCGGCCAGCTGCCAGAGCGCATCGTAGGTATCAGCCGTCACCAGCTGCGGTAGATCCACGGTGCTCACATGGCGCTCCACCAGCGCTCCCACGGCACCGGCTTCTGCCGCCGCAGCCAGGTAGTGGTGACCGTCCACCACCGAACGTTTCGAGGGATTGAAGCGCGCCCCCGGATCTCCCCGCAGGGCGACGAAGAGATCGCCGGGCTGACACAGACGCGAGTCTGTGACCACCCGCGATACCGCGGGACCGTCGACGGGATCGAGGCCAACGGCGCCGCACAGATCCGGCCAGGTCCATAGCACGTCCGCCCGGCTCGCTGAGTCTCCAGTTTGAGTTGATCCGCCGCTCACTCCTACAATGCCTCCAGCCTGAAAACGCCAGGCGTGATGGAACCCGCTTCCCGTGCAGCGAGTCAATACTATGCTCTCCATTCTTCCCGCAGAGGTAACCTTCGACCATGACTGACCCGGAGCACTCAGCCACTCCCCGCCCCTCGCGCCTGCGCCGAGCCTTTGGCCGCATCGGCGACGCGCTTCAGTTTCTGCGCAGCTTCGTGGTCAACACGCTGTTTCTGCTGGTGCTGGTGTTGCTGCTGGGTGCCCTGATCGATCAGTGGCGTGTCGTGGAAGTGCCCGAAAACGGGGCTCTGGTGCTCAATCCCCGCGGCGTGCTGGTGGAAGAAACGCTACCCCCGCGCGGCTGGCAGGACGTGCTGATATCCGATCAACGCAACGTGGAAGTGGAAGTACGCCACCTCGTGCGGGCTGTCGAGCTCGCCGCGCAAGACCCGGCCATCGAGCTACTGGTGCTGGATCTGGACGAGCTGTACGCAGCCAGTCCCACCCAGGTGCGAACGCTCGGCACAGCCCTCGACAGCTTCAAGGCTGCAGGCAAAGAAGTGATTGCCTACGGCAACTTCTTCGGCCAGCACCAGTACTACCTCGCAAGCTTCGCCAACGCGGTGTACATGCACCCCGAGGGACAGGTCATGCTTCAAGGCTATGGCGGCAATGTTCTTTATTTCAAAGACTTACTAGACAAACTGAGTGTCACGACACACGTCTTTCGAGCCGGTGAATTCAAATCTGCCGTGGAGCCCATGACACGCAACGACATGTCGGGCCAGGCACGCATGTCGCTGGCCAGCCTGTACGGTGATCTCTGGCAGCAACTGGTGCAGGACGTGGCCGCCAACCGTGCGCTGGAACCCCATGACGTTCAGGCCTTTGCAGACAATCTGCCGCAGATCGTGAACGTCACGCGCGGCGACTTCGCCCGGGCTGCGCTGGAAAGCCACCTGGTCGACGAGCTGCTCACGGCGGATCAGGCACGCGTACGCATCGGCGATCGCGTGGGCTTCGACGAGAACGGGGGAGAAATCAACGGGATCGGCTATCTCCGCTACCTCGATGCCCGGGGCCCGGACACCGACGGCTTCGGCCAGCCCCAGGTCGGTGTGCTGGTTGTGCGAGGCCCCATTGTGCTCGATTCAGACGACCCTGCCATGGCTTCCGCCAGAGATCTGATCGACCGCATTCGTGCCGCACGTTTCGACAGCCGTATCGGCGCGCTGGTGGTGCGCGTAGATTCGCCCGGCGGTTCCCAGTTTGCCTCCGAGCTGATTCGCCAGGAGCTGGAACTGGTGCAGCTTGCCGGCAAACCCGTCGTGGCGTCCTTCGCCGGCGTTGCCGCTTCGGGCGGCTACTGGATATCGGCCACGGCTGATCAGATCCTCGCCGAGCCGGCAACCATCACCGGCTCGATCGGTATTTTTAGCTTCCTGCCTACCTACGAAGGCGTTCTGGAGCAGCTTGGGGTGTACGCCGACGGTGTTGGTACCGGTGCCAACACACTGGGCATGGATCCTTTCGGCGGCTTGAGCGACGCCACCGCCAACCTGCTGCAGGCCCGCGTGGACCACGGCTACGATCAGTTTCTGACGCTGGTCGCCCGGGGCAGGGACAAGTCCATGGAGGATGTACGCGCTGTGGCCGAAGGGCGCGAATGGAGCGGCGCTGCCGCCCTGGAAAACGGGTTGGTGGATGCGCTGGGTGGCGTGGACGAAGCCGTGGCTGTGGCCGCCGGGCTGGCGGAACTGGAGACCTGGGGGGTACAGCCCCTGCGCCGCTCCACAGATCCCCGCAGCGCGGTGATGGAGCTGCTGTTGAGCGTCGACAATCGACCTGCGTCTCCCGGTCTGTTGGACCGGCTGCGCCAGCCGTTTACGTTGCTCACGGCGCTGGACGATCCGCTGGACCTCTACACCCTCTGTGTGACCTGTCTCACTCGTTGACGATCCCGGGCGCCTTCAATCCGAGGAGCGGGCTTTCACTTCCTGCCAGTAGGTGGTGGAGAGGCTCTTCACTTCCCTGCGCATCAGCATGATCCCGATGAGGTTCGGCAGCGTCATCAGCGCAACGGTGACGTACGAGATCAACCACACCAGGCTGGTATCGACGATGGTCGCCAGGAAAAACCCCAGCACGTAGAGCGCCCGGTAAGGCAGTATCCACCGGGTGCCGAGGAGATAGGTAACGGCCCGGTCCCCATAGTAAGACCACGCCACCGCCGTTGAGAACGCAAACAGCACCAGCCCGAGCGTTACCGCATAGCCCCCGTAGATGCCGAGAAAGCTCTGCTCGAACGCCTTGGCCGTGAGTGGCACCGAGTGCAGCAGCGACCGCCCCTCCATGCGCAACCCCTCCCCCAGCTCGGGCCTGCCATCGGTGACAGTGAGCGCGCCGGTGAAGGGCCTATCGCCCGCCAGCACGGTCACGTCTTCCGCCACGGACCGGTTGTGCAGGATCGTGGCGACGCCCTCAAAGGCGGGGTAGCCGTCCACAAACGGCAGCGTACCCGTAAACGCTTTCACGGGGTCGTTTTCGGGCGGCGAGAGGTCGAGATGCGCGCGCAACGCAGCCACGTCTGCCGCATTCTGGTCGCTGTACACTCCCGTCACGATCTCCGTGTCGGTGAGGCTGAACGGCGTGAGGTGTTTCTCCTGCCAGACACCGGAGGACAGAATTACCAGCCCCGTCAGCGTGCAGATGATGATGGTGTCGATGAACGGTTCGAGAATGGACACCATCCCTTCCGACACGGGTTCTCTGGTACGTGCAGCAGCGTGCGCAATGGGCGCTGAGCCCTGTCCGGCCTCGTTGGAATACAGCCCACGATTCACTCCGCGATTGAACGCGTAGGCGAAGCTGGCGCCCAGGAAACCGCCCACGGCTGCCGAGCCGGTGAACGCCTGGCTGAACACGGCGCTGAAAGCCGGCCCTATGTTCTCGAGGTTGGTGGCCGCCACAGCCAGCGCCCCAAAGGCGTAAAAGATGCCCATCAGGGGCACGAGCGTCGCTGCCACTACCGCGATGCGCTTGATGCCGCCGATGATCACGAGGCCCATGGCAACCGCCAGCACGAGACCGCTCAGGTACATGGGAATGTCGAAAGAGGTGGCCAGCCCCGACGCCATGTTGTTGGCCTGCGGCAGGTTGCCGCTGCCGAACGAGCTGACGACCGTGGCAATTGCGAAGAAAACCGCCAGCCATTTGAGGTTCAGCCCTTTTTCCATGTAATACATGGGGCCACCGGCCATGTGACCGGTATCGTCCTCCTCGCGGTACTTATGACTGATGGTCACCTCGACGAACTTGGTGGTCATGCCCACAAACGCGGTCACCCACATCCAGAACAACGCCGCCGGGCCTCCCAGGAATATGGCAAAAGCCACACCACCGATGTTGCCGGTGCCTACGGTGCCTGACAGGGCCGTGGACAGGGCCTGGAAATGGCTCGTATCACCCGGATCGTCGTCGTGCGAGTACTTTCCTGCCAGCACCGCCCAGGCATGTTTGAAGTAGCGCACCTGAGGGAAACCGAGGTAGATCGTGAAGAACACGCCCACCGCGAGCAGCGCTATGGGAAAGTAGGCAGCGCTGCCGAGCAGGCTGTCGAGAAAAAGCAGAACGCCTTCAATGGCTTCTAACATGCGCCGACCTCACTCACCGAAAAGCGCGCTGTGCAGCGCGTGGAACAACCTGTTCTGCTCCATGACACCACGCACTTTGTGTGCCGCGAGGCCTGTCGCAAACGCCGCGACGTCTTCGCCTGCATGGGTTTCCACCGGCAGCGGCACGGCGGCGATCTGGCGATAGTTCTTAGCTTCCGTATCCACCTCGGTCAAATCCGGGAAATCAGGCAGAAAGCCGGGACCGTTGGCATAGCTGAGGGTGGTGTAAGGCTTGGACGCATGCTGCGGAAACAGCCGATTACCCTGCTGATCCACTTTGCCGAGGATCGGGTTGCCCCGGGGCGGATAGCCACTGATGGTGAACACGTGGCTGTGGTCGGCGGTCACGAGCACCAGGGTCTCGTCCAGATCTACCATGTCCAGGGCCACCTGCACGGCGTCGGCCATGGCCACGCCGTCGCGCAGCGCGCGGTATGCGTTGCCGGCGTGATGGGCGTGGTCGATGCGCCCCCCCTCCACCAGCAGGAAAAAGCCGTCCTCGTTGAGCGCAAGCTGTTGCAGCGCTGTACGTGTCATTGCCGCCAGCGACGGCTCACCGCCCGGATCATCGGCCCGGTCCGCTTCAAAGCGCATGTGTGACGGTTCAAAGAGCCCCAGCAGGCGCGCCCCGGCCCTCGGCCGGTACGCTTCGAACTCCCTGGTGCGCCACACGAAATCCCGCCCTGTGCCGAGCTGCTGCCATTCTTCCACCAGGTTGCGGCCATCGTCACGACTGCCGACGATGCCGGGATACTCCGGGTCGCCGGCCTGCACGGGCAGGAACATGGCGCGCCCTCCTCCCAGCACAACTTCCGGGCCGTCCCCGTGCGGCGTTTCGATGAGCTGTCGCGCAATGTCTTTGCAGCCGAGCTGACGGCTCTCGGGAGGCACGGCGCTGCTGCTTTCCCAGTCGCGGTCGGGCACATGCGCATAACCGCCACCCGGTGTGGCGTGCGTGACGCGCGTAGTGGTGACGATCCCGGTGGCTTTGCCTGCCTCCTCGGCCAGTTCCAGCACGCTCGGCAGCTCGTTCTTCAGAGCGGCCGCACAGTCGCCCCGCGGCACGCTGCTGTTGACCCCGAGCACGCCGATCCGCGTCTTTTCGCCGGAGAGGATGGCAGTGATGGTACCTGCGCTGTCTGCCACCTGAGCGTCGGTGTTGTAGGTTTTGATCAACGCCACGTTCGGAAACTTGTCGAAGGGCAGCTCATGCTCCTCGCCGGGCTTACCTGCAAGCTGACCGGCGTAAATGCGGGTGGCGGTGATGGTGCTGATGCCCATGCCATCGCCCAGAAAAAGAATCGCGTTTTTTCCCTGCGCCGCAAGCGGCAGCATGAGCAGCAGCGCCAGCGCGAAAGTGCGCGCGCGTTCGATCATGACTTGTATCCCCCGGTTTGTTGTCGAGCTCGTGCGAGCGTCATGCGGTGCGTGCCACCTCACGCATGGTGACCAGTTCTTCAGCAGCCGTGGGGTGAATGCCCACGGTGGCGTCGAACTGGCTCTTGGTGGCGCCGGCCACCATGGCCACCGCCATACCCTGAATGATCTCCCCGGCATCCGGGCCAACCATGTGCACACCCAGTACCTCGTCGGTATCTCTGTGCACAATCATTTTCATGAAGCTGCGCTCATCGCGGCCCGTGAGCGTGTGTTTCATGGGGCGGAACGATGACTCGTAGATGTCGAGCGACCCCTGATGCCGTGCCACAGCCTCAGCCTCCGTGAGGCCCACGGTGCCGATGTTGGGTTGACAGAACACGGCCGTGGCAATGTTGTCGTAGTTCAACGACCGATCCGGTGCGTCAGTGAACAGGTTGGCAGCCACGCACATGCCCTCCTCGATGGCCACGGGCGTGAGCTGCATGCGATCGGTGACGTCGCCGATCGCGTAGATGTTGGCAACGTTGGTCTGATAGTAGTCGTCGATCAGCACCTCTCCGCGCTCGCCCAGCGACACACCGGCATTCTCGAGGCCGAGGCCATCCGTGTTGGGATGGCGCCCCGTGGCGTAGAGCACGGTATCGGCCGCAAGCACATCGCCATCGGCACAGACCACCTGGAGGCCCTCGCCCGCCTTCTCCACGCGTTCCACCTGCGTTTCGAATCGCAACGTCACGCCCTTCTTGGGCAGCTCTTCTTTGACGAATTCGCGCACCGAGTCGTCGAACCCCCGCAGAAACATCGGCCCGCGGTACACCAGCGTGGTATCCGCGCCCAGCCCGGCAAAGATGCCGGCGAACTCCACGGCAATGTAACCGCCGCCTACCACCACGGCCCGCTCGGGAAACTCGGGAAGGTAGAACGCTTCGTTCGAGGTAATGACGTGTTCCCGCCCCGGCACGTCGGGTACCGTGGGCCAGCTGCCCGTCGCGATGAGAATCTTGTCTGCGGTGTAGCGCTGCGCACCTGTGTCCGAGACAACCTCGATCGTGTGTGCGTCCAGCAGCTGCGCTCGGCCTTCGTGCAGGGTGACGCCAGCCCCGTCGAGGAGGTTACGGTAGATGCCGTTCAGGCGTTCGATCTCGCGCGTTTTGTTGTCCCGCAGCGTGGGCCACGAAAAGCTCGAGCCGCCCACATCGATACCGAAACCGGCCGCGTCCTCGAACTCTTCGTGAAAGTGTGAGCCGTAGACAAAGAGCTTCTTGGGCACACACCCGACGTTGACGCAGGTGCCACCCAGGTAGGTGGATTCCACGACGGCAACCTTTGCGCCGTGCCCCGCGGCCATGCGGCTCGCGCGCACGCCCCCCGAGCCGGCGCCGATCACGTAGAGGTCGAAGTCGTATGCCATGCTGTGCTCCTCAAAAAGGACAACGCAGCCTATTTAAGTTCCGTGCGCTTCGCAATGTTGTGGGATAATCGCGCGCTTTCACGCGGCAGGGACGAGAACACACCATGAAGGTTTCGGTATTCGGTACGGGTTACGTGGGTCTCGTCACCGGCACCTGCTTCGCCGAGATGGGCAATGACGTGCTCTGCGTGGATGTCGACGAAGCCAAGATCAAAGCGCTGCAAAACGGTGAAGTGCCCATCTTCGAACCGGGACTCACAGAGATGGTTGTGAGCAACGCGGCCCGGGACATGCTGGCTTTCAGCACCGATGTTGCCGAAGGCGTGGCACACGGTGAAGTGCTGTTCATAGCCGTAGGTACCCCCGAGGACACGGATGGTTCAGCCGATCTCAAGTACGTGCTGAGCGTCGCCGAAACCATCGGTACGCACATGCGCACCGAGAAGGTGGTGGTCGACAAATCCACCGTCCCCGTGGGCACCGCGGACAAGGTGCGCGAGCGCATCGGCAGCGCTCTGGCGGACCGTGGCGCCGATGTGCCCTACCACGTGGTGTCCAACCCCGAGTTCCTCAAGGAAGGCGCGGCGGTGGCCGATTTCATGAAACCCGATCGCATTGTGGTGGGCTCAGATTCGCCGCACGCTACCGAAGTCATGAATCGTCTCTATGCGCCGTTCAATCGCAACCACGACAAAGTAGTGCACATGGACACCCGGTCCGCGGAACTGACCAAGTACGCGGCCAACGTGATGCTCGCAACCCGCATCAGCCTGATGAACGAAATAGCCAACGTCGCTGACCGGCTCGGCGCCGACATCGAGGCCGTGCGCCGCGGCATCGGCATGGATCCGCGCATCGGTCATCACTTTCTGTACGCCGGCGCGGGCTATGGCGGGTCATGCTTTCCCAAGGACGTAAAAGCGCTCTCCCACACGGCCGTAGAAGTGGCCTGCGAGCCTCTGATCATGCGCGCTGTAGACGCTGTGAACGACCGGCAGAAGAGCGTGCTCTTCGAGAAGCTCAAGCAACATTTCGACGGCAAGCTGGACGGCCGCCGCATTGCTCTCTGGGGGCTGGCGTTCAAGCCCAACACCGACGACATGCGCGAGGCACCGAGCCGGCGCATCGTGGAGCTGCTCACCGAACAAGGTGCCACCGTGGTGGCATACGACCCGGAGGCGGGCGCCGAAGCCAGGCATGTGTTCGCCGGCAACAATCGCTTCAGCGTGTGTGATCGTGCAGCGGACGCTCTGCCCGGCGCAGACGCGCTGATTGTGTTGACGGAGTGGAATGAGTTCCGGTCGGTGGATTTTCCGGAGATCGGCGAGGTGCTGGCCCAGCGCGTCGTGCTGGACGGGCGCAACCTCTACGACCCGGCGTACCTGAAGTCGCTGGGCTTTGCATATTACGGCATCGGCCGCGGCGCAGACTCGTCAAACCTCTAGTCTGACCTCAGGGGGTTTCCCCAGCTTCTGTGCGGCGTCCCAGCACCCGATGCTCCAGGATGTGCATGCCCACGTCCGCCAGGGTCTTGAGAACGCCAAACAGCAGAATTCCCGTCGCCCCCAGCGCAAACACCCCGAACACGATCGTGAGATGCATGGGGATGATGCGCACGTAGGGCGTGAACATCATCGTGCCGATATTGGGTGTGCCCTGCCGGTCCAGCGCGCGATGGTAGCGGTACGAATACAGATGATTCAGCACAAACGCTATGGCGCACGCGGCGAGGCCAAGGTCCAACGCGACGCCGCCAGGCGCCTCGGAAAACAGAATCATCACGTACGCGACATGGAAGATGCCGAAATGACAGAGAAAGAAGAACGCCGTCTGTCGCTTGGTGCTCTCGGTGGGCTCTACCGCCCGGTTGTTGATGCGGAAGTTTTTCGTGGAGAACTTGTCGAGCGAGAGTATGCGGAAAAAGTAGCTTGTCCCGATGATCACGCTCTGTACCCAGTACACCATCATCAGGTCGACGAGCTGCCAGCCGGAGAAAAGTGCAACGACAAGTGCAACGGCATTGACCGCCACCAGCGATGCGATCGAAGCGTCCCCGGTGAGGGGCGGCGCACCTTCCTCGGCGGCGCGCGGGCGCAGTGATTGCCGCAGGCCGTGCCGTTCTCCGTCGAATTTGTGGTAAGCGATGCCGCACGCGGGGCATTGCCATGCGGGGTTGTCGGCTGCTGGGCTACGTACGTGCCCGCATTTGGGGCATGCGGTGGTCGCTGTCATGGCGTGGTGTCCGATGTCCTGGGGCAGAGTATAGAACGGCGCGAACGTGCTGCTGTGACCTGGTACCGTGTTGAGAACCTCGTTCTGCGCGCAGTCACTTACGGCGCACCCTGCAGGAACAACCCGGAGCCTTGACGCCCATGACAACACCCTTTGCCGCCCTGATCTTCGATTGCGATGGCGTGCTTGTGAACAGTGAAGAAGTGGCCCAGCGGGTCGAGCTTACCTGCCTGGCCGAGGTGGGGCTCAACTATCAACGCGAGGAATTCGCGCGCAGGTTCTCGGGGCTGTCCACGGCCCTGTTTCGGCATGCCATCCTGAATGAATACGCGGAGCGCGTCGGACAGATGCCACCGAACGGATTCTTCGACCGGATGTTCGCGCGGGTTGTTGCTGCATACCAGACCGAGCTCGAAGCGATCGAGGGTGCCTGCGAGTTTGCTGTGGCCTGGCAGAAACCGAAGGCCGTGGCGTCTTCGGGATCGCCCGACCTGATCGCTACGAAGCTGTCGAAAGCGGGCTTGGAGGGCGTGTTTGGAGACTATGTATTCTGCTCCGGGGATCTGCCACCGAAACCCAGCCCCGACGTCTTTCTGCTGGCCGCAGAGAAACTCGGCGTGGCCTGCCGCGATTGTCTGGTGATAGAAGACAGTGTCAGCGGCGTGCTTGCCGGCAAAGCCGCCGGTATGACGGTGGCAGGATTTGTCGGCGGCGGACACTGTTCGCAGACGCACGGCGAGCTTCTGCTCGACAACGGTGCCGATTGGATCAGCCATACGTTTACCGACATTGCGCAGCGCGTTGCATGAGCCTGGCAAAGCCAGCTATGTGATCTCCAGCAATCCACCGGTTGGCGTTCGCGACGTAAAATTGACCGCCGTTGTGCTCACGTCGACGAGACCGCCTCATGACCATGACTTCCTTGCTGCGCGCAGTGCTTGCGATTGCTCATCTTGTCTTGACGGCAGCCT
Organism: uncultured Pseudomonadales bacterium; assembly: GCA_964651595.1. Taxonomy (GTDB): domain Bacteria; phylum Pseudomonadota; class Gammaproteobacteria; order Pseudomonadales; family Azotimanducaceae; genus UBA4421. The sequence goes on along the minus strand of CAZYYJ010000056.1, from coordinate 17,725 downwards.
GCGTATCGAAGGCGGGGCCGACGGGAGAGGAAAGTGCTGCTGAACTGCGCACCACACCCTCTGCAGAGACCAGCGAAAAGGTGTCCATCGGAGATCGTCTCGCCGGCATCGCGCTTGCCATGGTGGGCAGACCCTATCAATTCGGCGGCGAATCCCCAGCGGGTTTCGACTGCAGCGGCCTCGTGTACTACGCCTACGCCCAGACAGGCGTTAGCGTTCCCCGCACGTCGCGAGCGCAGCGCGGGGCGGCAACGACCGTGCCGACCGCAGCCCTGCAACGGGGCGACCTGCTGTTCTTCGAGACAAGCTGGAAGGCGGGACACGTGGGAATTTATGTCGGCAACGGCAGGTTCGTGCATGCCCCCTCTTCCGGCAAAGCCGTCGCAGTGACGCCCCTCACCGAAGGCTATTTTGCCAGCCGGCTGGAAAGCGCCGGCAGGCTTCACTGACAACCATACGCGCTAGTCGCTGAATAAAACGCGCATACCGCGACTGTAGGCTGCCGGAATGACCGATTGATGCGTTTCCGCGGGAAACTCATGGCTCGTCACTTTCAATGCCGGATAGTGTTTGCCGCTCAGAATCTTCGCCATGGCGTGCATGTTCCCCACCATGTCATACACGCCTCCTTCACCTTCCTGCTCGCCCACCGACAGAAACAACCTGCGTTGCAGGGCGGCATTCTCTTTTCTCGACTGCTTTTCGAGTTTGAAAAGAAACTCCGAATCCCACCAGAGAGACGGGCTGCTGGCGAGGTAACGGTCGAACATGTCAGGGTGACTTAAAAACGCGTACAGCGAAAAAAGACCTCCCAGGGAATGGCCCACCAGGGTCTCGTCGTTCTGATTGACGGTGTACCGCTCGTAGATCAGCGGCTTGACGCGGTGCTCTATGAACGCAAGGAAAGCGTCCGCCCCGCCACCGGCCAGGGCGGCCGAATCGGGCAGATCGTCGCCAGGGTTCTGTGTCGGAGTGAGTTCTCTTTGCCGGGTGGCCAGCACCTGCATGACGGGCATGTCACTCCGGTAGCCGATACCAACCAATGTCACCGCCGGCAGCTCTTCCGAAAGCTGCATCATGCGTATGGTGCTCTGCAGCAGCGCAAACAGCGCCAGCCCATCGGTAACGTAAATGACCGCGTTCGGCTTTGCCGGATCGCTCTGCGAGCTCCAGACGTTGATCTCGAATGTCTGGCCGATCTTCTCGGACTCGATCACGTACTGATCCGTATCCGGCAGCGTTGTTGGTTTGGGTGATGGCAACTGCGACCAGCCCGGCGAGGCATGGAGCAGAGCGACGACGAGGACAAGGCGTGAAAAGGCGTTGGACATGCGCTAACCAGCTATGAGAGGGGTGTCAGGCACAGTGGCGAAACGCGGCCAAAATAGCAATTACCCCGGCTCAGGGACGCTCAGCTTCGGGGACCATGTGAATACCGTTGATGTTCATGGCCCAGGGCATGCCGGAGCCACAGAAACCCTGGGCTTTGGGTACCAGCTGGTCGCGCTGCCTGATAGCGCCGACCCGCAGGTTGAAGGTGCTTTCGTCTTTGGTGGAATACAACGCCGAGCCACAGTCCCCACAGAAAGCAACCAGCACCTGCCTGCCGCTGCCGCCGGTTTTCGCATAGCTTTTCGGTGTGCCCTGGAGACGGATGTCTGTCGCGGGAACGCCGAACACGCTGACGCGATAAGGTGCGCTGGAGGAAATCTGACAATCCGTGCAATGGCAGATCACAACATGATCGGGATTGATCTCTGCTTCGTAGGTGACGCTGCCGCAATGGCAGCTTGCATCAACTTTCATTCAGCTACCGTCGGCGGTAAAACAATTCCTATAAGGGGTCGCCGCCCAGCACGGCCGGTGTCTCGCAGTACGTAGTGAGAATATAGCGTTGATGTTGCCCGATACGTTCAGTCAGCACTGCCGCGATGACCGGGTTAGCCCCGTTCATGGCAAAGTACTTGAGCATACCTTTGTTCTGCTGCGTGACCGGCATGATCTCGGGTGATGGCACAACCAGACACATGCTCATGGTCGCCCAGTACACATCAGCCGCGGTCAGCGCATCACCAACGAGATAGCGGGAACCGCGTTGCTCCTGAGCGGCAAGGCGTGCGTCGATGAGCTTGAGCACTTCGGCAATTTTCCCCGGGGCCGCCGCGCTGGCCTCCTGGCTGTAGCCATACTTCTGAGCCAGAGGACTGTCGCTGAGGATTCTCATGTTCCAGACCAACCCGTCTTCGCCGAGCACAATCGCGCACAGGCCCAGCATTTCCGCGCGGTGTTCGAAATTGTCCGGTATCAGCCCGGGTGTTCCCGGCGCACCGATGCGTTCCGCAAGGTCCAGCTGCTCGATCCAGACGTTTCGCGGGCGCTCCTCGTCGTGGAACATGGTGGGGATGCTGGTCTGACTGGTGAGCTCGTAAAGACGGGCCTGACGATCTTCGCCGGTGTCTTTGTCCACGCCCATCATGGGATGAAGCGCGCGAATGAGCGGTATGCCTTTCACGAAGCAGACGTTCTTCAATGCCTCTGCGTACAAGGCAGGCAATCCCGGTATGAACGTCACGCGCGTGCCTGTGGTCATCGCTGCCGCTTCCTCCAGCGTTACAAACTCTGGAGCTGTAGATCCTGCGTCACTCATTTTCTTGTTCCGTATGGCGAAGATGACCATCTTTGCCGGGGCGCAGCCCCTTCGTCAAAGTTTCTTTCGTCTGAAGCGGGGGTCAGCGGCCGCCAGCGGCGTCGATGAAGGAACCCGTTGTGTAGGATGCTTCGTCGGACAGCAACCAGGCGATGGCATTGGCAACCTCAGCGGCTGTGCCGCCCCGCTGCATGGGAATGGCGCCTGCCAGTTTCTCAATGCGATCGGGCTCACCCCCATCAGCGTGCATGTCCGTGTGAATGAAACCCGGGCGGACACCGTTCACGCGAATGTCCTCATCCGCAAGCTCGAGCGCAAGCCCCCTCGTCAGGGTATCAATGGCACCCTTTGACGCCGCGTAATCGACATATTCGCCTGCCGAGCCGATGCGCGAGGCGGCCGACGATACGTTGACGATGGATCCACCCATGCCGCCATGGCGCGTGGACATGCGTTTAATGGCATGTTTGCAACAGAGGAACGCACTCGTCACGTTCGTCGTCAGAATACGGTTGATTCGCACAGCACTCATCTCCTCGACCCGCATTTGCGGGGCAAGGATGCCGGCGTTGTTCACGAGAGCGGTGATCTTTCCGAGATCCTGGTCGATGCGCTCGAACAGGCGCTCGACGTCCCGATCATCGCTGACGTCAGCCCTTACCGCGATGGCCGCCACGCCCGATGATCTGGCCTGATTCACGGCGCTTTCCGCCGTAGCCTGATTAGAGCGGTAATTCACGCACAGAGAAAATCCCTCCCGAGCGAGCCTGGCAACCGTCGCCGCTCCGATACCCCTGCTGCCGCCTGTCACGAGTGCAATCTTTTCCAAGCAACCCACCGAATTCAGTACGTGGCGGCATTCTACGTCAATGCCGGGCGCCCGCCGAAGAAGCGTGTTTGCCGTTGATGATGAAGCATGGATAATGCAAGTAATGTTCGCATGAACATGACAGTCACAATACGCTGGGGAGGGTATTCTGGTGATAGTCAATTCGCACAACGAGTGGGATCCGCTCGAGGAAGTGATCGTCGGCGTGCTGGACGGCGCCGCGGAGCTGACCTGGGAAATCGGCCTGGAAGCGGTCACCGCACGCGAGCATCGTGAACGCTCGCGCAAATACCATATGGCCAACGCCGGACAGCCCGTTTCAGCCGCGCACAAAATGCTTGCGCAGAAGGAACTGGACGAGTTCGTGCATATCCTGCAGTCGGAAGGCGTAACCGTCCGACGACCAGACCCGGTTAATCACGCACGCCCCCACGGCACGTCCGCGTGGACGACGTACGGCGGAAACTGTCAGGCCGACCCGCGAGACGTGCTGATCGTTTTCGGCGACGAGATTCTGGAAGCTCCAATGGCCTGGCGATCGCGATACTTCGAGTTCTTCGCGTACCGCACCCTGGTGCAGGAGTATTTTCGATCCGGTGCCAGATGGACAGCCGCGCCGAAACCGCAGCTGTCGGCGGACTCTTATGATTTCAACTGGGAAGAAAACGGCACCTACGTGACGACCGAGTTCGAACCGATGTTCGATGCGGCGGATATGGCTCGTTGCGGGAGAGATATCTTCGTTCAGCGAAGCCAGGTGACGAACGAGTTCGGCATCGAATGGATCAGGCGGCATCTGGGCGATGACTACCGGGTTCATCAAGTGGAGTTCGACGACTATCGCGCCATTCACATTGACGCAACCTTCGTCCCGCTGGCCCCTGGCAAGCTGCTGGTTAACCCGGACAGGCCGATCAAAGAAATGCCGGAAATTATTCGCAACAGCGGTTGGGAAGTACGGGAGGCGCCGAGATCGACGTTACCCGAGAGCCATCCGTGGTTTCATTCGTTCCGGTGGTTGTCGATGAACGTCCTGAGCCTGGACGAGAAACGCGTCATTGTTGAGAAGAACGAAACTCCAACCATCAACTTCCTGAAGGACTGGGGCTTCGAGCCAATTCCATGCGCCTTCCGATCGAACTATCGCTTTGGAGGCAGTTTTCATTGCACAACGGTCGATATCAGGCGTCGCGGTGAACTGCAGTCGTATTTCGACTGATTCTGTTCCGACCGCTTTCATCGGAAATGGCGCGCATGAAAACTACAAGCTGGACTGACGCAAGATGACAGAACAGGAAATTGCCAGACAGACACTCGACTACATCTCTGAGCTTCACGGTGGAGGAGCCGGGCAGTTCTCGCTGGAAGCTCCCCTGCTCGAAGACGGGATCATCGATTCGCAGGGGTTGGTCGATCTCATTACGTTCCTCGAAAAGCAGTTTTCGATTCACATACAGGACGATGACGTAAACCTGGAGAACTTCACCTCCGTGAGTTCTATCGCCAGCTTCGTTGCGGCCACCCGTGAAAACCATGGCTGACGGAGCGGATTCGTCATCAGTGAAGCAGTTACTGATTGATGAGCTTGCCAGTGTAGATAACCGGCTGCTGGCGCGCTGGCCGGTGCAGGCCTATATCGATTCGTTCTTCGAGCTTCACCCGTTTACGGGCTATCGAAACGTGCCGGGGTATGCTCAGGCGGTTTGCCGGGAGTTCGAAGAGACGCTCGGCCGCGAACTGCTCGAAACCTATCATCGCCTCGTGCTTCTCGAGCTGCTGGAAACCCTGCCCGGCCGGCTTGACGGTTTGTCAGTACCCGCATCGATATCGCAGTTGACGCGAGACTTCGCACAGAACATCCGGCATGACGTTGAACATCCCAGGCGTGGTTACTTCCTGCACGAAAACGACCGGTTCGCGAAAGACCTCGGCATCTGCCGCTTGAAACTGCTGGTTGGGGGACCGGAGGTCATTGAGAGTTACTCCGGTTTGCCGAGACGGGATTTGATCCTGCCACCGCGCTTGCAGCTGTTTGCAAGGCTGACTTATGTTGCTTTGCGCATGGGTGGGCTACGGCCCTATTTTGAGACGCACATGGATCGACGGCTCATCGGCGAATTCGGCGAAGCTGGATACCAGCGCTTTTATTACCGGCTGGCGGAACTACTGCAGGTGCACCCTCATGTCCGTGGCGTGATGTTCGGCGCAACCTGGTTTGTCGACCCTGCCATCAGCAGAATCAGTCCGGAGCTGAGCTATCTCCGGGAGTTACCGGTGCAGAATGGCGCCCGCCTGTTTCCCGCCCCTACCACCGATGTTTCCATCAAAGACGCTTTGCGCATGTCTCCGGTGCGACAAAAACACTTCGATGAAGGCAGGTACTCGCCGAAGAATTTCACGCTCGTCTGGCCCAGAAAAGAGCTGCTGGCCTGGGCGAGGGAATTTCTTCAGGTTTCTCCGGAGGTGAGGATCAACTGATTGGCGGCGCGTCGCCTAGCGCGATCAGCCTGGGCGGTTGCATCGCACAACGTGTTCTCCGCGTTCGACCCACAGGCGACGTTCGGTAGTATCCATATTCGGCCAGTTTCGGAAATTTGACTAGCTCATTCCTAGTCGGTTTTTTAGGCAACCGCTGTCTAGCTTAGATCGCCAAATGATTGATATGGTCGGGGAATGAACTTCGACCAAAAAAACAAGGAAGCTGGATGATCCGCCCCAAGCACTCCACATATAACTTGGAAGACGTAGTAAAGAGTTCATCATGAACTGGGATGCAATCGGGGCAGTTGGTGAAGCTGTCGCTGCAGTGACGGTAATAGTCACCTTGGTGTATCTAGCACTTCAGATAAGGCAACAACACGCATGTTGCGCAATCTAATGCGACACAAGGTTTGAGTGAACAAATTGGTCAGGTTTATGCACTACTGGCGTCTGATGCAGATCTATCTCTAATTTTTGCCAAAGGTCTCGCAGATCCCAACGACTTATCTAACGAAGAGATGGTCAGGTTTATGTCCTTCTGCCAGTACATGTCCTTTGGTATGCAAAATTGGTTATTCCAAACTCAACACCAGTCTGTGGATGATGACACTTTCATGAATGTTATTTCGCTAATGAGAGGTCCGGGTGCTACTCCAGGATTCAGATACTTTTGGGAACAACGAGGGCACGCCTATTCACCAGCATTCCAAGAGTTCGTTCGTACCAACCTCATCTCGCTTGAACCGGACGCGTCATATAAGCCTTTGGGATATCAAAGTGATAGCAGAGACAGCGCATAGCAAGCGCTTTGATTCTCCGATAGCCCCGACTTGAATAGTCAGGCTAGGCAGGAAGCAGGCGGCTACCTTATTTCCGTTTTGGGTCGGTTTAGGAAATAAGCGAAGGTCTCTTGTTGGCCGATAACCGCCGTTTGAATCGTTACTGATGACCGTCTCTTCACGACCCGAAGCAAACACGCTCGATTTTGGCATCAACATCACTGGATTTGAGCGCTAAGAGTGTCGAACTCAAAAAATATGTACAGGCAATGACCAAGTTTGAATTCTTAATGATGATCGCGGCGGTTGTAGTCGCGGTGGGATTGTCAGAAATACTAGCTGGCTGGGGTCGGCTTATTAGAAGTATCGATACAACCGCGAAGCCCGATTGGCTTCACATCGGATTTACGGTGGTTATCCCATTCAGCTTTATCGACTACTGGAACGGAATGTGGATCTACAAAGACATCCAATTTGTCTACTTCGGCCAAATTGCTTTCCTCATTATTCCGTCCTTTTTTATCGTATTAACGGCCTATGCACTGTCCCCAAATCTGGATAGCGATTCCTTTGATGGCCGTCGATTTTACTTTTCAAAACTGAGGCCAATCTGGCTTTCGTACGCAGGCTTTATAGTTACTGCGCTGCTCGCAGATCTAGTCATTGGCGGGACTGTAAATCACCCCGTTCATGAACTCTGGGGCTTTTTTCTAGGATTGTCTCTGACATTGGTTCTAGCGTTCACACCCAAGGTGTGGCTCCAGACCCTAATATTGGTGTTAATGGTCGCGCTTATGGCCGATAAGTTCATCGAGGATATCACCGCACTCGACCAGGGTTTCAATTCGACGAGTGAGACTGCGCCTTGAATACATGACAGAACTATCCACTGGGAAAGTCTGTTTTGGCCGCAAGCTGCCTAGTGCGCTGCACAAATCGAACCTGCTTACCCTTAAAGCCCCATCTACTTGAGGTAGGTGCACCCTTGTCGTTCGGGCAGGGGGTCGCCTGGCTGGGTAGTGTCTTTTTTGCATACTTTGTCCATACCCAAATGGATGACGCTTGATACTGGTTATTCATACAGTTAACCTATCCGACCCCTGTACAAAAATACAGTATCCGGATGGCAGTCGGAAAACGGTCTCGATCCCTCAGCTCCACCAGCGCCCTTCTGCGTCATCCCAAGCTGTGGCGCGCCGGGGAACTGGCCAGGCTGCAGGCAGGGCGCGACCGGGCTCTCCCCACGGGCTTCGAGGTGCTGGACGTCGAGCTGCCGGACCAGGGCTGGCCCACATCGGGTCTCATGGAACTGCTGCTCCCCTCCGCGGGCATGGGCGAGCTGCGCCTGCTGGCGCCGGCCCTGAGGCAACTCGCAGCCGACCCGCGCTGGATCGTCTGCATCGCCCCGCCCTTCCGCCTCTACGCGCCGGCGCTTCAGCAGCTGGGTCTGTCGCCAGAGCAGTTTCTCATCGCCCACCCCCAGGACCACAAAGACCTGTTGTGGTCGGTGGAGCGCGCCAGCAAGTCGCCGGCATGTGCCTGCGTGCTGGCCTGGCCTGACGAGCAGCGCCTCAAGCTCAAAGACACCCAGCGCCTGCAGTTCGCCGCCAAGCAGGGCCGTACGCTGGCCTGTCTGTTCCGTCCGGTGAGTGCTCGCTTACACAGCAGCATGGCGGAGCTGCGCCTCGCTGCCCGTGAGCTCACCGACAATGGTATGGCGCACCTCGACATCGTGAAACGGCGTGGTGGCTGGCCGCTCGAGAATCTCGCAGTGCCGCTCGCGGACACCACCGCTTCGGGCCATACGCCCCCGGAGATCGTGCAACAGCAGCTCGCCCTGTGGCGGGCGCAGCTCGAGACCAGCCAGGGGGACGGTGAGCGCGCACAGCGTGAGGCGCTGGCGGCGGACGAGGATCTGGATCTCACCGCTGCCCTCCCCGACTGGCATGCGCCGGCTCCGACGTCGCAGAACCTGGTGCACTGATGCTCTGGCTGGCCGTTCACTTCCCGGAACTGGCGCTGGAAACCGTCGAGTTGCCCGCCGAGGCGCCGCTGGTGATTCTGCAGAACAACCGGGTCTGCCAATGCAACCCGGCAGCGGAAGACGCCGGCATCGTGCCGGGCACCACGCTGGCCACCGCCCACAGCATCTGCCCGGGCGTCCAGCACGTCGACAAGCAGCCGGAACGGGAAGCCCGCCGCCTCCGGCGCCTCGCCCATGCGCTGTACCGCTTCAGCAGCTACGTCTGCGTGCAGGCGCCAGACTGTGTGCTCATGGAGATTGGCGGCAGCCTGAAGCTGTTCGGCGATCATGGCGAGCTGGCCCGGCACGTCGAGGCACTCTGTGCACAGCTCGGGCATCGCATGTGCTGCCGTACAGCGCAAACACCCTGGGCGGCCATCGCGCTGGCCCGGTCCGGACAGAGCACACTTGCCGCCGTGCCATTGCACGAGGCCGGCCTGGAGCTGGCCGAGGTGCCGCCGCAGCTCGTCGAGCGTTTCCACAACATGGGCATCTACACGCTGGGGCCGCTGCTGGAGCTACCGGGCAAACAGCTCGGCCGGCGTTTCGGCAAGGCATTGCTGCACTATCTGCGCCAGCTCACCGGAGACATTCCCGACGCTCGCGTGCCCATCAGGCCAGCGGCAGCCTTCGCACAGAGCCTGCATCTGCTGGAGCCTTTGAGCGACAGGGAAGATCTGCACACGGCTCCCGCGAGCCCCATGCAGCGACTCGGTGATGCGCTTCAACAGTGGCTGATCGCCCATCAGCTCGGTTGCGAGGCGCTGCGCTGGCAGTTCCACAGTCACCCCGGCACGGGCGATGCCGGAGATGGCATCCCGCACGCGGAACTTGACGTGGAGTTTGCCCGCGGCAAGCAGAACAGCAGCGAGATTCTGCACGTCACCCTGCTGAAGCTGGAACACCTGCCTTTGCCGGACGAGGTGCTTAGCGTCGGTCTCGAAGCCCGGCGGCTGTGCCGCTGGCGCGAACACACGGATGGTCTCTTCGGCACGGACGCCTTTTCCCGGAGCCCCACCGGACCTCAGACAACAACGAGACTGGCACTGCGGCGTAATCCCGCTGCGGCGGCTCTGATGGACGAGTTTCAGGCCCGCCTGGGCACCGATGCCTGCTATCGCGTGCATGCGCTCGCCCAGCACGTGCCGGAGGCCGCCAGCCGCGCAGCACCCGCGCGGCAGGAGACACGAACGCAACCGCGCGACGGCACCTCACCACCGCGCCCTCTGTGGCTCTTCGACCCCCCGCGCCCTGTCGATCGCCGCGATCTCACCCTGCTGCACGGCCCCGAGCGCATTCAAAGCGGCTGGTGGCACGAGACGGTTGCCCGCGACTACTACGTGGCGCAGCACAGGCACGGCGCGCACTGCTGGGCTTTCGTCGACGCCGACACTCGCTGGTATCTGCATGGCTATTTCGCCTGACACCCCGGCTGCGAAGACAGCGGCACCCGCGTTTGCAGAGCTGCACACGCTCACCAACTACAGCTTTCTGCGGGGCGCCTCGCACCCGGAAGAGCTGGTGCAGCGAGCCCATGATCTCGGCTACCGGGCCATCGCCATAACCGACGAGTGCAGCTACGCAGGGCTGGTAAAGGCCCACCTGCGGGCCAAAGACTGCGGCATAAAGCTCATTGTCGGCGCCGAGTTCGCCCTCGACATGCCAGAGGAGCTAGCGAAGAAGATTCCGCCCCCCCACGGCGAAGGATCGGGCCCACAGAAGATCATTCTGCTGGCCCCCAACCGCGCCGCCTACGGCGAGCTTGCCGCGCTCATCACCAAGCTGCGGCGCCGCGCAGACAAGGGCGAGTACACGGCCACGCTCGACGACTTCCGCTTCGGGCTTGGCGACTGTCTGGCCTTATGGCCGCTGCCGGTCGGCGACATCGCATCTCTCAAGGCGGCAGGCCGCGCGCTCAAGGACGTGTTCAAACGGCTGTGGATTGCTCTGGAGCTGTTCCGCGACGGCCACGATATCGACAAAACCGCCAATGCCCTCACCCTCTCCATGGGACTGGACCTGCCGCTGGTAGCCGGTAACGACGTGCACACACACTGTCCGGAGCGACAGCCACTGCAGGATCTGATCACTGCCGTGCGTTTGAAGACCACAGTGGCCGAGCTTGGCCACGACGGTTTCAGCAACGCGGAGCGCACGCTGCGGCCGCTGGACGTGCTGGCCTCGTTGTACCCGCAGGAACTGCTGGCCGAGACCTGTCGCATTGCAGATCTGTGTCACTTCAGCATGGACGAGCTGCGCTACGAATACCCGGACGATCTGGTGCCGCCGCACCTCACACCGGCAGCTTATCTGCGTCAGCTTACCTACGCCGGCGCCGCCGAACGCTGGCCGGACGGCCTGGACGACGCCACGCGTGAGCTGGTGGAGAAGGAGCTTTCCCTCATCGCCGAGCTCAACTACGAGCACTACTTCCTCACGGTGCAGGACATTGTGCAGTTTGCCCGCAGCCAGGGCATTCTGTGCCAGGGTCGCGGTTCCGCGGCCAACTCCGCGGTGTGTTACTGCCTGCACGTCACCGAGGTGGACCCGGCGCGCATGCACCTGCTGTTCGAGCGCTTCGTCTCCAAAGAGCGCAACGAGCCGCCTGACATCGACGTCGATTTCGAGCACGAGCGGCGCGAGGAAGTCATCCAGTACATCTACAAGCGCTACGGCCGCGACCGGGCAGCGCTGGCGGCCACGCTCATCTGCTACCGGCCGCGCAGCGCCATTCGCGACGTGGGCAAAGCGCTTGGCCTGGGGCTGGATACCGTAGACCTGCTGGCCAAGTCCATGGCCTGGTGGGACCGCAAGGAAGAGATACCCGAGCGCCTGAAACGGGCCGGACTGGACCCGGCAAGCCGGATTGCCGAGCAGTTTCTGCACTTTGTAGACCAGCTGCTAGGGTTTCCCCGGCACCTGTCCCAGCACGTGGGTGGGTTTGTCATTTCCCGCGGACCGCTGGCCCAGCTGGTGCCGGTAGAAAACGCCGCCATGGCCGACCGTACGGTTATCCAGTGGGACAAAGACGATCTGGAAGCCCTGGGTCTGTTGAAAGTGGACGTGCTGGCGCTGGGCATGCTCACTGCCATCCGCAAGGCGCTGCACGCAGTGAACGCCTTTCGTGGCACCGAGCTCACCGTGCAGAAGATACCACCGGAAGACCCTGCCACTTATCACATGCTGCAGCAGGGCGACAGCGTGGGGGTGTTCCAGGTGGAGTCCCGTGCGCAGATGGCCATGCTGCCAAGGCTGAAACCGCAGCACTTCTACGACCTGGTGATTGAGGTCGCCATCGTGCGTCCCGGGCCCATTCAGGGTGACATGGTGCACCCGTACCTCAGGCGGCGGCAGGGGCTGGAGCCTGTGCACTTCCCCAGCGAAGCGGTGCGCGGCGTGCTGGAGCGCACCCTCGGTGTACCCATTTTTCAGGAGCAGGTCATCGAGCTGGCGATGGTGGCAGCCGGTTTCTCAGCCGGTGAAGCAGATCAGCTGCGCCGCGCCATGGCCGCGTGGAAAAAACGGGGGGGACTCGAGATCTTCGAACAGAAGCTCATCGACGGCATGCGCGAGCGCGGCCACGACGAGCATTTTGCCGAACGGGTGTTCAAGCAGATCAAAGGATTTGGCGAGTATGGCTTTCCGGAATCACACGCCGCCAGCTTCGCGCTGCTGGTGTACATCTCATCCTGGCTCAAGCGGCACGAGCCAACCGCGTTCTACTGCGGCCTGCTGAACAGCCTGCCCATGGGTTTCTACTCCCCCTCCCAGCTGGTGCAGGACGCCCGGCGCCACCACATCGAAGTGCGCCCGCTCGATGTGCAGACCAGCCACTGGGATCACACGCTGGAAACCCCGTCCGAGGCCGGGGCAGAGAAAACCCGATCAGCCTGGGGCCGTCCCCAGGCTGCCCTGCGCATGGGGCTGCGCATGGTGAAGGGGCTGGACGAGGACAGTGCCGACGCAATCACGGCAGCGAGGGCAAACGGTGCTTTCATCAGCGCGGAAGACCTGGCGCGCCGGGCGGGGCTGGACGATCAGAAACTGCGTTTTCTCGTCCGTGCCGGCGCCTTGAAAAGCCTGAGCGGCAACCGCCACCAGGCGCACTGGCAGGTGGCCGGCATCACTCCGCCCACACCGCTGGAAGCTGCACGCAGGGTCGCAGCCCCCGACGAAGGAGCGAGCCCTACTCTGCCTGTCCCCAGCGTGCAGGAAGACCTGCTGGACGACTATCGCTACACCAGTCTTACACTTGGCCCCCATCCTCTGGGGCTGCTGCGTCACAGCGCACCGCTGCGCGGTTACCGCACTGCGCAGGAGCTGTCTGGTTACCGCCACGGGCAGATGATTCGTGTCGCAGGACTTGTCACCGGTCGCCAGCGTCCGGGCACAGCCACGGGGGTGGTCTTTGTCACCCTCGAGGATGAAACGGGCAATATCAACGTGGTGGTGTGGTCCAGCGTGCTGGAACGCTACCGGGCCGCATTGCTGCAGGGTCAGCTACTGAAAATCAAGGGTGTGGTGGAGCGCGAGCACCAGGTCATACACGTGGTGGCCGGCGACGTGATCGACGCCACAGGGCTGCTCAAAGCCATGGATAAGGCTGAACTGCCGTTCAAATCCAGAGATTTTCACTGAGAGAGAAAGATCAGACTGCGCGTTTCTGCGGCGGATCGTCCTCGCGCAGCTCGCGCACTTCTGTAAGCACCTGCTCCAACAGCATACGCAGCGAAGCCAGCTCGTCGTGAATGTCCGCAAGCTCGGGCTTCACGCTGTGGCCCAGGCCGTCCACGGCCCGTTCCAGAGCCGAGATGCGCTTCTGCATGTCAGCCTTGTCGAACACCGCCCGTGCCATGGTCTCAGCCGGAGATTCAGGCGTGTCGAACACCTGCGCTGCCGCAGGTTTTTCCGCCGGTGCCTGGGGTTCTGCCGTTTCGGTGTTAGCGCCCCAGAACTCGGCACCGATCTCTTCCGTTACCTTCAGCACCGTGGGCTCATCGATGCTGCTCAGCTCCTCCAGGAAAGAAAACAGCAACAGCCGGTCGCACACGTTGTTGATACGCCGCGGTACCCCTTCGCAGAAGCGGTAGATGGCCGGAAACGCAGAGTCTTCGAAATGCGGGAAATCCGCCCAGCCGGCGACGCGCAGCCGGTGCTCGATGTAGGTGCGGGTCTCGTCTTCGCTGAGGGGATTGAGGTGATACGTTGCAATGACACGCTGTCGCAGCTGCTCGAAGCCTTGCGACAGCAGCGTGCCGCGAAACTCCTGCTGGCCCAGCAGAAAGATCTGCACCAACGGGGCACCGTCCATCTGAAAGTTGGACAGCATACGCAGCTCTTCCACCGAGTTGGCCGGCAGGTTCTGCGCTTCGTCCACGATGAGCAGAATGCGGCGACCAGACCGCTTCTGCTGCACAAAATTGTGTTCCAGCTCTTTCAGCAGGGTCGCCTTCGACTCCGAGCGGATCGGCACGCCGAAGTTGTGCGCCACCATCTGCAGAAGATCGTTCTCCTCCAGATTAGAGGACACGATGGTGCCTACAGACAGCTCACTCTGATCCAGTTCGTTCAGCAGTGCCTGCACCAGCGTGGTTTTGCCCGTGCCTACGTTGCCGGTGATGACAATGAAGCCATCGCCCTGGCTGAGGCCGTACTGCAGAAACGACAGCGCCCGCGAGTGCTCGGCGCTGGGAAAGAAAAACGCCGCATCGGGCGAGAGTTGGAACGGCTTTTTGGCAAACCCGAAATGCGCTTCGTACATGTCAGGCGCTCTCCTGCCGCGGCGCGTCAGGGCCGCCGTAGCCGTAGCCATAGCCGTAGCCCGCCTCGGAAGATTCTGACGCCTTGTTGAGCAGCGCAGACGCGAGCTGGCAGCCTTCGAGCTGCCCCAGTGCCTGCTGCACCACATGCTGGGAGGTTTTGCTTGCTTCCACCACCAGCAGCACCTGTCCGGCCAATCTGGCCAGCACCGCTGCCTCTGTGGTTGCCAGCAGCGGCGGACCGTCTATGACAATGAGACGGTTCGGATCGCGGCGGGCCATGCCGTAAACCAGCGTGTCCATGAGCTCGCTGGCGTAAAGCTCGTCCAGGTTGTCCGTAAAGCGACCGCTGGGCATCACGGAAAGGCGGTCGACATTGGTGCCGATCACCGTGCTCTCTCCGTAACCGTTGCTTTCCTGCAACAGATCCACCAGACCCTTCTCACCGTGGATACCCATCCAGGTGCTGAGATCACCTTTGGCCGCGTCGCCGTCCACCAGCAGCACCGAACGATCCAATTCACCGGCCAGGCTGAGCGCCAGGTTCATGGAAACAAACGTTTTGCCTTCGCCGGACACCGCGCTGGTAATGAAGATCACGTTGTTGGGCTTGGGGTACTTGGCCGCCACAGCCTCACGGGTGTTGAGCAGCAGAGGCCGCTTGATGCGCCTGAACTCGCGGTTGGTCACCGCGTTTTCGTGGCCGGGGACAAGAAAGCCGTGGGCACCCAGATGCTCGAAGTCGATCTGACATTCGTGCTCTACCACCACCTCGGTCAAACTGGCCTGGGGTGCGGGGGTAGCCACCGCTGGCGGCGGCTCGGGCGCAGGGGGGGCGGTGGCGTGAGGCACAGCCACGGTTTTCTCTTCAGGCGCCTGCAACGTTGCGTCTGCAGAACTGGCAACAACTGGCGCCGGTTCTTCCTCGAACGCCGGGGGTTGCTGCACCACCTGTGGCAGCGGCTTCTGCTTCTTGACCAGCCGCGCTGCGGCTTTTTCGATCGTACTCATCGCGGCGTATCGCGTTCCGGTGCTTCCATTCTGGGACTGATTCTCGTACCGATCTGGGCTAAAGAGCCCGTTTCAAGGTGCCATTGTACGTCTTATACGCTCGAACCGTTGTAATTTCATGTAAAGAAGTGGGACGAAAAACGCACTCCAACAGCTACTTACATACCAAAGCAAACATCCATTCTTCTTAGCACGATTCGCTGAGGCATAATGGCGCCTTTAGCACGGACAGACACCCTTATGCGGAACTTAGAAGATGCCAGGATTGCGGTCCTCGGCCTCGGCTACGTCGGCCTGCCGCTCGCCGTCGAGTTTGGCACACGCTACCCGACGCTCGGCTTCGATATCGATCAGGCGCGAATAGGCGAACTCCGCGAAGGTAAAGACAAAACCCGCGAGCTGGAGCCTTGCGACTTCGAACGTGCCTCTCAGCTGCGGTTCTCCCACGATATCGCCGACCTGAAAGACTGCAATGTCTACGTAGTGACCGTACCCACGCCCATTGACGCCAACAAGAAGCCGAACCTGACGCCCCTCATGCGCGCAAGCGCTACCGTCGGGGAGGTGGTGAGCCCCGGCGATGTGGTGATCTTCGAATCCACCGTGTATCCCGGCGCCACGGAAGAAGTGTGCGTCCCCGAGGTGGAGCGCGTGTCCGGCCTCACGTACAACCAGGATTTCTTCGCGGGCTACAGCCCCGAGCGCATCAACCCGGGCGACAAAGAACACCGGCTGCCCAGCATTCTGAAGGTTACCTCCGGCTCAACGCCGGACGTCGCCGATTTTGTCGATGGCCTGTACGCCAGCATCATCCCCGCAGGCACCCATCGTGCTGACAGTCTCGCCGTAGCCGAGGCTGCCAAGGTGATCGAGAACACGCAGCGCGATATCAACATCGCCCTGATCAACGAGCTGGCGCTCATCTTCCAGCGCCTGGGCATCGATACGCGCGACGTGCTGGAAGCGGCAGCAACGAAATGGAACTTTCTGCCGTTCTCGCCCGGTCTGGTGGGCGGCCACTGCATCGGCGTAGACCCCTACTACCTCACCCACAAGGCCCAGGCCGTGGGCTATCACCCCGAGATCATCCTCGCGGGACGGCGCATCAACGATCATGTCAGCCAGCATATTGCCGACCGTCTCGTGAAGCTCATGGCGCGTCGCGGCATCAATCTGGTGAACGCCCGCGTGCTCACTCTGGGTCTGGCATTCAAAGAAAACTGCCCCGACATCCGCAATACCAAGGTGGTGGATCTGGTACGGGCACTGGAAACGTACGAATTGAGCGTGGACGTTTACGATCCCTGGGTAGATGCAGACGAAGCCCAGCACGAGTACAACCTAACGATGACGGAAACGCTCGACACGGGCGCCTACGATGCCGTCGTGCTGGCCGTTGCCCACGACGATTTCCTCAACGACGGCTTCGACATCGCGCAGTACACCAAGGCTGAACACGTCATCTACGACGTGAAAGGCAAGCTGCCGCGTTCACTGGTCTCCGAGCGCCTGTGATGCGGGTGCTGGTGACCGGCGCTGCCGGCTTCATCGGCTCTAACCTCGCCCACGCTCTTCTGGACCGCGGCGATGAGGTGGTGGGCCTCGACAACCTGAACGACTACTACGATGTGGCTCTGAAGGAAGCCCGTCTCGCGCGCCTCACTGCACGCGAAGGCTTCCAGTTCGAACGGGCCGACATCATGGATGCCGGCCGCGTGGCCGACATTTTCCGCACAACCCGGCCCCAGCGCGTGGTGAATCTCGCCGCACAGGCGGGCGTTCGCTATTCCCTGGAAAACCCCCAGGCATACGTGGATGCCAACGTCACCGGCTTTCTCAACATCCTGGAAGGGGTGCGCCACAATGGCACTGAGCACCTCGTGTTTGCCTCCACCTCATCGGTGTACGGACTGAACACCGCCATGCCCTTCTCTCCGCACAACGGCACCGACCACCCCGTGAGCCTGTATGCGGCCACGAAAAAAGCCAACGAGATGATGGCTCACACCTATGCCCATCTCTTCGGGGTGCCCTGCACCGGCTTACGCTTTTTTACCGTGTATGGCCCATGGGGACGGCCCGATATGGCGCTTTTCCTCTTTACACGCAAGATGCTTGCCGGTGAACCCATCGACGTGTTCAACCATGGCCATCACACACGCGATTTCACCTACGTGGACGACATCGTCGAAGGGG
>CAZYYJ010000055.1:0-35249 GCA_964651595.1 uncultured Pseudomonadales bacterium | reverse complement strand
GTTCGCAGGATGCGCTCGGCACGCCTCAGGCTGAAGGTGTGGTAACCCGGTGCGGGCTAGCGCTGGACGCCCTCGGCGGTGAACTGGCTCATCACCAGCTTGCTCATTTCCTCGCTGGCATAGGGATCCAGCGCACCGCACACCTCGAGAACGCTCACGCTGCGGCACAGGGCCTTGATGCCCAGAAGCTGAAAGTACGCGTGGTTACCGGGGGCGAGCTTGGATGGATCCCCCAGCTCCCGGGCGTGGTCGTGGGCGGCGCGCAGCAGGCGCTCCAGCGCGAGCAGGTCGAGGGGCTCGCGGCGCAGCGCATGGTCCAGAACCAGCGCCAGGTTCGTGGCGCGTATGCCGGCCCCCATGTCGTACCACTGGAACGGGTTGTCGTGCCGCTCGTGGTACTCGATCCAGTCGAGCAGCACGGCCTGGGCCACGTCCAGTTGCCCGGCATCACCCTGTTGCAGAAGTTGCAGGAACGGCATGAGCACGTAGGTGGCGTTCTTCTGGTAGAGCCAGTTGTTGTCCTGTCCTGGATTGGCTGCCCAGTCGATGGGAGGGGTTACGGTCAGGGGTGGATTCGAACGCACCTTGAGACCGGACGATGCGTACTCTTCCGCCCGTTCAGCGGGCCGCTTGAAGGTATGGTGGAGATAGTAGCGCTCCCCAGGCTGCGTGCGCTTCCAGGCGGCGATCGCACGGATCGTTTCGGCGACATTCTCCGGGACGGCAACCTCGGCCTCGAACAGTTTGGCGAACGGCACGGGAGCCGGGTCGCTGCAGGCAGGGAGGCTCATTGTCAGCACCAGCAGTAGCACCAGCATCAGCACCGGGGTCACGCGAAGGGAGCTGGTCGCAATTTGCCACGGCAAGGTGTGATGTCCTCTGACCAAACTGGTCGCGGATGATAACATTCGCCCTGCGGGCCTATAGCTCAGTTGGTTAGAGCAGTGGACTCATAATCCATTGGTCCCAGGTTCGAGTCCTGGTGGGCCCACCAGCTTTGCTTTCCCGGGGATGCCCATGAACGCCGTAGGTTGGTTCAGAGACCTGATCCACGATCGCATCCGTGCGCTGGCGCTGCTCATCGTCGTGTGCTTCGCGTCGGTGCTCATGCTGTCCAGTCAAAGCCGGGCGAGCTATGCCACCTATGTGCTCGCCATCGCGGTGCTGGCCACGGCACCGGCCTGGCGCGACGTGTTTCAGCTCAGGCTGCTGCGGTGGGTGCTGGCGCTTCTCCTGTGGCTGAGCCTCAGCACGTTGTGGTCCGATCCATGGTCCCTGCGGGACGCGGTGTCCGTCTGGACGCGGGCGCTGCTGATCTTCTGCTTTGTCGTGGCGTTTGCCGAATGTCACTGGCGTGGAGAACTGCGCTCCTGGATGGGCATTACGCTTACCGTCGTTGGTGCAGCGGCCACCCTCATCGCCATCGTGAACTTTTTCTGGACACAGCCTGCTGATGGCCGCTTGAACGGCATGGGCCAGCTCGATACGCACGTCGTTGCGGGTCTGGTTTACGGTGTGGCCCTGATTTTCGTGCTGGATCAGCTGTTTACCCGCGAGCACAACCTGGCGTTGAAAGCCCTTCTGGTAGCGGTGGTGCTGATCATGGCAACTGCCATAGCGCTGACCGACTCGCGCAACGCCTGGGTGAGCGTGGCCGCGGCCGCCGGGCTGTTCGTCGCTTCTCACCGCATACGGGATCGCACCCGGCTGGTGGTGGTGCTTGTCACCATGGCGGTCTGCCTGGGCGCCATGCTGCTGGTGCTCGGCCTGAACGAGCAGACGCGGGAACTGATCCTGCCGCGTGGGGACAGTTTCCGGCTCGTGATCTGGTCCAACATCGCGGAACGGGTGGCTGCCCACGGCCCGCTCTTCGGAGTGGGAATCACTACCTCCGATGACGTGCAGGTGAACGGTATCGGATTTCAGCATCCCCACAACATGTATCTCGCGGTGCTGTATCAGGGTGGCCTCGTCGGCCTGGCGCTGTTTGCCGTGGTCACTTACCAGACCGGGATCCGGTTGCTCAGGTCGCTGGATCGTCCGGAAGCGAAGCTGGGGGCGGCCGTGCTGCTGCTGGCGCTGACCTCGTACCTGCTCGATGGGCACGAGCTCATCGACAAGGTGGGCGACACGTGGTTTCTCTACTGGCTGCCTGTGGCCATTGCCCTCGGTTACGAATGGAGCGCAACGGACAGCGAACTGAACTGATCCCGTTTCAGTCGAGATGCCTGGGATTGATCGGGATGTCGTCGAGCTGAGGCAGATGTTCGTGCCACAGGTCTTTCAACGCATGCGCCGAGGCGCGCTCCAGATCCGGCACCCCCATGAAGGCGCTGATAATCTCGCGACTATTGAAGAGATTCACCGTGTCGAAGGCGATGTCGGATTCTTCGATCAGCCCGGAACGCCACGCACCCATGCGGTGTTCCACAAAGAAGAGATCCCATGAGCTGGCGTAATCGAGCGCGCTCTTCAGGTCGCACTGCTCGTAAGCGTAGGTGAAAGCGTCCAGCTGAACGTCTTCCAGCGGCAGGCCACCGGCTCTGCAGTAGTAGCGCGTCAGATGTCTGGGCGAGGTGAGACCATCGGTGAATCGGCCCGCTCTGCGCTCCGCGGCGAAAAGATTGGATCGAGCGAGCTCGAGAAGGTTCGAACGAACGTGCAGGCGTGCCGGCAGGTCCTCGTCGGCATGGTATGCCAGGGCCAGGCGATGCTGATGAAAACTGTAAGCGTTGCGCTTGATCGTTGCCTGCAGAGCAGGCTCCAGGGGCGTTTCCGCATATGCCAGGCGTTTGTGCGTCAACCCCAGCGTGCGGGCGATCCGCTCGGCGATGGCGCAATCGATGTCGTGGCTTTCCACACCGCGGGTATAGGTGAAGAAGAGGGTGCTGGGCCACTGGGAACGCAGCGCGAGGAGCGTTGCGCGGCTGTCCCGTCCGGCCGTGAGGGATGCTGCCAGCGGACCTCGCGCCGCGAACAGGCCCGCGGCCGTTGCCGCCCGCTCGAAGGCGAAGCGCCATGCATCGTGCGGCGAACGTGGCTCGAGCTCGCGCAGCGGGAAGATCCGGCGCAGCTGGCCGGTTTCGAGGGTCAGCTCCAGATTTGGCGGCAGACGGTACACCTCGGCATAGGGGGTGCTGATTCCCGGACAACCGAGCTTGCGCGACTCCGCGATCGCGGAGTGACGCACCTCGCCGCTGGCTTCCGCGACAAGCAGTGCGTGAGAACCGAGCACGCCCGCAGCGGGCGCGTAGTAGATCTGGCGCATGGCGCTGGCATCACACTGTGCCGTGCTGCGGGTCCCATCCGTGTGGATGAAGGCCCAGCGACCGATGAACTCGTCCAGCACCGCCTGACGGTCGGGGGCGTTCACGGCCAGCGTGAGGAGCTGATTGAGATCGAGGTGCGGGTGTTCGGGATGTACCAGCTCGCCGGTCAGGCACGCAGCCCACCCGTCTCCCTCGACCGTGGCGATCTTCGTGCCGGCATGGATGTGCAGAGGTACGGGAAACGCCACTGCTGCGAAATGCGCAGGCACCTGTGCTGGTGCCGGGCCCAGAAGGAATCCGAAGGGATACAGGGAATCTGTCGCGTCCTCACTCATCACACACGTGCCCGAATGCGTGAACCGGTGGCGATGTCGCGGGTGATGGCTTTTGCTAAAATTTTCGGAGTCCTCTGCGATTGTAGTAGCTAATGACCAAGTCTAACTGGCTTCCCCACGCCAGTTTCGTCTTTCTGCAGTGGGCGGGCGCGGTCTACGCGAAGTTCTACGAACTGGTGCCTGCGCGCTCAGTCATTGCGGTAGCGCTCGAACTGCTGAACCAGGTGTGTCTGCTGCTGGCGTTCCTGCTGCCGCTGAAAGTGATCATCCTCATCGGTTCTACCAGCGTACCGGCTTATTTCCCGGGCTTTCTGCGCGGCTTCAACATACAGGACCTGGCGGTGGGCCTGGGCGCGGTAGCGGCCCTGGCGTTCGTTTGTCATCTCGCCTGTCAGCGTCTGCTCGTTTCCGTAGCGCACGGCGCCACGAAGAAACTCGCCAAGCATACGAAGAAACTCACGCTGTTTGGGGAGCAGACGGAGTTGACGCATCGGGCGTTCGCTCAGTTTCAGGGCATCTTCGCCGGGCTGGTGTTTGCGGCAGCGGCATTTGGCGTCGTGGCTTATCTGTACGCAGAAGCAGCGCTCGTTGCTTTGCTCTGTTTGCTGGGGGTGTACGGTGCCATCGCCGTGTCCGCCCGGTTGAAACCGCAGTTGCGCGCGCGCTACGTCAGAAACACGGGGCGCATCATGGCCTTTGTATCCGGGGCCGCGTTTCTATGCATTTTCGGCTACATCGTTGCAGATCTCATCTGGTTGGCCGGTCCGAATGCGCTGATCGCCATTCTCACCGTGCTGCTTTCGCGCCAGGCGTTGTCGCGGCTGTCATCGTCGATACAGACCGCGGTGAGCTTGACTGCGTTGCGCCCGCGCATAGACGTGGTGTTGTTTCCGGATGCGGTGTTTCAGCATGCGTCGCGGGAAACGGGCTTCTGGGCGCAGGTCAGCCTGGAGGGACGCGAAGCCTGGATTGCCGATCTGGTCGGACAGGTTGTGGGCGATCAGCCGGCGGAAAACCTCCGGATCGCCTGGGTGGAGACCCTGGCGGCCGGGATGGCGGCCTTCGATGTGGATGTGGCCACATCCGAGGGCCCGCAGCGTTTTTTCGTCAAGGTGTTCAGCCGCGGGCAACTGGCTCAGTTTCGTCAGGAACGCACGCTGCTTCGCGCGCAGGGTGATTCGCTGCCGGCACCGGTGCTGCTGCAGACGGACGAGGTGGACGGCAGCTTCTGCGCCATCTATGAAGGCTTGTGGGATCTGGAGGACGAACCGGTGCGCGAGGCGCGCCGCGCGAAAGAGCGTTTGAGCGCGGCGCTGTGGTCAGTGGAACCCAAGCTCGCGATGGTGCAGATGGTCGAGAGATCCAGGCCACCGCTCGCTGAACGTCTCACGGATGATCACGTGCGACGTATCGCCTATGCGTGCAACTCGCCGGAGGAAGAGCGCTGTATCCAGGACTTCGTCAACGCGTTGCCTGACATACAGCGCGAAGTGGGACAATTGCCGCTCGTCTACACCAATCCCGGATATCAGCCAGGGGCGCTGCGGCGTACGCAGTCTGGTGATCTGGTAGGCCCGAACTGGGGTAACTGGGTGCTGGAACCGATCGGTTTTGGCTGGGGTACGGCGCCTGCGCGATTCGAGCATCTGCAGGAATTGCTGGTGACCGCAGGGAACGAGGGTGGACGGGTTGCTGAGAGCGATCCGGCGGCAGTGGAACTGGCCGCGATGCTCTCGGAAATGCTCAGACTACATCACCAGGAGCGCTTTCGCGGCGCCATTGCCCTGATGCCGCGATGCCTGGAAGCTCTGGAAAAAGCTGGCGCACAGGTCGCGCCAGCTGAGGCAACGATGATCGAAAATGCCTGACTTTGCGGCGACTACGTCTCGCGTCGGACAGCCGCGCGATCAGCGCGCCTGTCCGGTTCAGGCATTCCGCCCGGGCGCGTGCCCGAGCCGGAAATGCTAGCGCAGGTCTATGCGGGTAGCCAGACAGTAGCCGTTGTGGCCACGCTCGTTGTCTACGACCAC
This sequence comes from uncultured Pseudomonadales bacterium, assembly GCA_964651595.1. GTDB lineage: Bacteria > Pseudomonadota > Gammaproteobacteria > Pseudomonadales > Azotimanducaceae > UBA4421. Next base: position 29,615 of record CAZYYJ010000055.1, on the reverse strand, counting down.
GCGGATGGTGCGTTTGAGTGCGTACGCGATCTGAGCCTGTTCCAGAAGACTCGAGCTGATCGTTTTCGGCAGCCACGTGCCGTCACAGCTCAAAGTTACCCACCGCGATCTGCAGTTTGAAAAGGTGTCCTGGGGGTCGCCGCCTTCCAGTTCGACCATACAGCCGCCAAAATCGGATTCGGAGACGAGCACCGTCTTAACCGTCTGACTGCCTGGAAGTTTCTGCTGGTCGGCAAACGCCGATGAACAGAGAAGCGCAAGCCCTACGCCCAGTCCCAACCCTCGCAAACCTAACCTTGTCTCCATGGGATTTCTCCTTCGTTGCTTTGTTCTTTTTAACAGACGTTCTTCCATCGCAAAAGCGCTAATAAACCTGCGGCCAGCAATTCTGGCCACGAGCGCCGCGTTAGGCTAAGTTGAGGCCAATGAAGACACTCCTGTCAACAATTTTCTTGACCGCACTCATCCTTCTCGCCTTCTTTCTGACGCGGGAAGATACAGGTGAAAGTCACCCCGCCCCCGAAACGACTACCGAGGTTGAGCATCGCGCTACTGAGCGGCAGCGTCAACCCGCGGATTTGGGCGCTGATCGGGCCGTGCGGCAGCCATCGGTCCCGGCATCCTCACAGACCGGCACCGATGAGCCGTCGCTTTACATCGGTGATGTGAGCCTCGACCCGGACGATGAAGGCAGAAGGGTGACAGGGGGTGAATTCCGCAACGTCGGCGAAGCGCTGGATCCGGACGACGACACGCGCAGGGTCAGCGGTTCCGGCAGGGCTGATCTCGGCGAACCGCGCGACGTGGACGACGAAGCGGCACGTCCCGGTACGGGCAACATCGTTCAGATAGGGCCGGACCTCGACGTTGACGACGACCGCCGGACGGTGACCGGCAACGTCGTGCAGAGCGTGGGAGACGCTTTGCTGGAGCCTGACGGGCCTTGAGCGGCTGCCGGGTACGGGCATAGAATCCGCCCGCACAGGCGGCTGAGCCCTCGACGCGAGGCCTGGCTTCCGTTCAGCCCCTACGCCGCGAGTCGACCACCACAGAACACGGCATCAGGAAATCGAATACCGCCCAGAAATCGATGGTTTGCGCGCGCTCGCCGTGCTGCTGGTCGCCGCCTATCACTGCGGTTTTGCCGTGGTGGGGGGAGGTTACGTCGGGGTGGACGTGTTCTTCGTCATCAGCGGCTTCCTCATCACGTCCATTATCCGGGCGGAAATTGATGGCAGTGGAGCCTTCCGCTTTGCGCATTTCTACGCGCGACGCATTGCGCGGCTGTTTCCGGCGCTGTTTGTCTGTGTGCTGCTGGTGGCCCTTTACGCGGCCTATGTGACGCCCCCGCACGAACTGCAGCGCTTCGGCCTGGAAATCGTTGCTACGCTGACGTACACGTCCAACATCTTCTTCTGGCTCGAAAGCGGCTATTTCGACGTGGAAGCGAAGTCGAAACTCCTGCTGCACACCTGGTCGCTGAGTGTCGAAGAACAGTTCTACCTGCTCTGGCCGTTGCTGCTTTTTTTCCTGCTCCGCTTCCGGCAGGGGCAATACGCCTTTGTGTCGGTGGCGGTGCTGTCGGCGCTGTCGCTGTTACTGGCCGTGCTGTTCGACAGCGATCGGGTGGCAGGTACAGCGCAACTGCTGGGTGCGGACGTGCTGCTGGAACGGCCCGGTCTCGACTATCTCATGACACCGTTCAGGCTTTACGAATTCGGGCTTGGCGCGCTCCTCGCGCTGCTGCCGCTGAACCAGCAGACCGCGTCCCCCAGGCTCGCGGCACCGCTGGCCCTCTTGGGTCTGCTCTGCGTTGTGCTGCCCGCGTCGCTCTACGATGAGCTCACACCGTTTCCTTCTTACACCGCGCTGCTGCCCTGCCTCGGAACGGTGATGTTGCTGTACGCGGGCGGCCGCCATGGACTGGTCTGGCTGTTCAACAACCGGGTGGCCGAACGGATCGGCAAGGCGAGCTACAGCATCTATCTCGCGCACTGGCCGCTGGTGGTCACGCTGCAGGACACCCTCGCGACAGAGGAGGGCCTCAGCACCATGGCGAGCCTGGCGCTGCTCGGCATCTGCCTGGCCGCAGGATTTGCGTTGCACTGGCTCGTGGAGCGACGCGGACGGGAGTTGTACACGAGCCGAGGCATGCGCCCCAGAACGGCGCTCACCGGGGCCGCGGCTTTGACCGTCGCCCTTTCCGTGCCAGCCATCCATGCAAACATCACGAACGGCTGGACGTGGCGCTACGAGGACAACCTTCAGGCTGCCCTGGACATGGATTGGCGGAACCAGAGCAAGGCCACGCAGGCGCTGGCGAAGGCCAGCAGCAGTGAGCGGGTGCCCAACGGGGTGTTGATTGTGGGTGACTCTTATATGGGAGACCTCTACGGGGCGGTGGCCCCCCGGCTCGATGCCCTGGGCATGCCCGCTTCGGCCATCTTCTTCGACGACGAGTGTTTTGCCAAACTGGCCGGTCGCTTTCAGACCATGTTGCAGAGCATCAGCTCAGAGTCCAACCGCGAGCGACTGGACAAGAAGTGCGACTATGTGGACCGGAATCGCGATCATCTGGCGTGGAGCCTGCGGCACGCGGACGTCGTCATTCTGCAGAGCCGCTGGGAGCTGTACGCCCTGCCGCATTTGAAAGATTTTGTCGCCTTCGCCCACGCCCGGAATCCCGAGCTTCACATCCTCGTGGTAAACCGTCGCCCCGAATGGTCCAACGTGCCCGAGCTCATCGTCGATCAAGGCCTGACCGGGGTGGCACAGATTGCCGAGACGCTCTACCAGTCGCAGGTAGCGAAGGTTGAGGGTATCAATACATCGCTGAAGACTGAGGCCCTGTCGCTCGGTCTCGCGTATTTCGACCTGCACGAGCTGGTCTGCAATCCGCAGCCGGCGACCTGCCTGGTGGTCACCGACGAGCTGGAGGTGCTGGTGTACGATCACGGCCACTGGTCCCTGGAAGGGCAGCAGGTCTACGGCAGTCTCATCCTCGAAGCAGACACCTTCCGTCAGAGCGTCGAAGGAAATCTGCTGTTGGACGCAGGGGTTGCCACCCCCCTCAAGGTGGTGGCGGGATCCCGCTCAGATTGACGCCGCTTCGACGGCGTGCAGGGCGTTCAATGCCTCGGTGTAGCCCGCTGCGAGCATGGTAGACCCGTAACGACTGGTGAGCAGGTCCATGCTTGCCCCGCAGATGGCGGCGCGCGCAGGATCATCCGACATCAGCCGGGCCACTTTCTGCCTGGCCTGCTCGTAGTCGCCGAGATCGTACAGCTGACCCGTGCGGCCGTCCTCGATCACATCGCGAACCGCGCCCACGTCGGTGGCTATGACCGGCAGGCCAGCGCGGATGGCTTCGTGGATGACGTAGCAGAAAGACTCTGCCAGGGAGCAGGAGAGCAGAGCACCACCCTTGTCTGCGGCTGCTCGGTAAGCCTCCAGCAGGGCGACATAGGGCACACCGTGCAGCCAGCGAACGCGATCGGTGATGCCCAGATGGGCCATCTCCGTCATCAGATCGACAGAGAGCTGATTGGTGAGGTTGCCTCCCGTCACGAACGTGAGACGACTGATCGTTTCATCGGCCAGCAGCAGTGAAGCGATACGCAGCGCTTCCTTCCAGTTCTTGTAGGGGGCGAGCTTGCCCACCCACAGCAGCTCGCGCTCTTCGAAGGCGACGGTTGCCACGTCTTCCTGGCTGTCTTCCGCCACGATGTTCGGGCAGACGAGAATCTGCTCAGCGTCCAGCTCCGGGAACCGGCGTGCAATCCACGACTTCGACCACTGGCTGGGGACAATGATCTTTGCGCATTGGCCGAGGTCGTCGGGATCGTTCTTGTCAAGCACGCTGTCGATTGGCGTGTGGATTTCATAGATGACGTTCGGTGCCGAAGCGACGGCAGCGGACAACACGTCAGGATCGTCGAAAATTGTCACGAGGTCGTACTCGGGACACCGTCTGGCCACTTCCGCCTGCAGGTCGTTGCCGAGGATACGCAGATCGTTGACGCCTGCGTCCAGCAGATCCTGGGCGCCGCCGTTGTCCTGCTTGAACACACAGTCGACCACCCAGCCGTCACGCAGCAGGTGCGGTAGACGTTGTTTGATGACCGTGACAACGCCGCCAAGGTTGCAGTAGAGATAGGAAATCAGCAGTCGTTTCTGCATCAGGATTCTGCCAGTGCCAGAGTGACTTCAGAGCGGTGCCGCCACGTGCCTTCCGCCACGTGCTGCTCAACCGCAGCCCATTCTTCTTCGGTGCGCTCCCACGCAAGAGCCTGCCGGAGCAGCGGCACGAACTCCGCGTTGTCCCGGTATGTCAGCGTCGAAGGGTAGGAGAGAATCTGCTGCATCTCGGAGGCCACGACCTTGAGTCCGATGGCCAGGTACTCGTGACATTTAATGGGGTCTACAGCGTTGGAAAGGATGCTGCGCTTGAACGGGACAAGGGCCACTTCCCATTCCAGGCTGCGATCGATCAACGCGTCCTGCTCCATGCTGTCGTGCACGCTCATGTTTGCCGGCACGTCGAGGTCTTCCGGAGCATCGAAGCCGATGATTTCGAATTCCACGTCGGGAAGCTCTCTGGCAGCACTGCACAGCAGATCCCAGTCGAACCATTTTTCGGTCAGGTGGCCGAAATAGCCCACTTTGTGGCCTTTGTGGCTCGCCTTGCGCTCGGTACGCAGCGCCTCGCCCCGGTTGAGGAACGTGGCGGCAGCGCCGTTGGGCACGACGTGACATTTCTCCGGTTCAGCGCCCAGCAGCCGCATTTTTCTGATCAGCGGCGGACTCACCGCGGTGACCACGTGGGCATTCAGACAGAGATACTGCTCGAACAGGGTGTGGTACCAGTTACCAACCCCGGCGTTTTGAAACTCTTCCCAATCGTCCCGGGCTTCGTACACCACGCGCCAGCCCATGTTGCTGAAGAGGCCGATTTCGTATGTGGAGTGCTGATCGGGAATGCTGGACAGCAGATATTTGTGGGATACCTGCGACCGCGCAATGCGGTGGGCGTACTTGTGAAAGATATCGTTCGGCATCTCGACGAGGCTGTCGTACTTTTCTGCCGGTAACGCTTCCTTGGTGGTGAAACGGTAGTAAACGTAGACCACGGTGTAGCCCTTCAACGCATACTCGATGGCAAACTGCATGGGCCGGTTGGCTCTGTGGCGATCCCCGATCTGCTTTGTCGTCGTCGTCAGCAGCACAAGCTTGCTGCCTTGCGCCTCGCATCTGCTCAACAGCCGGTCCAGCCGATCCAGCACCTGCTTCTCCTGGACCTCGTACACGGGGCACAGGGGCGTCACGCCCGCGTGCGTGTACTCGACGTCCCGCTGCGACCAGGGCTGGATCTGGAAGGCAACGCTCGCCGCGTCCGGCGGTGCACGGAATGCATGTTCGAACTCGCCGGCTTCGCTGCCTCTGATGCGGACGTACGTGTAAGGGCCAAACTTCGGAGAGGTGTGGAAGTCTTTGTAGGGTCCCGGCAGCGGTGCGCCGGTCGCATCGTAGAAACACGGCAGCAACAGGCTCGCTTTGTCGCTGGGTTGTGAAGCCGAGTGAGACACGTTGACGGTAAATACCGTGTCAACGTCCACGGGCGTTCGTTCAGTTGTCAGCAGCACCCCGTTTGCGCCGTCGCTGACCGAGCGCTCGAGCTGGGCCATGGCGTTGGGTTTCCGGGCAGTGGGCAGCGACGCCGGCTGCTGCGCGGCCGCCTGGCTCAATGCCTGCTCGGGTCTGAGCAGCGCGTATGCAGTCAACGGCAGACGCTTTGCAGCCCGCGTGGCGCGCACACGCAGAGTCGCCGCGGCCTCATCCGGCAAGGCCAGCGCTACCTCGCCGCCGTCAGCGGGCAGGTATCGATACACTTCTCCCAGCCGGTTCCGGCCCCAGCTTTCGGGGACCGTGCCTTCGGTTATGAGGAACACCGCGGGCTTGGCTTCTTCCGCCAGCGCCGGGTCCAGTTCCTTCACGCACAGCAGCACGCGGGACATGGCGGCGCCGTCCAGGGTGATCTCGCAGACCCCTTCTTCGTCGACATCGAAGCGGATGCGGTTGCCGTGGAGGTGCGCCTGTGAGCCTGTCTCCACGGTGCTGAACAGTGCGCGGGTGGCGAGGGAAACTGCGTCGTCGTCCGCCTCGCCGTAGATGTCCCGCGCAAGGGTCTCGCCCTTTGCGCTGAGCTCATCGAAGGAGCCGCGCAACTCGGCATAACCCTGTTCAGCGCGCTTGAGCGCATCCCACTGGTCTGTCATTGCCGCCAGTGAGTCCCGCTGCAGCTGCGCGTTAGCCGCGGCCCCGGCGGCCAGAGAAGCTTCCAGGTCGGCGAGCCTGCTGGTCACATCGTAGCGATCGCTGATCTGCTGGACCGACACCTGGTGAACCAGCTCGTCCAGCGATGGATTGGTACAGAAGTGATGTGTGGTGTCGCCCGAGACGCCCAGGTAGGTGTATCCCTGGCTGCGCAGAACGCTGGCCGCGTCATTGAAGGCTCGGCCGTCCTGTGTTTCAAGAATCACCGAGGGCCTGCAGCGGCTGAGCGTCTCTTTGAACGCGGTCAAAGCGACGCGATCCAGCCCGGCGACATTGACCCGGATCATTCGCGGTTCACGGTCGCTCAGCAACGCGTTGACGCTCTCCAGGGTCATGGCGTCCGCCCGGGGTGTCGCGGCACTTGCCGGTGGCAACAGCTCGACGGTGGTGACCGTTTCTTCGAGGCGATTGAGCTCTACCGAGTGCCTGATGGCTTCCAGCCCCGCAGGTGAGGTTTCCAGAGCAAGCACGCGGCAGCCACAGGCGGTGGCAGCGAAGAGAGAGAACTCGCCGATGCCGGCGCCAATGTCTACACAGAGATCGCCGGGTTGCAGACGTTCGGAGGCGCGAAGCAGGGTGGCGAAGTTCGGCAGCGCGCCGGTGGTCGCGATAGCGCCCTGCACGGGGTCCGTGGCGGTGTCGGGAAGGTACATCCAGAACGACCACGGGTCACCCGACCCGAGGTCGCCTTCGACCTTTTTGACGAGTTCTGAGCTTTGCAAAGGGATCCTGCCGTTCTATGGGTTTTGTCTTTTGCGGCGCGCGAATTATAGCAACGGTTGCGGGCGAAGCATGCCCCGGAATGGCGGAAAATCGCTGGCCCGGGCGCTGCGGATAGGTTACGGGCTACCCCGGTTGTGCTACTTTGCCGCCTTCTTTCGAGGGGGCCATGGAACCGAGTCTGCCGCATGCCCAATAAAAGACTATTCACTACGATCTTCATGGCCAGAAGCGGGTCGAAGTTTCTGCGCAGCCTGCTAAACAAGCATCCGGACATCAACGATGTCGGCGAGATCTTTCACAACCGCAAAGAAAAGTACCCGGACGACAGCGCGCTCCTGCAGACGCTGGGGGACGTGCTGCTGGACCCTTCCCGACGGGTAGGCTTTCAGTTCCGGTTTCCGCGGCACTTCAACGAGTTTCCCGAAATCGTCGAGCTGCTGGAAGCGCACAACGAGGTGACAGACGTCATTTTTCTCATGCGCAGGAACAAGCTCAAAGGTGCGGTATCGCAGCAGAATGCGGAAATCATCAAAGCCGACACGGGCCGTGCCCATCTCTTTCAGGATTCCACGTATGAGCAGGAACGCCTGGCGCTGGACGTGGATCGTGCCATCAAGGAAACCCTGGATCGTGAGGCCAAAGATCAGTCTTACCTGGAATGGGTGAGATCGCGCTTCTCGGTGCTGGTGGTGTACTACGAGGACCTCTGCGATCACACCGACCGGGAGTTGAACCGCATCCTGGAATTCCTGGACCTCGCCCCCTTCAAACCGGATACGCTGGCGCCGTCCAATCTCGTCAAGATCACATCGGACGACCTCACCCAGGCGCTGAGCAACTTCGGGGAACTGAAAGACAAGCTGGGCGCCATCGAGCGCCTCGACTTTCTGGGTACGGCGGCAGCGGTGTTCCGGCCGCGTGTGGCCCCCCTGCTGGAGGAGACCATCGACCTGCAGGGCGGCGGCAGCCTGCAGCTCAGAATCGACAAGTATTCGCTGCGCACCAACACGCGCCTGCTCGAGGACAGCTATGGGAGAACGGCGCAGGGGTCACTGATCTGCTCGGTTGCCGATGCCATTCTCGAGAGCCGCGACCACGGTCAGAGCTGGACGGAATACAAAGTCGGCCGCGCCTTTTCCAAGTGTTTCACGCTGTCCAGTGGCCAGCATCTGCTGCAGGCCGATGACAATGGCCGGACCTGTCTCTACGACGAAGACTGGCTGCTGACGAACGAAGTCGCTACCGGTGCCTACCCGTGGCACGGTTCCTGGAGCGTCGATGAGAATCCGGCCACGGGGACCGTGATCTGGGCCGAATATCCGTTCTGCGCCAGCGAGATCGCCGTGTGGAGGTCTGTAGACGGCGCGCGGAGCTGGACGCGCTGTTTCAGCGAGACCGGTGACGAGACGAGCCCCAACGCGGGGCGCATTCGCCATTTCCACCTCGTGCAGCATTGCACCACGACCCCGGGAAGGTGGTATCTCTCCAGTGGAGACAGCGAAGAGCAGTGCCGCCTGTGGGTCAGCGAAGATGACGGGCAGACATGGCAGGAGGTCACCATTGCCGACGTCACCGGTGCAGGTGAGGCGATTCCGCCGCACCTGCGCAGGAAGCTGCTGCGCTTCACCGCGATGGTGCAGACGCAAGATGCGTTGTTCTGGCCGACCGACGACACGTTCCGCGGTGATGGCGCACGGGTGTGTGTGGTCGATAAAGCTGACCTGTCCACAGTCTTTGTCATGGATGACGTGGTTGGTCCCAACGAGATGCGCAACTTCGTGCGTATCGACGATCGATGGGCCATGGCAGTGTCGGAAGCGAAGCTCGATCCGTCGGCCGTGTCCGTTGCTTTGGTGAACCTCCAGGAGCGACGTGTCGAGGGTCAGCTCAAGATTCCCAACGCAACAGGTACGAAGACCAACTTTGCCAAAACGATTTCTGCGCTGGCAGCCCGCGACGGTACCTTCCACACGCAGGGCGACAACCGGGTGTTTCGACCGGCACCGATGGTGCTGAGGTGGACGGTGAGCTAGTCCGCTGGCGCCGCTGGCGCTACACGGAGTTGCCAGTTCACGGCGTCGCGAAACGCAAGGGCGAGCTGCGTGCTGTCCCGGCTTGCAAGAAAGCCCAGACCACAAAGGCTTCTGATCGACGGGTGCTCATCGGCGCCGGTCACTATCTGCCAGGTGTCGCCGGCCAGCACCTCCAGAGTGAATGCGGAGAGTGGGTGGGTAAGCTTGACGCCTCCCGCCATCTGCTTCGCCTCGACACCTTCACCCAGATGCAGCACCGCGTGTGCCTGTGGTGTGTCATTGCTCTCCACCTGCTCGTGAATGTGCAGCGCTAGATCGTCCAGCCGGCCTTCGACGCTGCGCTTGACCGTTGTGCCGGGATAGGAGGTGTGCGCGCCCTGCAGCGCGAAAGTTTCGCCGTCGCGGGTGCCGCTCAGGGATGCCGTGCCCGGCCCGGCGTCGTAGCCCTCGAGCTCCAGGGCGACGGTGTTGTGCGCCCAGACGCTGCGCAGGTAAGCGGGAATCTCTGCTGTGTAGTCATGGGAATAGAAGCTCGGATCGATGAGCCACTCGATCCCGTCGAAATACAGCGTGAAAGACAGGTTGTCGTCGTGCTTGTGCGTGCGGGTCAAGGCGGTGGCGAACATGCGAAGGTCGTAGCGGATGCCTGCGCAGTTGCCATGCACGATGCCGTAGCCGGACTCTTCCAGGGCCAGGGCCATGGGCTCCGCGTGAGGCTGGCGCGCTCGTTTCGGAATCTTCGCCGGATTGGCCTTGCGGAACGTATCGCCCTGCGAAGGGGATCTGCCGTCGGCGTACTGCATGGCGTCGGAAAACCGATCCAGACCGTGCAGAATTTCTCTGAAGTCGGTCTCGTCTCCCGCCGTCTCGAAGAGATCGCCCACCAGCTTGATCAGCCGCCGCACGCCGTGGTGATAGCCGATGGAGTTTTCGACGAACACCGAGTAGTCCTGCTCGCGACTGATCAGCTGAGCGAACTGGTCACTCAGACGCGAATGCGCCAGTTCCAGCCGGTAGCGTGACTTCGGCAGCCATGGCAGGCCAGCGCCGAGGGCCGCCAGCGCCGCGTCCTGAAACCACGCATGGTTGTGGAAGCGCGTCGACTGGTAAAACGCATAGAAAGCTTCGTTTTCCAGCAGTTGGGCGTGGCGCATGATGACGCCCAGAAGGCGCACTTTGAAACGGTGATCCCAGGCCTGACGCTCGGCCACGTCCCAGAGCATCACCAGCGTCATCAGACGCTCGGCGACGCCGTGATCGTACCAGTTGTATTTCTGATCGGGGTCCGGGGTGAGATAGCTGCTTTCGTACCAGCTGTTGAAGAAATCCCGGGAGGCGTAGAGGAAGGCCTCGTTCCTGGTCTCGTGCCAGCCCAGCAGGTAGATGGAGACTGGCGTCAGGGCAAACCAGGAATAGCGATGAGTACCGTTGTCGAAGTCGGCGGGCAGCCGGCCCTCAGGATCCCACGCCACGTTCCCGCCCTGAAGCGGCACCGTGCCGAGACGCAGAAACTCGTCCGCCTGCTGGGCGAATTCGGGGATGCACGTGCGCCAGTAGTCGTAGAGGGTGGCAATCAGCGGCTCGGAGGCGGTGCGTACCTCCTGCGTGGTCAGCAGGTCGCGCGCCGCGGCTTTCGGGGCGTCGGCCCACGCCGCGACTGCCCGCACACAGGCGAAGCCTTCCCGCGATTGATCCCCCGTTTTCACGTACAGCCGCACGTCCTTGAGGTTGCGGTTCCCCGGCGTTTCCCAGCCGTTCTGGATCGCAAACAACACATCGTGGTGACAGCAGCTGATCTGTACCCATTTACCCTGCGCGGGATTGGGCACCTTTATATGCACAAACTCGTTGTCGTCCGTGGTGTAGCCGATGGCGATGTACTTGATGTCGTCCCAGTCCCACACCTTGAACGAGATCGAGACACCGTTGCCCAGCACGGGTGACGAGAGCTTCACGCCCACCTGACTGGGGTCATCGCTGGGTGGGAAGCGCGCGATGATGCCTTCGGCGTCGTTGGTTAGGCTGCCGTTGCTCGTGAGATTTACCGCCGCCTGCCCATCGGCCGCATCTTCCTCCATGGGAAGGTGCACGTTGGTCAGACTGATCAGATTGCGATCAGACAGGTCGATACGGTAGGACAAGACAAGTCACTTTGAGAGTTTTCAAGCCGGGGAATTCTAATGGGATTGCGGGTGTGGCCACTAGCGATTTGTCCTCACCGCCGATCTGCGGCTTCTGGCGTTTTTGCGCGGCTTTGGCGTCTTTATCTGCGGCACTGGTAGTTAGTGAGTTCAATGGGCCGATTTCACCTCGTTACAGCTTCGTTCTGGGTCATGGTGCTGGCAGCCGGCGGCGCCTTTGCGGCCGACGAAACCCGCGAAAACCTGCAGGCCGCCGCCCTCGGCGCCCTCGGCGGCACACATCTGTCAGCCACGCTCGCCGGCCTGGCATCACCGGAGCCGCTCACGGCGCTGGTTGTGGAGGGGGTCGGTTTTGCATCGAACCTCTCGCTGAAAGCGATGACGGCGGCACTCATCGAGCCGTCAGACAGAGACTTCGACCCCAATTCCGCCGATCAGTGCACTTTCGATTTCCATCTGCCGCAGGCGGACCATTACTACGTCTCCACCTTCGGCATCGAAACCTCCCCCGTGCCCGGGGACTGGGGTGCGCTCGGTACGCCGCAGCTCTACCACTGGGGCACGGAGGTGGCGCTGGGGGTGCACAACCCCTACATCCGGCCAACGATCGTGCCCGAGACCACCGTGCGCTTCCCTGCCGGGGTGCATGAGCTCGAATGGCGCGCACACACCATCATCGACTGGGGTTTCGATCTCGCGCTGCCGGCGGCGATGCTGTACCTGAACTACTCGAAGTTCAAAGCCGGCAGAATGGCGCCCGCCGCCGTGGCCGGCAATGCCGATGAGGTTGCCGAAGCGGCAGGCGTGTTCAGAAAGGCCGGCCGCTGGATGCTGGAAAAGCTGGGCGTTGCGGTGAAGAAAGGCGTCGTCAAAGGTGCCAAGTACGTGGTGGACAATGGTCTCAGCGTCTGCAGCGGTCTCATCCGCGACAACTGCACGATCGTCTGTCCCGAGGACGAAGACGATTGTTTCATGATCCCCGGCACCGACTTCGAGGCCCGCAGTGTCACCAAGACGCAGGCGCAGCTTCTCACGGTGTATGACACGCGCCCGCCGGTCATCCGCTATCTGGGTGCGGACCAGCCGGCGGGCGTCGAGTTACCGGCGCTCACGCTCGAAGCGACCGACTTTGGCGGGGTGTTGAAAAATCGTGTCATCGACGACCTGCGCGCCAGCGTCGATGCCTATGATCCGTGCAGTCGCCCCGCGAATCTGGGCAACGACGTGCCCGATCTGCTGCGCGTGGGCAGCAACGAGATCACCTGGACAGCGACGGACCTGGGTCCTGTGGAGAACGGTGAGCGTAACTTTACCCGGGCCTATCAGACGGTGGTGGTGCAGGACACCCAAGGCCCCATCATGGTGCCCCCGGGCGGCCGGGTGGTGGAGATCGACCCGGCCGGGCCGGACGGCGACGGTATCCCGGCCGGCGCAGTGAAGCTTGGCGCACCACGGGTGGTGGATCTGGCAGACCCGGCCCCGGTGGTCACCAGCGATGCGCCGGAACGCTTTGCGCTCGACCGCCGCACACCGGTTACCTGGACGGCGACGGACCACAGCGGCAACGCCACGGTGCGTCGGCAACTGGTGACCGTCAAGGCCATCGGCACCAACACAGCGCCTTCGGTGGTGGACGTGCAGGCGCAGACGTTGACGTCGCAGCCGGTAGATATCGTGCTGTCCGGCGTGGACGGTGATTTCGTGGACGGCGCCTTCGATCCGCTGTCGATCCGGCTGGAAAGCCTGCCGTCTGATGGCGAGTTCGTTGCACCCCTGCTGCCATTTTTCATCGAAGATTTCCGCACCTCGCCTGCAGGGCCTTTTGGCGAAGCCTTTCTCACCAGCGGCAACCGCAACGGCTGGGTCAACGCCAACGTCTGTGCCAACGGTACGCCCTGGGCTACCGACGCGAACGGCGCAACCATCCCGCGCAGCCAGCGCGCGCCGGTGGACTGGCCCTACAAACCCCGTTTCATTCACGTGCTGGACAGCGGGGAGTATTTCCTGATCGACAGCGCCTATGAGTGCCAGTCGAGTTCCGCTGTGCCAGTACCCCGCATATCCAAGTGGTCGGAAGACGGCGTTTATCTCGGCCAGATCGGCTACACGGGCACCTCGGATACGTTTGTCATGGACGCAGACGGCTTTGCCTACGTGTTCAACCGGTCGAACGAGATTCTGGCGGTGACTCAGCTCGCCACCAATCTCGAGGACGAGCTCAGCACGGCCGCCGCCACCCTGGATCTCTGGCAGATCGATCGGGACAGCCGCATCAATCCGACCCTCGGCATCGACGACAGCGGCGTGCCGTTTTTCGGTACCAGCCTCACCTATGCGCTCGTGGACAGCGAACGCGGCCTGCTCTATGTCACCGACCGGGCGCGGGTGTACGTGTTCGATGTGCGCGAAGATCTTGCGGATCCGGCGGACAACGCCTATGTGGCAGACGAGATGGCGCTCAAGTACCTGGGTGCGCTGAAGAACACCGAGCGGTTTCTGTGTCTGAACGGCAGCTTCACCAGCTCGTCCACGGGTTTTGCGATGGACGTGGACAGTGAAGGTAACCTGTATGTGATCGACAGCTGCGACGACCGTGTGCACAAGTTCGGCCCACCGTCCTTCGATGCCGAAGGCGTGTTTACCAGCGGCGCCTATCGCGGCTGGCTCGGCCGCTGTGATCAGAACCTCCTCGGCGCCAATGCCTGCGACGTGGACCAGGAGCGCAGCCGCGGCTTTGCCTGCACGGACGCCACCTGCGGGGTCGCCGCGCCTGCCGGTGACAAGCCCGGCCAGTTCGATGCGCCGGTATTTCTCGACCTGGATCCGAACGATGTGCTGTACATCGCCGACACCGCCCGGGTGCAGCGCTTCGCGCCCGATGGCACCTATGGTGGCCAGGCCAGGTCGACGGGTACGGGCATCAATCAGGGCGAGTTCCCCGGTTTTGTGCTGGGGAACCTGGGTACCGTCAAGGCGGTCACGGTCAACAGCAGACATTTCTACGTGGTGGACCAGGCTGAGTCGTTTGTGCACGTTTTCGAAACCACGCCGCTCAAGGACATCACCGACAGCTCTGCCACGGTCACCTATGTTTCCGATTTCAGTTTTCACGGTGGTACCGACACGTTCCAGTTCACGGCCACGGATGGCCTTGCGCGCAGCAACCCCGGCACGGTCAGCGTGCGGGTGGAGCGCAACTTCCGGCCGCCCGTTGCCTTCGCGCAGGCGCTCACGCTGGATGAAGACACGTCGCTGGCTGTGACGCTGGCCGGTGACGACCCCGACGGTGTCATTGGCACTAACGATGTGTTTCCGCTGGACACGCTCACCTTCTCGGTGCTCGAAGGCCCGGCACACGGGGTGCTTGCCGGCAGTGGCGCCGAGCTCACTTATACGCCAGCAGTCGATTACCACGGTCCGGACGAGTTCACGTTTGTGGCGCACGACGGTGTGTTCCAATCGGCGCCGGCCACCATCAGCCTCACGGTTGCGCCCGTGGACGACCCGGTCGAATTCGGCGCCATCACCTGGCCGGAGCGGATTGGTGCGGGTTTTCCCGCGGTGCTGGTTGCAGGCTTCAGCGACGATGGCTTTGCGGATGAACCCTACTACTGGGTGGAATGGGCCCTGGGGGAAGCGTGGGACTACCCCGGAGACTTCGAAGACCCGGACGGCCCGGAAGGCCCCGCCACGCCGGTGCTGGTGGGCGCCCGTCTCAACCAGCCACCGCTGGGGGTGGGTGAGGGCAGCATCACCGCCGAGCATACCTATCCCGATGCGGGCGCGAAGGACATGCGCGTATGCATGCTCATCGGCAGCGAGAACGTCTGCCGCTACGAGACTGTGCTGGTGGAAAATCTCGTCAGCCTCGGCGTCGACGTCTCAGACGACGTGCTGACCACGTCTGCGCCGCAACTCGAGCTCGACCTTGCGGTCACCAACCTGGTGCCGGCTGGCGCGCCCGCCCTGGCAGCCGCCGAGGTTCTGCTGACGAACGTGGCCGTGCCCGAGCTTGTTGTCAGCGCTGTCAGCGCGGCGACCGGAGCCGTATGCACCGTTGCCTCGGGCGCGGTGAGCTGCGATGCGGGCACGCTGACGCCTGGTGCGGGCTTCAGCGTTACGGTTCGCGTGGCGCTGGCCGGACCGGGACCGTTGATTTACGACGTGGGCGCCCCGTTTGCCGTCGATGCCGTGACCGGCAGCGAGGCCATCGCGGCGCCTTTCAGAACGACCCGCTGGCTCACCTTCAAGGCGGATCCCACTGACACCGATGGCGACGGTATGACCGACGTGTTCGAAACGGTCTATGGCCTCGACGCCGTGGATGCCACGGATGCGCAGGCGGATGCTGATGGAGACGGTCTCAGCAACCGGGAAGAATACGACGCCCGAACGAACCCGACGCTGGCCGACACCGACGGCGACGGTGTGGAGGATCGCGATGACGAGTGTCCGCTCGACGAAGGGGGCTCTATTGAAGGGGCCGGCGGCGTCTGCGAGGTAGAGCTGCGCAGCAACCCCCTGTTCCGCATTCTCGAGCTCATGAGGTCTTAGGCGGCGCCGTCAGCGCCTCAGGGTTAGGCAGTCATCTCCCGCTTCAGCCAGGCTTTGCCGAAACGCATGTCGGCGCGCACCGTGGCCGAGGACACGCCGATGAGCGCCGCAATCTCATCGTAGGTGAGGCCGCCGAAGACTTTCAGCTCCACAATCTTCGCCATGCGCTGGTCCACGTCCGACAGCCGGGTGAGCAGGTCGTCCACCTGCAGAATGTCGTGGGGGGCGGGTTCGTCGGAGCCAACGAACTCGAGGGTTACCTGCACGGCGTCGCCACCGCGCTTGGCGCGGGCGTTCTTGCGCGCATGGTCCACCAGAATGCTGCGCATGGCGCTGGCGGCCAGCGACAGGAATTCCTTGCGTGACTCGCCACGAAAGTCCACGTCTACCAGTTTCAGGAAAGCTTCGTTCACCAGCGCGGTGGCCTGCAGGGTGTGCCCGCCACCCTGGTTGCGCATGTAGGCGTTGGCCAGTTGCTTCAGCTCACCGTGAAGCAGCGGCCACAGCTCGCTGGAGGCGTCGGAGCGCCCTGCGCGCCAGTCTTTCAGCAGCTGGGTTACGTCGGGGTTCATCATTCTTCGCTCAGAAATACTGCAGCATGGTGTCGTCGGCGGCCGGCGCGGCCAGCTCGGCGTAGTCGGCCGCTTTCTCGCTCTGTCCTGTGAGCTCGTAATACCGTTTGAGCCGCGCAGCCGTCAACTCCGAGCGCGGGTCGTCGTCGCCCCAATTGCTGCGCAGCACCGCCAGTGCCGCCAGCAGCGGTGCCTCGGCGCGGTCGAAGGCGCCCAGCTCCGTATAGGCGGCGCCGATATCCGATTTCAGCTCCACCACCAGAATGTGGTCTTCGGACAGCTGATCGAGGCGAATCCGCATCGCTTCGAGAAACTGGTCCCGCGCGGCTTCGAAGCGACGCTGCAGCAGGTACACGCGGCCCTTGCCAGCGACCGGGTACGCGCGATTGGGATGGTCCACCGGCACGCCGACAGCATCCTGCATGGCCAGGCACAGACGGTAGTTCTCCAGAGCGCCGTCCAGATCGCCCATGTTGCGGGCCAGCACCGCCACGTTGTTGTAACCGGCAGCGAGCGCCGGGTGGGTATCGCCATAGTTCTTGCGCGTGATCTCGAGCATGCGGGTGTAGGCGTCGCGCGCACCGGCCGCATCGCCCCGCGCAGCCAGCAGATGTCCGTAGCTGTTCCAGGCTGAGCCCGTTTCGTAGTGGTCGGCTCCCAGCATCTTCGTGCGCGACGCGATGAGCTCCTGATAAAGCGCGTCCGCTGCCTCGAATTTACGCCGGTCTGCCAGCAGCTCGGCAAGCTGTCGTTTCGTTTCGTCGGATTCGGGATGGGCACCGCCGTACAGTCTGTCCTGCATGGCCAGCGCGTCTGTGAGCAGTTCCTCCGCCTCGTCCAGGCGGTCCTGCAGGCGGTACAGGCTTGCGAGCTTGGCCATCTGGGCGGCGACGTACAGGTCTTCGTTGCCGACGGCGAGCTCGCGGGCCATGGCCAGAGCCTGTCGGTGCAGGGCTTCGGCGCGATCATATTCGCCATTGGTTTCTGCAAAAAACGCCTGTGCGCTCAATGCTTCCACCACGTCCTCGTGTGCCCCGGGCAGCAGCGTGCGACGGATGGCCAGCGCCGTCGTCAGCGACGTGCGCGCGGCGTCGAAGTCTCCCACGGTCTGCTCGTTGATGCCTTTTGCGAGCCAGGACTCGGCGGTTTCCAGATGCTGCTCACCGTACACAGCGCTGTGCGTGTCCACCGCTTCCTGCAGCAGCCGGGTGGCGTCCTCGTGTTCGCCGAGCTCGTAGTACACGCCGCCCAGCACGCGCTTCATGGTGGCCTGTACCGCCGGGCGACCGGACATCTCGGTCTCGATTTTCTGCATGCCCGCGTCCAGCAGCTCCCGGGCGGTGATGTCCGTGCCGCGGGCCTGCGCGGGATCGGCGGCGAGAAACAGGCTGGTGACGAACTGCACGACCTCTTCGGTCTTTTCCTTCTCCTCGATGGCAATGTCGCGTTCTGCGGTGATGCGGTTGGCGTGATACAGACCCAGCGTGGCCAGCAGCACCGCGCCGACCGCTGACGCCAGCACCGCGGGGCGGTTGCGGCTGTAGAACTTGCGCGCCCGGTAACCGAACGACTGCCCCCGGGCTTCGATGGTCCGGCCTTCCAGGTGGTTGGTGATGTCGGCGGCCAGCGCAGCCGCCGTGGCGTAGCGCAGCTCGGGTTCGCGCATGATGGCGGTCAGACAGATGTTGTCCAGATCGCCGCGCAGCAGAGAACGCAGCTTGGTGGTCTGGGCGCCGCGCGCGGCCTCGATGGTCTGCACGCGCGTGGCGCGCTCGGCTTCGCTGGTAGACGGCTGCTGGGTCAACGCGGTCGAGGGTCGCAGCGGGTCGCCGGACAGCACCATCTGGCGGTACTCGTCGGGCGTGCGTCGGGTTTCGAAGGGACGTCGCCCCGTCAGCAGCTCGTACAGCAGCACACCCAGGGCATAGACGTCCGTGCCCGTGGTGATGTTTCCGCTGGTCAGTTGCTCCGGCGCGGCATACGCGGGGGTGGCCAGCAGCATGCCGGTGCGGGTCAACTCGGCATCGTCCTCCTCGGCGAGGAGCTTGGCGATGCCGAAGTCGAGCAGCTTGGGCGTGCCATCCGCAGGCACGAGAATGTTCGACGGTTTCAGATCGCGGTGCACCACCAGATTCTGGTGCGCGTACTGCACCGCGCGGCACACCTGATTGAAGAGTCGCAGCCGCGCGTGAATGCTGAGGCCCTGCTGATCGCTGTACTGCGTGATCGGCACGCCGTCGACGTATTCCATTACGAAGTAAGGGCGGCCGTCGGCGGTGATACCACCGTCCAGCACGCCGGCGATGTTGGGGTGCTGCAGGCGCGCGAGGATGGTGCGTTCCTGCTCGAAGCGGGCGACCACCGCGGCGGTGTCCATGCCTTTGCGGACAACTTTCACGGCAACCTGCTTCTCGAAGGTGCCGTCAGCACGCTCGCCCAGGTAGACCGCCCCCATGCCGCCATCGCCCACCTTCTCGAGAATCCGGTACGCGCCCAGCAGTTCACCCTCGAGATTGACGTCGGCGTCGACGGGGTTCGCGAAGGCGCCTTCCAGCAGGGCGTCGTTGTCCGGATCGTCGCCGGCGGCGTTCAGCAGAGACAAAGCCTCACGGCGCAGCGTTGCGTCCTCGAGGCGCTCGGCGACAAACGCCTCCCGCTCCGCCTCCGGCAGCGCCAGCGCGTCGTGGAACACGGCCTGCAGCAATTCCCAGTCTGACTTATCCATAGCTTCGTCGATGTGTCGGCAACTGCCCTGTGCGGCAGCGGGCCTAAGGATACGGCAAAGGCCCGCCGGGATGACATCTGACGGTCAGGAAGTGAGGATCGACCGACAATTTTCTTCCCGGTAGGGTAGGCGTCGAAGGGGGCTGCGCATCGTTAGCGGTTTGCGCAGCGATCGGCGTCTTAGCTTAGTGATGTATGCAGTAGCCCGCGGCGCACGGGATTTGGAGACCATGGAGATGAAAGCGGCAATACGGATCAGGCGCGGGCTGGTGGTGCTGGCTCTGTGCGCCATGGCGCCGGCTTTCGGTGATCGCGCTCAGGATGAGGAAGATCACAAGACCACTCTGGGGGTCATTGGTGGCGTGCAGCTCGGTGCCACGCTGTCCGCGTTGCTGCCGGAGCCCACGGTGGCGTTCGTGTCCGAGGTGGTGGGCTACGGTGCTGGCCTGTCGCTCAAATTTCTGCCCGCTTCGCTGCTGCCGCCGTCCGATCGGGCACGGCTGCCCGATTCCAACGACCAGTGCACGTTCGATCTGAACCTGCCACAGGGTGAGGCGATCTACTCCAACATCTTCGGGCTGCAGAACCCTCTGAGTCCCTTTCCCACCGATTGGGGTGAGCTGGGGCGGCCGGATATCTTCCACTACGAAACCGAGGTCATTCTCAGCCTGCACAATCCGTATCTGCGCCCGGGGGAATTCTCCCGGCCGTGGGTCGACCTGCCGGCGGGGCGGCACACGATCGAGTGGCGCGCAGATACGGTTGTGGATCTCGGCCTGGATGTGGCGCTGCCCACGGCCATGCTGGCCATGAGTTACTCGAAGTTCAAGAACGCCAAGAAAGCGCCGGCAGCGGCGGCCGGGCAGGCGGACGAAGCGGCCAAGCAGGCCGGCATCGCGAAGCGTGCCGCCAAGTGGATGGCGGAAAAGCTCAAGGTGGGCATCAAGACAGCGGGGCGCAAGGCCATCGATGCCGGGGTGCTGTATCTGATCGACGAAGCCACGGAGTGGGAGCGCATATCCAACACCAAGTCTTACGACCAGATCTTCACGGTCTACGACGTCTATCCGCCCGTCATCGAATACCTGGGGGTCGACCAGGCGCCCGAAGTGACGCTGCCGTCCATCACGGTCGAGGCCATGGATTTCGGCGGGGTGTTCAGCCGGCGCATTGCAGGGGATCTGCGCGGCAACCTGTCCTCCTACGATCCCTGCGACCGCACAGCGGGTATCTTCGACAACATTCCGCACTTTCTGCCGCTGGGTGAGACACCCGTTACCTGGACGTCGGTCGATGCGGGCCCCAAACCCACTGGCGGTGGCGGCTCGCACACCACACGGGCTTTTCAGACGATCATCGTCGAGGACACGCAGGCGCCCATCATGATCACGCCGCCCGGACGGGTGATCGAGATCGATCCGAACGACGCCAGCAGCGTGGCCAGTGAAGACGTCGTGCTGGGGGTGCCGCGGGTGGTGGATCTCGCCGATCCGGCGCCCCGCGTGTTCAGCGACGCGCCCGAGTTCTTCGACATCGACAGCCGCACCCCGGTGCTGTGGACCACGGAAGATCAGAGCGGCAACCAGAACACCGGTACGCAGCTCATTACCGTGAAAGCGCTTGGGGACAACACGGCACCGACGGTGCCCGACATCGACGCGCAGACGCTCACCTCCGATCCCGTGGACATCGTGCTCACGGGGCTCGACAACGACCTCGTCGATGGCATTGTGGATCCGCTGGCCTTTGCCATCCGGAGCCGTCCGCAGAACGGCGATTTTGTCGCGCCGCTGCTGCCTTTTTTCATCGAAGACTTCCGCACGTCCCCGGCCGGTCCCTGGGGACCGGATTTCTTTGAAGCGTCGCGCCGCGATCTGTGGTTGTGGGACAACGTGTGCGAAAACCCCGAATACTCCCGCGACGAGAACGGCAACCAGGTGGCGTTCAACGCGCGCATCCCGAAAGACTGGGTCTACCAGCCGAAGTTCATCCATGTCGAAGACAACGGAGACTACTACCTGATCGACAATTACTGGACCTGCGACGATGCCGGTAATCGGGGTCGGATTGACGACCGCATCTCCAAGTGGAGCAAAGACAACGAATTCCTCGGTCAGATTCAATACGGCGGCTCTTCCAACACCATGGTTGCCGACGACGATGGCTTTCTTTATGTGTTCAGCCGCAGCGGCGGTGGCACGAGCACCAGCCTGTTTCTCTCCCGCGTGCGCTCCGATATCGAAAACGCGTCGATCAACGAAAACTTCGGGGGTGACTCCTGGACGTTCGATTTCGGCTCGGCCGACAACCGCGAGACGGGTGTGAAAGACTTCGTGGATGCGCAGGGCCTCAGCTACGCGCGGCTCGACAGCAAACGCGGTCTGCTTTACGTGACAGACCGGCGCCGGGTCTTCGTGTTCGACGTCCGGGCAGACCTCGCAGACGGCGTGGACCGAGGCAACGGCCCCACCCGTGACCGCTACATGGGCGCCCTGCACGACCGGGAACAGTTTCTGTGCAACGAAGGCCAATGGGGTAACAGCTGGACCGGCTTCGGCATGGAGGTGGACGCTGAGGGCAACCTCTACGTCGCCGACACCTGCGACAACCAGGTGCACAAGTTTGCCCCGTCGGGCTTCGACGCGGATGACAACTTCGTCAAAGGCGAGCACCTCGGCTGGATGGGCCGCTGTGACGACAATCTCGATGGTGCCAACGCCTGTGACGTGCAGAATGGCCGCAGCCGCGGGTTTTCCTGCAAGGACGAGACCTGTTTCGTCGTCGACCGGCGCACGGAGGAGAACGGGTTGAGCTACAACGGCACCCGGGGCACCGATCCGGGCCAGTTTGCCGGCCCTGTGTTCATGGATCTGGATCCGAACGGGGTGCTCTACGTGGCTGATGCCGGCCGCGTGCAACGCTTTGCGCCCGACGGTACGTTCGGGGGGCAGGCCCGTTCCAGCGGTACCGGCATCAATCAGGGAGAGCGCCCGGAGTTCGTGCTGGGCAACATGGGCTCGGTTAAAGCGGTCACCGTGAACTCCACGAACTTCTTTGTCGTGGACCAGGCCGAGTCGTTCATTCACGTCTTCGAAACCACGCCGCTGAAAGACATCACCGACGACTCGGCAACGGTAACCTACGTATCCAACTTTGCTTTCCATGGCGGCGAGGACACCTTCACCTACAGCGCCACTGACGGGCTTGCGCAGAGTAACGTCGGCACGGTGCGCGTGCAGGTGGACCGCAACTTCCGCGCGCCGGAAGCGTTCCCGGAAATTGTGGTGATCGACGAGGACGAGTCGACCACCATCACCATGACCGGTGATGACCCGGATGGGGTTATCGGCACCAACGACGTGTTTCCGCTGGATACGCTGACCTTCCGGGTGGTGGAGCAGCCGCTGAATGGGTCCGTCAGCGTGGATGGGGACGATGCCACCTACACCCCGGATCCGGATTTCAACGGCATCGACTGGTTCAAGTTTGTGGCCAACGACGGGGTGTTCGACTCAGAGCCGGCCACGGTGGCGATCACCATCAATCCTGTCGACGACATGCCGATGCTCACCGACGTGTCCCGCAGCCGCCGCGTTGGACGCGGTTTTCCCACCGCGCTCGTATCAGACTACGAGGACGACGGCGGGGCTGAACCGGCGCTCGCCATCGTCACCTGGGAACTGGGCAGCACGGAGGCGAACGGTGATTTCGTGGACCCGGACGGCGAAGGCGGCGAGCCGCCGGAGCTTGAGGGGGTGAAGGTGAACGAGCCTGCCCAGGGCCGCGGTCGCGGCACCATGGTTGCCGAGCACACCTATGCCACCGCCGGGCTGAAGCCGGCCTCTGTGTGCCTGTCCACCGACAACGTCGAATTCGTCTGCGAAGAAGAGATGGTGCTCGTCGAGGAGCTGGTGTCGCTGGATCTGCGTATCTCGGAGGAACCGGCAGAGACTGTCGACAACTTCCTGGACGTGGACATTGTCCTCGAGAACGCCGAACCCACCGGCTGGAGCGGCCTGAACGCCGACGATGTGCGGCTGCGGCAGATTGACGTGGAGGAAGTTGTCGTGCAGCTGCTGAGCCATTCGGGCGGGTGCGGCATTGGTGCGGCGGGTCTGGACTGCACCGTGGCGAGCATGGCCCCGGGCGAGGAGATCACGGCGACCGTGCGTGTCACGCGCGCCGATGCGAACCCCCTCATTTACGATCTGGGGGTGCCCTTCGCGCTGGATGCCAGCACGTCTACGCCGGCGCTGGAAGACGAATACTCCAGCGTGCGCTGGCTGACGTTCCGCGCCGACGCGACCGACACGGACGGTGACGGCATGACCGATGTGTTCGAAACCACCTATGGACTCGATCCGGACGATCCGTCCGATGCGGACGTGGATCTCGATGGCGACCGGCTGACCAACCGGGAAGAATTCGACAAGCGCACCAACCCGACGCTGGCCGACAGCGACGGGGACGGGCGCGAAGATGATGAAGATTTCTGTCCGCTGGATGCCAGTGGTGTGGTCGAAGGCACGGACGGGCTCTGCGAGGAAGACATTCGAAGCAACCCGATCCTGCGGATCATCGACCTCCTCAGCCGCGACTGAGCGAAGCGCGGGGACGGCTGGTGGGGCTGCGCGCCCGCAGGTTAAGTCCCGCGCAGGCGCTCCAGCAGCGCACGGCCTCTGCCGGCGACAATCTCCCAGGTGCGCTCGGCGTGCACCCACCGGCGTGCGTTGGCCCCCAGCCGTTCGCGCTCCTGCGGGTTTGCGATGAGCCGGCCCAGCACGTCGGCAAGCTCGGAAGTGTCGTTCTTGGTGTAGATCAAGCCCGTCTCGCCGTGGCTCACCATTTCCTGCAACGCGCGGACGCTGGAGACCACCACGGCTTTCTCGGCGCACATGGCTTCGAGGGGCTTCATGGGTGAAACCATCTCACACACCGGCCAGGGCTTGCGCGGAAAGGCGGCGATGTCGATGGCGGCGTAGAACAACGCAACCTCTTCGTGAGGGACGCGTCCCGGCATCAGCAGCCAGTCGGTCAGGCCGTGTGCCTGCGCGCGCTGCCGGATTTCTCCGGCAATGGGCCCCGGCAGGTTGTCGGCGGTGTTGTCGTTGCCGACGATCAGCAGGCGGAATTCGAGGCCCCGGGCTTTGAGCATGCCGGCTGCGTCCACCAGGTCGGGCAGGCCCTCGTAGTCGACAAAGGTGCCAACGTAACCGATCACGCAGATCTCCGCGGCCAGGCCGAGCTGTGCCCGAGCCGTTGCCTGCAGCGCGTGGTCCCGCTCGAAGTGCGCGGGATTGCACGCATTCGGCAGCAGACTGATTTTTGCTTCGGGCACCCCGCGGGCGATCATTTCTTCCGCCATGGCTTGCGTGAGCGTCGCCACCTGATCGGCTTCCCGGCCCACAAAGGTCTCCATGGCGCTCTGCACGCGGTAGCCATTGGTGGCGGGGTAACCGGGCTCCCGGGAAGCGCGGGTGATTTCCCAGAATCCCCGCACCTCGTACAGGAAGGGCATGCCCAGCCGGCGCGCGGCGATCAGCGCCGGCAGCGCAACGATGTAGTTGGACGCAGCCACCACGAACTCCGGCGCAAGCTCGCGGAACTGCTGTTCCATCACCGCCGCCGCCTCGGGGACGTAGTCGCGAAACGGTATGGTGCGCCGCCGCGGCTCGAAGGCGCGCAGGTAACGGATGCCGTCCACCGTATCTTCGGTGGCCGGAAGCGCTTCGTCCGCGTTGGGCAGATCCACGGGAAAGCCGGGTCTGGTGACACCGATCACCTCGAGCCCCTGGTTGGTCAACGCCCGCGCTAGTCCCTGCGCGCGGGTGGCATAGCCCCCCGAGGCGTGCGGGGCCGAGTTGTGCAGCACGTAGCAGACACGGTTGCGCACTGCTTCGCCGTCGCGCTGGCGGCGCGCCGGCACGTGCTGCCGCGCGGCAAGCTGATGCACCACATCCGACTTCATGCGCTTGAGGCGCAGCTCGGAGCGCTCGTCCACGTCGTCACCCAGATGCGCCTCGTGCGCCGCGATCATCGCACACGCGGTTTCTATGTCTCCCTCGCGCCGCGCGGCCAGATAGACCGCGTTGGTGGAAAAGCCCGTGCTCTGGGTGCGCTCCGCGGCCTTGAGAAATTCGTACTGCGCCGCCTCGAAACCCGCTTCACTGAACTTGCCGGCCAGCGCGGCCAGGGCCTCGTAGCGTTGCGCTGCCTCGTGGCGGACGAGGCGTCCGGTAACGTAGTCAACGGTGTCGTCGATATTGTGGGTGAGGTAATGGTCCAGCGCTTCCTCGAAAGCCACGATGCTCTCGGGGGAGGGGCTGCGCACGCCCCGTGTGCGCATGATTTTTACCAGATCCCAGGGCAGAGAGAACAGGCTCAGCGGCTTGTCCTTTACAGCCATGATCCGTCTGCCTACCCTGAACGACGTCGTGTCCTGCAGCTCTTCGAAGGCCTGCTTCCACTGCTCGGTCTGAGCGATGTTTCTGAGAATGGCTTTCTGGAGCAGAGCGCTCCGGCGCTCCAGGTCACGCAGCATCCGCTCGTGGTCGTCGGAACCGCCGTAAGGTGGCTGGGCTTCGGGCGAAGAATCGAGATTCGGATCGGGGGAGCTCACGGGATGCCGGGCGACAGAAAGGCCGCTGACACTAGCCGCTGGGCAGCGGCTATGCAACCTGCCGCGGGGTCATCTGGAGGTAGCCTGGCGCGTGCCTAGCCTGCCCGGATGGCTGCGGCCACCCGCCGATCGTTTTCTCACCTACCTGGCACATGCGGACAGTCCCGTGGCGGGCCTGGTGACCGCTGTGCTCGCGCGCCTGTTTCCGCGCGCAGCCGCGCGGGTGAAGTTTCGCGAAGGTAACTTTCTCGCGGCCCTCACCTATGCCGAGCGCGCTCTCGACGCGCCCCAGGTGGCGCGCGTCAGAGACATGGCTGGCGTGCTGCAGCGTCCCTTGCCGGCACCCGTTGCTCCCCGTTGTCCCCGCGGTACCTTTCGCGGCAGGGTGCTGCAGGTACTGCACTCTTCCGCGAGCTTTGATCAGAACGGCTATGCAACGCGCACGGAACAGCTGGTGCAGGCGCTGGCAGAGGCGAACATAGCCTCATCGCTGGTCACGCGTCTCGGCTACCCGTGGGATCTTCTGCAGCATCGACGGCTCCCGACGGATTTCCACGACAGTAGCGCCAACGGTCTTTCCTATCGCCATCGCCTGGATCCGGCCTTTCTCATCGGCGGCGTGGAAAGTGCCTACGTCGAAGCCTATGCCGCCTGGATCGCGGAGCAGGCGGACGCGGATGGCGTGGATGTGCTGCACGCGCATTCGAACTACCTGAATGGCCTCGCAGCAGCCCGGGCCGGCGTCCTGACGGGGTTGCCGGTGGTCTACGAAATGCGCGGTCTGTGGCATCGCACCCGCGGTCTTGCGCAACCGCGTTACCGGCGCACGGACCATTACGACTACTGCGAGCGTCAGGAGCTCACTGCGGCCATGCAGGCTGATCAGGTGGTAGCCATCTCAGCACCGCTGGCACGCTGGCTGGAGGGTCAGGGCGTACCTGGTGGAAAGATCACCGTCGTGGGCAACGCGAGCGCCCGGCACGAACCGGTGTCTCCCGCCACGGGGGCTTTCACCATCGGCTACGCCGGGTCGTTTGTCGGTTACGAGGGACTGGATCTTCTGTTGAGAGCCCTGCCCCTGGTGCGCGAGGCAGTGCCCGATGCGCGGTTGCTGCTGGTCGGTGACGGGGTGGAGGTGCCGCGGCTGCGTAAGCTTGCCCGGCGTCTGCGCATCGCCGACGCGGTGGAATTCACCGGCCGCGTCACCCGCGAGGTGGTGCGGGTGCAGTACCGTCGCATGCACGTGGCGGTAGTGCCGCGCTATGCCAACGAGGTCACCGAGCTGGTGCCGCCTTTGAAGCCCATGGAGCTGATGGCGATGGGGGTACCTTACGTGGCGTCCAACGTGCCCCCGCTGGCTGCCGTGACACGCGATGGAGAAAACGGCCTGCTCTTCAGCGCCGGGGACGTGCCCTCGCTGGCCGCGGCGCTGGTGAAGCTGGGCGCCGGACGGGTTGCGTCTTCGCCGACCACACGGCCACTGCTTGCGACGCTACGCGAAGGTGGCCTGCGCTGGGCGGCAGAGCATGCCTGGCACGACAACGCGCAACGCTACGCCGCGGTGTATGCGCGGTTCTTCGAAGAGGGCTGAACGATGCGGGTGCTGCATGTGTACCGCACGTTTTTTCCGGACACCCAGGGAGGGTTGGAGGAGACGATCCGTCAGCTCTGCCTGACAACGGGGACCCTCGGCGTCGAGAGCCGGGTGCTGACGTTGAGTGAACGTCCCGAGCCGCGTGAGGTGGTCGTGAACGGCATCCCCGTGGTACGCGCAAAACAGGATTTTGAAATTGCGTCCTGTGGCTTTTCCCGGGCAGTCCTGGGGGAGTTTGCCGCCCTCAGCGCCTGGGCCGACGTCATTCATTTTCATTTCCCGTGGCCGTTTGCCGATGTGCTGGACCTCCTAGGCCGGTGTCGTAAACCAAAGCTGGTGACGTATCACTCCGACATCGTGCGTCAGCGTTTTTTCGGCGCCGTTTACCGCCCGCTGATGCATCATTTCCTCAGCAGCATGGATCGCATCGTCTGTACGTCCGGGAACTACGCCCGTTCGAGCACGGTGCTCAACCGTCATGCGGACAAGGTCGAAGCGATTCCCATCGGCATTGACGAGCGCACCTATCCGGCACCGGCGGCGGCCGGCGTGGGAACCGCGCTCGACGCGCCGTATTTTCTGTTTGTCGGCGTATTCCGTTACTACAAGGGCCTGCACGTGCTGTTGGACGCCATGCGCGAAGCGCCCTACCGGCTCCTGCTGGCGGGCAGTGGACCCGAGGCCGATGCCCTGCGCGCGCAACTGAAGCGGTTGCGCCTCGACAACGTCGAATTCCTCGGTTACGTGGACGATGCGGCAAAAGTCGCCTTGTTGACCCACAGCATGGCTGTGGTGCTGCCCTCCATCGCGCGCTCGGAAGCGTTCGGGGTCTCGCTGGTGGAAGGCACCATGTACGGCCGGCCGCTGGTCGCCACTGAAGTGGGTACGGGCACCAGCTTCGTCTGCGTGGATGGGGAGAACGGCCTCGTCGTGAAACCGGGATGCGCGCAGAGCCTGCGCGGTGCCCTGGATACCCTGCACGGCGATGCGGCGCTGCGTGACAGGTTCGGTCGGGCCAGCCGGAAGCGGTATGAAGCGCTCTTCACCGGGGCGCGTATGGGGGAACGGTACCGTGACCTCTACGCAGACCTGTTGTCCGGGCGCCGCGGGCCATGCTGAAGATCGGTGTGGACGCGCGGCCGCTGACCGGCGCGATGGACGGCATCGGCCGCTACACCCGTGAGCTGCTCACGCGACTGGTGGCCCGCGACGACCATCAGTGGTTTCTCTACGCGAACGAGGCGTTTTCGCCGCCGGCGGGTGAACGGGTGCACGTGCGCGTGGGTCGGGGTGTGGCCCGCAACAGTCACGTGTGCGCCTTGGGCTGGTTCCCGCGCTGGGCCCGTCGGGACCGGCTGGACGTATTCTGGTCGCCGCGCCATCAGTTGCCGCCGGGCCTCGGGTGCCGCAGCGTGGTGACGATTCACGATCTCTGTTTCCTGCTGGCGCCGCAGACCATGCCGGTAGCGCGAAGACTGCTGGAGCGGCTGCGTACGCCGGTATCGGCCCGCGGGGCCGACGTGGTGGCCTGCGTGTCCGACGCCACGCGTCAGAGTGTGATCGACCGGCTGCGTGTCGACCCGGCTCGCTGCGAGGTGGTGGGCCCGGGGGTGCCGCGCTTTCCCCCGGCCGAGGTGCTGTCGCTGCCGGAGAGTTATGTGCTGGCCGTGGGCACCGTGGAACCCCGCAAGAATTACGCCGCGCTGCTGCGCGCGTTTGCCGACGTGCAACATGCCGTGCCGCACCACTTGGTGGTGGCGGGGCCGGCAGGCTGGGTGTGGATCTCCCGGCCCTCGCTGCAGACTACGGCCTTCGCGAACGCCTGACGTGGATCAGAGGTGCAACGGACGGCCAGCTTGCGGCGCTGTACGCGGGTGCGGCGCTGACGGTGTCCTGCTCGCTGTACGAGGGTTTCAATCTGCCTCTGCTCGAGTCGATCAGTGCCGGTACCCCGGTGCTGGTCTCCGACCTGCCCGTGCACAGGGAAGTTGCAGGCGATGCCGGGGCCTTCGCGGCGCTGGAGGGCAAGGCCATGGCGGAGGCGCTGGGTGAGTTGCTGGCGGCGCCGTCGGCATTGCAGGCGCTGGCGCAGGCGTGTCCGCGGGTGGCTGCCGCCTACACCTGGGAAGCTTCCGCAGCGCGCATGGCAACGCTGCTGAAAGGCGATTCATGACGGCCCGCACGGTTTACGTCGCCACTCACGGCTGGAATTCACCACTGCGGGTGGGTAGTCATCACCTGGCCGGTTGTGTGGCGCGCGTGCGGCCGGTGTTTTATCTCAGCCATCCGTTGTCGCTGGCCTCCGGCCTCGGCGCGCTGACA
>CAZYYJ010000054.1:0-35601 GCA_964651595.1 uncultured Pseudomonadales bacterium | reverse complement strand
GCAGGACGTGCGACTGACGCAGGGCGGTGAACCGACCTTCGTGTCCATCGACGACATGGATGGCGAACAATGGAACAACGGCGCCCTCGGCGACGACAAGCGCAGGCTTGCGGGAGAGCTGCTGCGCCGTCTTGCCGATGGCTGGGGTTCCGGCGGCTTCACGCACTTCGGCCAGGGCAAGTGGTACCCCGGCGAGCCCCTGCCGCGCTGGGCGCTGACGCTGATCTGGCACAAAGACGGCGAACCGCTGTGGCGCAACCCGGCGCTGCTGGCTGATGACACCGCAGATCTCGGTTACACGCAGAAGCACGCCGAGAAGCTGATGCGAGCCATTGTGGCCGGGCTCGCCCTGCCCCCGCGCCGTATCGTGAAAGCCTACGAGAACACGGGCTACTACCTCTGGAAAGAGAGCACCCTGCCCAGGGGTGTGACGCCGCAGAACCGCAAGCTCAAGGATCCGCTCGAGCGGGACAGTCTTGCCAGGGTGTTCAACCAGGGTCTGGGCACGCCGGCGGGCTATGCCCTGCCGCTGAAGTGCCACACGGCCGGCGCGCGAAGTTTCTGGCAGACCGGGCCATGGCCATTCCGGTCGGGCAAGCTGCTGCTGGTACCCGGCGATTCACCCATGGGTCTGCGCCTGCCGCTGGATTCGCTGCCATGGGACAGGCCCGACGAGGTGGAACCCGAGCTGGACCCGTTCGAAGACCTGGCGCCGCTGCCAGGCAGCCGGGCGCGCAAGGACATCCTCAGCGCCGCGTCGCGGGACATCATTCATACCGCGCTGTGCGTCGAAGCCCGCGCGGGCCGCGTGTACGTGTTCATGCCGCCCCTCGCGCGGCTGGAACAATATCTGGAGCTGCTCACCATCATCGAGGACGCCGCGCGGGAGACGAAGCTGGCCATCGTGCTGGAGGGCTACGAGCCACCGTTCGACCAGCGCGTGCACAAGCTCGCGATCACGCCCGATCCGGGCGTGATCGAGGTGAACATTCATCCGGCGCAGAGCTGGAAGGAGCTGGTGGACAACACCACGTTCCTGTACGAAGCCGCCCGGCAGACGCGGCTGGGCACCGAAAAATTCATGCTCGACGGACGCCACTCCGGTACCGGCGGAGGCAACCACGTCACGCTGGGGGGCGCTACCGTGGAGGAGAGCCCGTTTCTCCGGCGGCCCCATCTCCTGCGCAGCCTGATCACGTTCTGGCAGCGACACCCCGCGCTGTCTTACCTGTTTTCCGGCTTGTTCATCGGCCCCACGAGTCAGGCGCCGCGCGTTGACGAAGCCCGCGACGACAACCTCTACGAACTGGAGGTGGCGTTCGGCCTGCTGCCCGAAGGCGATGCAGACCGACCCTGGCTCGTAGACCGGGTGCTGCGCAACTTCCTGGTGGATCTCACCGGCAATACCCATCGCGCCGAGTTCTGCATCGACAAGCTGTATTCACCCGATTCCGCATCGGGTCGCCGCGGCATCGTCGAATTCCGCGCCTTCGAGATGCCGCCTCACGCGCAGATGAGCCTGGTGCAGATGCTGCTGGTGCGGGCGCTGGTGGCGCACTTCTGGAAGCACCCCTACCAGGCCCGCCTCATCCGGTGGGGCACGGAACTGCACGACCGTTTCATGCTGGGGCACTACGTCTGG
Source organism: uncultured Pseudomonadales bacterium (assembly GCA_964651595.1). GTDB lineage: Bacteria > Pseudomonadota > Gammaproteobacteria > Pseudomonadales > Azotimanducaceae > UBA4421. Next base: position 33,959 of record CAZYYJ010000054.1, on the reverse strand, counting down.
GAGAATCTCCGCGACGTGGTGGAGTTTCTGCGCGACGCGGGCTACCCGTTCGAGATCCAGTGGTTCGAAGCGTTCCGCGAGTTTCGCTTCCCCCGTATCGGCAGCGTACAGGTGGAGGAGATGCAGCTGGATCTCTTCACGGCGCTGGAACCGTGGCATGTGCTGGGCGAAGAATCCTCCGCCTCCGGCACGTCGCGCTACGTCGATTCGTCAGTGGAACGGGTGCAGATCAGCCTGCATGGCATGACCAGCGACCGGTACGTCGTCACCTGCAACGGTCGCCGCATACCACTGCGCGCGACCGGCGTGCGCGGCCATTTCGTGGGCGGCGTGCGCTATAAAGCGTGGGAGCCCTATTCAGCCCTGCATCCGACAATCGCCTCGCACGCGCCGCTGGTGTTCGACGTGGTGGACGTTGCCAACCGGCGCTCGGTGGGCGGCTGCACCTACCATGTCGCGCACCCGGGCGGCCGCAACTACGAGACCTTTCCCGTCAACGCCAACGAGGCGGAGGCACGCCGGCACAACCGCTTCTGGCCTTACGGGCGCACCCAGGGAGAGCTGGACATTCCGCCGGAGGAGGTGCATCCGGAACAGCCCTACTGCCTCGACCTGCGCACTCCGCCGCCGCGCTAGTCGGCGAGCTTGTCCAGCTCGTCCAGAAAGCTGCGTCGCGCGCCCGCCGTGGTGTTCAACGCCTGCCAGGTGGGCGCGAGGCGGCGCACCCGCGTTTTGAACGCATCCTCGTACGACTCGACGTCGATGAAGCCCTGCTGATACTGATAGAACCAGTTGTCCCAGTGCGTCTGCTGGGCAATCTGCCATAGCCGGAACCGCCCCAGCTCTTCCTCGCTGAGCTGGCTCAACGCGCTGATGTCCTCGGGATACCCGGCGGCGGTGAGCTTGGTGATGATCGGGCTCAAATGGGCGGAATCGGCCGCCTGCACCACCATGAGCTGCAGCGCGTCGGAACGCATCTGGTAGGTCTGCGCCAGAGCGGTTTTCTCGCTGGCCTGCATGGCAAGTGTGTTCTGGCGTAACTGCACCGCCAGGTACACCAGTGTCGCCAGCACCGCGATGGAGCCGAGAAACTCACCGAGCGCCCCCAGTTCTATGAGCGTCATGTTTCCTCCGTTGTCTGTTTCAGGAGCAATCAGATGGTGATCGTAGCAGGGATGCTCCCATGCCCGGCGTATGCTAGGTTGCCAGAACCACCAACGAAGGGAGAAGGTCATGGTCCGTCGTTCTATCACAAAGCTCTGCACGGGCGTGGCGATCTGGCTTCTACCTGCGGCCGGCGCCCTCGCCGACGAGGTCATAGCGGATGACGTGGTCATCAACGCCAACCTCATCGTCAGCGGGTCGCTCTGCGTGGGCCCGGTCTGCGCAGACAACGAGAACTTCGGCTTCGATACGATGCGGCTGAAGTCCTCCGTGCCGCTGATCAGGCTGCAGGACACCAGCACGGCGGCTGCTTTCCCTACTACCGACTGGATGCTGGGACTGCGCCCCGTGCTGTCCCAGCCCCCGGTATTTGTCATCGACGACCTGGATGCGGGCAGCAGCGTTCTGCAGCTGGAATCCGGCGCTGCGGGAGGTGTGGCCATCGGCGCGGACGCCGTGCTGGAGCCCGGTGCCGTGTCGGTAGGCGCGCCCGGCACCGAACGGCGCGTGGTACACGTTGCCCCGGGCGTGGCCGCTACCGACGCCGTCAACATGGCGCAATTCGATGCCTTCAAGGACGAAACCACCAGCAATACCGCGGGGGACGCGGCGGCGCTGAACGCCCGGCTCGACACCATCGAGGCGGACGTCGACGCGCTCGACGCACGCATCGACGCGCTGACCACGCGGATCGACAACCTGTGAGCGCAGCACGACACGGCGCTGCCTGCCTGCTGCTGGCCGGCTTTGTGCTCATACCCGCCGCGCAGGCAGGCCAGTTCTTCCAGGACAAAGCCCAGTTTCTGGAGGCAACCGCAGCGGAGGTCATCAGCGAGCCCTACGTGGCCGGGTCTCCCGGCACCAGCTTCGTCAGCGGCCGGGTGACGGTGCAGACCTTCGGCGGTGCCACTTTCAGTCTTTCGGAGTGGACGTCTGTTTTTCCGGGCATCGACATCGCCCTGAACAACGAGGAAAACCTGCAGCTGGTCACGGCCAACCTCGTCTCCGCCTTGGGGATCGATTTCCGGGATGCGCCAGCCGGCGAAGGGGGCGGCGGCGACGCCGAGTCGACCTTCACGGTGGAAGTGTTCCGCGAGACAACGCTCATCGATACGTTCAGCTTCGTCGTGCCCGACGACAGCGACGGCGAGGAGAACTTCATCGGTTACGAAGGCACCGAAACCTTCAACCGCATGCGCATCACCGAGGCGCAGACCCTGAACCAGAACGAGTTCTACGGCGCCGTGTACGCCCGTAACAGCGTCAGCCTCTGCGTGGGCCTGGACTGTGTGGCGAACACGTCTCTGGAGCAGAGCCTGCGGCTGGCCGAAAACAACCTGCGCATCAGCTTCTGGCGCCCGGGCGTTACAGCCGAAGAGGGCCAGGCCTGGCGCATCCAGGCCAACGACTCGCAGAACGAAGGCAACAACTATCTGAACACGCTGGTCTCTTCCGGGCTGGAACTGAGCGACGGCACCGCACCCGCCTACGACTGCTCTGTGCTGCAGCCCCCCAACTACGGCCCGCCCTTTCAACCCCCGGCCGAAACCCTGCCGGCAGGAGAGCCGGTGCAGATTCCGCGCCTGGTGAGCTGCAACGAAAACAACGAATGCACGTACGTGTGCGAGTTTCAGCCCGTGTTCACGCCCATCGTGCAGCTGGACAAAACCGTCGGCGGCAGCGCGCTGGGCTTCGACAGCACCGTAGTTTCCGACGCGTTGTCTGTCGGCAAAGCCGACCTGCTGCGACGGCTGCGCAACGTCGCACGGGGCGTGAACGCCACCGACCTGGTGACCGTTGCAGAGCAGGACAGCTACAGCCCCTTTGCCACCCAGACCGCGCGCACCGCCGAACTGGAAGCCAGACTGGCGGCCCAGACACTGGAACTGGATGCCATCGAGGCGAACCTCGAAACCCTCGAATCGGACGCCGATGGCGACGGCCTGAATCTGTATCGTGAGACCAGAATTCACGGTACCGATCCGACGCTGGCCGACACGGACGGCGACGGCGTTACGGACGGGGACGAGGTGACAGCCGGCTCCGACCCGACGGACGAGTGCGACAACGCCCCCGAGCAATGTGGCAACAACGCGTTGCGCATCATTCTGCAGGGCGACAACGGGTAGCGGCACCATGCAGACCGACAATCTGCGCATCACCCGCACGCACCCGCTGATCTCCCCCGCGGTGCTGGAGGAAGAGCTACCGCTCAGCGACCGGGCTACCGCCTTCGTCGCAGAGGCCCGTCAGACCATCCAGCACATTCTGGCCGGCGACGATCCGCGCCTCATGGTAGTGGTGGGGCCCTGCTCCATCCACGATCCCGACGCCGCGCTGGAGTATGCCGAGCGCTTGAAAACGTTGAGCGACGAGCTGGCCAGCCGGCTTTTCTGCGTGATGCGGGTGTATTTCGAGAAACCACGCACCGTGGTGGGCTGGAAGGGGTTGATCAACGACCCGGACATCGACGGCAGTAACCGCATCAACCATGGTCTGCGGCTGGCCCGGGGGTTGTTGCACGACGTGACCAGCATCGGCCTGCCGGCCGCCACCGAGTTTCTGGACACCACTTTCGGGCAGTACTACACGGACCTCATCAGCTGGGGCGCCATCGGCGCACGGACCGTGGAAAGCCAGATCCACCGCGAGCTGGCCAGCGGCCTGTCGATGCCGGTGGGCATCAAAAACCGTACCGACGGCGACGTGCAGGTGGCCATCGATGCGATCCGCGCGGCCGGGCACCGTCATCTGTTTCCTTCGCTCACGAAAGAAGGCGCCCCGGCAATTCTCGAAACCAACGGCAACCCCGACTGCCACCTGGTTTTGCGCGGCGGTGCAGCGCCAAACTACGAACCGGACGCAGTGGCGGCTGCGCAGCAGCGCCTGGCCGATGCGGGGCTCGCGCCTACGGTGATGGTGGATTGCAGCCACGCCAACAGCGGCAAAGACCCCGGCCGCCAACCGCTGGTGGCCCGCAGCGTCTGTGAGCAACGGCGCAACGGCAATGCCGGTCTTCGCGCGATCATGCTGGAGAGTCATCTCATCGCCGGGCGCCAGGAGCCGGCGCCCCGGAGCGCCCTGGTGCGCGGCCAGAGCATCACGGATGCCTGCCTCGGCTTCGACGACACCCGCGCCCTGCTGGAAGAGCTGGCCGAAAGCATCGGCTGAGAGTCGTCAGCCGGCCGGCAAAGACGCCTGTATCGTTGCCACCGATCCGCTTTGCGCCCAGGCAACAATCCGCGCGGGACGGAGGCGCAGGTACGTCGTCTGCTCGAAGTGAAAGCCCGACTGCGTGTATTGCGGATACTTGCTGCGCAGCCGGGCGCCAATGGCTGCGCCCTCCACATCCCCCGGCTCGTACCGTTCGGCCGGGCCATCGATGCGTACCCACCACAGCTGCTGCCAGTCGGCGGCATAGTGGTCCAGCAGCAGGCTTGCGGCGGGGTTGTGCGCGACGTTGTCGAAGCGCCGTAAGCGCGCCGAGCGTTTGGCTTTGCTGTCCAGCGGCGAGAAGATCATGCCCTCGTGGCGGCAGAAAACGATCGGTACCCCGTGCGCGTCGCCGCCGGCGGTGACCGTCGCTAGGCGCCCTACCGGCCAGCTGTCGAGCAGGGTGGCAACGAGCGCGTTAGGGAGTTGCATCCGGCACTGCTTCGGGCTGGTCTGCATACACCAGCCGCGGACTGAGATTCGGTCGCCGTCCCGAGTCTCCTTCGGCGTAGCGTTGCGCCAGATAGCCGAGCAAAACGGTCTCCTGCTCCGGCGGTATCACCCACAGGTTCTGCGTACGCTGCATCCAGCGGATGGTATCCCGCCAGAACGCTTCGTCACCGCGCTGACTCTCCACCAGCGCCAGCGAATGACAAGCCGTGCAATGGGCCTGCACCAGCGTTGCACCATCCGGCGTCTGGGCGCCAACCGCAACCGGCGCCAGCACCAGACCCAGAAGCACGGACAGCCTGCGCGTCATACGGCATGCACCGCGATACGATGCGCCGCGTTGTTGAGATAGCCCTTGGGGTTCCAGCCCGGAACCAGCATGGGTTGACTGCGACCCAGCTCGTCCGTGGCCCGCGCCCACAGCTCGTAATAGCCCCGGTCGGGGACCTGCACTTCGGCCTGCCAGTGCTGCCAGGCCAGGCGATTGACCGGCGCCGTCAGTTCGGCATTCTGCCACGTGGCCCCGAAATCGAGACTGACGTGCATGGCACTCACTTGCAGATCTCCCGCCCAGGCATGGCCGCCGACCGTGAGTTTCCGACCGGCTTTCACCTCGACACCGGAACGGGGGCGGGTAATGAGCGACTTCACTGGCATGGATTCGATGATGCACATGCCTTCGTCGGGCACGCTTGCGCCGGGCGGTACGGGGCTGCACGGCACGCGGTAAGAGGTGCCCGTCATCTTCGGCCCGTCGTGCACACGGTCCCGCACCAGCAGCTCTGTGAGCCACTTGCCCGATACCGACCCCGGCCAGCCCCCCGCCACCAGGCGCAGGGGCGCGCCGTGCAGCGCCGTTATCGGCGCGCCGTTGAGCTCGAAGGCGACCAGCGTTTCCGCCTCCAGCGCTTTGCCCATGGGCACACCGCGGGAGATTGTCAGCTTGTCTCGATCGCCGGACAGATGGCTGTCGGCACCGACGTAGGCAAGATACACCGCGTCGTCGCGTACACCGCAATGCGCAAGGAGATCTTTCACGCGAACACCGGTCCAGCGCGGACACCCTACAGCACCGGTGGTCCATTGATTGCCACTGGCCCGGGGGCGGAACTCCGCACGGCCGTTGCCCCCGCACTCGAGCTGCAGATCGTAGCTGACAACGGGAAAGCGGCTCTTCAGCTCAGCAATGCTGAAGCTCTGCGGGGCGATACAGCTTTCACCATGCACCTTCAGGCGCCAGGTATCCGCTTCCACCTCGACTGGGGGCATGCCGTTGTTCCGCACGAACAGCAACTCGGTCGGCGTGGTGTCGTCGTTCAAGAGATGCGCAGGCGTTTCCGCGTTGAGCGGGCGATCGTTGAGCAACCGCAGGGGACCCTTCTCCGGCACCAGATCCGCCAGCGTGCGCGCCGCAGGTGCAGCGAACGCCCCGGGCAGCCCGAACGCTGCGCCGGTGGCCAGGGCGCTCCCTGCCAGCCAGCGCCGCCGGCTGACGCCTCGATTCCGCCGTTTCCGCATACCGCGGTCTCCCCCTCGATCTCGTGCAGCCATTCTACCCTGCGGCCGATCAGGGGACACGGGCACCGCCGGTGCTTGCCATCGCCAGGTGAGCTGGTTAGCATGCGCGCCTCACTTCATACATGCGAGCTGGGAGGCGTCGATGTTGATCATTCTTCTACAGGCCTATACGGATGTGCCGGGAAATGACAACGCGGCGAATCCTCCGGAGCATTGCATCTCCTTTCGGTCGTCCCGCAGGCGTTGACCCAACGCCCCGTTTGAGCGGGTAAGACCGGGCGCCGCACGGCGCCAACCGAGACATTCCGAACGCTTCAGAGGGTTGGACCCACCGATCAGGCACTGCCGTGGTCGCGATCGCCAATCTCCCTTTGCAACGCGCGTGCTCTCAAGCCAGAGCCGCTAAGGCAGGAACATGAATACGAACATAGACACTGTCCAGGACAATGGCGCGTACGCCGGCCTGTGGCAGCTGACCCGGGGCAACCGCACCCGCTATGCGGGTGCCATCGTCGCCATGGCGCTGACGAACCTGTGCATGTTTGGCGCCCCGGTGATCGGTGGGCATGCCATCGACGTGGTGACCAGGGAAGACTTCAGCTACGCCCAGGGGACTCTGCTGGCCATCACTGAAGGGCTGTTCGGCGAGGCCAGCTACAAGGGATATCTGTGGGCGTCCGCTGTTGCCAGCATCGTCATCACAGCCTTTGGCGGGGTATTCCTGTACACCCGCGGCCGGCTGGCCGCGTTGTCATCGGAGAACATTGCCCGGCGGCTGCGGGAAGATCTGTACCAGCGCCTGCATCATGTGCAGGCACGGTTCTACGACACCGCCGACACGGGTGATCTGGTGCAGCGCTGCAGCTCGGATGTGGAGACGCTGCGAGTGTTTCTCGTCAGCGACGTGATCGAGATCGGCCGCGCCGTGATGCTGGTGATCTGCGTGGTGCCCATCCTCTTCAGCATTCACGCGCCGCTGGCCGCCTGGTCGCTGTGCATGATGCCGTTCCTCACCGTGGGCGCCTACGTTTTCTTCCAGAACGTCAAAGACGCGTTCGAGAAAACCGACGTGTCCGAAGGTGCCATGACCGCAACGCTGCAGGAAAACCTCACAGGTATCCGTGTGGTGCGTGCTTTTGCCCGGCAGGCGCACGAGATCGAGAAATTCGGCGCCAGAAACGCCGATTTCCGCAACAACAACAACCGGCTGATTCAGCTGATGGGTTACTACTGGAGCGTGTCCGATTTCTTTGCCATGACGCAGATCGGCATCGTGCTGTTCATGGGCGCCCACTACGCCCTGGCCGGCAGCCTCACCATCGGTGACCTCTTTGTCTTCATGACCTGCGTGTCCATCGTGATCTGGCCCGTACGCCAGCTCGGCCGCGTGCTCACGGACACGGGCAAGGCAGTGATTTCGCTGGGGCGGGTAAAGCACATCCTGGACGAGCCGGCGGAGCCAACCCGTTGGCAGCCCGACAGTGGCCGCGCCCGGGGATACATCGACATCGAAGATCTGACGTTTGCCTACGGCGACGGCGAGGCGGTGTTGAGAGGTCTCACGCTGAGCATCCCGGCCGGTGAACGCCTGGCAATTGTCGGGCCGCCCGGCGCCGGCAAAACCAGCCTCATCCGCGCTCTGCTGCGTCTGTACCCCTATCAGGCCGGAAGCGTGCGCATCGACGGCCACGAGGTCGCCGATCTGGACCGCTTCTGGCTGCGCGCCCAGGTGGGTGTGGTGCTGCAGGATCCTTTCCTGTACTCGCGTTCCATTCGCGACAACCTGGCGGTGGGCAGGCCGAACGCTCAGGAGACGGACGTGCTGACGGCCTGCGATGAGGCGGCAATACGGGAGTCGATCGAAGGCTTCCCGAGAGGCTTCGATGAAATGGTGGGCGAGCGTGGTGTGACCCTGTCCGGCGGTCAGCGACAGCGCCTGGCGCTGGCTCGCGCGCTGCTGAAAGACCCGCCCATACTGGTTCTGGACGACTCGCTCTCGGCCGTGGACACGGGTACGGAGCGGCTCATTCTGGATGCGCTGCAGCGCCGCGCCGGTCGGCAGACCACCATCATCATTGCGCATCGCTTGAGCTCGGTCATGCAGGCCGATCGCATCCTGGTGCTGGACCAGGGGCGTTGCGTGCAGCTGGGCACCCACGAGGAGTTGGTCCGCGAAGCGGGACCCTATCGACGGCTCTGCGAAATTCAGGGCGCGCTCGACGAACAGATTCTGGCCGACATGGCCGGCAGCCGGTAACGGGAAGAACGATGTACGACGACGAAAACTACGACGACGGCTTCGACGACGAGAAGCTGGCCGCGCAGATCAACGTGGCGCTGTGGAAGAAGCTGTTTGCCTATGCGCGCCGCTACCCCACGGAGTTGAAGTGGCTGGGTACCTTCGCCGTGCTCACGGCTCTGGCAGAAGTGGCCTATCCGCTGCTGACGAAGGGCGTGATCGACGAGGTGGATGCGTATCTCAACGGCGGCGCCGAACCCGATCTGTGGTTCTGGGGAGTTGCTTACCTGGGGGTGACGGTCGTGATTGTCATTGCCATTGGCGGCTTCATCTGGATGGCCGGCAAGATCCGCACACACATCGCGCACGACATCCGCAGGGACGGTTTTGCCAACCTGCAGGCCCTGTCCTTCAGCTTCTTTGACTACCGCCCGGTCGGCTGGCTCATGGCCCGCATGACCTCAGACTCGGAGCGTCTGTCGAATATCCTTGCCTGGGGTTTTCTGGATCTGGTGTGGGGCTTCACCATGATGGCAGGCATTGCCGTGGCTATGCTTGTCATGGACTGGCAGCTCGCGCTGGTGGTGTTTGCCGTGATGCCAGCGCTCGGCTGGATTTCCGCCAAGTTTCAGCAGCGCATCCTCAAGAGCGCCCGCCAGGTGCGCGCGACCAATTCGCGCATCACGGGCAGCTTCAACGAGGCGATCATGGGAGTGCTCACCAGCAAAGCCTTCGTGCGCGAGGATGCCAACCAGGGCGATTTCAGTGTGCTCACCGATCGCATGCATCGAGCGTCGGTTACGAATCTGACCCACGCGGCCGTGTACCTGCCGATTGTGATCACCATGGCCAGCCTGGCCACGGGGCTGGCGCTGGCCTTCGGCGGCATGAACATGCTCGCGGGCATCATCCCCGTGAGCACCCTGATTGCATTCATGGCCTACACGCGACATTTCTTCGACCCCATCGAGCAGCTCGGGCACTGGTTTGCCGAGATGCAGATGGCACAGGCCTCCGCAGAGCGGATTCTGAGTCTCATCGAGGCCGAGCCCGAGATTCAGGACAACGAAGGGGTACGCGAGGCGCTGCAGGCGCGGGCGGCCAGTGCGGCGGCCGACGGTCGCTACGCCGCGGACGGCGGCGAGGCTCGCATAGAGGCCATCGAGCTGAACGGCGTGCACTTCGCCTACGATCCCGCGAAACCGGTGCTGGACGATGTAAGCATGACGCTGCGCCGGGGTGAGAGCATTGCCATCGTGGGCCCGACGGGGGGTGGTAAGTCGACGCTGGTCAATCTGGTGTGCCGCTTCTACGAACCCACCCAGGGACAGGTGCTGATCGACGGCGTCGACTACCGGCAACGCAGCCTGCACTGGCTGCAGTCGAACATCGGCATGGTGCTGCAGAACGCCCACGTGTTCTCGGGCCCGGTGCTGGAGAACATCCGCTACGGCCGTCTCGACGCGACGGACGAGGAGGTGATCGAGGCTGCCAAGATCGCCGGCGCCCACGAGTTCATCATGGCCTTTCCGGACGGCTATCAGACCGACGCCGGCGAGTCGGGCAGTCGGCTCTCTGCGGGCCAGAAGCAGCTCGTGTCTTTCGCGCGGGCAGTGCTGGCCGATCCGCAGCTGCTGGTGATGGACGAGGCAACGTCATCGGTGGACACCGAGACAGAGCAGCGCATTCAGGAAGGCCTGCAGCGGGTGCTGGCTGGCCGTCTCGCGCTGATCATTGCGCACCGGCTGTCCACAATCCGCAACGCGACCCGCATCGTGGTGATCGAAGGCGGACGCATTACCGAGCAGGGTTCACACCAGGAGCTGATGGCGCTGAAAGGTCACTACTACGACCTCTACCGGCAACAGAGCCTACAGGAGGCGACTCGCGATCTGGACGGCGACCCGTTGCCCGCATGACTGTCGGGAGCCGCCATTCGTGACGCACGCGCCGCTACGACCACCGCGGGAGATAAACACCGGGCGTCTGGTGCTTCGGTCAGCCCGGGCCGGCGACGGCCCGGCGCTGCGCGAGGCCATCGCCGTCTCTCTGGACGACTTTTTCCCCTGGTTGTCCTTTTCGGCCAGCCTCAGCGACGAGGCGACGATGGAGCACGTCTCCAGGCTCGCCGAAGAGCGTTTTGCGGGCGGTGAGTTCTATGTGTGGCGTGTGTGGGAACCCGGGGGCTCTCTCGTGGGTTCCGTTGACCTGCACACATTCAACCACGCGGTACCAAGCTGCGAGATCGGCTACTGGTTACGGTCTGACCGCACGGGGGCCGGCCTCGCCACGGAGTTTGTCACCGCCGTCATAGAGATCGCCCGGAACACGCTGAACATGCATCGCATCGAAGCGCGCTGCGATGACCGCAACGAACGCGCGTGGCGTCTCGCCGAGCGCCTGGGCTTCGTTTTCGAAGGCCTGGCGCGTGATGACGACCGTGACGCGGCCGGAGCGCTTTGCAGCACCCGGGTTTACGCCCTGCTGCAAGGTGACGCGATCATCCGGTAACGCTACGCTCACCAGCCAGAACAAAACCGAGACTCCTCTATGAGTACAGTGATTGATGACGTGGACTATGGTCCCCTGCACCAGCTGATCGGCACATGGCTGGGCAACAAGGGTCTGGACGTCTCCCCCGAGCCCGATGGTGAGGACAAGAACGCCTACCACGACCATATCGTCATTTCACCCGCGGGTGCTGCGGAGAACGCCGAAGAGCAGAAGCTGGTCTGCGTGCAGTACCACCAGGTGGTGCGCAAACACAGCAACGGCAAAGTCTTCCATGAGCAGCTTGGCCACTGGCTCTTCGAACCGACCAGCGGCACGATCATGTACTCGCTGTCTATCCCGAGGGCCGTTGCGGTGCTGGCAGGCGGTACGCTGCAACAGAGCGGCGATACCACGGTATTCGACGTCCAGGCCACCCAGGGCAGCGACAGCTTCGGCATCGTGCAGTCGCCGTTCATGCTGGAGAAAGCAAAGACCACCGCCTTCAGAATGGCGCTGCAGATCAGCGGCGACGAATTGAGCTACGAGATGACCACTTCTCTCGCCATCTACGGGCGTGAGTTCGAACACACGGACGGCGCTACGCTGCAGCGCAGAGTGTACGACTGACGGCTACCGGCGCGGGGCAACGCACCCGGCGCAAACCGTTCACGACAGGTAACGGGCCTGCAGGTGCCTGCGAAAAAACCCGCTGTCCAGCGTCGCGCCGGTGACTTCACCCAGCAGCGGCTGCAACGTCAACCGACGTCCCTGGCCGTGAATGTTGTGCCGAAGCCAGGCCAGCAGCGGTTGCATGTCACCGCGGGCGACGCCGTCCGGAATCGCCGGATCGGCCTGCTTCGCGGTGGCGTACCATTGCGCCGCCGCCAGCGCCCCCAGGGTGTAGGTGGGGAAGTAGCCGAACAAACCGGCAAACCAATGCACGTCCTGCATGCAACCGTTAGCAAAATCCCCTTCCGTCGATCGACCCAGATAGCGAACCATGGCCGCGTTCCAGGCTTCGGGTAGGTCTTTCACGGCCAGAGCGCCGGAGATAAACTGCTGCTCGATTTCGTAACGCAGAATCACATGCAGCGGATACGTGATTTCGTCTGCGTACACCCGGATGAGGCTGCGCTCGACATGCGTGGCATGGCGATACAGGTTGTCGGCCGACCACGCTGGATCTGCGGCGTCCCGGCCGAACGCGTCTCGAACCAGGGGCGCCAGAAAGGCCATGAACTCGCGGCTGCTGCACACCTGCAGCTCCAGGAGGAGTGACTGGCTCTCGTGTACCACCGCACCCAGCGCATCGCCCACGGGCTGATTGCGGTGGTCGATCGGCAGGCCCTGCTGATAGAGCGCATGCCCGGTCTCGTGACAGATTGCGAGCAGCGATTCGAAGAAGCCGTCGTCTTCGTAGCGGGTGGTGATCCGCGTATCGTCGGGGATACCGCCGCAGAACGGATGGTGGCTGACATCGAAACGCCCGCGGTCGAAATCAAAGCCCAGAATTTTCATGGTCTGCTCGCAGAGCTGCCGCTGCGCCGCTACCGGAAACGGGCCTTTCAACGGCAGCGGCGCTTGCTGTCGGCCAAGCACCTCATCCAGCAACGGCGGCAGAAATTCCTTGAGCGCCGCAAACTCCGCACTGACGTCTGCGCTGCGCAGTTCTGGCTCGTAGCTGTCCAACAAGGCATCGTACGGGGCGAGGCCCCGGGCACTGGCGAGAGCATCAGCCTGCTCACGGCTGAGCTTGACCACGTCTTCCAGCAGCGGCCGGACAGCCTCCCAGTCGTTGTCCGCCCGCGCGCGTCGCCAGCGTTGCTCGCAGCGGGTGGTTGCCAGCGAGCGGGCTTTGACAAGATCGGCGGGCACCGCGTTGGCCGCCTGCCAGCGGCGATCGATTTCATCGACGTTGGCCTGCTGCCAGCCGTCCAGCGGCTCGTTTTTCGCCTGCGCAATCAACTCGGCCAGCGCCGGATCGGAGCGTCTCGCGTGGATGAGCCCGCTGAGCGCAGCCATGGCCTGTCCCCGCCGTTCGCCACCGCCGGCGGGCATGACGCAGGCTTCGTCCCAGCTCGCCAGCGCGCTCAAATCGCTGAAGAGGCTCAACTCGGCTTCGAGCTCAGCCAGCTTTCCATAGGCGTTCATACGGTAACTCCAGACAATCGTCCACGATGCCAAGCATCCCGGCGAAACGCCAGCTGCTCACGGTCCGCCACAGGGTCTCACCTCGGCGCGTTCCCGGTCGTGCGGAATACCTCCGTCGCCGCCAGCTCACTGGCGCGGATCGAAACCGCCGAGGGACGCGCGATGATCCGGCGATAGAAGGCGTCGAAGCGGGGCCAGCGCTCGGCGTCCAGGGCGCGCCGGCCAGATCGAGCAGGCGCACCGGGGCCGCCAGCGAGATATCGGCTATGCCAAAGCGTTCGTCGATCAGACCACCCTCGTCCGGGACAACCCGCTCCAGATAATCGAACGCGCCCGGAAACTCCGCATCGCGAAAAGCGTCCACCTCAGTCTGGTCGGTTGGCTTGCCGGTACGCACGGGAATGATGATGTGCATCCAGAAGATACGCGCACAGACCTGCGTGAGCAGCGAATCGCCGTACTCCTCGAACCACAGCGCCCGGGCCCGGGCGCGATGGTCTGACGGGTAGAGCGCCGGCGCGGGATGTGCGCGCTCGAGATAGTCGCAGATCACCGACGAGTCTGCGATCAGGTTACCGTCCGCCTCTTCCAGGATGGGAATTCGTCCCAGCGGATTCATCGTCAGGAAGCGTGAGGACTTGTCCAGCGGGTCAAGCTGGCGATGCTCGAACTCGAGGTTCTTCTCCTTCAGAAAAATCCATGCCTTGCGTACGAAAGGTGATGTGGCAGCGCCGTGCAGTAGGTACATGGGCGTCTCGCAGTAAGTGTTTACAGAGGTTTCCGCAACGCCGCCACCTCGGGATGCGGCTCGAGATAGCTCTGCTTTTCCACCCACTCGTCGGGAAAGCGCCGGAAGTGGTGTTTCAGAAGGGTCAGGGGCGCCAGCAGCGGCAGTTCGCCGCGACGGTAGGAGTGAATCACCCGTTCCAGTTCCTGGCGGTTCGCACCGTCCAGGTTCTTCTTCAGAAAACCCTGCAGGTGCGCCATCACGTTGGCGTGCTTCTTCCGTGTGGCAACGTTTGTCAGGCCACCCATGAGCACGGCCAGGTACGCCTGCGCCTTGGCTTCGAAGTCGTTTTTGAGATCGCTGAGCAACCGCCCCGCTGCCTGATATGCGGGCACGTCGTGCGCCATGAGGAGGTATTTGTACGCCGTGTGAAACGCGATCAGCCGGCCCGGGGTCAGCTCGTCTGCGATGGTGCGCCAGTGTGCGTACGCAAACACCCGCGTGACAAAGTTCTCGCGCAGCACATCGTCGAACAGACGTCCCGCATCCTCCACCGGCAGGTGCGGTATGCGCTCGGTCACCGTTGCTGCATAGATGCCGCGACCAATGCGTCTGGCAGGTGCGTCCCGGTGTTGATACACCTTCACGCGGAAAAGGCCGCAGCTGGGTGAATTGTGCATGAACACGTAGCCGACCAGACCACCCATGGCCCCCACCGCGCGTTCACCGAAGGCCTTGAGCTCCGCGGTCTTGTCGATGGAGTCGTCTTTCACGCCGACAACCCGCACGGCGCCGTCACCGGCATCCACCAGACGGATCGGCGCACGCGGCGTGCCCATGCCGATACCCATCTCCGGACAGAACGATTTGTATTCGAACAAACCGCCGAGGCGGTCGTGCGGCAGGGACGATCTGGCGCCGGTGCCGTCGTAGCGAACCTCGTCGCCGAGCAGACATTGGCTGATACCCACTGGCAGCGGGGCTGCCGGTCGTGGCGGTAGATCAATCATGCAGCGAGCTTAGCTCAGGCGGATGTCGCGATGAAACTCCACACCCGATCCGCGCCCAGACCCGCGAGATGGCGGCCCAGCCGCTGCTGCCAGAAGTACTCGTTGCCGTAGCTGTCGCGCCACGCCCAGGCGCGGCGGGTGTAGTGATGCAGCCGGTGCTCGTGCGTGAACCCCATGGCGCCATGAATCTGGTGCACCTGTTCAGCGACAACGCCCACAGCTTCGCCCACGCGGCCTTTGCTGGCTGCCACCTCGTGCACGAAGCGTGCATCATCCAGCGCGTCCACGGCTGCATCGGCTGCGCGCTTCGACGCCGCCACCTCGGCCGCCACCACCGCGAGGCTGTGCTGTATCGCCTGAAACTTGCTGATGGCACGCCCGAACTGTGCGCGCTCGGTCGCAAACTGGATGCCAAGCTCGAGAATTGTCTGCAGCGCGCCCGCCATGAGATTTACCCGCCCGAGGGCCATGACCGCGTAAGGGTCGTTGTCGGTCTCCAGGCGCGTAGCGTCCGTCCCGCAGGCAACGCTCACGCAGGGCTCTCCGGCCAGGTTGCGTGCTTCGTCCAGAACGGTGAGCCCGTCGGCAACCACCACCTCTCCTGACGCCGGCGCCACGCCCAGCACCCGGTCTGCCTTGTGCCCCCACACGGCTTCTTCGATGCGTTCACCATGCAACACGCCGATGCTGGACACCGCATCGCCACCGTCCAGCCAGAGGTTGGCGATCAGAGTTTCAGCCAGGGGCAGTGGTACGGCAAAGCGGCCAGCCTGCTGCAGAAAGGCGAAAAGATCCGCCGCCGTGGTGCCACTGGCGGGTGTGCCGAGCTGATGAAAACCGTTGGCAACGATGGTGTGCCACAACCCCTGGGCAAAGGCGCCCTGCTCGGCGCTGTCCAGCAACGGTTTGTCACACGTGTCCGCAAAGATCTTTCCGGCGGTGTCGAGAATCAGCTGGCGGGTGTCCATGGTATCTCCCATAACGCGGGCGCCTCAGCGCAGGCCCAGACCGCGCGCAATCACGCCGCGCAGGATCTCTCGAGTACCGCCACGCAGGGTGAACGACGGTGACAGCAGCAGCGTTTCCTCGAACGTTTCGCGGAACGCTTTTACGTAGCCTGTGCCCGTCGCCGGCGCTGCCAGCCGGGCAATCTCGGGCAGCACTTTCTCGAAATTGTTACCCAGCTCTTTGACCAGCGCTGCTTCCACGCCCACGTCTTTGTCGTTCTGCAGCATGCCCGCCACCGAGAGCGACATGCGCCGCATGGTCATGATGTGTGCGGCAATCCGGCCAATGGCTGCAGCAGCGTGCGGTTCCGGATCGGGTCCGCAGGCGCGCACCAGTTCCACGAACACGCGGAAAGCCGAGAGGAACCGCTCCGGCCCGCTGCGCTCGTACGCCAGCTCCGACGTCACCTGCTCCCAGCCATTGCCGGGTTCTCCCACGATTCTGTCGGCCGGCACCAGCACATCCTCGAAGCGCACTTCGTTGAAGTCTTCTCCACCAGCCATGTTGGCGATGGGGCGGATTTCCGCGCCGTCGTTCTTCAGATCCACGATGATCTGGGAGAGTCCCTGATGCCGCTCGCCCGCCGGGTCGGTGCGCACGAGGCAGATGATGTAGTGGTTGCGGTGCGCGTCCGTGGTCCAGATTTTGGTGCCGTTGATCCGGTACTGGTCTCCTTCCTTGATCGCCGTGGTGCGCACGCTGGCCAGATCCGACCCGGTATCCGGCTCGGACATGCCAATGGAAAAGAACGCATCGCCCCGGGTGATCGCAGGCAGATACTGGCGCCGTTGCTCCTCGGTGCCGAAGCGCAACAGCAGCGGGCCGCTCTGGCGGTCCGCGATCCAGTGTGCACTCACAGGCGCGCCGGCGGCGAGAATCTCTTCCGTCACCACGTAACGTTCGAAAAAACTGCGCTCGGCACCGCCATAGGCCGCAGGCCAGGTCATGCCGATCCAGCCCTGCGCACCCAGCTTGGCGGAAAATTCGGGGTCGTGGCCGGTGACGAAGTCCGAGTTCGGCGCAGGGAAGTGCCGGGTATTGGCGCTCAGAAACTCACGCACTTCCGCGCGCAGGCTTTCGGCTTCGGCGCCGAGAGTGACGCGGTCAAACTGCAGCATTTGTGATGGTCGGTCGCGAAACGGAGGGCCACCGTAATGGCTGCCGTGGGCGGATGCAACACTGCTATACTCGCTGTCCGATCCGTTGCAGTGCCTTCCCGTGAGCCGAGTGCTAGCTGACAGTTTCGCGCCGGTGTTCGCCGACATCCGCGAGCGCGCGACCGTTACCGACCGCTTTCTGGACCGCGACCTCTACCGCGTGTACATCAGTACCCTCTGGGCAAACGTCGTGCTGTCCCCCGACGAAGTGGGGCTTACGGAAGAAGACCTCGAGCCGCTCCACGACATTCTCATCGACGAGGTGCAAGCCGCCATCGGTGGGGAAGAAACCCTGCACAGCGTGTTTTCTTTCATCGCCTCCAAGGCCGGGGAACGTGCCATGGGCGAGGCCCGGCTCACGCAGTCGCACAAAGATCTTCTGCACTACTTCGCCAGCATGATTCTCGACCCGGAAGGGCACAAAAAGCACATGCAGCAGATCCGCGAGCTGCAGCAGCAGCGGTAACCGCCGGCTTCAATCGCCCATGACGTTCACCACCACCTCGCGCGGACCGGGGTGGTGTCGGTGTTCCCACAGGTAAATTCCCTGCCAGGTACCCAGCATCAGCGTGCCGTTCATCAATGGAATGGAAAGGTTTACGGCCGTGAGTGCGGCCTTGATGTGTGCCGGCATGTCATCGGGTCCTTCCTGGGTGTGCGTGTACAACGAATCACCCTCGACAACGAGGCGGTTGAGCCAGTTCTGCAGGTCGTCCTGCACCGCCGGATCGGCGTTCTCCTGTATTAGCAGACTCGCCGATGTGTGCCGGATAAAAAGTGTGACCAGGCCCTCAAAAACACCGCTTTCCCGCACCTGCGCCAGGACTTTGTGCGTGATGTCATAGAGCCCCTGGTGGCCGACCGATAAGTTGATGATGGCGTTCAAAGGATTGTACCCACCCCACACTCATGCTTGCTGGCAACCATAAGCACAGGATGCGCGGATGGCAATCCGCCCTCGCGCTTGCAGCAAGCATGGCGCTTGCGGGTCTCATCGTGTGGGCGCTCCCCGAGGGCTTCACCCTCAAAGATCACCTGCCCTTCCCGCGTCTCGTGCTGTTCGGTGGCATCAGCGCCGCCATGATGATGACGTGGGTCGCCCTCTACCGCGGCGTTGCGCTCCGCCGCGCCACAGAAATGAGCGACGTCTACACCACCACGCTCATGAACGCGCCCACGGGATTTCTCATCGCGGACATGGACGGACGTATCGTCACCTACAATCTGGTGATGGCGCGCCTGTGCCGACCCGAAGGTGACCGGCTGGCACGCTCCACGCTACCGGACCTGGCCGGGCCCGACGTGTGGGCCGATATCAGGGCACACCCTACCGAGCTCATGATGGAAGTGCCGCTCAACGTCGACATCGACATTGCCATGGGCGAGCACACCCGGTATCTCACAGGCGAAGTACGCGTCTCCCAGAACGCCGACGGTGAGCCATGCCACTACATCCTGCAGCTCTCGGACCGAACCGATCAGCAGATGGCGCGCCAGGCGCTGCACAGCGCCACCCAGCAGATCCGCCATGTGCTTGCCAACAGCTCTGATCTGGTGTTCATCGTCGACGGGCACGATCACGTGGTGTTTGCCAACGCCTCTGCCACGGCCTCTCTGGACATCCGGGCGGCAGAGCTGGCCGGGCAGTCGATCTTCGAGGCGGTGGACAAGGCATCTCACGGCCCCCTGAAAACCGCGCTGGCCGCGTTCCGCAACGAGTCGCAGCAGGAATACCTGGTGGAGCGCCTGCGCCTGGCCGGCGCGCCGGCGCTCACGGTTTCCTGCCAGGTCGTTCGCCTCGCAGCCGGGGATACCCCCGCCTTTGCGCTGCTGTGCAAAGCCACGGAGGACAGCACTGCAGCAACCCAGGCCCTGCGCGCCAGGCAGGACCGCTTCTCTCAGGTGTTTCACGCCAGCCCCGACGCCATTCTCATCGTGCGCGCGCGCGACGACGTCATTGTCGACTTCAACGAGGGCTTCACGCGCCTGCTGGGTTATACCCGGGAGGAAGCGATCGGCGAAGCGCGTATCGCCGGCAGTCTCTTCCAGGACCGCATGGAGCTGGAGGCAGTGGTGGAGCAGCTGCGCGAGACCCACGAGATCATCGGCTACGAGACCACCCTGCGCAGCAAGGGCGGGCGCACCGTGCACGTGCAGATTTCCCTGCGCTACATCGACGTGGACGGGGAGCTGTGCACCCTGTGCATCGGTCGCGACATATCGCAACGTATCTCTGCGGAAGCGGCGCTCGTCGAAACCGAAGAAAAGTTCGAGAAGGTATTCACCCACAGCCCTGACGGCATCGTCATTCTCCGTCAGGCGGACGGGCACATCATGGACCTCAATGAAGCCTTCGCAGCCCGCACCGGTTACGATCCCGACGAACTCGTCAACCAGCCGTTCCTCGACATGTTTCCCGCCGACAGCGAGGAGCTCACCAGCGCGCACCGCGACCTGCTCGAAGAAGGGGTCTTCACCAACCGCGGCATCGCGCTCAAAACGAAGAACGGTACCCGCGTGCCGTACCTCGTCTCGGCGACGGTCATGGAGCTGAGCGGCGAGCCATGCACGATGATCATCGCCAAGGACATGAGTCGCCAGCGCGCCGCCGAAGCGCGGCTGCGCCGTTCCGAGGAGCGCTTCCGCGGCATTTTCGAAAACGCACCCATCGGCATTCTGCTGGTCGACGATCAGGGCCGTGTTTTTCAGACCAACCGCACGGCAGCCGACCTGCTGGGCTACGAGCAGCAGGCCATGTACGGCATCCACGTCTCCCGCCTCGTGCCGGACGACGGTCGCGAGAGTCTGCGCGCCGCTCTGGCGAAGCTCGCGCTGTCCGGCATTTCCGTAGAGAAATCCGAACGGCGCCTGGTGCGCGAGGACGGCCTGGAGCTGTGGACCAGTTTTCAGATCGTGCGCCAGGCCAACGCCAAGGATCAGACGCTGTACTACATCGTGCAGATAGCGGACATCTCCGACATCAAACAGAACGAAGCGCGCATGGAGCAGATGGCGTTCTACGACACGCTCACCAACCTCGCCAACCGACGCCTGTTCCAGGACCGCCTCAACCGCACCATCGAGCACTGCAATCGTCACGACCGGTGCGCGGCGCTGTTGTATCTCGACCTCGACAACTTCAAACGCGTGAACGACACGCTCGGCCATCAGGCGGGCGATCAGCTCCTGCGGGAGGTCGCCTCGCGCCTGCAGCAGTGCGTGCGCCGCGAAGATACCGTGGGCCGCAGCGGCGGCGACGAGTTCACCATTCTGCTGAACGAGATCCGATCACCTTCGGACGCAGGCGAGGTTGCGCAGAAGATTCTCGCCCACCTGCGCGAGCCGCTGCAGGTAGCCGGCCATCCGCTCATCGTCACCACCAGCATCGGCATCACCGTGCTGCCCAACGACGGGGCCGATCGCAATCAGCTCATGAGCAACGCCGACCTTGCCATGTACAAGGCGAAACAGCGCGGGCGCAACAACTTTCAGTTCTACAGCGAAGACCTCAACGCCAACGCGGTGCGGCGCCTGCAGACCGAGTACCAGATCAGGAACGCGCTGGACAACGGCCAGTTCGAGCTGTACTACCAGCCCAAGGTATGTCTGCGCGACCAGCGCTTCGTGGGCGTGGAATGCCTCATCCGCTGGAACCATCCGGAGCGCGGCCTGCTCAGCCCCAGCGAATTCATCGACGTGGCCGAGGAAGCCGGCAGCATCATCGAGCTGGGCACGTGGATCATCGAAGCCGCCTGCCGCGCGGCGGCCACGTTCGCGAGGGAAGTCGCGGAACCCGTCACGCTCGCGGTGAACATCTCTCCCCGCCAGTTCAAAGACCCGAACCTGGTGAGCACCATGCGGCGGTGCCTGCGCGAGTACGCCCTCGACCCGAAAACGCTGGAGCTGGAGATCACCGAGACCATGCTGATGCAGGATGCGGAGGGTGCCCAGACCACAGTGCTGCAGCTTTCCGAGCTCGGGGTGAAAATCGCCATCGACGACTTCGGCACGGGCTACTCGTCGCTGAACTACCTGAAGCGCTTTCCCATCAACATCGTGAAGATCGACCGCAGCTTCGTAACCGGTCTACCGACCAGCACCGACGACATGGCCATCACCCGGGCGGTCATTGCCATGGCACACCAGCTCAACATGACCGTCGTTGCCGAAGGCGTGGAAAGCATCGAGCAATATCAGTTTCTGGCCGAGCAACGCTGCGAGTTTGCGCAGGGTTATCTCTTCAGCCGCCCTCTGCCGATGCATGAGGTGATACCCCTGCTGGACAACGCCCCGGCGCTCACAAGCGGGGCCCACGAACAGCTCGTCGGGTAACGCTGCCGGTCAGGGCCGGCGCAGCCGCGCCATCGACAGCAGCACGGGCAGCAGAAACACCGTAAACACCAGCAGCATGGTGACGGAGATTGTCAGCAGCAGACCCATGGACGCCGTGCCCTGATGGGGTGACAACGATAAAGCCGCAAAGGCACCCAGCGTCGTGAGCGTAGATAACAGCACCGCCCGTGGCGTGCTCGATGCAAGCAGCTGATCGACATCACCCTCTCCCAGATAGCGGTCGACAACGTGAATGCCGTTGTCGACCCCGAGGCCAAAGATCAGCGGAATCACCAGTATGTTGGCCATATTGACGGGCAGGCCAAGCAGCACACCCACCCCCAGAGACAACGTGCCCGCCAGCACCAGCGGAATCAGCACCAGGCCCGCCGCCACCAGCGAGCGCAGCGCCACGATCAGCACGAGGCCAATGGCCGCCAGCGCCAGCAGCAGCGCCTGCTGAAAGGCCGTCAGCACGATACCGCCCACACCCCATTCCAACACCGGCCGTCCCGTGACGTGTGGAAACGGCTCGCGCACGGCCTCGATGAAACGCGACAGCGCAGTGACTTCTTCTATGTCCTCCGCCGGAAGGATGCGTACGAGCTGGCGACCGTCTGAAGTAACAACCCGGCTGCGGGTGGTTGCGGGCACATCGTCCAGCGTGACCGGGCCCACGCTCAACGCCCGGCGCAGCCACTCGAGCTCGGGCAGCAGTTGCGCCAGCAGCGCGTTTTCCCAGCGCAGCCAGACGCCGGTATCAGTGCTGGCCAGCACCCCGTCCACACTCCCGGCAAGCGCCTTGCGCGCAGCCTCGGGCAGCGCGTCGTTGCCCACCGTGTCGCAGCCCACCAGCGTCTCCCGCAGCGCGACAGCAGCGGCCCGCTGCTCAGCGGCGCCCGGTCGCTCAGCCTGCTCGAACGGCCACAAAGCCGGTTCCAGGAACAGGCCTAGCTCTTCGATGGCGGCCAGCCGCTCAGCCTGGCCGGCCGGCAGCAGGGCCGCTACCGTCTCCACCTTTGCCACCTCCGGCAACGCCTCCAGCGCCGATACCGCAGGCAGATCATCGCCCACCAGCACCAGCTGGTAGTCTGTCGATAGTCCCTCCGCCTGCAGCAGACGCAGCGTTCGCATGGATTCGCTTTGCGGATCTTTGATCGCCAGCACGCTGTAGTCGAAGGTTGCCCGGGCGGTCAGCACACCGCCGGCCACCCCCAGCAACAGCACCGTCACCAGCACCCCCCGCCGGCGCATGTTCAGCCAGCGCACCACACGCTCGCTGGTGGGCAGCTCGATGCGATGGGCCCGGGGTGGACCGGTCAGCGCGTAGAAAGCCGGCAGGTAGGTAAACGTCAGAAAGCACGCTATCGCCATACCCCCGGCGCTGATCAGCCCGAGGTCCGCAAGGCCCTGGTACGCCGTGGGATAAAAGCTCATGAAGCCGATGGCGGTTGTCAGGGTGCACAGCAGTATCGCGCGGCCAACGCTGCGGGTGCTGAGCACCAGCGCGTCGCTCACATCGGCATCGCCATGATTCTCCGCCTCCTGAAAACGCAGCGAGAAGTGCAGCGCGAAGTCCACGCCCAGGCCGAAAAACATGACAAGAAACACCACCGAAAGGGTGTTGAATTCCCCGACGCCAAGCATGGCGTATGCCGTGGTCCACACCACGCCAACAGCCAGCATGGAAAAAGTGGCCAGCACTATCTTCACCGAGCGCACGCCGACCACCAGCACCAGCAGCAGCAGCGCCGCTGCGAGCCAGCCGGTGAAGGTCACCCCGGTGATGGCGGCCTCGATTTCCTCGTGCTGCAGCGCCACTTCACCGGTGATGCGCACGGTCACCTCATCCCCCAGATCGAGTTCCGCCAGCATGCTTCTCAGCGCGGCCATGACCTCAGCGTCCGCCACGGTGGTCTCGGCACCGTCACCGGCTTTCAGATAGATGAGCTGGTAACGCGCGGCGTCGAGGGGAAAGATCTCATCGGCCCACGCAACAGGCGCCACGGCCCCGCGACGCGCACCCTCGGCCGCGGCCTGCACGCGGGCAACGAACCGTTCGAAATCCGGTGGCGTATCCCGGCAGGCACCGGTTTCGATGAGCCCGAGGACGCCACGCAGGCTGGGATCTGCGGCCACGGCACCCAGCCAGGGCTGCGCTGCGGCAAGGCGGTCTGTCACCTGCTCCAGCTCGGTGGCGGTCATGTACAGCAGCGCGTGATCGCGGAAGAACGCTTCGCTGCCGGGCGCTGCAATGGCGCCGAACCGTTCCGGGTGGGCTTCCAGGTAGGTGAGAATACGCCCGGTCGCGGTTTCCACGGCCGTTACCGATTCGCTGCTGACCACCAGCACCGCGGTACGCACCAGATCGGGAAACTGCGCTTTGAATGCGTCGAAGTCCTGCCGCCAGCCCGACGACTGGTCGATGAGACCGCCGAGATCGGAGTTCATGCGGAACTCGGTGGCCGCCACCCATCCCGCTGCCACGGTAACCAGGCCGATGGCAATGAGCGCCGTGCGGCTGCGGCGGGTGACCAGGCGCACCCACATCGCTAGCCAGCGCTCGAGGCGTTTCACCAGATCTGCATCCCGCGCGCCGCGGGAAGCGGCAGGACTGCGCTAGGGCTCGTCTTCGAATTCGCTGCCGAATTCATCGAACTCATCAAACAAGTCTTCCAACGGGGGTTGGCCATCGTAAACGACGAACTTCCGTCGCTGCAAGAAGGCATCCCGCGTGAAACTGTAAGGATCCAGCGAGCTTGCGTCCCGTATGTCTGAGGTCACCAGCAGGTTGGCCCGCGTCTGCACCACATCCACGACGCCATAGCCCCAGTGATAGTCGCTGCCGAACACCAGCCGCGGAAACATCGAACGCACCACACGCGACGGTATGTCGCGCACGGTGGTGGGGCCCATGAATGGCAGGAACACATAACGGCTGCGGGTCCAGCCCCAGGTGGCCAGCGTCTGACCGAAATCTTCCCCCTGCGCGCGCAGATCCATCGAGGTGGCCGGATCGAACCAGCCCGCAAGGCCTATGGTGCTGTTGACGAGAAAGCGGCCCAGGTCTGTTGCCCCCGATGCGGGTTTGCCCTGCAGAAAGCCGTTGACCGAACTCAGTGGTGTGTAGAAGTTCGCAAACACGTTGGTGATGCCGCGTTCCACGAAATTGGGCACCACCTGCTGGTACCCCCTGGCCACCGGCGCCAGCACGGCACGATCCACATCGTCCGTGAACTCGTAGCTCCAGCGGTTGAAGCCCTCGAAGTTGTCGTACACCCCGTACTCGTCGCCTTCCAGGGTGGCGCAGCCGCTGCCCAGCAGCAGACTGCCCAGCAGCAACAGCACCGTGCCGGTATCGCGGCGGCGCCTTGGTTGTAAGTCACGCATGATCATCTCCGGGCATCAGTCGTTGCGGGCCGAGGCGATTTTGCCATCCAGCTCCGTCAAAAGGCCGTCAAAACCCGCCGCAGCCAGCACGCGGGCATAGTCAGTGCGGCGCAGGGACAGATCGCTGACGCCGTCCGCCAGCACGTTGATCACCCTGTCACCCTTGAAGGCGTAGTCGAGGCTCACGGCGTCTCCGTCCCGCGGCAGCACCTGACAACGCACCACTTCCCCGGACCGGAGCTGGCGTGTTTCCAGCACCCGAAAGCGCGGCCCGCCGCCACCATTGAAGCGCTGCGCATACGTCGCGGCGATCAATGCCTGCTGCAGCGCCACGAAATGCGCCTTCTGCTCCGCGTCCAGCCCATTCCAGGTGCCTGCCCCCAGGCTGAGGCGCGCAATCGTCTCCACATCGAAAAACTGCGGTATGTGAGGCTGGATCGCGGCCTCGCGGGCTGTGAACTCAGCCTCCTCCATCATCGCCTGCAGCGCCCCGTGAAACGCTTCCACCCGCTCGGCTGGGCTGGGGCCGGCCGCGGCAGCAACCGCGCTGAGCGCCCACAGACCCAATCCGAGAAACCGTGCAATCACAGCGCCCACAGGCTCAGCGCCGGCACGTAGGTGATGATCAGCAGCGCTATCAGCAGCACCACCATGAACGGCCAGGCGGCGCTGTACAGCTCCAGCAGAGGTTTACCGAAGCGATAACTGGCGATGAACAGGTTCATGCCCACCGGCGGCGTGAAGTAGCCGATCTGCATGTTGGCCAGGAAGACGATGCCGAGGTGCACGGGATGGATGCCGTACCCCGCAGCCACCGGCAGCAGCAGCGGCACCATGATCACAATGGCGGAGAAGATGTCGAGAATGGCGCCCAGGGCCAGCAGCAGAATATTCAGCATCAGCAGAAATCCGAGCGGGCTTTCGATGTAGGTCTGCACGAACTCGAAAAGGCGTTGAGGCACCTCCGCATCCACGAGGAAATTGGTGAACGCCAGCGCGACACCCAGAATGAGCAGAATGCCGCCCACCATGACCATGGAATCGACCATGATCCGCGGCAGTTCCTTCAGTTTGATCTCCCGGTACAACACCACCTCGGCGATGAGCACATAGAACGCCGTCACGGCGGCCGCCTCGGACACCGCGAACCAGCCGCTGAACACGCCACCGAGGACAATGAACGGCAACGGCAATTCCCATCGAGCATCGATCAGAGCGCCGCGCACGCGGCCCCAGCTGAACGGCGTGCGCGGAATGACCCCGCCGCGATGTTTCCACAGGGTCCAGGCTGTCAGCAGGCCCAGCATGAGCAGCAGCGGTACCACGCCCGCAACAAACAGATCCACGATCGTGAAGGGCTCCCCCACGTCGAGCTGCTGGGCAATCACGCCGTAGAGGATCAGCGGCACCGACGGCACCAGCAGCAGACCGAGGCTGCCTGAGGTGGTGACGAGGCCGAGACTGTATTTCTCGGAGAAGCCCGCATCTTTCAGCGCCGGCAACAACAGCGCGCCGAGCGCGACGATAGTGACCCCGCTCGCCCCTGTGAGCGCCGTGAAGACGGCACATGCCACAAACGCGACAATCGCCAGACCGCTCGGCAGAATGCCGAAGAGGCTCTGCACGAGGTTCACCAGGCGCGTCGACGTGTTGGCCGCGCTCAGCAGGTAGCCGGCGAACGTGAACAGCGGCAGCGCCACCAGCAGCGGAGTATCGACGATGCGGTACAACTCGATCGCGATGATGGCGAGGTCGATCTCCGCGCTGTAGAAGCCGAGCACCGCCGCACCCATCAGCACCGCAAACAACGGTGCCCCGAGCAGCGCCACAACAACCAGAACGACTATTCCGAGCAGAATCATCGTTTCGGCCAGATCACGTGAAGGCCGTAGCGGATGGCCATGACCGCTGCACCGAACGGCATGATCGCTTCGCAGGCCCAGGCCGGTACCTGGCCGAACGCGATGGTGCCGTCCTCGTACTCGTAGCGCACGAACTCAAGGCTGGACCAGGCAAAGAGGCCCAGCACCGCGCAGGTAAAGAGGCTCACAATGCGGTGCAGGTGCGGTTTCACAGCGTCGCTGGCAAAGCGCGCGACGAGGTCGATGCGGATGTGCTCGTCCTTACGGGATGCCACCATAGCTCCGAGCATGGCTACCCATAGCACCATCACCCGCACTGCGCTGTCGCCCCAGTACAGGCCCGAGTCGAAGAAGTTGCGCAGCACCACCTGGAACGCGGCAATGCCGATCATGGACGTCAGAAGCAGCGCAAGCAGCATGTCCTCGACACGCTGCAGGAAACCGATGACGTGCTTAACGGGCCCCGGCACGGAACTCGTTCAACAGGGTCATCGTACGGTCGTAGGCCGGCCTGGAGATGTACCCTGACGCCACGAGTTCCTCGTTGGCCTCGGTGGCCAGCCGGTTCCACTCGGCAAACTCCGTCGGCGACGGGGCTGCCCACTGTATACCCTGCTTCACCAGCGCCGCCTTGGCGCTCTCGTGGTCCGCGCGGGCGGTGGCGTCTGCAGCCTGCACGGCGGCGCCCATTTCCTCTTCCACGATGGCCTGGGCGTCCGCGTCGAGGCGCTTGAAGGCCCTGTCGGTCATGGCAAACAGCCCGTAAGTGTAGATCAGCGGCAGGTCGATGGCATGTTCCACCTGCGTATGCCACTGCAGCGCTATGGCGCCGATGGGCGGAGAGCCGATGCTGTCGATCAGACCGGTCTGCAGGCCCGCCAGCACGTCTGCGATGGGCAGCGGGATCGGAGAAATGTCAAACGCCTGAAAGGCGCGCAGCGATGCCGGGTCGTTGTCCGGGGTCCACACCTTGCGGCCGCGGATGTCGGCAACGCTGCTGCCCGGCTTCTGCATCATCGGGTAGGCAAAACCCACCTCCGCGAACCCGAAACCGACAAACTTGTTGGCACGCAGACCGGTCATGAGCTCGCGGTCCATGATTTTGCGGACATGGTCCACTTCAGCCTCGTCGCGGAACAGCATGGGCAGGCTGTAAAGAGCTATGTCCTTGTAGTTCTGCACCAGACCGCCGGCCGTCACCACGGCACCATGCAGCTGGCCCACACGCATCTTGCGCAGCACGGCTTTGTCGTCGCCCATGACGCCGCCGGGGTAGATCTTCAGCTTCACGGCGCCGCCGGTGCGCTCTTCGACGTTCTTGGCGTGCGCGCGCAACAGCTTCATCCAGCCCGACCCTTCGGGGGACAGAGTCGCGATCTTGAGCGTGGTGGCGTGGCTGTCGACCGCAATGCCCGCGCCCAGACCCAGCAGCGCCACCGCGGCGATAAACAGTTTCTTCATGTCAGAAGTAATCATCCGATGTTTCAAGCAATTCTAGTGCCTGCTCCTTGGCCACGCTATTCATCAGTGTAAAACCTGGCGCTTCCGCGGGCGCGTCGAGCACTTCCCGAAGCAGCTGATCGTGCAGCTCCTTGTCAAATACGAGACGGCCATACTGCTCGGCGAACATCACCTTCGCCAGCAGATTCTCTCCGTCAGAGATTTCCAGCGCGCGCTCGAAGTGCGCGCGGCCTACTTCCGGCCGGCCACCCTGAGCCGGCGAAAGGATCGTTTCGAACACGCCGAGATAGAGAAACACACCCCCGTTTTCGTACTCGGGGTCGAGCTCAGCCGTGCGCAGCATGATGGCTTTCACCCTCGCCAGATCGGCAATGGCCGCGAAGTCGTCGCTGTGCGCCTGTATCCAACTGGCCCAGGTGGACGCCAGCGTATAGGCGAGCGGCACATCTTTCGGGGCGAGCGAATCCGCCCAGGTCTGAAAGGCCTTGAACGGCCGCTCGTCGAGGCCGCACGCATCTTTCAGACCATAGCAGGCCGCTGCCAGCGCCTGTGCCTTCGCTTTGTTATGCAGCAGACTCGCGCGCGCGCCATCGTCGACGAACGCTGCCGCATAGGCGGAGTGCAACGTCGCTGACTGGCTCAACATGAAGGCATCTTCAGGACTGCGCGCAACGAGGCTGTCGATCAGGATCAGAAACGCCGGGGCGCCGTCCCGCACCATTTCAAGGTCGGGGTTGTCCAGAATGGACGCGCCCAGATCTTCCGCAAAACCCTGCGTGACCGAGCTGATGAGGCTGGTGCAGCCACTCGTGACGGCGAGGCTGCCGGCAAGCAGCAGCCGGCCCAGAATCTTTCCAATCACTCGCTACCGCCGACCAGACCTGTCAGATGCTCGAGCAGCGGCTCGAAGGGAGGCCGCTTGCGGTAGCCTTCCAGCGCGAATTTGGCGCGGATGACACCGTCACCGTCCAGATACAGCACGCCCGGATAGGGAATACCGTACGCCCGGTGCCCGGGCTCGTATTCCGTGTTCAGCACGCCCAGCGCCTTCACGTGCTTGGCGTCCTCGTCGCGCAGCAGCGGATAGCCCAGCGCCTCATCGGCATGGAAACCCGCCAGCACATCGATGGCATCGTAGGTCATGCCAGCCACATTGATGCCCAGCGCGGCAAACGCTTCTCGATGATTTTCCAGTTGGACCAACTGGTGCTTGCAGTAGGGTCACCAGTCCGCTGACCGGTTGAGAATGATGAGCAGGCCGTTCTTGCCCGCCAGGTTCTCGAAAGTCCGCGGGGCACCCGTATGATCCGGTGCAGCCAGCACCGGCATGGGCGTACCGACCGGTGGTGCCCACTGCTGCGCATAGCTGTCAGCCCACGCCCCGCCGGCAACGCCGGTCAGCGTGAGACAGGCAGCGACGACGACACGCCGGACCCGTTCGCTCAGATGAGTGATCAAAGTTTCTCCTTAACCCTGGTTCAATCCTGATTCAACCCTGCTTCCGGTCGCCAGCCTGCCGGGGGTGTCAGGCCACGCGCTCCTCGGTCGCATCCACGTCCGCAATGCTCAAATGCGCCACCGCAGCATCCAGCCTCGCGCGCATACGCTTGGGTTTGGGGCCGAAGGCTCCCTGACCAAGCTTCTCTATGCGCCGGTTCATGCGCTCGCGGTGCGAGGCTACGTACAGTCTGGTGGAGCCCACATCCAGCGACCCGCCATCCGGATCGTCCTCGAGCGCCTGCAGCAGATGCTCCATGTGGAGCCGCATGCGCACGGCTTCCGACAGCTTCTCCAGAAACCATAGCTGAGACCTGCCCTTTTCAGACAATCCTGCCCGCAGAAGTTCCATCTGGTGATAGGTGAGCCGTACCAGGCGTTCCAGCTTGATCAGGTCCTTGCGCTGGTGCATGGCGCCGTCAGGGGCTTTCAGCAGCAGACCCACGATCCGGTGACCTTTGCGGTACACCCGGGTCAACCGGTCCAGCAGATGACTGTTCGGCAGTACCTGGAAAGCCTGCGGGTCCCGCCACAGGGCGCTGTCGCGGGCAAACACGGCACAGAGATCGATCCAGGGCAGTTCCGGGGGCGCCGGCATGCGCTGCGCCAGGACCTGCATGGTTGCTGCGTCGGCCTCCTCGGTCGCCAGGTTGGCCAGGCGCAGGGCCAGGGCCCGGTTGGCCGGGGCAAGACTCAGCTCGTGGGCGGCGCCGCGCAGCTCTTTGTAGTGACGTCTGATTTCTTCGAAGGTGGCCGGGGCCGCGGCGGGCATGGCCAGATGCCAGAGGCTGGTAAGGCGTCGGCTGTCCCGCGCCAGCACACTTTCCGTGTAGACGGTGTTCGGGCTGCAGCTGTCCTGCGCACCGGCAGCCTTTGGCGGGGCGGGCGCCAGATCGCTGCCGGCCCGGGTGTCTGCGCCAGGCACGCGACACTCCGCGAGAAACTTCAGACACCGCGTGTTCACTTCCAGACTGTAACTGACGACGTGCTCCGTCAAATTCACAGCCGAACCCTCAGCTGGTTATAGTTAAGTCACTTGCGGAAATGGCCCGCTCGCCCAACGGGGAATTTTACCGCGGATTCGCCCGTCAGGCGAGGCGCGTGTAGACTGCCGCCTTTCACGCGGGCTGGGAGCAACGATGGACGAGCTCGTCCTGGTGGACCGGGAAAGCACCGGGGAAGGCGCCGGTTTTGCCGTGGTGACCCTGAATCGCCCGGAGGCATTGAACGCCCTTTCTCAAGGGCTGCGCAACCGCATCGCCCAGGTATTCGACGAGCTGGCCCGGGACGAAAGCGTGGGCGTCGTCATTCTCACCGGCGCGGGTCGCGCGTTCACCGTCGGTCTCGATCTGAAGGAGCTGGGCGGTGAAATTGCCGCTGATGCCCGCGCGAGCAGCCGGGATCTCTCGGCGGCCATCGGCGAGCTCGGCAAACCCATCATCGGTGCAATCAACGGCTTTGCCATCACCGGCGGTTTCGAGCTTGCGCTGATGTGCGACTTCCTGATCGCCACCCCGGCCGCACGCTTCGCCGACACGCACGCGCGTGTGGGCGTCGTGCCAGGCTGGGGACTTTCGCAGCGCCTGCCCCGCCTGATCGGCATCAACCGCGCCAAGGAACTGAGCCTGACCGGCAACTACCTCGACGCAGACACGGCGCTCGCATGGGGCCTCGTGAATCACGTTGTGCCCGCCGACGAGCTGCTGTCGACCTGCAGCCGGATGGCGCGCGATATTCTCAGCACCGAGCCCGTGACCCGTGGCGAGATCCGCCGCATCATGGACGCCGGCTGGCACAGCTCGCTGGCCGAAGGGCTCAGCCTGGAAATCGACGCCAGCCGCGCGCACGGCGCTGCGCAGCGTCCCGGCGATCAGGTGGCGTCACGGCGAGCTCAGATCCAGGCCCGGGGTCGGGACCAGAGCAGCAGCTGAGCTAGTCCACCCGATCCTCGAGACAGGCACGCGCGCCAATGAGGCCGGGCTGGTCTTCCCCGATCACCAGGAGCGGGATGGCCGCAACGTAATCGTGCATGAAGCCTTTGTCCTCGAAGCGACGCCGTAACGGCGATTGAGCCAGAAAGTCGCCCAGGCGCGGCACGATGCCGCCACCGAGATAAACGCCGCCTACGGCGCCGACCGTCAGCGCAAGGTTGCCTGCCGCTGCGCCCAGCAGCGCGCAGAACGTTTCCAGTGTCTGATGGCACACAGGGTCGCTGATCTCCCGTCCTGCCGCCGCGATGGCGGCTGCATCCCGGGGTTCTGCCGGCGCCCCCCACACCTGACACATGGCGCCATACAGCCGCACGAGGCCGTCCCCGCACAACACCGTCTCCCACGAGACGTGCCCGCAGCTCTGCGACAAAAGCGACCAGAGCTCCATCTCCAGATGGTTACCAGGCGCGAGGTCTGCATGACCGCCCTCCCCGGGCACGATGCGCCACCGGTCTGCACCCGCCCGTCCCGGTACCAGCGCCGCCATACCCAGACCGGTGCCGGGACCCAGCACCGCCCTGGTGCCAGGCTGCGCAGCGCCGCCACCGATGCGCGTGAGGCTCTCGAACACGGGCACACCGGCAGCCAGCGCAAAAAAGTCGTTGACCAGCCGGACGTTACCGCCCGCCGTCTCCGCGAGGCGATGCACGTCCAGCGCAAGCCCCCCGTTGGTGATCGCGGCGTTGCCGCTGTTGTCGACCGGACCCGCCACCGCCAGAAGGGCACGCTCGACCGTGGCCACGCCCAGACGTTCCAGGGCCTGCGCGAGCAATGCCTGATCGTCCCCGAACGACGGGGTAGCGAGCGTCACCACCTCGCTGCACCATGCGCCTTCAGGCGAACACAGCCGGAAGCGGGCATTGGTGCCACCGATATCGGCGACCAGCGAGCATGGGGGGGTCTGGGCTTTCACAGCGGAGAAAAACGCCTCCCGGGCGTGCTTTGCTCTGGCGGAGTGCTTTTTAGTATGGTGCTCCGCTCTTGTACACAGGTGATTTGCATGCGGTGTGATCGGCGGCGGTGCTGCGCCCTTCTCGCTTCTCTTTCTCTGCTGCTTGCAACGACGGTGCAGGCCGCGCCGCCCGCCGTGCTGAAGATCGCCAACGCGGGGGAGCCGGCGACGCTGGACCCTCACCGCTACAATCTGCGCCTCGAAGAAACGCTCCTCAACGACCTCTTCATGGGTCTCACCACCTTCGACGCCCACGGCGCCATTGTTCCCGGCGCCGCCACGAGCTGGACGACGAGCGCGGACGGCTTGACGTGGACGTTCACGCTGCGACCCGATCTGACCTGGTCTGACGGCACACCGCTCACGGCCGACGACTTCGTGTTCAGCTACCGCCGTCTGCAGGATCCGGCCACAGCCGCAAGCCTCGCCTACTTCATGTACATGCTGGAAAACGCAGCCCGCATCAATGCCGGCGAAGCGCCGGTGTCCTCGCTGGGGGTGGCAGCACCCGATGCCACCACCCTGGTGCTGACACTGGAGCAACCCTACCCCTACCTGCTGGAACGGCTGCTGTACCCCACGGCATTCCCGGTGCCCCGGCACGTCATCGAAGCGGTGGGCGACGCCTGGGTGAAACCCGAGCACTTCGTGGGCAACGGCGCGTACACGCTCGACGCCTGGGTACCGCAGGCCCACATTACCCTCAAGCGCAACGCAAATTTTGTCGAGCCGGCCGCCATCGAGACGGTGCAGTACGTGCCGGTCGTGAACGAGCAATCGGCCTTCAACCGCTACCGCACGGGCGAGTTGCACGTGATCGGTAGCTTCCCGGTGGGGGAGCTAGAGCGCATGCAGCGCGAACGACCCGACGAACTGCGCGTCTCCGACCTGCTCTCCATGTTCTATCTGGTATTCAACACGCGCCGGGCGCCGTTCGACGACGTGCGGGTGCGCCAGGCCCTGTCGCTTGCGGTAGAACAGCGTGTGCTCACGGATCAGGTCATGAAAAACGGCAGCAAACCTGCGCTGAGCTTCGCGCCGCCGCTGCTCGCAGCTTACAGCGGCGAGCCCCTGCCGCACGCTGAGGCGCCGACGGACGGACGGCTGGCGAAGGCGCGCGAGCTGCTGGCGGAAGCCGGCTACGACAAGGCGGCACCGCTCACGCTCACGCTCAGGCATGTGCAGGGTCTGGAAAACAAGAAAGTGAACCTGGCGGTCAGCGGCATGTGGCGCCGCATCGGCGTGCGGGCCACGCTGCAACAGGCGGACGTACGCAGTCACTTCGCTGAGCTGCGCCAGGGTGAGTTCGACGTGGGCTGGGCCGGCTGGGTCGGCGAAAACAAC
>CAZYYJ010000053.1:4374-37486 GCA_964651595.1 uncultured Pseudomonadales bacterium | reverse complement strand
CGATGCCCCTGGTGGACTACTACGGTGTGCTGGCCGCGCACCTCGGCTGTGCCGCCCCGGGGGACAATCTGCATCTGCACACCGCCGCACCCAGCGAGGCGGTGACCGCAACACGGCTGGACGCGGCGGGCATTCGCGAACGCCGCTATGCGGTGCTGTGCCCCGGCGCCAACTTCGGCGCATCGAAGTGCTGGCACCCGGACCGCTTCGCCGCCGTCGCCGATCACCTGGTGACACGCCACGGTCTTGCCATCGCCATCAGTCCCGGGCCGGGCGAAGAGCCGCTCGCCGATGCCATTGCCGGGGCCATGAGCGAACCGGCAACGGTATTGAAAGACCCCTGCCTCACGCTGGGCGAGCTCAAGGTGCTGATGCGCGACGCGGCCCTGCTGCTGGGCAACGACACCGGGCCGCGGCACTTCGCGAGGGCCTTCGACGTGCCACGGGTAACGGTCTTCGGGCCCACGGACCCCGTGTGGACCGACACCAGCCACGGTCACGAGAGCATCGTCAGCGTGCAAGTGCCATGCGGGCCCTGCCACGAGAAAGTGTGTCCCCTCGCAGAGCGGGTGTGCATGGATCAGGTGAGTGTCGAGATGGTCGCAGCGGCCTGCGACCGGGAGCTCGCGCAGCCAGCTCAGAGGAAGTAGTCGGGCTCGCCGGCGTCGTCCACCTCGAGGTTCGCCAGCGCGCCGGGGTTCTGGATGAGACCCTCTATCCACCAGTTCACGTCGTTGTACAG
The DNA here is from genome assembly GCA_964651595.1 of uncultured Pseudomonadales bacterium. Taxonomy (GTDB): domain Bacteria; phylum Pseudomonadota; class Gammaproteobacteria; order Pseudomonadales; family Azotimanducaceae; genus UBA4421. Next base: position 36,744 of record CAZYYJ010000053.1, on the reverse strand, counting down.
ACACGTGACCTTCTCGCAATTGGTGGTCGCGTTGAAGCTACGGATCAGATCGGCAGCCACACCGCGGGTGGCGTCGTAGGCGTCGACATCGGCGGTCGCGTTCTTGTCACCGAGACGCCCGTGCGGCTGATTGCGGTACACCGGACAGTTGTACAGGCCCAACGGGCTCAGCACCTGGCGGAAGAACTGCATGTGACACTGCTGCGGCTGGCGCTCGAGCTTCTGGATCTGCCCCTGCAGCATGGCCTTCAGCCCGGTGCTGCGATGCACGCGGAAATCGTCGCTTTCGAGCTGCACGGCCTCGTCCACCTGAGCCTGGATGGCCTCAACGATCGCCTCCCGTCTGGTCTGGTGCTGTATGTCGATCACCTCGGCGTTGTTCAGCTCGTCGCGCGTGAGGAACGGTTTGAAGCTGATGTAGCTGAACCGCGAGTCTTTCGCGAGCCGGGTGGCGCGGGCAATCTCGTGCAGGTTCTCAACGATGTCCCGGTCGTTGATGTTGGCGCCGCGCCACGTGACGATGTACGAGAAGCCCACGGTCACGTCAGGGTTGGCGTCGCGGATCGCCGGCACGCCCGCACAGATCTGCTCCAGCGTGATGGCTTTGCGCGGGTTGTGCATGGCCTGAAAGGTCGGATCGGTACCCGAATCGAGGGACAGGCGCACCCAGTCGCTGGCGTCCATGCAGTCGGCCACCTCGGCTATCTTGGCGTTGCCGGTGCCGTTGGAAACGATGGCCACCTGCAAGCCCACCGACTTCATGAAGCGGATCGTCTCCGCAAACTTCGGATACAGCGTGGGCTCACCGCCGCCGATGACAATCACCGATTTCAGGCCACGCTCGGCCATCAGGCCGAGCGAGCTGATCAGCTTGTCGTGATCAAAGCGGATGCCGGTGTTCAGAATGTCCAGATCCACACAGTGATCGCACTGGTAGTTGCACGCCGTGGTCAGGTCGAGGTTGATCGAAACCGGCGCAAAGTCAGGCACCCTGCCCGCAAGCTCTGCCAGCGCTTCGGCGTCCATATCGGTCGCCTCGCGCTGCGCCACCTGCCATTCCACGTAGCGCTCCAGAGCCTCACGGGCTCCGGGCTGCGTAAGCTTGGTGGCGAAGTCATGGATGCTGTCCAGCGTCATGGACGCAGACGCCTGGTCCTCGTCGGCGGCCAGCTCCGCAGGCGCACTGGGGCGGTCGAGATTGGTCAGGGGGATCTTATCGGCCAAGGCTTCTCTGGGGGTTGCGGCGACGGCGCGCATGGTACCGCAATTCACATAATTGCTACACAAGGGCTACAGTCTACTCATAGCCCGCGACGCAGCCGTCGCGTTAGAACTGAGGGCACCTCGGCGATATGGCGAAAGTTATGGCGCTGGAAAATCTGATCCGGCTGGTGACCCGCGGCGGTCACAAGCAACGCACCTGGCAGGAGCTGTGCCACGACGTGCTGCGTCTGCAGGACGACGCCACCGGCCTGCGCCTTGCCGCTGAGCTGCTGCAGCGCTACAGCCAGTTCGACGAAGACGAGACACTGGCGTTCTTCCAGTTTCTCCTGCACGAGTTCCGCGTGGACCACGATGCGCTGCGCGCCGCCATAGCGGCCTACGACGGCGACCCCAGCCCCACGCACGTGCAGCAGGTGAACCGCGCGAGCCTGCCGAGCCGGCGCAAACTCTTCGAGCTGTTGAACATGTGCCCCGGCGGCATGGCTCACCTGCTGGCCATGCGCGAAGCCGTGTTGCGCCTGCGCCGGATAGACCCGGAGCTGGCGGCCGTGGACAGCGATCTGGAGATACTGTTCCGCAACTGGTTCAACCGCGGTCTGCTCACCCTCCAGCGCATCGACTGGAACACGCCGGCGTTTGTGCTGGAGAAGCTCTTCAAGTACGAAGCCGTGCACGAGATTTCAGGCTGGGACGATCTGAAACAACGCCTGTCGCAGGGCCGGCGCTGTTTTGCGTTTTTTCATCCGGTATTGCCCGATGAGCCCATCATTTTTGTGCAGGTGGTCCTGTCGAGCGGCTTGCTCGCACGCATCGGCGATGTGCTGGGCGAAGCTGCTCCCGTACGCGACGAAGCCACCGCTGATACCGCCATCTTCTACTCCATCAGCAACTGCCAGCAGGGGCTGAAAGGCATTGCGTTCGGCGACCTGCTCATCAAGCAGGTGGTCGATCTCATCTCGCAGGAGCTGCCGGGCATTCGACAGTTCGCCACGCTCTCTCCAGTGCCCGGATTTGCCCGCTGGCTGCAGGGTCAGCTCGACAGCGCCGATGGCGACGTCGACCGCCTGCTCACCACCGAGCAGACCGCCATGTTACGCACGCGCCTCGCTGAGGCTGACTGGCACCACACGGAGCATGGCGAGCTGCAGACCCTGCTCCCGGCGCTGTGCGCACACTATCTCACCAGCACCGGGAAGAACGGACGACCCCTCGACCCCGTGGCGCGCTTTCATCTGCGCAACGGCGCCGTGCTGGAGCGTATCAACTGGCTGGGCGATGCGTCGCCGAAAGGTCTGCGCGAAGCCCACGGATTGCTGGTGAACTACCTGTACGATCTGGCGACGGTCACCGAGAACCACGAGAAGTTTGTCTACGACCAGGTGCTGACGGCCAGCAGCCACGTCACCGAGCTCGCCCGCAAACTCGCCTGACCGCGCTGGCCCTCGCGCCTCGTTTTGCGGACACTGCCCGCGACCACAGCGACGAGTGAGCCGGTGACCGAAACAAACCGTATGGCCGACCCCGTGTGTCCCGCTTCGTTGGCCGAAGCGACCCTGGCAGACGTGGAAGTGCTGGAGTGCCCCTATCCCACCTACAAGCTTCTGCGCGAAGAGGCGCCCGTGTTCCAGGACCCGCGCACCGGTGTGTTCGTGGTTACGCGCTACGCCGACCAGCGCCGCATTGCGCTCGACTACGAGAACTTCTCCAATTTCAGACCCAGCAACGACCACGCCAACCTTACCGGCAACGACAGGCTCGCCTACGAGCGTTTCAAGGAGAAAGGCTGGGTGCCGGGAGAATCGCTCGCCGCTCGCGACGACCCGGAGCACAAGCAGATGCGGTCGATCTTCGACCAGGCGTTTCGTCCCAGGCGCATCAACGCCATTGATCCCGACGTGGAAACGCTGGCCTACCGACTGTTCGACGATTTCATCGACGATGGCCATTGCGACTACGTGGCGCAATACGCGGTACCGCTGCCGCTCTTTATCATCTGCCAGCAGATGGGTGCCGACATGGACGATGTGTGGCAGATCAAAGCCTGGACGGACGCCTGGATCAGAGGCTTGAGCGTCGGACTCTCAGCCGAAGAGAAGCTCTTCTATACAGACATGGAGATACAGGCCCAGCACTACTTCCAACCCATCTTCGAACGGCTGCGGGACCATCCCGACGGCTCTCTTCTGTCAGACCTGGTGAATCTCGAGGTGCCGGGCTGGGGGCGGACGCTCAATGACAACGAGCTGCACGCGGAGATGATGCAGGACACGTTCGTCGGCGGCTCAGAGACCACCACCAACGCCATGGCCGCCGGCATCATGCTGCTGGCTGAGGACCGCGGCGTCTGGGAACAGTTGAAGCGTGATCCCGAGCGCTATCTGAAAACCTTCTGCGACGAGGTTGTACGGCTGGAAACGCCCACGCAGGGCATGATGCGCACCGCCAGGAACGAAGTCGTGATTCACGGCGTGACCATTCCGAAGGGCGCGCAGGTGGATCTGCGCTACGCGTCGGGCAATCGCGATCCCGAGCAGTTCGACAATCCCGACCGCATCGATCTGGAGCGCAGAAACGCGGGTTCACATCTCGGCTTCAGCACCGGCACCCACTACTGCCTCGGGGCGCCGCTGGCCCGCCGCGAGCTCTTCTGGGGCTTCCGAGCGTTCCTAGACCGCATCGAAGACTTCCGTCTCGCTCCGGGGCGCAACAACTTCCGCCACGTGCCCAACTACGCTTTGCGCATCCTCAAGGAGCTGCACATCGAGTTCGAGCCGCGACGCGGAAGCTAACCCAGAACGCCGCTGTCCCTGAGGGCCTGCACGGCACCTTCGTCGCGTCCGAGTTCTGCGAGAATTTCCGCGTTGTGCTCGCCGTGTGCTGGACAATCGCGTGCCGGTGCCAAGCGTTCGCCACCGAACATGGCCGGCGCTTTCACTCGACGCATGGTACCCAGGTGCGGATGCGGAGCGGTGTCGATGCTGCCCATGGCGGCCAGCTGTTCCTGCGCCAGCACTTCTTCGTGGGTGAGGAGTTTGGCGGCGGGCACATCGTGCGCTTTCAAACGTTCCAGCAGCTCATCGGTGGTGAATTCTTTGATGACATCCGCCAGCAGCGCGCGAAACTCCTCGAGATTGGCGAGCAGCTTCTCCTGGCTGTTGAAGCGTTCGTCCGCCATGAGATGTACCTGCTCGATCGCCATGATCAGACCGATCTGCTGCGCCTCTGTAGCGCCGGAGATGGTGACGGCGCCGTCCCTGGTTTCCGCCAGGTCGTAGAGAAACATCGACAGCGGCGGGTGGTGCTCCACGTCTTCGTCCAGCAGCGTGTGGTGCATGAAGCCGTCCGGGAAAATGAAGAACAACCCCGCATCCAGCATGGACAGCTCGATGTGCTGGCCTTCGCCCGTGCGCTCGCGCTGAAACAGCGCGGCGGTCACAGCCTGGCAGGCCGTGTACGCGGTGATCTTGTCGCACGTGAGATTGCGCACGAACTCGGGGGCGCCTATTCCCTGTGACGCGGCTATACCGCTGCGGGCCTGGATGACCGGGTCGTACGCGGGCGTGTTGCGCTCGGGGCCTGCGGCACCGAAGCCGGAGATGGCAGCATAGATGAGGCGCGGATTTGCCGCCCGCAGCACGTCGCTGCCCACGCCCAGTTCGTCCATGACCCCCGGACGGTAGTTGCACAACAGCACGTCCGCTTCGGCAGCCAGCTCTTTCAACAGAGCCTTGCCTTCGTCAGCCTTCAGATTGATTGACAGCGACCGTTTGCCGCGGTTGCAGTTGGCAAAAAGGCCCGAGATGCCACCTTTATTGCTGCCGAGATGACGCATGGGGTCGCCGAGCTCCAGCGGTTCCACCTTGATCACGCTGGCGCCCTGCTCTGCCATCATCATCGCCGCGAACGACGCCGTGATCATCGTGGACAGCTCCACGACCTTGATACCTTCGAGTGGTTTCATGCTCATCCTCATTGCGGCTTCACCCAGATCGCGCGGATACTAGCACGCTGAAACCTGCGCACAGGCATGCTGTCTCACAGTGATGCATCGAGGAAACCGAAGTATGCGTTTGACCGATCTCAGCGACGCCATCGCGGCCGGACAGGCGCCGATTGTCGAGCTTCACGGTGTAGACCCCATGATCTACGTCGCCTTCGCGCGCAGCGCCGACGGCCTGGCGCCTCTGAAAGACGACGAGGAGCGCGTGCTGAAATATCCGAGCCGCCACGCAGCGTGCACCGCGCTGCGCGAAACGGGTCTTGCAAGCGTGCAGTTCGTGCACCGCAGCGCGTACGACGAAATGATCGGCTTAAGCTCGGTCGACGGCGGCGCCGAGCTGCGCGAACTGCTCACCCTCTGAGGCCGGCAATGTCCCTCGCGGCAGAATTTACCCGGCTCGAACAGGCCCTCGCAGAGCTGATCGAGCTGCTCCAGGAGGAGAACGAGCGGCACTGGGCCAGCTATCTCTCGCGGGCGCTGCCGGACATTGCCGCCAGGCGTCTGGCAGGGGCCACCTATGTGCTCGGCTGCTATGGCGGTGAGGATACGCTGTCCGATCTGATCGTCGCCCGCGGGGCCGCCGCGGCCGACCCCCAGGGATTCGCAGACATCAACGCGCGCCTCACGGCGGTGCGAACGAGGGTCTTCGAATCGGCCTCCACAATTGCCAGCCGGCGACTCTGGTAGGACAATCCACCGTGATCTGCCGCACGACGCCAGCTTGACTTGCGAGTCAATCGCATCATGATGTCCGCAGTCCGTGCGTGACCAGCAGGTCTGCCCAGGGAGAGGGCGCGGATACAGGGCTGCTAAAAAGCAGCTCAGACCTATGGGAGGGTCGCCTCGCCGGCTTGCGGCGGATCAGAGAGCTCTACTCACTGAGAATTAGGGGAGAACGATATGTTACGAGCACGTTTGCGGCCTGGCACCCTGCTGGTGTCCGGTTGTGTGCTGGCCAGCGCTTCGGCCTTTACGGCGCCGGTCTTCGCGGAAGAAGGCAACCGCGCGGTTCTGGAAGAGATTGTGGTCACAGCCCGGAAAGTGGAGGAATCCTCCCAGGACGTGCCCGTTGCCATCACGGCCATCTCCGAGGAACTGACCAATTCCACCATTCGCGACCTGCAGGATCTGAACGGCTTCGCGCCGAACGTCCAGATCAATGAGGATGGCAGCCGCGGCGGCGGCGGTGCCAACATCATCATCCGGGGCATCAGCCCGACTCGCAGCGACGACAACTCTTTCGACTCTCCCATCGGGGTGATGATCGACGGTATCTATCTCGGCTCCCTGGCCGGGCAGGTGCTGGAGAACTTCGACCTGGAACGCGTGGAGGTGCTCCGTGGCCCTCAGGGCACGCTGTTCGGGAAGAACACCGTCGGCGGTGTGGTGCACGTGATCCGCAGCCGGCCCACCGGTGAGTTCGGCGCGCGCCTGAAAGCCACGCTGGGCGAAGACGGCCAGCAGGAGTTTCGCGCGGTGGTGAACACGTCGCTCATCGACGATGTGCTGGCGGCAAAGTTCTTCCTCACCACGCAGGAAGACGATGGCTTTCTCGACAACGCCACCACCGGTGACGACGTCGCAGCCCGCGACTACATGAACTACGGCGCCACGTTCCTGTGGACGCCCACCGACGACTTCGAGCTGCAGTTCACGGCGGAGAAGTTCGACGATCAGTCCCAGCTCAACGCGTTCCACACCAACTACAACGTGGCCGCGGGCGTGCTGGATCCGCCGACCGATCCGAACGAGACCGACTACAGCGGCGGTTTCGCCGCGTGTACGACGTTTGATCCCACCATCTGCCGCACCTCTCTGCGTACGCCGTCCGACGCGACGAACGACACCGAGAACGAAGCAGAGCTGGACACCGACGCGTACACGCTGAACATGCGCTACGACCTCAACGAGAACCTCACGCTGGTATCCGTGACCGGATACCGGGATCTCGAGGAGTACCGCATCTACGACTTCGACGCTTCCTCTGCGCCGTACATCACCATCGAACGGTGGAACGAGTACGACCAGCTCAGCCAGGAGCTGCGTATCGACGGCACCTACGAGAACCTCACGTTCACCGGTGGCCTGTACTACTTCAACAACGAGTTCGAGCAGGACTGGGTAACCGGCGGTCGCTTCTGGGCAACGCTGTTCGGCGGCGTTGCGTACGACCCCAACGTGTACGCGCTGTGCCTGGCGGGTGCCTTCGCGCCCATCGCATGTGACTCCGGCATCACCAACGTGACGCCCGGTGCGGATGTGACGCAGATTCTGTTCGAAACGCAGGAAACCACGTCGTTTGCGGCCTTCGCGCAGGTAGACTGGACCTTCGCCGAAGACTGGACCCTTACCGCAGGTCTGCGCTGGACCGAAGAAGAGAAAGACTTCATTGCCGGCCAGTCGTACCTGTCGAACGTGGAACGCCAGCGTCTGCGTAACTTCCCGGAGTTTGCGGATCTCAGCCAGAAGTGGACCGAAACGTCGCCGAAGCTCGGCCTCACCTACCAGGTGAACGACGACGCGATCGCGTACATCTCCTACGCAGAGGGTTTCCACTCGGGTGGTTTCTTCGGCGTGAACCAGAACACGCGTGATTTCATCCGCGACCAGTACGACCCGGAGTTTGCCTCCTCGTACGAGATCGGTTTCAAGAGCCAGCTCTTCGACAACCGGGTTCGCTTCAACATCGCAGCGTTCCACAACGATTTCGAGGACAAGCAGGAATCGTCCGTACAGTTCGACAACGACACGCAAACGGTAGCAACGGTCTTCGACAACGTGGCCAACGCCACGTATCAGGGCATCGAGCTGGAAACCGTGTGGGTGGTCAACCAGAACCTGCGGCTGTTCCTGAACTACGGCTACCTCGATGCTGAGTACGACGAGTTCGAAACGGATATCAACGCCGCGGACAGTCAGACCATCATCGAAGACGCCAGCTTCCTCGAGCCCCGTAACGCACCGGAGTACACCATCGGCGTCGGTGGCACGCTCACGTTCCGCGTTGGCCAGGGTGATCTCGAGTTCTACGCCAAGTGGACTGAGGTGGACGAACGCGAAACGCTGCTGCTGAACCAGCCTACGGGTCGCCTCGATTCCACGGAGGACCTCACGGCTTCGGTGGGCTACTTCGCGGAGAACTACTCCGTGCAGCTGTTCGGCCGCAACCTCACCGACGAGCGCACGGAAACGTTCATCCCGATCGCGCAGCTGTTTGCAGCCGGTTCCGTGAACCGTCCGCGCAGCTACGGCATCGAGTTCGAATACAGCTTCTAAGCTCGACCGCTCGCGAAAAACCCGGCTTCGGCCGGGTTTTTCATATCTGGGAAAGGAGAAACACCATGAGTGAGCCGGCGCTCTTCGAGACGCTTTACACCATGCGCGCCATGCGCCGCTTGAAGCCCGATCCGGTGCCCGAGGAAATGATCCACAGAATTCTCGAGGCCGCCACCATGGCGCCAAGCGGGCAGAACACGCAACGCTGGGCGTTTCTGGTCATTACCGGCAACGAAGGGCGGGAGTTCTTTGGCCACCACTACCGTTTCTGGCTGCGAAAGCTCATGGGGGATCGCGCGCCGGCGGCGGATGATCACAGCGCCGCCGCGCGGAACATGCGCGCCGCCCTGCACCTGGCTGATCACATGCACGAGGTGCCACTGATCATTCTGGCCTGCGGCAAACGCGACTGGCCGTTTGTCGTGCCTGGCGAAGAACGGGTTGGTCTCGCACCACCCTCCTACGGCTCGATCTATCCGGCCGTGCAGAACCTGCTGCTGGCCTGTCGCGGCCTTGGCCTGGGTGCCAGCCTCACCACCATGCATCAGATGTTTCAGGAGGAACTCTACGAGTTCTTCGGCATCCCGGAGGATTACGGTGTGGTGGCGGGCATTCCCATCGGTTTTCCGGAGGGTAACTTCGGACCCGTCACCCGACGACCCGTCGCAGAAAAAGCCCACTACGAGCGCTGGGGCAATCAACGTGGTTAAATCACCGTTCCGGTACGGAGGGATCAGATGCTCGATTACCAGACCGTAGACCCCGAGAAGGCACACAGCCACGCCTTCTCCGCACCCCTGGACGACCTGGACGTTTCCAACTGGCACCTGTTCAAAGCTGACGCGCACTGGCCGTTCTTCGAACGCCTGCGGCGCGACGATCCGGTGCACTACCACAGCGACAGCCGCTACGGGCCTTACTGGTCTCTGACCCGCTACGCCGACATCAAGGCTGTGGACACGGACCACAAGCGTTTCTCTTCGGCGCAGAACATCACCATCGTCGACACACCCTTCGATACCAATTCGTCGAGCTTCATTGCCATGGATCCGCCGGAGCACGACCATCAGCGCAAAGCGGTCTCGCCCGTGGTCGGGCCGCGCAATCTGGCCGCCATGGAGAGTCTGATCCGCGAGCGCGCCGCTGACATTCTCGACAACCTGCCCGTCGGCGAAACGTTCAACTGGGTGCAGCACGTGTCCATCGAGCTCACCACGCGCATGCTGGCGACACTGTTCGATTTTCCCTACGAAGACCGGCGCAAGCTCACGTTCTGGTCAGACGTGGGCACGCTGGGACCCAAGTCCGGGCTGGTTGCCTCCTGGGATGAGGCCCGCGCCGAACTGCAGAACTGCATGGAAACTTTTGATGCGCTCTTTGCGGAGCGCGCCGATCCGAACCACGAAGGTTTCGATCTGCTGACCCTGCTGGCCCACAACCCCGCCACAAGCCACATCCGGGGTGCCGACCTGCTGGGCAACATCATGCTGCTCATCGTGGGCGGTAATGACACCACCCGCAACTCCATCTCCGGTGGCGTATGGGCGCTGAATCAGTTTCCCGAGCAGTACGACAAATTGCGCGCGGATCTATCGCTGATCCCCAATATGGTGGCCGAAATCATCCGCTGGCAGACCCCGCTGACGCACATGCGCCGCACGGCCCTGGAAGACGTGGAGATGCACGGCAAAACCATCCGCAAGGGGGACAAGGTGGTGATGTGGTACGTCTCCGGTAATCGGGACGCCGAGGTGTTCGAAGATGCCGATCGGCTCATCATCGACCGGCCCAACGCACGCTCGCACCTGTCCTTCGGCTTCGGCCTGCACCGGTGCATGGGCAATCGCCTCGCCGAGATGCAGCTACGGGTGCTGTGGGAAGAGATCAGCAGCCGCTTCCGCATGATCGAGGTCGTGGGCGAACCGGAACGTTCCCTGTCCAACTTCATCAAAGGCTACGTGAACCTGCCTGTCAGGGTGCATCCTCTCTGACGGGCAGCACCACCTCGGCGCCCTCACCGCTCTTCACCGCCACGATGAAACTCGCTTTGTTGTGCGCCGGGCGCCAGTGGTGGTGGACGGTAAACCCTGTCGTGGTCAGCGCTTCCAGCAGCGACGCCTCGCGAATCACCTCCACGTCGGGCATCAGCCGGAAGAGCTTACCCAGCGGCACGGCGTATCTGATGAAACGGAAAGCGGAATCCCCCATGCACAGGGTGCTGGAGACAAAGATCCCACCCGGACGCAGCACCTCGTGCACGCTGGCAATGACCTCACGGAAATTGTCCAGCAGGTGCAGGATGCTCATGCCCAGAACGGCGTCGTAGCTCGCCTCCGGGACCTGCAACGCCGCGAAATCGGCGACCTCGAACGTCACGTTGTCGATGCCTTGCTCAGCCGCCTTACCTTCGGCGATGCGTATCATGGCGGGGGATATGTCGAGGGCGCGCACGTGCGCCACGTGAGGTGCATGCAGCAGCGCGGTTCCTCCCGTGCCGCAGGCAAACTCGAGCACCTGCGTGCTGGCCTTGAAGTAGCGTCGGGTCGTAGCCAGCTTGCGCTGGTAAGCAGCCTCGTCGGCGATGGGACGTTTCGCGTAGCCTTCAGCGTGACGATCCCAGAATGCAGCGTTCTGCGCCATGGCGTTCCTTTGCCTCTGTGGGGTATCTGAATTGTCGCATGGCACGCCTCGAAAGTTCCCGGTTGCAACGGCTTGGATGGCGGGGCGTAATACGACAGTTCCCGCAACGGAAGATGTCCATGGCCGAGCAGCCCCAGCCAGCCTACGCCACGTTTCGCGTGGATCCGTTGACGCCGGCGTTGGGCGCGGAGATCCACGGGGTCGATCTCGCCAACCTCGGTCCCGGCCAGTTCGACGAGCTGTATGACGCCTTCGTGCGTCACCATGTGCTGGTGTTCCGGGATCAGCATCTCACCCGCGAGCAGCACAAGGCATTCGGTCGCCGTTTCGGCACCCTGCAGACGCACCCCGCAAAAACCAACCTCGGCATGCCGGGCGACCCGGAGATCTTCGATATCCGTATCACCGAGAAAACCCGCGTCGCCAACGGCGAACGCTGGCACTCGGATCTGTCATGCGAGCCAGTGCCACCGCTGGCCTCGGCTCTGTACATCACCGAGGTACCTCCCTCCGGCGGCGGCGATACGTTGTTTGCCAACATGCATACGGCGTTCACAGAGTTGTCTCCAGCCCTGCAGACGTTGCTGACGGGGCTCACTGCCTATCACAGCGGCTACCAGGATCTGCGCGCCTACGGCGTTGAACCGGAACCTCACCAGACCTACCCCTGCGCCACCCATCCGGTGGTGATTCGCCATCCCGACACGGGCCTGCCCGTGCTGTTTGTGAACGAACCATTCACGGAGAAGATTCACGAGTTGGCCGCCGCGGAAAGCGAGGCCCTGCTGGCACTGCTGTACCGGCATATCGAACAGTCGGTGCGGTGCCATTGTCGCGTGCGGTGGCACGAACGCACGCTGGTGCTGTGGGACAATCGCGCGGTGCACCACCACGCAGTCTGGGATTACTACCCGGAACGGCGCATCGGGGAACGCGTGACCGTGCAGTGTGCGGCGGCGCCTGAAGCTTACGCGGGGGACTGACGACGGCGTATGTACGAGAAACTGTTCGAGCCGATCACCGTCGGCGGTGTCACCATCCCCAATCGCATCGTGCGTGCTGCACACGGTACGCGCCTGTCGGGCGACGACCTCATTGCCTATCACGTAGCCCGCGCAAAAGGCGGCGTGGGTATGTCCACCATTTCCGCAACCAGCGTGCATCCCAACGCACCCGGCGACCTGCCGTTGTGGGACGACCGCAGCAAGATCTTTCTCGGCGATCTGGTCGACGCCGTGCACCGTCACGGTATGAAGCTGTTTCACCAGATCTATCACCCCGGTGCCGGTTACGCGGAAGCCGCGAACATTCCAGAGCACTGGTCGGCCAGCGAGATCCCGAACCCCATGGCAGGCGTGGTGCCGGTTGCCATGTCGAAGCTGCAGATTGACGACCTTGTCGAGCACTTTGCCGGCGCCGCGCGCCGTATCTGGGAGGCAGGCCTCGACGGCATCGACATCCACGCGTCCAGTGGCTACCTCTTGCACGAGTTTCTCTCCCCCGCCTTGAATCAGCGCGACGACGCATACGGCGGCAGCCCCGAAAAGCGCATGCGTCTGCTGCTGGAAGTGATCGAAGCCGTGCGCAGCGAAGTGGCAGACGATGATTTTGCCGTGGGCGTGCGCCTGCCCAACGAAGACTATGTGCCCGGGGGGCTCACGGCCGAACTGGTACGCGACATAGCCGCCGCGGTGGATCCTCTCGTGGACTACGTGTCACTGCACATGGGCGCGTACTGGCGCTTTCACAAGCTCATCGCCCCCTCCGACGATCCGTTGGGCGTGGAGATGGCCGCCAACGAGATCATTCTCCCGGCCATCAGCAAACCCACCATCGTCACCGGCCGCATCATGACACTCGACCATGCCGAGCATATTGTCTCTTCCGGCATTGCCGACATGGTGTCCATGGTGCGCGCACTGCTCGCGGATCCTGAGCTGGTCAACAAAGCCCGGCGCGGCGACGAGCAGCGCATCCGCCCCTGTATCGGCTCCAACATGGGTTGTGTGGGGCGGCTCATGAACGGGCAGAGCCTGAGCTGTGTGGTGAACGTCGCTGCTGCCATGGAGAGCCGCCGAGCGCAGGAGCCGGAAGCGGCCGCGAACGACCCCAAGCGCATCGTGGTGGTCGGTGGCGGCCCGGCGGGCCTGGAGTTTTCACGTACCGCCGCGATGCGTGGCCATTACGTGCAGCTTCACGAGGCCACCAAGAAGCTGGGCGGCCAGGTGAACATGGCCGCCACCGCCCCCCACCGCGGGGATCTCGGTGCCATCACGAGCTGGCTGGCGGACGAACTCGAGTACTTTCAGGTGGACGTGCGCCTCGAGTCGCTCGCTGATGCTGCCACGATCCGTGCGGCAGAACCCGACCTCGTGGTGCTGGCCACCGGCACCACGCCGCGTACCGACGGCTTTCAGCTCTCCACGCCCTCGGTAGCGCTGCCCGGTCACGATCTGCCGCACGTGTACAACGCCTGGGACCTGTTCGGCTATGGACGTCCTGTGGACATAAAGGGACCCGCGGTGGTGTTCGACGACACGGGCTCGTTCGAGGCCATATCGGTTGCCGACGCGCTGCTCGCTGCCGGCGCCGAGGTCACCATGGTTTCGCGGCTGAAAGACGTCGGGGACTCACTGCCCTTCCCACCCGTCACCGCGGGCGCTGCCCGCGAGCGGCTCATGAGCGGCGCCTTCGATTTCGTGGGTGGTCACTATCTGCGGGAAATCCGTGACGGCGAGGTGGACATTGGTGTGCTGTTCACCGAGCGTGTCCGTACCCTGCCGGCCCGCACGGTGCTGCTGGTTACACACAACGAGCCGAACCGGGGGCTTGCCGCGGAGCTTGCGCAGGACGCCTTCGAAGTACGCCAGATTGGCGACGTGCAGGGCCGCAACAACATTCGCAACGCCATTCACTCCGGCGCCCTGCTCGGCCGCGCGGTTTAGGCGGCTGCCGGCTGCTCAGAGACGGGCCGCGGCATCGCGGGCCCGTCCGGATCTTCTGGCAGGGTCCGCTACAGGACCCCGTCTCGCACGCTTACTCGAAGAGTTCACCGCCGCAGGCCGACGCCGTGGTGCCGTGCTGCTCGAAGGCTTTGATCACGTTTGCCCCCGTGCGCCAGCGATGCACCTCGTCGGGACCGTCCACCAGCCGCTGTGCGCGGATGCCCACATACCAGCGGGCGAGCGGCGTATCGTGGCTGTAACCCAGCGCACCGTGCAGCTGCAGGGCCGTGTCCACCACCTGGTGCACCATGTTGGCGAGAAACACCTTGGCAATCCCGTTTTCCTGCCGTAGATCTTCGCCACGCTCTGCCTTGTAGGCGATGTGCAACAGCATGAGCCGTGCTTTGTAGATCTCAGCCGCGCAATCCGCCAGCATCCAGCGCACACCCTGACGATCAGCGAGGCGCTTGCCGAAGGTTTCGCGATTCACCACATGCTGGGCCGCAAGATCCAGCGCGCGCTGAGCCATGGCCACGTTGTGCATGCCATGGCGCAGGCGTCCGTAAGCAAGCCGGTGCTGGCCCATGTTGAAGCCCTGTCCGCGACCCCCGAGGATGTTTTCCCGCGGTACCCGCAGATTGTCGATCTTTATTTCAGAGTGCGACGCGCCGAGCTTCAAGCCCAGATCGGTGTGCGGCTGCATCGTCTCGATGTTGCGCTGGATCTGATAGCCGGGGTTGGGCAGCTCGACGATGAACGTGCTGTACTGCTCGTGTCGTGGCGCATCGGGGTCGGTCTTGGCCATGACCACAGCAATATCCGCCACGTCAGCGGACGAGCTGTACCACTTTTCGCCGTTCAGCACCCACTCGTCACCATCGAGCACGGCGGTGGTCTGCATGCCCGTTGCATCGGCGCCGGCAGCCTTTTCGGTCATGGAATAGCAGATGCGCTTTTCGCCATTGAGCAGCGGCTTCAGAAACAGCTCCTTCTGCTGATCCGTGCCGTGTTCCAGCAGCGTCAGCATGGTGGCGTCATCGGGGCCTTGAGTGTTGAGGGCCAGTGCGCCGAGAAAACTCTCCCCAAGCTCCATCTGCACGAGGGCGTTGGCCAGCGGGCCAAGCCCCATGCCGCCATGGGCCTCGGGCACGAAGGGGCACCACAAGCCCTGCGCCCGCGCTTTCTCCCGCAGCCCCGCCAGCACGTCGTCGAAGTTTTCAGCGGTGCAGATCTCCTCCGCCGCGTGGCACTCGCTCTGCACGAAGTTGCGCACCTTGTTGCGCACGGCTTTCGCGTCTTCCGGAATTTCAAAATCAATCATCGTCGGTCTCCCCGTCGGTCAAAAGGAACACGATAGACCAGCTTTTCCGCTAAGGTCCACACGTTTACCGACGGATTGGAGAATCCCGTGAAGCGCTGGCGCCTGGTCGCCTGGAACATCCGAGCCGGGGGCGGCGTCCGCGTGCCCCGCATCGCCGGCGCCCTGCTCGACCTCGAGCCGGACGCGATGATTCTGAGCGAGTTCCGCGGCACCCCACCAAGTCGTACGCTCGCCGCGCTGCTCGCAGACGGGGGCTACGTCCACCAGACACACACCTGCGCGCAGGTGCCGGACGCCCGCAACGCGTTGCTCATCGCCGCGCGCGTCCCGCTCGAAACCCTGCGCTCCCGCTATCATCCGCGGGAGCCGGGACGCTGGCAGATGGTGCGCATCGCCTCCCCGGCCATGGTGCTGGCCGGAATGCACGTGCCCAATCAGCACACCGGGCGCAAACCGGAGTTTCATGAAACCGTGCTGCGGCTCATGCGACGCTGGGGACACACGCCCGCAGTGTTTGCCGGGGATACCAACTCGGGTCGCCGCGGCCTGGATGAGGAAACCGCGGTCTTCAACCAGGCGACCGATGCCTGGTTCGGGCGCATCCACCGCCTCGGTTGGCGCGACGGTTTCCGCCTCAAACATGGCAACACGCGCGAGTTCACGTGGTACTCGCCCGGTCACGACAACGGCTTCCGGCTCGACCAGGCCTTTGTCTCCCCCCGATTGACCGATCGTGTGCAGGATGTCCGGCATGTGTGGTTCCGCGACGGCGACAGCGAGCGCCGTGACGCGGTCAGCGATCACGCAGCGGTGCTGCTCGATCTCGATGCCGCCGGCCTGTAGGCAATGGGCCCTGATCTGACTGGTCGGACGTCGCATTGACACGGCCCTCAGGGCAGGCACAATCGCCTGCCGAAGTACCGTTACGCAGCCCGCCGTGCCCCAATTGCCAGACACCACAAGCCTCCGATGCATGCTCATGCGCGCATGGGCTGTGCTGGCGCTGGTGGCTTTTGTGGCGGGACAGGCGGTTGCTCACCAGCATGCGCACCTGGACCACGACACTGTGGATTGTGTCGCTTGTGCGCAGAGCGATACGGCACCCACCGTCACCGTCGCGGCGCCCGAGCCGCGAGCCGCGGCCCCGGCCACAGAGCCCGCGTCTCGAACCCTGGTGCGCAGCAGCGCTTCCCCTGGCGCACGGTACCTGACGCGCGCTCCCCCCGAAGCTCTCTCCATAGATTAAAAAAAGCCCGGCGCCTGCGGCGACCGGGCATCCGTGCGTCGTGCCACAGCCGCCGTCGCGCCCCTGGAGAGGAGTCAAACATGAATGTCAGAACCATCGCGTTCGTCGCGGGCACGGTTTTTGCGGCCTGTGCAACCGCCGCCGGCGCCGACGTGGAAGAGAGAGAACGCCCCGCTGATGACAGCGGGAAAATCGAAGAAGTTGTGGTGAGAGCGCACGTGCTGTCTGATGGCGGCCTGGCGCAAGCGAGCGACGCGCTCGCGGGCGTTGAGCTGGACGCGGCCCGCGCGGCCAACATCGGCGAAACCCTGAGTCGCCTGCCGGGCATCAACATCGCCTCTTTCGGCAATGCCGTCGGCCGGCCGGTCATCCACGGCCTCGGCGGTCCGCGGGTGCGCGTGATGCAGGACCGCATCGACACCCTGGACGTGTCCGTGACCAGCGCGGATCACGCCGTAACGGTCGAGCCGTTCCTCGCTGAACGCATCGAAATTCTCAAAGGCCCCAGCGCTCTGCTGTACGGCTCGGGCGCCATCGGCGGCGTCGTTGACGTGCAGACCGGTCGCATTCCGCAGGCGCTGCCTGCCCGGGCCATTCAGGGGGGCATCGAAACCCGCTACGACGACAACACCGAAGGCAACACCACCGTCGCCAAGCTGAACGGTGCCGCGGGGTCGTTTGCCTGGCACCTCGACGGTACCAGCCGGGACGGTGACGAGTACGAAATTCCCGGCTTCGCCGAATCCGCCGCCCTGCGGGCCCTCGAGGAAGAGGAGCACGAAGAAGGCGAAGAAGAGGAAGAGCACGAAGAGGAAGAGGAAGTCCGCGGCATGCTCCCGGGCAGCGATTACGACTTTGAGTCGTACGCCGGCGGTGTCTCCTATATCGGCGACTGGGGACGTTTCGGTGTGTCTGTGAGCCAGATCGACGCAGAGTACGGCCTTCCCGGTGGTCACGGCCATGAGGAAGAGCACGAGGAAGGCGAAGAAGAGGAAGAAGAACACGAGGAAGAGGAAGGCAATCCCACCCTCGATCTGGAACAGACCCGTGTCGACGCGGAACTGGCCATCAACAATCCCTTCGGTGCCTTCGAAAGCCTGAATATCCGCTTCGGCATCAACGACTACGAGCACCAGGAAATCGAGCCCAACGGCGAAGTTGCCACCAATTTCGAGAACGACGCCTGGGAGCTTCGCGCTGAGCTCACCTATGCCGGGGATAACCACAACGGCGCCTTCGGGGTGCAGCACACCGACCGTGAGTTCTCCGCCGTTGGCGAAGAAGCGTTCGTGCCGCCGGTCGACACCGTCGACACGGGGCTCTTCTGGGCTGGCGAGCGGTATTTCGACGGCTACAGCCTGGAAGCGGGCCTGCGCCTCGGCCAGGTCGAGCACGATCCGCAGGCGGGGCGCTCCCGGGATTTCGACGTCTATGCGATTTCGCTGGGCGCCGTCGTGGAGCTGGCCGACACCTGGTCGCTGGGGGTGATCTTCGATCAGTCGACGCGCGCGCCCGTAGCCGAGGAACTTTTCTCCAACGGTCCTCACCTGGCCACGCAAGCCTTCGAGATCGGCAACGCCGGCCTGGATGAGGAGAGTTCCACCAGCCTCTCCGGCACGCTGCGCGGTTTCGGCGAGAACTGGTCTATCGCCGCCACCGCCTACTACACCGATTTCGGCGACTTCATCTACGAGCAGGCCACCGGCGAAATCGAAGACGATCTTCCGGTCTTCGTCTTCCTGCAGGACGATGCCAGCGTCTACGGCCTGGACGTGGAAGGTACCGTGACGTTTGCCCGGGGCGACTGGGGAACGGCTTCGCTGCGCGGTATGGTCGACTTCGTGGAAGCGGAAGTGGACGTCAGCGGCAACGATCACCTGCCGCGCATACCACCGATGCGCTATGGCGTCGGTGTGTTCGGTAACTGGGGCATTGTCAGCGCGTCGGTGGACTATCTCATCGTGGACGAACAGGACGACATTGCACCTCAGGAGCTGGTCACCGACGAATACGACGATCTGCGCGCCTCGGTGCGGGTTACGGTACCTGCCGGCGATACGTCGATCGATCTGTTTCTGATCGGTAAGAACCTCACCGACGACGAGCAGCGCCACCACGCGTCGTTCATCAAAGACTTCGCGCCGGCGCCCGGTCGCACGGTGGAAGCCGGTCTGCGCATTTCATTCTGATTCTGCGCGCTCGCGCAGCTCCATCAGGAGCTGCGCGAATTCCGCCCGTTCCGGCGCAGCCTCCACGAGACGTTCGGCAAACGGCAGAGCGTCTGCGATGCGCCCGGCATCCCGATTCATCGTCGCCAGCGCAACCAGCGTGTCCACATGGGCTGGAAAACGCTGGAGATTGTCCTGCAGCACAGCGAGCGCCGCCGAACCGTTGCCGTTGGAAAAGAGCAACACGGCGTACATGTAGCCGAAGCGCGGTCGCTCCGGCGCAAGCTGCGCCGCTGCCGCCAGCGCCGTCTCCGCCGCCGCCGGATCGCCCTGGCGCACAAACCACAGGCCCCGCGCAAGGTGCACATCGGCGCTTTCGGGCTCGCGGATCAGGGCTCGCTCGAAGAGCTCATCGCTCTGCGCATCCCGCCCCGTCGCCCGATTGAGATCCGCCAGATTCAGCAATGCCGGCACGAAGTGCGCGTCGAGGGACAACGCTGCGTGCAGCGCCGCGCGGGCCGCTTCCGCATCGCCCGCGGAAACGTGAACGATGGCGAGGTTGAGATGGGCGTCGGGCCGGTCTGCGTTACGGGCCGCGGTTTGCGCGTAGGCGTCGATTGCGCGGCGCAGGCGCGCCCCGTGCGCGGGTGCCAGCCCAAGGCGCAGCGCAGGGGCCAGCACTTCCACCGCCCTGTGACGAACCACAAGCAGCGGATCGTCCAGCAGCGTGGCGCCGCGCCACCAGCGCCGGTCCGCGGGCGCCCGATCGAGACCGTTCAGGGCGCCGAGCCGCAGCAGAGGCTCTTCGCTCTGCAAAGCGGCATCGATCACGGCGTCCTGCAACGGGCCCGACTCCAGCAAAGCCATGGCCGTGGCCCGCACGATCGCGGGTAACGTGTCGTCTGCAGCAAGTTTCGTTGCGGCCATCTGCGCGCCACCATCGCCCCGTCGGGCTGCGGCAATCACGGTGCCGTAGTGCGCATCGGGCGGCGCCGGATGGTGCGCACGAATGGCGGCTTCGGCCCACGCGGCGTCGCGCTCCGTATGGCACGCATTGCACGTGTTCGGCACGCCGATGCTGCTGGTGAGATCGGGGCGTGGCACGCGAAAGCTGTGATCGTGGCGTTCGTCGATCCCCATGAAAACCTTCGCC
Organism: uncultured Pseudomonadales bacterium; assembly: GCA_964651595.1. Taxonomy (GTDB): domain Bacteria; phylum Pseudomonadota; class Gammaproteobacteria; order Pseudomonadales; family Azotimanducaceae; genus UBA4421. The sequence continues at coordinate 16,771 of CAZYYJ010000053.1, read as the reverse complement.
GGCATGTGGCAGGCCACACACTCTGCACCCGTTGAGCCAGGGTCGTGGAAATGATGTTCAGGCGTGTCGTAACGTTTCGCGGCCAGCGTCGGGAACCGGGCTGGCGGGGCCTCCTGGTGACAGCGCAAACATGTCGCCACGGGATCAAGAGCCACCCCGGCCTGGTGCGGTGCGTGGCAATCGCCACAGGTCACGCCCTGCTGATGCATACGGCTCTGCAGGAACGAGCCGTAGACGAACACCTCGTCCAGCACCTGCCCATCCACGTGGTACAGACCGGGCTCGAGGAGTGCCGGGCGGTAGTGATCGAAGAGCTCACGGCCGGGCATAAAGCCGTCCTGGAGCTGGCCACGCCTCGAGTGGCAGCGGCCACAAACGGTCAGCTCATCAACGGGCGCCGCAAAGCCCCGCAGGGGGGCCTCATCGGGCGCAGCCGCCCAGGCAACATGCGCAGACGCGGGCCCGTGACAAGCCTCACAACCAACCGTCACCTCCGACCAGGTGGTGGCGAATGTGTCTGTCGCCGCGTCATAGCCTTTCTTCACGTTCGTTGAATGGCAGTCTGCGCACATCTCGTTCCAGTTCTGCATGTACCCGCGCCAGTGCAGCGGATCTCCCGCCGCAGGCGGATCGTCGCCGTAGCTGTGATACCAGCGTGCCGCCGCGCCATCCCCGGCGCGCACGTCTGCAGACAGCGGCAGAACCTGCAGGCGTCCGTCGGGAAACTCGATCAGATACTGCTGCAGAGGAAAAGTGCCGAAGGTGTACGCGACCTCGAAGGCTTCCACCTCGCCCGATCGCGAACGCACCTCGAGCGTGTAGCGGTCGTCAGCGGAGAACTGCGTATGGGTGCCGTCGGCAGCCGTGTGCCCCGTCGCAAAATTTCCGCGCACCGAGCCAGCCCCCGGCGGCAACATGGCCGCTGCGTGGTGCGATGCTGCCCAGCTGCCATACGCGTCGGCGTGGCAACCCGCACAGCTTTCGCTGCCAACGTAGTCCGGAGCCACGGCTGGCACTGCTCCGGACACCGCAACCGGTGGCGCGGGTCGTTCGCCACAACCGGTGAGCAACACCAGCAGCGCCAGCCCCATGACTGGCCCGAACGCGTTCACGCGATGCGGAGCGTGTCGTTCCGGCAGCAACTGCCCGGTACTCTGGCGGGATCTTGCCCACCCGCGATGGCGTTATGCACGTAGCCTCCTTGTCCCCCGTTGGCACGGGATGAGTATACTCAGCGCTGACCGGGAGGGAGAAAGCGCGCATGCACATCGGGGTTGTGTTTCCGAGCGTGATGTATCGTGAAGGTCCGCAGGGCGTTCAGAAACTCATCCGTGCCATCGAGGCCATTGGCTTCGATGAGCTCGACATGTTCGACCACGTCGTCATGGGTTACCCCACCGAAACGCGTCGGGCGCCGTTCTATACCCCCAAAATGCCCATCATGGAGGCGTTCACCCTGCTCGCGTACGCTGCGTCCATCACGCAGCGGGTCAAGCTCGGCACGACGGTGCTGGTGTTGCCGCAGCGCAACCCGACCCTGGTCGCCAAGCAGGTCAGCACCCTGGACACGCTGTCCGGTGGTCGCGTCGAGCTGGGCGTAGGCGTGGGCTGGCAGGCTGCCGAATACGAAGCCCTGAATGAAGCGTTTGATGACCGCGGCGCGCGGTGCGACGAAGCACTGGAGATCTTGCGGGCTTACTGGGCCCACGAGCACGTGAATTTCAGCGGCACGCACTACGAGCTGGACGAAATTGCCATGGAACCCAAGCCGCCTCGAGGCGCGGCCATTCCCATCTGGATCGGCGGCACCCGGCAACCAGCGCTGCGTCGGGTTGCCCGCTACGGTGACGGCTGGATGGCCATGAATGCGCCCGGGGATCCACCGCTGGAGGAACGCCTGGCGCTGCTGCGTCAGTGCTGTGAAGCCGAGGACCGCGATCCCGCCAGCGTCAAGCTCCACATGTCACTCTCGCCGGATCCCCTGGACAAAGAGCAGCGCAAGCGCTTCTTTGCCGACCCGGAGCTGCTGCGCCGGCGCGCTGCCGAGTTGAAAGCCCTGGGCTTCGACCACACCGCCATTGACTGTGTACCCATCTTTCAGCATGGCTACCGCACAAGCGATGCCATGATCGACTATCTCGGCGTGGTGCACGAGGCGCTGCGGGCCGAGGTCGGCCACCCCTGAACCCCCTGGACGGAGCCCGCCCCATGACGGAAACGACAGCCCGCACCGGCCCGCTGGAAGATCTCACCATCATCGACTGCACCATGGCTTTCGCGGGGCCTTTCGGCACCGTGCTGCTCGCAGATCTGGGTGCCCGCGTGATCAAGGTGGAGCCGCCGAACGGCGACGGATTCCGGCCGGTGCCGCCCTTCCCCCCGGATTATGCGCACGCGCACGAGCACGCTGCTGCCGGCGCCGATTTCGGCATGGCTTTCGCGGCCGTCAACCGCAACAAACGCAGCATCTGCCTTGATCTGAAAGACCCGGCAGATCGCGAAGTGCTGCTTGCTCTGTGCGAGAAGGCGGACGCCATCGTCGAAAACATGCGTGCCGGCGTGATGGACGAGCTGGGGCTGGGCTACGAGACAATTGCGGCCCGCAATCCGAGGATCGTCTACGGCGCCGTTCGTGGCTATGGCGATCCCCGCACCGGGGCAAGCCCGTATGCCGACTGGCCCTGTCTCGATGTCGCGGGCCAGGCCGTGGGCGGGCTGGTGGAAGCTACCGGCGATATCTTCCCAGTGGCGATATCGGACATCTATCCCGGCACACTGATGGCGCTGGGTCTCGTTTCAGCGATCCACCGTGCCAGACGCACGGGAGACGGCGAGTTTTTCGACGTGGCCATGTACGACAGCATGATGACGCTCCTCAAATCGAACATTGCGGCCTACAGCCTCACCAACGCAGAGCCGAAGCCGGGGCGCCGTGCCCTGGTGCCCTTCGGCCTGTTCCCGACCAGTGATGGTCGCATCGCCATTGCAGCACCCGTGGAGCGCCACTGGCAGCACCTATGCAATGCCATGGGCCGTCCGGAGCTTGCCACAGACGAGCGAACGCGCAGCAACGCACGCCGCTCCAAGCATCAGGAGTTCACCGAAGCGCAGGTTGCCGCCTGGACAACGACGCTGACCAAGGAGGAAATTGTGGCCGTGCTGGGCGGCAAGGTGCCGTGTGGCCCGGCCAACACCATGGCCGAGGTATTTGCCGACGCTCACGTCGAGGCCCGCGGCATGCTGGAGGCGTGCGAGCTTGCCGGAGACAATCCGGCCATCACGCTGGCTGCTAATCCGATCAAATTTTCCGGCAGCGACACGACGCTGTATCAGCCGCCTCCCCGCCTTGGCGAGCACACTCAGGAGGTGCTGGCCGAATTCGGCATCACCCCACCGCCGAGGGAAAACTGAACCGTCGCCCGCAGGGTCAGAACCGCAGCGTTGTCCGTCACAGTCTGCTTGTCGACGGACCAGCGGCGGCCCCACAACCAGACGTGCGCATCTTCAGCGGCCGCGAGATTGCGGAGCCACTGGGAGTTACTGCGAACGGTGCCGACGATGAGAACCGGACCGGCAAGGAAGCACGTCAGCGGCACAGAGCGCACCACGCCCGTGCGTCGCCCCGCCACCTCGAGCACCGTGACGCCCGGGGAGAACAGCAGCGGGCTCCCCAGACCGGCTTTCACCAGCGGTGCAAGGACATCGTTCAACGGCGCTAGAAGCGCTGGCAGAGAAGGACTGACGGTGGCTTGCATGGTCTGCGTCCCGGCGGCTGGGAGCGCTATGCTAGCGACATCTGCGCCCAGCCGGAAGACGCTGGACCCGAAGCCAAGAAAACGCTTTAACTGCACACAAAATAACTAATTAAAACAGGTGTTTACGATGCGTTTTACTGGCGACACATGATCCAGGGCAGGTCGAGGAAGGTGCGTATGCCCGGGGCAGCCTCCACCACGTAAGGGATAGCGTTTACGGCATGCATGCCGGTGGCCAGCATGCTGTCACTCATCCAGCGGAAGTCAGGCTCGAACTCCAGATACATCTCGGGTGAGCCGAGGAAACGGACGGAGTTTTTACCCGTCGGCCAGTCCGGGGCAACGCTGCTGTGAATACGCCAGACCGTCTCGTGCACGATCCGCTCCGTGCCGTCTGACGTCACGCCGGCCCAGCGCCAACGCTGAGCTGCGACGGTGCCTTTGCCAACCGTGCCCGCCGCCACGTCGAGATCGGTCTCAGCCAGCGCCAGCGTCTGCGTGCTTTGCACGTCCGTGACGCCAAGGCCCATGCCGTCAGCCACGAGCATGACGTTTTCCCGGAAGAGTCCATTGAGCCAGTTCGCCCGCCGCGCGTTGCCCGCCTCGAATGCTTCCGGGGACGAGCTGAAGCCCATGGAACCGAACATGATTTCCGGCGAGGCGTAGCCTTCGAACGAAGAGATCTCCAGCACGTGCACATGATCCACACGTTCGCTGAGAGCGCTCATGGTCAGGGGCACGAGATCGCCCAGCCAGCCGGGATTGAGGCCCGTCGAGTGAAACGAGCTGCCACCCCTGGCGCACGCGGCTTCGAGACGCTGCACCACCTCCGGGCCATGGGCTTTGGGATACAGATAGCCGACCACCGTAATGACGTTCTTGCCGGCAGCCAGCAGCGTGCAGATATCGTCGAGATCCTGGCCGGGATGCTCACCGTACACGAGCGACGCGAGGGGGGTGTGCAACACGACGTCCGCATCGGAGCTTATGACCGCGTCAATGTCCCCGGTGGCCGGCACGCCGATGGGCTCGAGGCCAAGCACCTCACCCGCATCCCGCCCCACCTTGTCCGGTGCATACACGTGCAGGCCCACCAGCGCCAGGCCGTCCCGCTCAACGGCAACCCGGCCCGTGTGCCGTCCCACATTGCCACTGGCCCATTGAAATACTCTGATCGTCACACGCGCACCCTCAACCGAACCGGGCCTGGTAGCCCTGCAGCTGCTCGACCCGGGCCGGCATCTGCTCGGGCGCCGAGAGATCCACCATGGGAAGCAGCCGGTCCACGCCCAGCGCCTGAAACGCTTCGAGATCGCTGTCGCTCTCCGCACCGGGCATCATCAGAATCTCCAGATCGTCGCGGCTGCGACCCGCGTCGGCCAGAGCGCTGTCCAGGCGCGCCAGCATGCCCTCGGTCAACTCGGGCGTGAGGCCAAAACCAAGCCAACCCTGCCCGAAGCGTGCCGTGCGCCGCAGCGCGGCATCGCTGTAGCCGCCGATGACGAGAGGCACATGCGGCTTCTGCTGCGGCTTCGGATCGAAGCGGGCGCCCTCCACGGAGAAAAAACGGCCGTCGAAGTTGGTTACGGGTTCGGTCCACAGGCTGCGCAGCAGCGCCAGGGCCTCGTCGCAGCGCGCCCCGCGATCTTCCCAGGCATAGCCGCACGCCAGCAGCTCTTCCTTGCACCAGCCGACACCCACACCGAGGTCCACGCGGCCACCCGTCAGCCAGTCGAGCGTGGCGAATTCTTTGGCCGTGTAGATGGGATTGCGCTGGGGGATGAGTGATACGCCGGTACCGAAGCGCAGGGTTTTCGTGTGCGCGGCGAGGAAGCCGATCAACGGCGCCTGATCGGGAATACCCTGCCCGTCCGGCACCGGCAGACGCCCGTCTGCCGAGCCTGGATAAGGGAACTCCATCTCGTCGAACAGCAGCACGTGTTCGCCGAACCACAGCGAGTCCAGCGCCGCGTCGTCCAGGCGGCCCGCCAGATCCCCTACCAGCGCCGGCCCTGTGGCCGGCGCAAACAAAGACGCAAAAGCACCAATTCGCATGGTCACTCTCCCAGGCAGCGTTGATACATGGCAAAAACTTTCTCCCACACGGTCTCTGCCGCGGTCTCGACGTAGGCAGGCCGTTGTGGAAAGCAGAAGCCGTGCTCCGTGTCGGGAAAGGTATCGAGCTCGAAGGTGACGCCGCTGGCGGCAAGATCCCGTTGCAGCGTCGGCACGACAAAATCCTCGACGTACGGATCGTGGGCAGCAAAGCCCAGGTAGAACTCACCGGTAATGGCCGGAATGCCTTTGTGCGGTGAGTCGTCAGCGTCCGTCACCATGCGCGTGCCGTACAGCGAAGCAGACGCGCGAATGCGCTCGGGAAATGCCGAGGCCACCGACAGCACGAACTGGCCGCTCATGCAGTAACCGATGGTACCCGTCGCGGCACGAGCTTCCGCGAGGCCGTCGAGGTGCGCAAGAATGCCGGCCGTATCGGACACCACCATGGCATTCGTGAGCTGGCTGCCAACGGCAAACATGCGCTTCAGCTCAGCTTCGCCTTTCGAGAGATCGAAGCGCACCCGGCCCTCACGGTAATAGAGATCAGGCAGAACACAGACGTAGCCTTCGCCGGCGATACGCCGGGTAAATGCTTCCAGCTCCTCGCGGATGCCGGGTACGTCCATGTAGAGAATCACCGCCCCCCACGACCCGGAACCTTCCGGACGGGCGATGTAACAATCCATCGCACCATCCGCCGTGGCCACATCCACGTTGTACGCTTCCACGCTTACACTCACCGGCAGACTCCTATCAATTGTGTCCCCGCTTTATACGCGAATATCGCGCAGGCAGCAGGCTAACCCGCGGCGCAAGCTTCCAGCACCCGGCTATGCAGCTCGAGCAGCGGGCGCACGGTTTGTTCCGGCCGCCGCCCGAAGCCACATTCGGTGGCCACGCCAAAGCTTTCCACGTGCCGGCGCGCCGCAGCGATGCGACGCTGGGCGCCAGCGAAGCCATCGGTCATGTGCAGCAGGCCGAGATACAGCTCGGTCTGCGGTGTCAGCTCGAGCCCGCGCAACGGCTCGAAGTAGCCGTCGTCGTCGCGGTCGCGCGGTACCGGCAGATGTATCCAACCGACGGAGCGGCTCAGCCCCGCCAGCACCGCATTGGCGACAGCTACCAGCTTCCCCGTGTCCCGGGGCTCAGTGAAGTGCTTGTGCCCGGCGTCTCCGTAGCAGAGGTGATATCCCAGCTCAACGCTCTGCGGAATGGCGTTGCCGAGGCGCAGCAGCCGCGTGACGATGTCCACCTCGGGCGTGCCCAGATGACTCGGAAAAACCCCCTCGAGCACGCCGAATTCCACGGCCGTGTCCCACTGCACCGCGAGGCGCTCGTGGGGGATGGCGCTGCAGAGCGCCGCAACCTCTTCCATCAGCCTGGCTTCATAGACGGGCTCAACGCGCGCGCGATCGGCTTCGGCTACGTAGAAGTTCACAGGCGCGAGCGGTGTCGGCACACACACCTGGAAGCGGCAATGGGCCGGAATGGTGCCGTCACGCTGCAACCTGTCAAAGTGTGCGAAGGCAGTACGGGCCGCTTCCGCATAACCCAGCACCGGCAGCTGCAGCGTGTCGCCGCTCAACGTCAGCGGCGGTGGCCTGCCCGGCGCGCCGTCTGTTGCAGGCCGTAGCTCGCGGGCCGCGGCAAGCACGTCGTACTGCCACTGTATCCAGTTGCTCCGGATGCCCGTTTCACCATCGGGTATGCGCTTGAGATGTGCTCCGAGCGCGGGTGCGACCGTGATGAAAACCGCTTCGGCATCCGGGAGAGGGACGCTGCCCACGAGGTGTGCACCTGAAACTGTCATAATTTCCCTCTCAGCGTTGCTGATCAGGTTTTACAGAGCCCAACCTTGTCTGACAAGCGTTCTGGCACGCGACCAAAAGCAGGTCTGGAGCATCCATATGACATCGATTTTGGAGGAAAACGAACGAATTAAGTAAATTTATTTGCCTTTCTTGAAATACCTCAACGGCAAAAATGGAAATTTAGTGGAATTTTGATGGGGTTGCGCCTAGAGTGCCGCCCCAGCGTTACCCGTGGAGAGTTCCTGACGGATCCGGGTGGCGTCATTTCCAATCAGCCAAGGGGGTTCCATGTACCCAACTCAAGCGTCTGGTCGGCGGCTGCTCGTTGCCCTGACCGTGCTCTGTGTCGTCTCGACACCCATCCCCACCGTGCAGGCCGAAGAGATCGTCGAAGAGGTGATCGTTACCGGTTCTCGCATCGCCCGGGACGCCGGCAGTTACGTCGGCCCCATGACCACCCTGCAAGGGGACACCATCACCAACCACAGCACGTACAACCTCAACGATGCGTTGCTGGAACTGCCCTCCATCGGTGCGCAGGGCACATCCAAAAACAACTCCAACGGCGGTCGCGGCGCGAACTTCTCGGGCATCCACCAGCTGCAGCCCGAACGCACACTGACGGTGTTCGACGGTCGCCGTACCGTGTCGACGATTCGCGACACGCTGGGGCTCGGCGTAGACCTGCAGTCATTTCCGGTGAACATGATCGACCGCGTGGAAGTGCTCGCAGACGGTGCATCCTCGGTCTACGGCTCTGACGCAGTTGCCGGCGTGATCAACATCGTGCCGAAGAAGAACTATCAGGGCTTCGAGATCACCGCCGGTTACAGCGATCCCACCGACGAAGGTGGTGAGCACTTCGACTTGAGCGCCCTGTTCGGCATCAGTGGCGACCGCGGTTTCTTCACCGGCGGCGTCACCTACGTGCGCGACGATGAGATCGATTTTCAGGACCGCGACTGGTCGCAGATTCCCATCCTTGGACAGACCACCGGCGGCCTGAATCTCCTCGGCTCGGGGATCCCTCCCGAAGGACGCGCGCTGGAGGCCGGAATCATCTTCCTGCCGAACCCGAACACCGGCGAAAGCTTCCAGAACTATGACACGTTCTGCACCGGCGGCGGCCCCGGCAGTGACGGCAGCGGCAGCATTCCGTGCATCCTGAACCAGGGTCACCGGTTCAACTACAACGACATTCCAACCGGCGTATCGCTCGTGAACGAGAACGACGCAGTCAACTTCGTCGGCATCGGCGAGTACGAGTTCAACGAAAGCCTGCGCGGCCACATCAGCGTGAACCTGGCCCATCGGGAAGGCTCACTGAACTTCACGCCGCTGCCTATCCAGGGTGCCGCGGGACGTTTCACGGACCTCATCCAGGTGCCGTTCACCAACCCGAACATCCCGGCAGACGCTCTGGCGGTGATCCAAGCCGCCCGCGCCACAACCTGCGCCACCGCGGATGATCCCGTGGCATGCGCGGCCAACCCCAACTTCCAGATGAACTGGCGCGGTCTCGATCTCGGCCCCCGCACCTTCGACTACGACAGCGACACCCTGTCGACCACGCTCGGTCTGCAGGGTGACGTGACGCTGTTCGACAGTGAGTGGCAGTGGGACGCCTGGGCCACGATCGGTCGCTCTGAGCTCTATCTCGTGACGCGCGGCCAGGTGAACGTGGCCAAGCTGCAAACCGCCGTCGATCCTGTCGCCTGCGGTCTGGACGCGTCGTGTCCGAAAGACGGCGCCGGCAATCCGCTGCTCGACATCTTCGGCCGCAGCCCCAAAACCGACGCTGAGATCCGCTACGTAACCTTCGACGACCAGGAGCGCACCGACTACGACATGCGTCACTTCGGCGTTACGCTGGCCGGCGATCTTGCGGAACTGCCCGCGGGCCCGCTGGGCGCTGCCTTCGGCCTGGAGTACCGCGACGAATCCGGTGGTGTCGACAACTCCGGCGTAGTGCTGTCCGGCGACAGCGGCGGTAACTTCGCGCAGAACACGAGCGGCAGCTACGACGTGACGGAGTTCTTCGCCGAGGTGAACATTCCCCTCGTCACCGATGCTCCGGGTGCCGATGAGCTGAGCCTCGATCTGGCCGGCCGCTTCTCTGACTACGATACCTTCGGCGAAGAGTTCACCTACAAAGCGGCCCTGGCGTGGGCGCCCACGGAAACCCTGCGGTTCCGCGGCACCTTTGCCACCGGTTACCGCGCGCCGAACATTCTGGAGCTCTTCGGCGGCGTGTCGGATACGTTCCAGAGCGTGACCGACCCCTGCACCGCGCCCATTGGTGATGCGAACGTCCAGGCTAACTGTGACGCCGCCGGCGTGCCCGCCGGTTTCGTGCAGCCTGCTGCGCAGCTCAAGATCTCCGCCGGCGGTAACGAAAACCTAGACGCCGAGACATCGGAGAGCTTCAGCATCGGCTTCGTCTGGCAGCCCGAGTTCGCGCCGCTCCGCGTGGCGATCGACTGGTACGACGTGGAAGTCGAGGACGCCATCGGCACGCCGGATCCCGTGCAGGTGATTACCGCGTGCTTCAACTCGCCGAACGGCTCCCTGTCGGCCCCGGAGTGTGATCGTATCGGTCGCGGACCGGCGGGTGACGTCGTGCGTTTCGATCTGCTGAACGAGAACCTCGCCACCATCGAGACGAGCGGTATCGACCTGGACGTCACCTACACGCTGGATACGGACATTGGTCTTTTCTATATCGACTTCATCGCCAACTACCTCGATGAGTACGTGGAAACCACCGCATCGGGTGTGGAAAGCGATCGCACCGGTCTCGTCGCCGGCCTCGTGTCCACCTGGGCCGCCTATCCCGAGTACCGGGCCAACCTGAACGTACGCTACGAGCGCGACGACTGGTCGGTAGCCCTCGGCTGGCGCTACCTCGACGAGATGGAAGTCTTCGACGTGATCGGCTTCGACAACCTCAACACCGAGGCCGACGCGCAGAACTACTTCGATCTCACCGGCAGCTACCAGTTCGAGAACTGGCGCATCACCGGCGGGGTGCAGAACCTGTCGGACGAAGAGCCGCCGTACGTACCGGACGTCTCCGCCAACACCTCAGGCATTTACGACTTCGTCGGTCGCACGTTCTTCGTGCGCGGCACGGTCAGCTTCGGCGCGGGGTAACCCCAACAGGCGCGTCACCGCCCGGTGGCGTGCCTGCCCCGCGCCCCTGCCTGCAGGCAACCCGGCGCCGCGCCCTGCGGCGCTTCTCTCCCCGGCACTGGCAACCACCCCCCTCCCCATGCGACGCTAGTCGCCCGATCCAGTTTCGAGGGGCTCCAGCGAGCCATGACCGTGGGGCATATTTTTCCGCACGGGCTGTGAAGCCCGACCTGCTGCTCGCCCGGCACGGGGGCCTCGACTGCCCGGCCGGTGGTTTCACGATCGATCCGGTGCGTCCCGCCGACGTGGCCGTCATCACGCATGCTCATGCCGATCACGCCCGCCCCGGCAGCACCGTTTTCCATTGCGCCCGCGAGGGTGCGCAGTACACACGGGCCCGCGTGGGCGAAGACGCAACCATCATCACCCACGACTGGGGAGAGCCCTTTGAGCTGGGCGCAACACGGGTGTCGCTGCACCCGGCAGGTCACATCCGCGGTGCCGCGCAGGTGCGCGTCACAGGCCCTGACGACGTATGGGTGGTGTCAGGCGATTACAAACGCGAGGCCGATCCGACGTGCAGCCCCTTCGAGGTGGTCTCCTGCGATGTGTTCGTTACCGAGGCGACGTTTGCGTTGCCCATCTACCGCTGGCCAGCCACGGCCGAGGTTGTCGAAGACATCTGGCACTGGTGGCAGAAGCTTCGCAATCAAGGCAGAACGGCGATGCTGTTCTGCTATGCGCTGGGCAAGGCTCAGCGCCTGCTCGCCGAGTTGAAGGCTTACACGGACGGACCCATCTACGTGCACGGCGCACTGGAAGCGCTGACCGAAGCCTATGCCCGGGACGGCGTGGCCATGCCCGAACTGGTGAACGCCACCCAGACGCAGCATCCCGACGGCTTTGCGGGAGAGCTGGTGCTGGCACCGCCCTCCGCCAGTCGATCTGCGTGGATGAAACGCTTTCGCAAACCTGAAACCGCCTTCGCGTCGGGCTGGATGCGCATCCGCGGCATGCGCCGGGGCCGCGGCTGGGATCGGGGCTTCGTGCTGTCAGATCACGTCGACTGGCCAGGCATCATCAAGACGGTTAAACAAACCGGTGCACGGAGGGTGCTGGCTACACACGGCCGCACGGACATGCTGGTGCGCTACCTCCAGGAACGTGGTCTCGACGCCGCAGCCCTTGCCACCGCCTACGGCGACGAGGACGACTGATGCGCCGCTTTACCGCCCTCTACGATGCGCTGGACGCCACCAACGCCACCACCGACAAAGTGCAGGCCCTGGTTGCCTATTTCGATGATGCCCCCGAGGAAGACGCCGCCTGGACGGTGTTTCTGCTCAGCGGTGAGCGGCTGCGATCCAGCATTGGCAGTCGCGACCTCAACACGTGGACCGCGGAATATGCGGGCGTGGACGAATGGATGTTCGACGCTTGCTACGAAACCGTGGGCGACAAAGCCGAGACCATTGCCCTGCTGATCGACGCCATGCCGGATCGCCGCGTCACCGAATCGTGGCTGCCCAGCCTTGCCGACGCGGTGGCCTGGGTGGCTGCGCGCCGTGGCGAAGCACCCGGGCACCAACGGGAAGCCCTGTTTAGGGCCTGGTCCGGGCTCGATGTGCGCACGTTGTTCCT
>CAZYYJ010000053.1:0-4364 GCA_964651595.1 uncultured Pseudomonadales bacterium | reverse complement strand
CCAGCGCGGAGGTCGATGTCCTCACACCAACCGGCTGGATGGAGGTGCTCGGCTACTGGCGGCGCGGCGGCGTGGCCAAGCGTTTGCTGGTACGTGCCCTGGCGGATTGGTCCGGTGTGCCGGCGCACGCCATCTTCCACCGGCTGATGGGTACCTGGACACCCAGCGCGGCCAGCTTCAGAGCGCTGTTTGACGACGACGTGAGCGACGCAGATCTCTCCCGACCGTATCCCTATTTTCTGGCTTCACCGCTGGAGGCACTGCCTGCAACGCTGGGCCCGCCTGGCGACTGGCTGGCCGAATGGAAATGGGACGGTATTCGCGCTCAGCTGGTGCGACGCGGCGGCCAGGTATGGCTGTGGTCGCGGGGTGAAGAGCTGATCTCCGCACAATTCCCCGAGCTCGTCGAGGCGGCCACGGCACTCCCCGATGGGACCGTGTTGGACGGTGAAATTCTCGCCTATCGGGATGGCAGGCCCATGGCCTTCGCTGACCTGCAGAAACGCATCGGCCGCAAGCAGGTGGGCCGGAAAATTCTTGCTGACGTACCCTGCGTGATGATGGCCTACGACCTGCTGGAGCGGAATGGTGAAGATCTGCGCGAGCAACCGATGCGCGCGCGTCGCGCCGCGTTGACGGAGCTGCTGGACAACCAACCCCGCTTTCCCGTGTCCGCGAGCGTCGCCTTCGACGATTGGGCCGACCTGGCCGCGCAACGCGAGGCAAGCCGCGAGCGGGGAGTCGAAGGCGTGATGCTGAAGCACGCGGCATCCGGCTACGGCGTCGGCCGCGTCCGGGGCAACTGGTGGAAATGGAAGGTGGCCCCGCTGGAAATCGACGCCGTGCTGATCTATGCACAGCCGGGTCACGGCCGCCGGGCGGGTCTGCACACCGACTATACCTTTGCGTTGTGGGACGAGGACGGTTCCCTGGTCCCCGTGGCCAAAGCTTACAGCGGCCTGGACAATGCGGAGATTCGCGAGCTCGATCAGTGGATTCGCCAGCACACCCTCGAAAAGTTCGGCCCCGTGCGGGCCGTGGAGGCCCATCACGTGTTCGAGTTGCACTTCGAAAACGTGGCGGTTTCGAAGCGGCACAAGTCCGGCGTCGCGGTGCGGTTTCCGCGCATCGCCCGATGGCGTCGCGATCAGACCCCTTCGGACGCGGACACGCTGACCCGTTTGAGAGCGCTGATCGCCGCGCCACCCGACGTTTAGAGCAGACTGGTGAGGCAGGCGCGCGTCTGCGCCGCTTCCTCCGCGCTCGTAAAGAACTCCGTAGGCGCAAACTCCGTCACGCCGGCTTCGCGCATGGCCTCGATGCCGTCCTCGACCTGGGCTTTCGAGCCCACGATGGCAACGTCCTGCGGTCCGGCCGCCCCCTCCCGCTCGAACATCGCACGATAGGAAGGCAGCTCGCCATACATGCGCAGCCCCTTGCCGATCTTCTCCCGCACGCCGGCCTCGTCGCTGGTGACGCAGACCGGCAGCGACGCCACCACCGCGGGCCGCGGACGCCCGGCCGCCGCCGCTGCCTCACCAATGGTGGGCGCGATGTGCTCACGGATCGTGCGTGGACCCACCCAGGCCAGGATCGTGCCATCCGCCAGGCGGCCGGTGACATTGAGGGCCTGCGGCCCAAGGGCCGCCACCAGCACGCGCAGCGGCTGAACCGGCGCTTGGAAATGTCGCGCTCGTGCCGAGAGTGTGTCGCCCTCGTATTCGACCTGGCCATCCCGAACGAGCGGCATCAGCACATTCAGATATTCTCTGAGGTGACGAATAGGTTTAGCAAAATCGAACCCGAACTCCGCCATCATGGGTGCATGGGACAAACCGATACCCAGCGTGAGGCGCCCTCCCACCACCTGGTTGGTGGTCAGCGCCTGGCCGGCCAGGGCCGCTGGATGCCGCAGCATGGTCGGCACAATGGCAGTGCCGAGCGCAATGTCCGGCACCTGCTGCCCCACGGCGGTAAGCACCGTGAGTGCATCGAAGCCGCCGGTGGGATGCTCTGCGATCCAGTAACTGCCGAAGCCCTCGCCGCGCGCTTCCGCGGCATGCGCGGCAACTGCCTCGACAGAGGCTTTCTGCACCAGACCGGTGCCGTTCATACCAAGCTGCATGATGTGTCTCCCGTGAAAGGAACGCAGCTTGCGACGACCCTACCGCGGCCGTCAATCAGAGGGGCGCGTCTGCGCCGCCATACCGGCCTGCTGGCGCACCCAGCGCACTGCCGCCTCGTGCGTGCCGAACCACACATCGGGCCTGGTCTGCATGTGCTCGATCAGCGCTTTCAGCACGACAATGCGCGACCGCTGGCCGATCACGTGGGGATGCATGGTCAGCACAAAGGTTGTGCCTTCCTCATAGGCTGCTTCGAATTCGTCGATCCACACCTGCAGCACGTCGCGCGGATTTGCGTATCTCGTGCCGATCGGATTCATCAACGGCGCGTCGTCCAGAATCCAGCTCACAGGCAGCTCAACGAGCCCCGTGGGCTGGCCATCCTGCAGCAGCTCATAAGGCCGGTCGTCGGCCATCAGGGACGAGTCGTACAGAAAACCGGCTTCCAGCACGAGCTCGAGGGTGTGATCCGAGTGGTTCCAGGATGGCGCCCGGTAACCAACCGGTCGTGCCCCGGACAGCTCGGTCATGCGATCGAGGGCCTTTTTCAGCAACCGCCTCTCTTCGCTGCGCGACAACGTCACGTTCCATTCGTGTATCCAGCCGTGGATCCCGATCTCGTGACGCCCGGACTGCTGGATCATCGCCACCATTTCCGGCGCCAGCGAAAAACTGATCGCCGGGCCGAAGAAACTGGCGGGAATCTCGTGCTCGTCGAGCAGCGACAGGATCCGCCGCAGACCTACCCGGGCACCGTATTCACCCTGCGACAGGCCCGCGACCCCCGTGTCGCCGTTGCGTAGCCATAACGTTTCGTTGTCCACGTCGAACGACAGGAGAGCCGCCATGCGCGCACCGCCGGGCCATACAGTCGGGTTGAGGTCCCGACCGGCACGCACGCGGTTCACCAACCGGTCCACCTTCGCTTCCGACCACTTCGAAGGCGCGTCAGCGGCAACGACGCTGTCGACCGTGCCGACAGCCAGCAGAACCATCAGGACGATGCTCAACAGTTTCATGGGCTCCCCTCATGCAGCCATGCGCTCGAGCCCCATCATAAGGGAGAAACAGCTCAGACTGCTTCCGCAAACATCGCCGCCGCTGCGTCCGCCCATTCGCTGGCCGGTTCGGTAGCAGCCGTTACGAAACGGAAGCGACGATCTTCGATTTCCACGGCGGTCAGGGCACCGGTGAAGAACGCGCCACTGTCCACCGCAACGCGATGCCCGTGGTCGCCCGGCGCGCTGGGTGTGTGGCCGTGTACTACGGTGAAATCGTGGGGCCAGGCCGGCTGCGCTTCCAGAAACTCCTCGCGGATCAGCAGCAGATCGGCTACCTCGTTGTTGACCGGCGCTATGCCCGGCACGATGCCGGCGTGCACGAACACGTAGTCGCCGATCTCGGCAAAGTACTCGAACCCGTTCAGCAATTCGCAACGCTGCGGGCCGAGCGCGTGGCGCACGCGCGCCCGCCACGCTGTGAGGTCGCAGGCATCACTGGCATACCAGGGCACGTCCAGCTCAGCCAGCGTCGTCATGCCGCCGTTGCTCAACCACATGCGCACAAACTCGAAGTCGAGGTCCCGATCGCCGACGACAAGTCGGAGGTATTCGTCATGGTTGCCGGCCAGCGCCAGCCGACGCACGACGCCGTCGCCGCGCAGCCGGGCGTGCAGATGATCCAGCACGCCGATGGAGTCAGGACCGCGGTCGATATAGTCGCCCAGGTATACGACCGACACGTTGCCCCGCCCGTCCCTGGCCCGCCGCGCAATGACCGCCTCCAGCGCTTCGAGCTGATCCAGGCATCCGTGCACATCGCCAACGGCAAACACCGTCTCGTTGGCGCCAATGCGCCGGTCTGTCTCCTGCCAGTCGCCCACGGTGAGCTGCATGCGGTTCCGTCTCCTCAGGTTGTGTATGAGGCAACGGTAGCGCAGCGCCGAAGGAGAGTTCTGATGAGGCCCTGATTTCTGCCTGATCCCTACCTGCAGACCTCTGCAGGTTGCAGGCACCGGGGGTGCCGCCCAGCGCCGCCGGCGGAGATCTCAGGCAACGGAGATGGCCGCGGCCGGACAAACCTCCGCGGCTTCGCGCGCATGCTGCTCTGCAGCGGCATCGGCAATCTCGTCGACCAGCACCACCGGGAAACCCTCTTCACCCATCCGAAAGAGCTCCGCGTGGTTCAAGTAACACTCGCCGCCTTTTGCGCCCGCCACCAGCACACGGATGATGTACA
>CAZYYJ010000052.1:0-37828 GCA_964651595.1 uncultured Pseudomonadales bacterium | reverse complement strand
CAACCAGTCGTCGAAGCGCACGGGTGCGTGAAACCACATGCTGTGGTCCAGGCTTGCGCCCACGAGCTGGCCCTGGTCTGCGTGCGGGCGCCAGGCGGTGTCCAGCAGGCTGCGGTCGCTGGCGTACACCAGCATGGCGGCGTGCACCTGCGGGTCTTCCGGCAACGGACCATTGGCACGCAGCCACAGGCGCTGCGTCGGTGGTGCGGGGGTTGTGCCCGTGATGGGCGTTGCCATGCGAACGTCGATGGGCATGGCCTGCCAGTTGCGGCGACCCCGCAGCTCGTCGCGATTGGGAAACGCGTCTGGCGCTTCGTCGTAAGGATGCCGTTGAGGGTCCTGATGGGCCGGGCCGGATTCGGTGCGTTGAAAGCTTGCCAGCAGCTCGAGAATGATCTCACCCCCCTGCACCGCCGTGACGTGGCGGGCGGCAAAGTTGCGACCTTCTTTGGTGCGTTGCACGTCGAAGACGATATCGGCCTCCGCGCGGCCGGGGCGCAGGAAGTACAGGTGCAGGGAGTGTATGGGGAAAGTGGCCACGGTGCGCTGCGCGGCCATGGCCGCCTGGGCGGCAACCAGACCGCCGAACAGTCGTGCTTCGCCGGTGACACCACCCTCACCGGCGCCACCGATGAAGCGGTCTGCAGCGCCGGCGTCGGGTGTCAGGGCGAGGCGTTTGAGCAGTCTCTCCAGCAGGGTCAAGGCGGCGGTTTCCAGACGCAGAAGCGGCGAGTGTAGCAGGCGCTCAGCTGTCCAGCTTCGGCTTGCGGCGGTTGGCTTTGAGCTGGCCGCGCTGCTTCTTGCCGGTGACCCGCTTGCGTTTCGACGCAAGCGTAGGCCGGGTGGCTACCCGCCGTTTGGGGCGCACCATGGCGGCTGCGACCATCGCTTCCAGGCGCGCTAGCGCCGCGCGCTTGTTCATGAGCTGCGAGCGATGCTCGTCCGCCGACAGCACGAGGTGGCCGTCACGATTGAGGCGGTTCTTTTCGCGGCTCTTCAGCCGCTGCAGCGCGCCGTAGGGCAGACCCAGCCTGTCGAGATCCACGCGCAGCTCCACGGCGGTTGCCGTCTTGTTCACGTGCTGGCCGCCGGGACCGGAGGCGTGCACGTAACGGTACTGGCATGCGGCGTCGGGAATGTGCACGGCGGGCTTGGGCATGTCAGGCGTACAGGGTTACCGGTTCCCACGCGCCGTCGAAATGCTGCGTGCTGGCGAAGACGCGATGGTGTGGCCTGGCAAAAAACGGCTGGCGTTTCACGCTGGTGAGTCCGTCACCGTCGAATTCGAAGCTTTCCACGTAGTCCTGGTCGAGGTCCAGCACGCTGAACCCCGGGCGGTGATCGCCTTTCAAGGTGCCTGCATTCAGCAGGGTCAGCGCTTCGAAGTGGATCAGGGTCCGATAGTGCACGTGGCCGTTCACCATGATGCGCACCTCGCCGCTGGTCAGCAGCGTGTCGAGCTCCGGGCTGCGCTGCGGCGCGAGCCGCTCGGTGCCGGGCCAGACCTTGCGCAGGTCGTTGGTGCCGACGCCATGACACAGCAACAGGGTGCCACGCGGGGTACAAAGGCGCCGTTCCTGCGGCAGGGCTTCGAGGTAGGTCACAGCCTTGTCGCTCAGGTCGTCGCGCAGGTGCGCGTTGGCGACGTGCCGGGCTTTTTGCTCCAGCACCCAGCGGTCGTGATTGCCGCGCACCGCCAGCACCGCGTACGCTTCGAGGAGCTCGATACACGTCTCCAGGCAGCCGCGGCCATCGGCCACGTCGCCCGTCGAGAGCACGGCGTCGACGCCGTGCCCGTCCAGAAACGTGAGCGCGCGCGCGAGATGTTCGTGCTCGGCATGGATATCGCCGATGATGCCGATGCGGGAAGGCATGGCGGGGACCATAGTGTCGAAGCCTGCTCGATGCAATTGAGGTGACGCATCGTCGGGTGCGACGTGTGAAAAATGCGTTAGCATGCCCGGGAGCAGATTGAGAGGGGAATGTGATGGGTGCTCTGGAGAGCTTTCGGGAAGACACGCGCGCCTGGCTTGCGGCCAATTGTCCGCCTGGGGCAAGAGGCCCGGGGCCGGTACCCAACGGCAGCACCAAGATCGAGATCACTGACACCGATACGCTGCTGTGGCTCGAGCGCATGATCGAGAAAGGCTGGACCGTGCCCAGCTGGCCGCGCGAGTACGGTGGCGGCGGCTTGAGCAACGACGAATATCTCGTGCTGCTGGAAGAGATGGCAGCCATCAACGCGCGGCCTGCGCTGTCGAGCTTCGGCACCAGCATGATTGGCCCTACCTTGCTCGAGTTCGGTACCGACGAGCAGAAAGCGCGCCACCTGCCGCGCATCGCGCGAGCCGAGGTGGAGTGGTGTCAGGGTTACAGCGAACCGGGCTCCGGCAGCGACCTGGCGAGCCTGTCCACGCGGGCGGAAGACCGCGGCGATCACTTTGTCATCAACGGTCAGAAAATCTGGACGTCTGGCGCCCACAACGCCGACTGGATGTTCTGCCTGGTGCGCACCGATCCCAGCGCGCCCAAGCACGAAGGCATCAGCTTCGTGCTGCTGCCCATGGATCAGCCCGGGGTCACCGTGAAACCCATCCGCATGATCAGCGGAGAGTCACCGTTCAACGAGACCTTCTTCGACGACGCCGTTGCGCAGAAAGACGATCTGGTCGGCGAGTTGAACAAAGGCTGGACGGTGGGCAAGCGGCTTCTGCAACACGAACGTTCCGGCATGGAAAGTCTCGTCAGCGGCGGTGCTAAAGCGCGGGAAAACACGCTGGTGGACGAAGCGCGGCAATGCCTCGGCGAAACGGACGGCACCATTGCCGACGCCGCGTACCGGGCGGAGGTGCTCACCTACGAGATGGACAGCGAAGCGTTCCGGCTTGCGCAGCGGCGGGCCGTGGAAGAATCCGAAGGCGGCACGCCGGGACCGGTAACCTCGATTTTCAAGGTCTATGGCAGCGAGCTGCAGCAGGCGTACTACGATCTTCTGTTGCGGCTGCGCGGTACCGCAGGACTGCCGGACACGGTTTCCGGTGATGGCACCGGTTTCCGTCACCGGGCCGTGAGCGATGCGAAAGACTGGTTGTTTTATCGCGCCGCGTCCATCTACAGCGGCTCCAACGAGGTACAGCGCAATATCATCGCCAAACGTGTGCTGGGGCTGCCCGACTAGGGAACCAATCGCGGGTTCCCCCGTCCAAGCACGGCACATCGTTCAGGGGTAAGGACATGGAACTCGATTTTGCAGTGACGGCTTTCACCGTCATGGCGCAGTTGCTGGTGTGGCTCATCGGCATCGGTATTCTCGTGGTCGCGGTGATCTACGTCATCGACCGTACGCAGACCGAGCACACGGTGCGGCGTAACTATCCTGTCATCGGTCGCTTCCGTTACTGGTTCGAGCACCTCGGTGAGTTCTTCCGCCAGTACTTTTTCGCCATGGATCGTGAAGAGATGCCGTTTAACCGGGCAGAGCGGTCATGGGTATATCAGGCGGCAAAAGGCACGGATACGACGGTTGCCTTCGGCTCCACGCGGGATCTGCGTCCTGTGGGCAGCGTGCTGTTCGTGAACTGCCCGTACCCGACGCTTGCGGAAGACACGGCGCCGACGAGCGACTGCACCATAGGTCCTTACGCGCGCACGCCCTATACCACTGATCGGCTCTTTCACATCTCGGGCATGAGCTACGGTGCGATCTCCAAACCGGCGGTGCTGGCACTGTCGCAGGGTGCGCGCAAGGCCGGTATCTGGATGAACACGGGCGAAGGTGCGCTGTCGCCCTGGCACGTGGAGGGTGGTGCTGACATCGTGCACCAGATCGGCACGGCCAAGTACGGCGTGCGCGACGCGGACGGTGGGCTCAGTGACGAGCGTCTGGCCGAGGTGGCGGCCATCGAGCAGGTGCGCATGTTCGAGATCAAGCTGAGTCAGGGGGCGAAACCGGGTAAAGGCGGCATTCTCCCGGGAGAAAAAGTCACCGCGGAGATCGCCAAAATCCGGTTCATCCAGGAAGGGGAAGATTCCATCAGCCCCAACCGGCATCCGGAGGTGGACTCTGCCGACGACCTTCTGGACATGATTCATCGCATACGGGAAGTGACAGGTAAACCCACGGGGTTCAAGACCGTCATTGGCGCCTATGGCTGGCTCAACGAGCTGTGTGAAACCATCCACGCCCGCGGCATCGAGAGCGCGCCGGATTTCATCACCATCGATTCAGCGGACGGCGGCACGGGGGCGGCCCCCGCGAGCCTCATCGACTATGTGGGTCTGCCGTTGAAGGAGAGCCTGCCGCTGGTGGTGGACATCCTCAAGCGGCACGGCTTGAAAGACCGTATCAAGGTGATTGCGAGCGGTAAGCTCGTGAACCCGGCCCAGGTGGCGTGGGCGTTGTGCGTGGGCGCTGACATGGCGGTGTCGGCGCGAGGCTTCATGTTTGCGCTGGGCTGCATCCAGGCGCTGCAATGCAACAAGAACACCTGCCCCACGGGCATCACCACGCACGACAAGAACCTGCAGCGGGGGCTGCACGTCAGCGACAAGACCGAGCGGGTGTATCAATACGCGGCGAGCATGCACAAGGAAGTCGGCACCATTGCACACTCCTGCGGTGTGCCGGAACCGCGCCGCCTGCAGCGTTTTCACTGCCGTATCGTGCAGGAAGACGGCCAATCCCGGCCGCTCGACGAGCTGTATCCAGAGCATACGGCGGCCTGACCGGAAACTCGTAGAGGAGAGAGCCATGACCATTCCACTCTGGTGCCTGCTGGGCGGTGTGATTCTGCCGTACGTGTGGGCTGCCGCCTCGGTGCCCTTCAGAAACAAGCAGCTTGGGTCGCTGGACCTGGAGCAACCGCGCCTGCAGGCGGCCGAGCTCACCGCAGGGGGTGCGGGTGCCTGGGGCGCGCAGATGAATCAGTGGGAAGCCCTGGCCGTTTTCATGGCCGCGACGCTGGCTGCCTACATGCAGGGCGTCGACCCCGGCGGCAACTGGGCGCTGGCCAGTCTGATCTGGCTGGCAGCGCGCGTGGCGCACGGCACGTTCTACGTGCTGGGCAATGCCGTGCTGCGCGTGGCGGGTTTTGTGGTTGGCACCGTCATGTCGATCTGGATCTTCGTCATGGCGATTCTGGCGGGGTAACCGCCTCGGCCGTGACGCGGTCGAAAACGCGGTTGAACGTACGGGCCCGGTCCTTCGTCGGATTGAGCTTGACGGATACCAGCAGCCGGCCGTCGGGACGGATGGTCCAGGTTTTGGTCACCTTCCGGTCGGGGGTTTTGTACTTCTGCTGGATTTCCTTTTTCTTCCAGCGAGTATCCCGGCCGCGGTAGTGGCCCTTGCGCAGGGTCTCACCGTCGTTCTCATCGTACGTGAGCTTGATGCGATCGCCGGTGGTCTCGATGCTCATGGTGTTGCATCGCATCACCGCTGGATCTTTTGAAGGCATGCTGGACTGCGGGGGTACGCGCCCGCCCAGCGATGGCAGCGGCAGTCCGCCCACGGACACGCTGGCGTTCTGGAAGACATTGCGCTTGCCGATGCCCGAGCCTTCTTCGTAGGTTTCGGTGACCTTGTCGGTTTCCTCGAAATTGATCTGCCACTGCCCGTCCCAGGGAGAGGCGGTGGCCAGCACGGGCATCAGCGCCAGGGCCAGCCAGGCCGGCGCCATGCGTTTCTTGAAGGCGGTCATGCAGCTTTGGATGAGCATCTGGGGCATTAGTTCCTCCACGATCTGGTGACGTCTACCGGTGGTTGGGCATGACTTTGCGCGAAAAGAGATCCAGCGAGCCGAGAAGCTCGTCCGGGGTGTGCAGGCCCTGCGGGATGAGCAGAAACGCTTCTTTGACCGGCACGGCCCGGCTTACGGCTTCGATGCGCCGGTTCAGGGTGTCCGGTGAGCCCACCAGCAGTCCCGGCAGGCCCTGGCCGAAGGGGGTGGGCCAGGTTTTCCAGAACCACTCGTAGTCACGGAACAGCTGTTGCGCCTTCTCGTCGGTGTCGGCGCAGATCATGATGCCGCCCCAGCAGGCCTGGTCACCGGGCTGCACGTCGTGCCCGTGGCGTTTTGCTTCTTCGGTCCATTCCTGCCACAGCAGCTCGAGAAACTCGGTGTTGTCCGACAGGATGATGGGCCTGCCCTTGTAGCGGGCCCAGAACTTGGCGGTGGTGAGGCTCTGAGAGAAGCCGCCGTACAGGGGTATCTCCTGCTGAAACGGCCGGGGCGCAATGCCTACTTCCTGCATGTGCATGTCGGCCGTCACGCCCTGCCCGTAGTTCACGTACACCGGGTGGTCGTGCGGGTTCACGAACCCTTCGGGCGGAAAGTTCCAGAAGCGACCCCGGTGCTGGAAGGTGGCTTGCCTGAGCGCTTTGACCACGACATCGACGAACTCGCCGAAATACTCGCGGTTGAGCTCGTCGGCATCGCTCTTGGCGTTCCAGGGCCCCACGGCGGTGAGCTCAGGCTGTATCTTGTAGTTTTCCACCCAGCGGGCCTGATAACCCCGCACCAGGCCGACGCCGAAACGCCCCTGTAACATGTGATCCAACGTAGCGATCTTTTCCGCGGTCTGCAGCGGGTTGTTGGTGGTGGAGACGAAACCGCAGGTGATCACCTTCATGCGCTGCGTGTGCTGGCCCAGCCACATGGCCATGAGACAGGGATCGTTGGAAATTTCGAAACCTTCCAGCTGCAGGTGATGTTCCGGGTGGCCGAAGCCGAAGTAGCCGGCGTCGTCCGCAAACCGTGCGTATTGGGCGATCTCGTCCAGCATGCGCTGATAGAGGCTGTTGTCGTGCCCGGCCATGCCGCGCTCGAGCTCTTCGCGGCGCCCCACCGTGCAGTACATGAAAAGGCCAAACTCCACGATCGCGCTCCCGGATCAGTCGTTGGAGACGGCGTTCGACAAAGCGTCGAACTCGTCCGGGGTGGTGCCGGCTTTCTCTGCGACCAGCTTCGCCTCCGCGGCGGCGAGAAACTGGGACAGCCTGGCGCGATAGGCGTCGGCGTCCACGAAGGGGTGCGGCTCGCCGGGTTTGCGCGCCGCCAGCCGTTCTCCGCGGCCCAGCACGTCCGCCATGGCGGCGTGGTTGGGCAGGCTCACGCTGACGCCGTCCTGCAACGACTGCAGGCGCTCATAGCTTGCAATGTAACTTTCCGTACGCGCTACCCCGGAGAAGTTCAGCCCGACGCCGCCCAGGGTCACCGCGGTCCAGCTGTCGTCGCCGTCGTGCACCGTATAGCGGAGCGTCAGCACACCTTCCGTATGACCGGGGGTGTGAAAAAGCTCCACGCGGGTGTCGCCCAGCTCTATCACGTCCCCGTCTTCTGCCACGATGTCGCGCTCAGGCACCGGCATGTAGAACATGGGCGTGTCCGGTCTGGTCTCTGCCAGGGCCCAGTCCTGCTCGCTCATCACCACCCGCGCTCCGTACTGATGCTGCAGATAGGCAGAGCCCCCGGCGTGATCGAAGTGGCCGTGGGTGTTGATTACGTACTTGATGTCTGCAGGGTCCAGACCCAGCTTGCGCAGGTTGCCGAGCAGCGGCGCCACCCAGCTGCCGTACAGCGAGTCGATGAGGATGAGCCCTTCGCTGGTCTGCAGCACGTAGGCCGCGACCCAGTCGATGCCGACGTAGAAGACGTTGTCGAAAATCTGGAAAGGCTCCACGTACTGGGTTTCCCGGTCCTCCCAGCTGCGCCAGAGCGTTTGCAGCGGCGCCGGTATCGGCGGTCCGGCATAACTCACCTCGTCGCAGACCCGGCAAGCGACGTCGGCCACCGCATCGCGTGCGGCCAGGCCCGCCACCCAGTCACGGATCGCCACGCCGTCCGAGGCATAGCTGTAGAACTCGGGTCGCAGCAGCACGGTGTGCGAGTCGCCGCCGGCAATGTAGGCGCGGAAATTGGGCACGGCGGCGCGAATGTCCGCGTGGTTTGCGTTCAGGTTGTCCAGCAGGCTCTCCGACCGGGTGCCTGAGAGCGCCAGGAATCGTTTCTGCACGGCGTCTTCCGCCGTATCGTACTCGGCGAAAACCACATCGGGATGAGCCTTGGCGGCGGCGATGTACAGCGCCTCGTAGCTGAAGTTCTCAGGGGTGATGGTCTCGAAACCGGGGGTTGCGGCAAGGAACCCGTAGGTCGCCCATTGATCGTTGGGCCGCGCGTCGGTGGTCATGCGCCGGTAGCCGCCGGCGCCGTCGCCGAGTTGTGCCACCTTCGCGTCGGGGTAGCGGTCGGCGAGAATCGCAGCGTAGAACGGTGATGGAATGGCGCCGGCCGAGGAGCCCGTGACAAAGACTTCCCGGGGCGCCGCAAACTGCTCGACGGTCCAGTCAAGCGCTGCGCTGACGTTGGCATACCCCTGGTGGCGCACCGTGAGCGGCTCCTGTCCGTCGGCCACGGGCGCATAAACGGTATCCGACTGGCCGAGATGCACATCCCCCGTGCAGTACGGCGCCATGACAACGCTGTAGTCGGCAAAGGGGTTGTCGGCGTTGCGGAAGTTGAAGATGCCTGTAGCCGGCGGTTTGAAATCGTCCGCAATGTTGATGATGTAGCTGGGCTGCATGTCCGGGTCGCAGTTCTCGCGGAACCAGCAGCCGCCCCCGCCCTGCAGATACACCAGCAGCTTTTCCGGATCTCCCGGGCGTACGAAGAACCGGTAGGGCGTGCCGTCCGAGCAGGTGGTTTCCCCCTCCGGCGCGAACGTGTTCCAGCCGGCCGCCAGCGGGGTGGCTGTTGCCGCGGCCGGTGCTTCGAGGTGCTCCGGTGCGCTGTCGGGACGGTCGCTGCACGCGGTCAGCGCCAGCGTGCCCAAGCCCAGTGCCACGAACGCGAGAATCCGGTTGAACATGTTCCCCTCCTGGAAATCCAGCCGCAGGCGAGGATACTACACGGCTTCGTCAGCGGATAAACAAGGCCGGCTCGTGACCAGAGAAGAAGCACAGACGCGTCTCGGGGCGTGGATCGCGGGCACGAGCGATGCGCAGGCGGTATGGCAGTGGGCGCTGGCTTGTCGCGAAGCTGATGCGTGGCCGCCGGGGGACGGGCTGCTGCGCGACGTCATCGACGTGCTGGCCGCGCTGCCGGTGGATCTCATCGTAGAGGAAGATGCCGAGGTGATGGCCTACGCGCTCGGTAATCCGGTGGCAGAGGCAGACCTCGGACAGAACCTTCTGTGGAATCATCTCGATGGCATCGACACCGACGGTCGCCGACGCGCCCTGGCTGAGCACCCGTTGTATGGCCCCTACTGCAGCGACATCGTCTGAGGGCCGCGGCAACGGCCAGTCAATACGCGAACTGATCGATACGGGCCTGCGCCTGTGACACCCCCTTGCCGCGAGTGACGGCCGGATCCAGCCAGAGGCGTGCCGCATCCACTTCCCAGCCCAGGCTGAGCGTGCCGGGCTCGATGCTGTCGAGCGCTTGCCAGATGCCTTCGTAGGGCACGGGAAAGCCGTTGTCGTTCAGCATGTACCCGTAGACACGACAGAGCCCGTCACCTTCCTCGTAGTCGCCCACGTAGCTGAGCCAGGGTGTCTCGACGGCAAGCTGGTCTCTCAGGTGCTGCTGCAGGCTGGCAATGTAGTTGCCCCGGTCCCAGTCGGGAATGGCCCGTTCCTCGCTGACGATGCCGCCGGGCAGGCCCAGCGTGGCGCCTGCGTCCCGCAGCAGCAGCTCGGTGCGCCCGGCGCGTTGTCTTGTCAGCACCGCCCGCGCCGTCATGATGTCGCGGTTGCTGTGCACCGCGATCAGGTCCTGCCCGGCGGGTGCCATGGCGGACCATACGTCGTCGTCGTATAGAAAGTAGCCCGTGGCGGGCGGACAGCTCGCGGCCGCGTACTTGTTGAACAGGCCCGCCCGGTGCACCTCGGCGTTGTTGGCGGAAGCGCGGTGCCACAGGTGCATGTTCATCAGCAGAAGATCACCGCGTTTCAGGCCCGGGTCGATGAAGGCGTCGTCGGCGGGGCGGATGGCGGGTGCCACCTCCAGGCACGGCCCGTCACCGGGTTGCACACGCTCGGGGCGATGCGAGCCCGGCGCGACGTACAACGGTCCGGTGGCCTCGTCGTAGTCGCAGAACGGTACGATCGCAAACAGCCAGTGCATGCTGGAGCCGACCGGACGCCAGCGTTTGTAGTCGTGGTGTGCGGGCAGGCCGGCCCCTCCCGGCGTGCGGTCGTAGACGACGTAGGCGGTCAGCTTCGGTGCGTCGTCCAGGATTGTCGTCACGGCATCAACGATGGTGGGGTGGGCGACAATGAACGCCAGATCCGGATCCTTGAGGCACTGGTTGGCCAGCGTGTAGCGACCGGGCGCCGGGTAGGTCGGCGCGTCCGGGTCGAGGGTGCCGTCAAGGGGCGGGTTGCGCGCCAGGCCGCGTTCGAGACGGGCCACGTCGGCATCGCCGATGGCGCCGCGCAGAATCAGGTAGCCATTGTCGCGATACTCGTCGAGCTGCGCCGTTGTGAGCATGCCCTCTCCTCCGTGCCCCGTCCTGCGCATCAAACATCGCCTTGGCACTGCGTTCAAGTTTCGCTTATGGTGCCGCGCCCATGAATGTCGACGACCTGATCGATCTGCTGTCCCTCGAGCAGCTCGAGGACAACCTCTTCCGCGCAAGCCACCCGGCAGACCGTGAGCGGCGCCTCTATGGCGGCCAGATCATGGCGCAGGCGCTCATGGCCGGCGAACAGACCGTGGCCGGCTACAACGCCCATTCGCTGCACGGTTATTTCCTGCGCCCGGGAGATCCCAAGGTGCCCGCAATCATCCGCGTCGAGCGCTCCCGGGATGGCCGGTCTTTTGCGTCACGACGGATCGTGGTGATCCAGCATGGGGAAGCGATCTTCACCATGGAGGCGTCTTTCCAGCGGGAGGAAAGCGGCGTCACCCACCAGGCGGTCATGCCCGATCTCACGCCACCGGAACCTGCGCAGATTCCGGACTATCTCTACGAGGCGCCGTTCCTCACCTGGCGCTTCGAATTCCGGCGCCTGCAATCGGAAACGCCACAACCGCCGCAGCAGTACGTCTGGTTCAAAGCCAATGGACCGGTGCCTGCGGACAGCGCGCTGAACCGCTGCCTGCTCGTCTACGAATCGGACAACACCCTGCTCGGCACCTCGCGGCTGCCGCACCGCGGGTCCTACGATCGCAACCGCATGCAGGTGGCGAGCCTCGATCACGCCATGTGGTTTCACGGCCCGGTGCAGGTGGACGAGTGGTTGCTGTACGCACAGGACTCACCCAGCACCTCGGCGGGGCGCGGTCTCACGCGGGGTTCGATCTTCACGGCCGATGGCCGCCTCGTTGCCAGCACCGTTCAGGAAGGCTTGATTCGCCTGCGATAGCTGAGGCATGGTCGGCGCTTTGCGCGCGCTCCGCGCCAACCTCGGGAGATTGTAGTGATGACACCTTCTGGCCGCTGCTGGCGGTTCGGGCTCGGCCTGCTCGCCATGCTGGCGCTGTCCGCGCGCGCTGACGTAGACCTCGATGCCTTTGCGCAAGCCGGCGTGGAGCGGCTGTCGGCGTACCTGAAAATCGACACGATCAATCCCCCCGGCAACGAATCGCGCGGTGTCGAGTATCTGGCGGCGCTGCTCGACGAGGCGGGTATTCCTTACGAAACCGTCGAGTCGGCGCCGGGGCGGGGCAACCTCTGGGCGAAGCTGCCTGCCACCACGCGGCGTAAGGAGCCTGGCGTGGTGCTGATTCATCACATCGACGTGGTACCGGCGAACCGGGCCTTCTGGAGCTTCGACCCCCTGTCGGGGGACATCAAGAACGGCTGGATCTACGGCCGCGGTGCCATCGACACCAAGGGCCTGGGCATCGCACAGCTGCAGGCATTTCTTGCGCTGCACGCCTCGGGGCAGGCGCTCAACCGTGACGTCTGGCTCATGGCCACGGCCGACGAGGAAGCCGGCGGCTTTTTCGGTGCGGGCTGGCTGGTGGAGAACCGCCCGGAGCTGTTCGAAGGCATTGGTTACGTGTTGAACGAGGGTGGCTCGGCGCGGGTGTTCGGCGACGACGTCGCCGTGATGGTCGAGGTGACACAGAAGGTGCCGCTGTGGTTGAAGCTCACGTCCCAGGGCCGTCCGGGGCACGGCTCGGCACCGCTGGCGGAAACGTCGGTGACCAAGATGGTCCGCGCCTTGAAGCGGGTCAGCGAAACGGAATTTCCCGTGCGCGTGCTGCAGCCGGTGGCGGACATGTTCGAAGGCATTGCGCCTTATCAGCACGGTGAAGACGCGGCGGTGTTTGCCAACATCGGCAATGCCCCACCCTCGAAGGACTACCTGCTTGGCCTCAAGCTGCGTAATCCCGGGGCCCATGCGCTGTTGCGCAACACCTGCTCCATAACGCGCCTGCAGGGCTCATCCAAGATCAATGTCATACCGGCGGAAGTGCACGCGGAGCTCGATTGCCGGCTGCTGCCGGATCAGGATCCGGACGAGTTCATGCAGGAGCTCGGTACCATCATCAACGACGGTGACATTCATATCGAAAAGCTCATGAGCTTCACGCCAGCTGTCAGCAAGACCGCCACGCCCCTCTACCGGGTCATCGAACGCATCGCCGCAGAGGAACAGGGTGCGCAGGTGGTGCCCACCGTGGCAGGCGGCTTTACGGACAGTCACTTCTTCCGCGATCTGGGTATCACAAGCTATGGTTATTCGCCGTTTGCCTTCGCCAACAACGAGTTTTCGGGGGTACATGGCAACGACGAGCGCATCTCCGTGAAGAACGTGGTCGACGGCGTGAAAATCTACTACCGGCTGTTGACGGAGTTTGCCGGTGAAGGAGTTGGCCGATGAGCGCCGCCGCTGACGATCCGCGCCTCGCCCCGGTCGAGCATGACATCGACTTCGCGCCGCTCACCGCGCGTATGCAGGCTTATGTGGATGCGGACATTCTGTCCTGCTGCGAAACGCTGGTGCTGCGCGGCACGGAGGTGCTCGACCGGCAGCGTTTCGGCTACATGGATCTGGACACGCGGGCTCCGCTGCGCGCTGATGCCATTTACCGCATGTACTCCAACACCAAGCTGGTGACCTCGGTGGCGCTGATGCAGCTCGTGGAGGCCGGCCGTCTGGGTCTCGACGATACGCTGGCGACCTACCTGCCCGACTTCGGCGAACCGCGGGTACTGCAGGCTGATGCCGCCGATCCCGGCGATACGCAGCCTGCGCGCAATCCCATCCTCATCCGGCATGTGCTGAGTCACAGTGCCGGCCTCAGTTACGGGTTCATCGAGCCGGACTCCGTCGTCGATCGCGCGTATCTCGAAGGCGGCATCAACGTGCTCGCCGACTCGGCGCTGGACCTGGAAGCGTTCTGCCATCGGATCAGCGCTCTGCCGCTGGCGTACGAGCCGGGGACGAGCTGGCGCTACTCGGTGGCCACCGATGTCTGCGCGCGCCTGGTGGAAGTGATTTCCGGTCAGCGCTTCGACACCTATCTCGAAGAGCACATTTTCAAACCCCTCGCCATGGTGGACACCGGCTTCTGGGTGCCGCCCGAGAAGGCCCACCGCTTCATCACGATGTACGCGCCCACGGACCTGCTGGACCCGATGCAGGGAGGCCTTGTGAAGGCGGATGATCCGGTGGAGGGCACCTACAACGCGCCGCGGGCGTTTCTCAATGGTGGGGGCGGTCTGGTGTCGACGCAGGGCGACTATCTCACCTTCCTGCGCATGCTGATCAACGGCGGCACCTGGGACGGTGCACGTATACTCGCCCCTGAGACTCTGGCCCTCATGCGCACCAATCAACTTGCGCCCGGCGTCGAGGTGCAGTTTCCCATGTGGCGCATGCCCGGCACGGTGTTCGGCCTGGGCTTCGCGCTCAAGCAGACGCTGGGCGAAGGGGAACCGCCCGGCGCGCAGGACGAATACCACTGGGGTGGCATGGCGGGCACGCACACGTGGATGGCGCCAACGGCGGGCATCAGCGGAATCTGTGCCACGCAGCGCATGCCGGGATTCTGGCACCCCTTCAGTCACGAGTTCAGAACCATGGCCTACGAGCTCACGGCGTGAGCACGGTTGCGCCCCCGCGCGTCACCTATTACTTCTCTACCGGGAGCCGCTACTCCTACCTTTCCATGGCGCGGGTGCCCATGCTGGAGCGCAGGCACGGTATCGAGTTCGACTGGGTGCCGGTCAACGGCAAACGCCTGCGGGCGCTGCGGGACGCCGACCCGTTCCACGGGGCGCCGCTGTCGGGCCAGTACGAGTGGCCCTATCGCGAAGCCGACGCGCGGGCGTGGGCGTCGATGTACGGCATTCCTTACGAGGAGCCCCGGGATGTGGAGTTCGACGTGGAGCTGCTGCTTCGCGGCGTGCTCGCCGCCGCACGCCAGGACCGGCTGCGGGATTTTGCCTGGGCGCTGGCCCGGGAGGTGTTTGCCCATGGTGCGTGGCCGCTCGATCAGGGCGTGGTGGCCCGGGTCGGCGCAGCGCTCGGCCTGCACGAGGCCCAGCTTGCCGAGGATTGCGCGGACCCTGCTTTGCAGACCCTGCTCGAAGACAACTGTGCCGCCGCCCACGCCCGCGGGGCTTTCGGCACGCCGACCCTGTTTCTTGGCGACCGGCTGTTCTTCGGCAACGACCGCCTGGTGCTGCTGGATCATGCGCTGACGCTGCATGGCCGCGAGGCCCGGGCGGTGACCGTAACAGGGTTGGATCATGTGGTGCTGACGGCGCAGGACCCGGAGGCACTGGCTGCCTTCTACGTGGATCTGCTGGCGTGTTCGGTGGAGCGCACGGTGGGCGATTTTCTCTGGCAGCTGCGCATCGGTGACAGCCTGCTGGACATCATCCGCGCGGAGGAGGACCGGGGGGCCGTGCCCAACGTAGAGCACTTCTGCCTGCGCGTTGCCGGTTTCGACCTGGACCGGATCGCAGCCCATCTGCAGGCGCGGGGTATCGAAGCGCAACCGGCACCGGACATCTACGGCGCGCAGGGTTTTGGTCCTTCCGTGTATTTCCGCGACCCGCTGGGTAACCGGGTGGAGCTGAAACAGGGCCGCGGTTAGCCGCGCAGCAGCGTCAGGAGCCGGTCGAGCATGGAGACCACCGTGGTTGCCACCAGCAGCCAGGCGGCAACGGCCACAATGCCCAGCAGCCACTGCCACCCCAGCAGCGAGGCGCCGATGGCGGTACCGGCCAGCACAAAATACGCCACACCGTTGTAGCGGCCGATCAGGCTGGTCCGCAGGGGCCGGCCGGTCAGCGCCCGGGAATCCAGCATGTACTGCGCGAAGGCGGTTGGGATGAGGGCGCACAACCACGGATTCACCAGGCCGAGCGTGGCCAGAGCCGTGCAGCAGCTTGTCACATACAGAGCGTCGGTAGCGTGGTCAAAGAGACCGCCGAAGGAGGTAGCCTGATTGAAGCGGCGTGCGAGCTGGCCGTCGTAGAAGTCGCTGACCGCTGCCAGCGTGAACAGCGTTGCGGCGATCAACCAGTCGCCGAAGGCGATCGCGAAGAAGGTGGCGGGGATGCTCGCCAGCCGGAAGGCGGTGAGAAGGTTGGCCCAGGTTGCCCATCGGTGTGTGGCCATCGATGCGCCTGTTCAGTGCTTTGTCAGCGACTCGAGAGGCGGAAGATGATGCCGCCATCCTCGATGAACGTGCTGCTTTCGCCCGTGTCGATCTCGTATTTGGTCGTGTACGCGTCGCCTACGGAGCGCAGTTCGCCCTCGTCGATGACCCGGGAAGCGCGGCCTTCGTACAGCGTACCCTCGATGGCCAGACGTATCTCGGACTGCTGCAGGACGTTGTCCACCCAGCGACTTTCGCTGGACGCGCCTGCGACGTAGAACGAGTCGTCGACGTAGACAGCCCACAGGGTCACTGAGTACGGGTCTTCGGGTTTGGTTTCCAGCAGAACGTTTTCGATGTCGCGCGTGAACGCCCAGTCTTCCGGCCACGGTGCTTCGGGCCCTTCGAGGGTACCGCCTGGAATCGGTCCCATCGGCGCGCCGCAGCCGAGCACTGCGCTGATCATTACGACGATCGCCGCGCTTTTCACGCCCGAGCGTGCTGCGTTGCGCATGTTCTCTCTCTCAAGGTAATGTCCCGCGAGCCCATGCTACTGCATGCCGCTGTAAAAGGAACGCACCGGCCCGCAAACACTTGTAAGGAGTCCCCGTGACAAAATGGCTGATCACCGGCGCCAATGGCAATCTGGGCCGCAATCTCATCGGTGCCCTGCTGAACGAGTCGACGGGCGACGACGAGGTCGTTGCGGTGGTGCGCAGTGATCGCGCCGCAGGCACCATCGCCAACTCTGTGGGTGAGCCGCTGCCTGAGCGGTTGACGATCAGGCAGCTCAACTACACCGATGTTGAAGCGCTGCGGGATGCGTGCGCGGGCGCAGACTGCGTGGTGCATCTTGTCGGCATTCTGAAGGAAGGCGGCGGCGCCTCGTATCACGAAGCTCACGAGGCCAGTGTCGAGGCATTGCTTGCGGCGGTGGCGGGTACGACCGTGGCGCATGTCACCTACCTGTCTATCGTCGGCTCCACGCCAACGTCCTCCAACGCGTGTCTGGCCTCCAAAGGTCGCGCAGAGGCGGCCTTGCGTGAGGGCGCCGTTGCCGCTTGCGTGCTGCGTGTGCCCATGGTGCTCGGGCGGGGCGACTATGCGAGCGCGGCGCTGGCCAATCGCGCCAGGAAACCGGCCAGCTCGGGTTTCCGCATGACGAGTCTGGAACAACCGATCTTCGCGGACGACGTCGTGAGGGCCATCCGTCAGGCGGCCACGCTACGCCTGGACGCGAGCCTCGACCTGGGTGGTCCGGAAGTGCTCACCCGGGCGGCGCTCACCGAGCGCGCGGCTGCCGTGCTGGGCGGTGAAACCCGGGTGCGGTCGCTGCCGCGGGGGCTGGGTTTTGCCATGGCAAGCGTGCTGGGACTTCTGCCGAACCCTCCCGTCACCCGGGCCATGCTGGAAGTGCTGGACCATGACGACGACGTCGACTCGAAGCTTGCGCTGGATGCGCTGCAGATGGACAGCCTGACGCCCCTCGACGAGATGCTTCGCGCTGTCCTCAGCTGAGCGCGCGGGCCAGGTACGGCAGGCTCACGTCCATGCGATAGTCGATGCCGCTGTGGGTGTCGTCGAACTCTTCGAAACGATGCGGCACGCCGAGCTGCCGCAGGCTGTCGGCCAGACGCCGGGTGCCGAAGTGGATGTGGTACTGATCGCGCCAGCCGCAGTCGATGTACAGCGCGCGTAGTCCGCGCAGCGCGTCCGCGTGGCGCGCAACGAGGTTCAGCGGGTCGTGCGCGCGCCAGGCAGCCCAGTGCGCCTCGATGAACTCCCCGGTGTTCATGTCGTAAGGGATGCGAAAGCCCAGCGGCGCCGTCGGGTCGGGGTCGTAGGTGGCTGCCATGCAGACCATCATCAGGGTCATGATTTCGTTGCCGTTCGGGCGCGGGTTCTGCCACAGCTGCGCCAGGAAGCGTTGAATGCGACCGTCGTCCAGGCCGGGGGCAGGCTGCGCCGCGGCGCGGGTGCGCCGCCCCGGTTTCAGGGCTGGACGTACGTAGCGTTGCAGTTCGGTCAGGGCGCCGGGCCACTCGGTCTTGTAGACGAAGTCGAAGTCGCAGTCTCCGGAATGACTGGCCACCGCGCCCCAGCAATGGGCGTACAGCATGCCGTGCACCAGCGCGCCGTAGCCGCCGGATGATTTGCCGAAGCAGCCGCGATGCCGCGCGTCTCCGTGCGTGCGGAATTGTGCATCGACGAACGGTACCAGCTCGTCGACGAGATAGTCCGCGTAGGCGCCGATGGCGCTGGAATTGATGTACTGGTTGCCGCCGAGCGCGGTGAAACAGTCGGGAAACACGACGATGCAGGGCGGCATGACGCCGTTGCCGATGAGACGGTCCAGCCGCTCGGGAACGTTCTCGTCAAAATTTTTCCAGTGTGTGTGCGCGGGTCCCGCGCCCGTATAGCCGACCAGGTCGAACAGCACCGGAAAACGCTTGCGGCGGCGGCCGGCGTCGTAGCCGGGCGGCAGATAAACCTGCAGTACTCGCTCGAAGGGATCGCCCAGTGGATTGTCGCCCAGCACCTGCGAACGATGCTCTAGGCTGACGAGAGTGCCCGGATGCGGGCTGGGATGCTTTCTTGCCATGCGCTGCAGCCTGCCTTGCGCCGTGGGCCCAGTCAAAGGGCGATGGCGGCACCCGCAATGGGTAAACAGGTCACATTTCCGGGCAGCGCTTTGGGGTAAGTTGACCCTGATCAGAAGCGGGTGGCCGGCCCAGCCCCTATGGCTACTCTTGGCTACTCTAAGGAAAGAGTCGGCCATGGCGCCGACGCCCGATGCTCAGCAGTAAACGGTAGCAGGCATGGAAGACCCCGTTAACGCCCCCGAGATGTCCCCGGCGGAAGTTGAAGCCCTCAAGGCGGAAGTGCTCAAGTGGCAGGAGCGCGTGCCGAAGCTCGCCACTGCGTTGCGCGAGCGTACCGAGGAGCTCGCCACGGCGCGCGAGCAGCTGCGGGCGGCCCAGACCAGCGCGGACAGCGGTATGTCCAGCGAAGAGGTGGAGCGGCGGCTGAAAGCCCGCGACGAGCACATCGCTGAGCTGGAGAGCAAGTTCGACGACCTCACGAAGAACAACCGCGCGACGGCCGGTGAGCTGCACACTGCCAAGCTGACGCTGGCTGACGCGGAAGCCGATGCCAAACAGTGGAAACAGAAATGGCAGCAGGCCAACCAGTCTCTCGATGACGAGGCGGCCAACGGAGCGCGCCTGCAGCAGGAGTTCAAGCAGCAGCGCGAAAGCTGGGACGGCGAACGCGAAGCCCTGGAGCGCGACCACGAGGCGCTGAAGGCGCAGATGGACAAAGACGTGCAGAGCCTGCGTAAGCGCAACGCTCAGCTCAAGGAAACCACCGAGCTCGCCAACAAGCAGATTGCCACCCTGGGAGACGAGCTGCAGGGTCTGATGACCCAGTGCCGGGACGGTGAGGCGCAGGCCGCCGATCTCCAGGCGCGCCTCGCGGCCGAGATCCAGGACCACCAGCGCGACCGGGAAGCCAGCGCAGCAGCGCACGGCGAAGCGCTCGCGCAGCGAGACGCGCAGGTGTCGGAACTCAGGGATGCGATGGCAGCGGCAGAAGCGAAGCTGGTGGAGGCGCAGGCCGCCGAGGCTGCGCTGCGTGAGCAGCACAGCGTCGAGCTCACGGACGCCGAAGCAGCCCGCAGCTTGCTGGCTGCGGAGCGCGAAAAACTCGCCGGCGAGCTGCAGACCACGCAGGGAAGCCACGAGGAGCTGACCACCCGCGTGGACAGTCTGACCAGTCAGATGGCGTCGCTCGAAGAACGTCGCGAAGCGGAACGCAATGGCTGGGAACGCCAGAAAGACGAGCTCGAAGCCCGTTACCACCATGCGGTGAAACAGCACGCAGAGGAACAGGCACGTCTGGAAGGGCTGATCGAGAGTCTGCGGGAGAGCCTGGAGACAACCCAGAACCAGCTGCAGAAAGAAGAGCACGAACGTTTCGTGCTGCAGAACACCACGCAGGCGCTGAAAAAGGACGTCCACGCGGCCAAGCAGCAGGTGGATGAACGCTCGAAGCTGGTGGCTGAGCTCGAAGCAGAGGCGATCTCAGCGCGCGAGGAATGCCAGCAGCTCAAGGTGCGGCTGGAAGACGATGCGGCCCAGAACACCGCCCTGGTTAACAAGGCCACCACGCTGGGTGATCACGTCAGGCAACTCGAAGAGCGCATTGCGCAGCAGCAGGAACATACCCAGCAGCTGGAAACCGAATACGCCAGTGCTCAGGAGCAGCATCGCGAGCAGCTCAAACAGTCGGTGGACAACAAAAAAGCACTGCTGGAGCAGATCGAAGGGCTGGAGAAACAGCTCGAAGGTGTGCATGCCGACGGAGCCGGGCACGAGGCGGCGATGGCTGCCCTGCGCGAAGAGATCGAGCGCGCGGAGCACGCTCGAGACAGCGAAAAAGCCCGCGCGGACGAGGCTGAGGGGGCTTTGGGGCAACGGGAGGCGGCCTTCCAGGAGATGGAATCGCTGTTGCAGGAACGGGGGGTAGCGTTGCAGGAACGCGAGGCTGCCCTGCAGGAACGCGACAGTGCGCTGCAGGCGAGCGCGCTCGCCCAGAACGAGTTACAGGGCCAGCTCGATGCGCTCGGGAACGAACGGGCCGCTCAAGCTGCGGAGCTGGAGACCCTGCGCCCGCAGGCCGAGCAGGTAGCCGATCTGCAGGGCCGGCTGACGGTGCTGGACGGCGAGCGCACGGCGCTGGCGGAAGAAATGGCCGCGTTGAGAGCCAAAGCGGCAGCCTTCGACGAAATGCAGGCCCGTGTCGCAACGCTTGAAGGCGAGCAGAGCGCTCACGACGCAGCCAACGCCGAGCTTGCGGTCAAGTCTGCCGAGCTGCATGCCACCTCGACCCGGCTGGAGCGGATGAGCGGAGAGCTCGAAACGAAAACGCGTGAGCTCGACACGAAAACCCAAGAGCTCGAGGCGCAAAGCGCTGAGCTGAAAGCGCAGGCTGCCGAGGCGGCGGCGCAGGGTGCCGAGCTTGAGGCCGCTCGAGGCCGCCTGGCAGCGCTCGAGGGTGAGCGGGACGTCGAAGACGAAGAGCTCAAAACGCTGCGCGAACGCTCCGCTGCAGGAGATGGACTGCGGGCCCGCCTGGAAGAGGTTGAGGCAGACCATGGCCGCCAGGCGGCTGAGCTCGACACGTTGAAAGCAGAGCTTGCTGCGGCCGAAGAAGAAGTGCTGCGCTTGATTGCCGAGCTGCGGGAAGCGGGTCGCGCAACGGACGCTGCGCCCGGCACGCCGCCGCAGCACGAAGCTGGGGAAGTGGCCGAAGGTGAGCCCGACGAGCTGGCGGAACTGGCCGGACAGAATCGTGAGCTCGAGAAGCTGTTGCGACAGCGCACCGAGGAGCTCAACGACGCCAACTGGCGGCTGGAACAGGCGACGGGCGATGCAGATGCCAGCGTCGTGCTGATTCTCAATCAACAGTTGAAGGACACGCGCGACGAGCTGGAACGGGTGAAGGCGAAAGCCACAGGCACCGGGGGCGGCAACGACGCAGCGGCGCCGGCTGCCAAAGCCGTGGCGCCGGTGACAGACGACCTCACGCAGCTCAAAGGCATTGGCGAAAAAGTGGCCGAGCAATTGACCACGGCCGGATTCACCAGTCTGGGGCAACTTGCCAGCCTTGATCCCGGTGAGCTCGAAGATGACGGGCATCCGCTGCATTCGCTGCGCGCGCGCATCGCCAAGGACGATTGGATTGCGCAGGCGAGGGAATTGCTGGGCGACTGATCGCCGGCCGGGATTGTCAGGTGCGCACGTGGGGAGACAGCGCGGGCAGGCCCGCCACGTCTTCTCCTGACAGGTGCGTCAGAATCTCCGGCCAGAACGCGTAGCACAGCAGTGAGCCCCATTCGGGGAACATGCGCAGGTGCACATCCACCCCTTCCAGCGCGGCGAGCAGAGGCTCCGGCTGGGCAACCACATCGTTTGCGCCGTGCCACACCGTGACCGGGCAGGTCAGCCGGTCGAGCGAGGTATGCGACGGGCGCGTAAAGCAGCTGATTTCGTTGATCACACCGGCCGCTGAGACGGTGAGACTTTCCAGGGTGGCCGCAACCATGTGCTCGAGAATGTCCGGCCGGCTCTGGAGAAACTCATCGTCCCTGGGGACCGCGCCGTACAGGCGTTTCAAGATGCGCCCGTTGGTGGCTGGCCCGGCGCGGCTGCGCAGAATGTTCAGAAAGGTTTTCAAGAGCCAGGGTTGTGCGACGAGTTTGCGCCGCAGCACTGCCAGCGGATGATCGCCGCTGGGGTCGTACTGCACCGGCGCGCGGGCGCTCACCAGCATCAGCTCGCTGACGCGGTCGCGCAGGTGCAGCGCGGTGCTGATGGCGTAGGCGCCCCCCGACAGAAAGCCCAGCAGCGCAACGTCATCGATGCCGAGATCGTCCAGCAGCATCTCCATGTCGCGGGCGACGGAGCCGAACGTGAACCCCTCCTGTGGATCCGAGAAGCCGGCGCCGGGACGTTCGGCGGCAACGATCCGCAGATCCAGGTCGCTGGCGAGGCGGTCGGTGTCGGGCTGCAGGCTCGATGAGGCGACGCTCTCGTGAAAGTACAGCACTTGCCGGCGCCCTTCACCGTAGACGCGATAGGCGATGCGCCTGGGATCAGCCTCCAGCGCAATGATGGAGAAACGCAGCTCAGGATAGGCCCGGGTGGCCGTGGGCGGTTCCGGCAGCGACGCGCGCTCCCGCATGGCTGCGACGATGACGCTCACCTGGGTCATCAGCAGCAGCAGGTCGTTCTGACGGTTCAGGCCGGTTTTCTCGAAGACAGCCTGCAATTGATTGCGGGCGGTATTGACGCTGATGTTCAAGCGGGCGGCCGCTTCTTTGAGCTGAGCGCCGGTCGCCAGCTGCGTACAGATTGCCCGCTCTGCGCTGGTGAGATTGAAGCTGGCCTGGAGCACGTCGCTGGCTTCCTGCGTGGGGCGCGATTCCGGCAGCAGCAGGGCAAAAGCCGGCTCGCCCCCGGGCTCTCTGCCTGGCTCAGGCGCTGGAGGCGCATCGGGCAGCAGATGGGCCAGCCCCGCCGGCAGATTGGCAATGGGCACCGCATAGCCGAAACGTTGTGAGCCGTCGCGGGCCGTAAGCGTGGCCAGCGCATGGGGCGCGCCGCGTTGCACCACGCCAAGCGCGTCCTGCACGTTGGCGGCGTTGGCGGGATCGGCAAGCGCCACCGTGGCGTCGTCCGTCAGCGACGAGGTGCAGGCGGTACCGTGGGTGTCGAACAGTACGACATCTGTGTGCGGGGGCAGGGGCTGGGTACCGGACGCGTTGCCGCTGCGTTGCAGTTGCCAGGCAAGGGCTTCGGCTTTGCTCAGGGCGGCGAGAAACTCCCGGGGATCGATGTTTCGCAGCACGCTGTCGCGCGCCTCCAGCTCTTCGGCGAGGTTCTCCCACTTGGAGGGGTCCACGGTGTAAGCCAGGAGCGCGTCAATGAAGTTCGCGGGAATCGGTGCTGTTGGCGACTGCTGTGCCACCGGCGGTCTGCTCCGTGGTAAGTGAAATGTCCGTGGGGTCTCTTCTCTGTCTGCATTATCGTTTGCAGGCAATCCGCTAGACAACCTGCGCAGCATCCGTCTCTCCTTCGGGCACTGCCTGGTGTCACCCTAGCCCGGTCGCGCAGGTAAAGTGTCATGATTTTGAAAACACTTTGAATCACTGAACGAATCGGGTAAAACCGGTTCCAGCAGTTAAGGCACGCCTGCAGCGAACTGTCGGAGGTTCAGTCTGCGGGCGAAAATCGGACGCTTCGGCAGCCCCTGGCGGCTGCAGATGCAAGTCCATCGTTCAGTCCACCGTTGAGCCCGAAGAAGGGAGATTGAATGCCGACACAAGCCAGTATGATCCCCGAAGACGAGTCGAATCGCCGCTCCAGCGAGCGCCGGCAGCCGGAGGAGCGGCGGCGCAGCGCCCGCGGTCTCTTCGAGTTGCGCGCGCGACGGGACCGGATCGTCGAAGATCGCCGGCAGACAGAACGACGCGCGTCACCCTGGCGCCTGGCTTTCTGGCGCCGCTGACCCTCGGAACCCTGGCGCGCGATGATCTCAGCGCGGGCACAGCCCGCGCGACGCCCGCCCCTCCCCTGCGTAAAATCCTGCGAAAAACCTCGCTCACACAGACGCTCCGGCCGTGCAAACACACGGCTGCGTGTTTAGAATCGCCGCCGCCTGATGCCTGGTGCGTGCGGGTGCAACCTGCCGTTCAGCCCCGATTCTTATCACAGGAGATGCGATCGTGTTCAGAGGAATTGTCGACTTGGTGAAGCGCCAACGCAGGCCTGCAGTTTTTGCACCCGTGCTGGGGCTCGCCCTGATCGTGCTTGGCACTGCAGCGCATGCCGCCGGAGACGCGGCGGCGGGTAAGAGCCTCTATCCGGTGTGCACCGCGTGTCACGGTCCCGCGGGCCTCGGCAACCAGGCCATGAACGCACCCAAGCTTGCGGGCCAGGAACCCTGGTACCTCATCCGGCAGATGCAGCTCTTCCAGACCGGTGCGCGCGGCACGGCCCCGGGGGACATGCACGGCATGCAGATGGCGGCCATGGCAAAAGGCCCGCAGCTGGCAACGGAAGCTGCCCTGGCCAACCTTGCGGCCTACGTCGCCAGCTTCCCGGTAGAACCCGTAACGCCCACCGTGCAGGGTGATATCGCAGCGGGGGAGAAACTCTACGTGGTCTGCGCAGCGTGTCACGGGCAGAAAGCCGAAGGTCTCGAAGCCATGGCCGGTCCGCGGCTCGCGGGCCAGAGCGACTGGTACCTGGTGGCGCAGATCAAGAAGTTCCGCGATGGTCAGCGCGGCTACGACGACTCCGATCACGCGGGGCGCCAGATGCGCCCGATGGTGGCGACGCTGGCTGACGACAAGGCCATCAACGACGTGGTCGCTTACATCACTTCGCTCCAGTAACCGCGTCCGGTGACCGGTCGCCTCACGGTATCGGCCGGAGCGCTGCGGGCTAACTACGCGCGTCTGAAACGGGACGCCACTGGCGAGGTTGCCGCCGTGGTCAAGGCGAACGGCTACGGCCTGGGTGCCGCGTGGGTGGCCGGCGTGCTCAGCGATGCTGGGGTGCGCGAATTCTTCGTGGCAACGCTCGAAGAGGGCGAGCGGCTGAGGCGTTCGCTCGACGCCGCCGTCATCTACGTTCTGGAAGGCGTGCGCGTCGGCGACGATGCGGTGGAGAGGTTACGTCACAGCAACCTCGTGCCTGTGCTGAATACCGCTGAACAGGTGCAGCGCTGGCGATCCCTGGGCCGTCCTGCGGCGGTACACGTGGATACGGGCATGCAACGCCTGGGCCTATCGTACACCGATGCGCAGGATCTGCTTACGCTTCCCGGTCTGGATTGCCGCCTGCTGCTCAGTCACTTCCCGCGCAGCGATGAAGCTGCCTATACCGGGTCTGATGAACAGGTGGCAGCCATGCGTGCCCTGGCTGACCGCCTGCCGGGGCCCGTGCGTTTGAGCCTGTGCAACTCTGCGGGGCTGCTGCGTGGTCTCGGCCCTGAAGCGTTGGGCCGTGCCGGGGTGGCGCTGTACGGCGGCAATCCCTTTGCCGGCCGTGATGACCCGTCCGGCGACGATCTCGTTGCGGTTGCCTGCCTCGAAGCACAGGTGCTGCAGCTGCGGGATGTGTCGCCCGGCACCGCCGTAGGCTACGGGGGCAGCTTCACCACACAGCGGCCCACGCGCGTTGCAGTGCTGGGAGTTGGCTATGCCGACGGCCTGCCCCGCCTGGTGTCGAATCGCGGCTGGGTCTGGGCTGCCGGTACACGCCTGCCCATTCTCGGTCGGGTCAGCATGGATATGGTGCAGGTGGATGCCACGGACGTGACCCTGGCTGTGGGCGATCTCGTGGAGGTGCTGGGCGCGCACGTTCCGCTGACCACCGTTGCCGATTGGGCGGAGACGATTCCCTACGAGGTGCTTACGGGCCTGGACGCAGCAAATCGTCTGGCGCGCGAGGAGGTGCGGTGACGGGTTCTTCGACCAGTGCCGACCCAAGCGCCTCCCGGTAGGCGATGAAAGCGTCCCGGGCCGCTTCGTAGCGGCCCAGCGCCCGCAGCGCCAGCGAGCGATTCAGGTGCAGCGAGGCGGGTTCGTAACCGCTCTCGAGGAGGGCGTCCAGTTTCTCGAGCGCGGCCTGCGGTCGCGCGAGATACAGATCCACAACCGCGTGCCGCGCGTACAACAGCGGGTCTTCCGGGGTGAGGCTGTGGGCCTGCGCCATGAGCGCGTCGGCAGTGGCGCTGTCGCCGTCAGCAGCGAGATCGATGGCTTCCAGACTCAGGGCGGCAGCCTCTTCGCGACCGGTACTGGTGGCCTCCGCGGGGACCTCGGCGATCGTTGGCAACGGCGCGGGGGAGGCTTCCTCAGCAGACGCGAAGCCGCTGATGAACAGCGCGACCAGCGGCAGCCAGCGGAGCAGCTTGCACATTGTCTAACCTGGATCTTGGCTGGGGTCGCGATTGTCGGTCATGGCCCGCGCCGTCGCAATGCGCGTCATGCCGGCAGGCGCTCTTCCACGATCGGCACGGCCGTTTTTTTGATGACCGTGCGCAGCGCGAAGCTGGAGTGCACCCGGTCGACACCGGGCAGGCGGGTGAGATGCTGGCTGTGAATACGCTCGTAGTCACGCGCATCGGCGACGATCACGCGTAGAAGATAGTCTGCATCGCCGCTCATCAGAAAACACTCCATCACCTCGGGCATGCGACGCACCTCGGCCTCGAACGCGGCGAGATCGTCCTGCTGCTGGCTGTGCAGCGTGATGCGCACGAACACGTTGTCGGGGTACCCGGCAGCGCTCTGGTCCACCAGCCCGACGTAGGCACGGATGAGGCCCCGATTTTCCAGGTTGCGGACGCGCCGCAGGCACGCTGATTCGGAAAGATTGACCGCGCTGGCGAGATCGCTGTTGGCCAGTCTGCCGTCTGCCTGCAGCGCTTCGAGAATGGCGCGGTCGATGCGATCCATGACACTTAGCCCTCATATCCTGAGACGGAGTAGAATTATATTGCTTGATAAGACTGATTATACGTGGAATCTGCGCTTATTTCCTGGCGCCGCCGCGCATAACGCGCGCACCTTGCGCGCAACCTCCCTTAGGCTGTGCACATTGGCTCAGCGGCCTCTCAGCTTATCGAGGAGACGAACATGCGCATCGGTGTACCCAAGGAAACCAAAACCCACGAGTATCGCGTGGGACTTACGCCCGCCAGCGTTACAGAGCTTGTGGCCCGCGGCCACGAGGTGCTGGTTGAGCGCGGCGCCGGCGCCGGAATCGACTTTGCCGACAGTCAGTACGCCAGGGCCGGCGCCCGGCTGGTGGATACGGCCGCGGCATTCAGTGGCGAGCTGGTCGTGAAGGTGAAAGAACCCAGCCTCGAAGAGTGCGCGCGGCTGAGCGCCGGGCAGGTGCTGTTCACTTATCTGCACCTCGCGGCGGCGCAGCCTCAGGCCCATGCGCTGATGGCTGGCGGGGTCACTGCCATTGCCTACGAAACCGTGGAAGATACCCATGGCACGCTGCCGTTGCTCACACCCATGAGCGAAGTGGCGGGGCGCATGTCGATCCAAGTGGGTGCCAATGCCCTGCA
The DNA here is from genome assembly GCA_964651595.1 of uncultured Pseudomonadales bacterium. Lineage (GTDB taxonomy): Bacteria > Pseudomonadota > Gammaproteobacteria > Pseudomonadales > Azotimanducaceae > UBA4421. The sequence continues at coordinate 10,610 of CAZYYJ010000052.1, read as the reverse complement.
CAAAGCCAGCGGCGGCCGCGGCACGCTGCTGGGTGGCGTGCCCGGCGTGCGTCCCGGCAGGGTCGTCGTTCTCGGCGGCGGCATCGCAGGCACCAACGCGGCTCACATGGCGGTGGGCCTGCAGGCCGACGTGACGATTCTGGACAAGTCCGTGCCGCAGCTTCGCGCGTTGTCGCGGGAATTCGGCGCCAGCGCGCGGGTGCTCATGGCAAACAGCGAGAGCGTGGCGGAGGCCGTGCGCAGCGCCGATCTGGTGGTGGGTGCCGTGCTGGTGCGCGGCGCCAGCGCCCCCAGGCTGGTGGACCGGCAGCTGCTGGGCGAGATGCTGCCGGGGGCCGTGCTCGTGGACATCTCCATCGATCAGGGTGGCTGCTTTGCGAGCAGCCGGCCGACCACGCACGACAACCCAACGTACGTGGAAGACGGCGTTGTGCATTACTGCGTGACCAACATGCCGGGCGCCGTTGCACGCACGTCCACGGAGGCGTTGAACAACGTGACGTTGCCTTACGTCGCCGCGCTGGCTGACCAAGGCTGGGAGGCGGCGCTCGCAGCCGACGCCGGTTTCGCGAAAGGCCTGAACGTGCACGCCGGGCGCGTCACGCACCCGGGGGTTGCCGCGGCCATCTATCCCGACCTGGCGGCCTGATCGCCTGCGGCGCCCGGTGCGTATACCGGGCGCTGCCCCGTCGTTGTGCCGTTCTGTCCGCTGTGGGACGCTAGGCCGTCATCAGTCTGCCCGTTAAGGATTCGCCATGTCCGTCTCCGATCCCCTGCACAACGAGTTTGCCCCTGATTCCATCGAAGCCCGCGATCTGCGGCATGTGCTGCATCCCACCACGAACCTGAAACAGCATGCCCAGCAGGGTCCCGCTGTACACGCGCGGGCCGAGGGCGTGTACCTCTGGGACAATCACGGCAAGCAGTACCTCGAAGGCATGGCGGGGCTGTGGTGCACGGCGCTGGGTTACGCCAACCCGGAGCTGGCGGAAGTGGCTGCCGAGCAGCTGCGCACACTGTCTTACTCGCAGCTTTTCGGCGGTAAAACCAACGAGCCGTCGGTGCTGCTGGCCGAGAAGCTCAAAGCCATGGCGCCCATGGACGCCGGACGTGTGTTCTTCGGACTGTCGGGCAGCGATGCGAACGACACGCAGATGAAGCTGATGTGGTACTACAACAACGCCATCGGCCGCCCCGAGAAGAAAAAGATCATCAGCCGTCACCGCGGTTATCACGGCGTGACCATCGCCAGCGGTTCGCTGACGGGGCTGCCGCCGTTTCACAAGGCGTTCGATCTGCCGATCAGCGGGGTGCTGCACACCGATTCCCCGCATTTTTACAGCGCCGCCCGAGACGGCGAGAGTGAAGGGCAATTCGTCGATCGTATTGTCGGTAACCTCGAAGCCATGATCCTGGAGGAGGGTCCCGAGACCATCGCGGCGTTCATTGCCGAGCCCATTCTCGGCGCCGGCGGTGTCATCGTGCCGCCGGACGGCTACTACGCGAAAGTGCAGGCGCTGCTGGCCCGCCACGACATCGCCTTCATCGACGACGAGGTCATCTGTGGCTTCGGTCGCACCGGTGCGCCTTTCGGCGCGCAGACCATGGGCATCGAGCCCACCACCATGAGCGTTGCCAAGGCGCTCTCCTCGGCCTATCTGCCGATCAGCGCGGTCCTGCTGCCAGAGACCATGTACGAGGCGTTCATGAGCGTGTCAGACGAGCTCGGTAATTTCGGCCATGGCTTCACGTACACCGGGCACCCGGTCTGTGCCGCCGTAGCGCTGAAAAACCTCGAGATCATGGAAGAAACGCGGCTGTTTGAGCACGCCGCCGCCGTGGGGGAAGTTTTTCAGGCCCGGCTCGCGGACTTCGCAGACCACCCGCTGGTCGGGGAGGTGCGGGGTGCCGGGCTCATCGCCGCGGTGGAACTGGTGCAGGAAAAATCGCCCCGGGTACCGTTTGCGCCGACGCGGGGTGTGGGCGCGCACTGCATGGACGCATGCCTGGAACAAGGTCTGATCATCCGCGCGCTCGGGGACACCATTGCCTTCTGCCCGCCCCTGATCATCACCGAAGATCAGGTCGACGAGCTCATAAGCAAGTTTGCCACGGGCCTCGAAGACACCTGGCGCTGGTTGCAGCACTAGCGGCTCATGCCTGGGGGATGCGCCCCAGGGGGTACTCTGTGGTGTATTTGACCTGTCGCAGCGCGAAGGTGCTGCTGAGGTTGTCCACCCCGGGCAGGTTGATGAGCGTGTGCTTCAGGAGCTGTTCGTAAGCGCCCACGTCGGCCACCACCACCCGCAGCAGAAAATCCCGGTCCCCTGACACCGTGTAGCACTCGACAATCTCTGGAATGTCCTGCACAGACTCCTCAAACAGGGTCAGGCCGTTCTCCTGGTGATTGCGCAGGGTCACGTGCACGAACACGTTCACCGCGAGGTGCAGGGCTGCCGCATCCAGCAGCGTGACCCGCCGGCGGATTACGCCGTCGGCTTCCAGGCGCTTGACGCGCCGCCAGCAGGGGGTGTGCGACAACCCCACCCTGTCGCCGAGGTCCTGCATGGAGATTTCGGCGTTCTGCTGCAGTTCGCGCAGGATTTTGATATCGAAGCTATCCAGCGGTTTCACGAAATATTCTCCTAGTTTGGAGTTGTTAGATGTAAATCTATACTCAAAAATGGCGAATTACACACCCTTTTGCAATGGGGTCCTAGGCATGGAGGCATAGCATAGAGGTCCTTTGAAGTTGCCGGAGCCGGCCATGGGTCAGGAACTGCCAGTTACGCCGCACAGCTTCTCGCTGGCCGAGAAATACGACGCTGAAACGGGCACCGTGCTCGTGTCCGGCGTGCAGGCGCTCGTGCGGGCGGTGCTCACACGCGCAAGGCTCGACCGCGCTCAAGACCTCGACACCGGTGGCTTCATCTCCGGTTACCGTGGCTCGCCGCTGGGTGGTCTGGATCAGGCGCTGTGGCAGGAAGAATCGCGCCTTGCGGAGCTGGGCATCAAGTTTCAGCCAGGCATCAACGAAGACCTCGCCGCCACCGGCGTGTGGGGCAGTCAGCAGGTGGGTCTGCACGAAGGCCACACGGTCGAAGGCGTTTTCGGCCTGTGGTACGGCAAGGCGCCGGGCCTGGACCGGTCCTGTGATGCGATCCGCCATGCGAACATGTGGGGCACGTCTGCCCGGGGCGGTGCACTGCTGGTTGTCGGTGACGATCCGGCTGCCAAATCGTCCAGCCTCGCCAGCGCGAGTGAGTTCACGCTGCAGGACCTGATGGTGCCTGTGCTCAGTCCCGCCAACCTGCAGGACGTGCTGGACTTTGCCGTGATCGGCTGGGAAATGAGCCGCGAGTCGGGCCTGTGGGTAGGCTTGAAAGCCATCGCTGATCAGATGGACGCCAACGCCGTTGTCGATGTGGGCCTGGACCGCTACGCAGACCTGCAGGCCCGGCCAGACAAGGCGCTGCACATTCGCGTGGAAGATACGCCCCTTGAGCAGGAGCGCCGCGCGCTCGAAGAGAAGCTGCCGGCAGCACTGGCGTATGCCCGCCGGGCGCGTCTGAACCGGTGGATCACGCCTCGACCGGCCCCCGCTGTGCCGCGTCGCAAGGCACGTCTCGGCCTCGTTTGCGCCGGCAAAGCGTACGCGGATGTCCGCGAAGCGCTGGGCATGCTGGGCCTGCGCTCGGAGCAGGCGATCCACGACGCGGGCCTGAGCCTTCTCAAGCTGGGCATGACCTGGCCGCTGGACGAGGCGCTGATGGTCGATTTTGCGAGTCACGCCGAACGCGTGCTGGTTGTTGAAGAAAAACGTGCCTTCGTCGAACCGCAGGTTGTGGCTGCGCTGCATCGGCGCGAAACCACGCGACGCATTGCTGTGCTCGGCAAGCAGGACGAAGCCGGTCGCGCGCTCATGCCTTCCACAGGCATGCTCGACGTGGTGACCCTGGCCGGACAGCTGGCCGGTCTCGCCGGCCTGCCGTTGCCGGAAGGTCTCGCGACGGTCGGTCAGAGCGTGGCGCAGGATCTCCCGGCGCGGAAGGAACGGACGCCGCTGTTCTGTGCGGGTTGTCCCCACAACACATCCACGCGGGTGCCGGAGGGCAGCCGTGCGACAGCGGGGATCGGCTGCCACTACATGGTGAACTGGATGGACCGCCGCACCGACAGCTGCACCCAGATGGGTGGTGAGGGTGTCACCTGGATGGGGGAAGCACCGTTCACCCGCGAGCAGCACCTCTTTGCCAACCTTGGCGATGGCACCTACTTCCATTCAGGGGCGCTGGCCATTCGGCAGGCAGTCGCGGCAAAACTGAACATGACCTACAAGGTGCTGTTCAACGATGCCGTCGCCATGACCGGCGGGCAGAAGCCCGACGGTCAGCTTACGGTCGAGGGGCTGATCGATCAGGTTCGTGCTGAAGGTGTACAGCGGATCTGTATCGTTAGCGACGAGCCCGCGCGTCATACGCGGCTTGGCCGCCTGGCCGGCGTTACCGTGCATGGCCGAGAAATGCTGGACGACGTGCAGTGTGAGCTGCGGGAAACGGCCGGTGTCTCCGTGCTGGTGTATCAGCAAACCTGCGCCACGCAATTGCGCAAAGACCGCAAACGCGGCCACATCGCGGACGACCGCCCGCGTGTGGTGATCAACCCCGACGTGTGTGATGGTTGCGGAGACTGCTCCGCCCAGTCGAGCTGTGTTGCCGTGGAACCGGTTGTTACCCCTGATGGTGTGAAGCGCACCGTCAATCAGACAACGTGTAACAAAGACCTTTCCTGCGCCACCGGCTTCTGTCCCGCGTTTGTGGAAGTGGAAGGGCCGTTGCGGGTGCGACGCCCTGATCTCGCCGCCTTGCCGGAAGTGCCCGAGCCTGCGTTCGTCAGCGATTCAGCGGACGTGCTTATAACCGGCATCGGCGGTACGGGCATTGTCACGCTCAGCGCGCTGCTGGCCGCGGCGGCAAAAATCGAAGGCAAGGCGGTGAACACGCTCGACATGACCGGCCTCGCCCAGAAAGGGGGTGCGGTCTTCGCTCACGTGCGCCTCAGCCCAGGCGGCCGCCCTCAGCCCCGTATCGCCCGGGGCACAGCCTCGCTCCTCGTTGGCTGCGATCTCGTGTCCAGTGCCAGCACCGAAGCGCTGGAGCTGCTGTCTCCGGCGACGCTGGCGGTGCTCAACAGCCACGTTACACCCACGGCAGAGTTTGCCCTGGGTAAAGCCTACGACGCGCAGACCGACAGCCGGCTGCGCCGGGTGGAGGCGGTCACGGCGGGTAACCTGCAGGCCTTTGCGGTGGAAGACTATCTGCGCGCAGTGATGGGCGGTACGCAGCAGGCCAACGTGATGCTGCTGGGCATGGCTTACCAATCGGGTCGTCTGCCCCTTGCGCTGGCCAGCATGGAAGCGGCGTTCCGTATCAACGGCGTGCAGGTGGCCGAAAACCTCTACGCCTTCCATCTGGGCCGTCTGGCAGCCGCCGATCGCGAGGCGCTGCCTGCCGCCGCGGCGCCCCGGTCGGCCTCTGAACCGGCACCGACCGATCTTGCCGGTTTGAAAGCCCGCCACGTTGCGCAGCTGGAGACCTATCAGGACGCTGCGCTGGCACAGCGTTACCTGGATTTCGTTGCGAAAGTGGAGCGTACGGCCGGTGGTGAGGCGTTCGCCATGACGGTAGCGTCAAGCTATGCGCGCCTGCTCATGATCAAAGACGAATACGAGGTGGCGCGGCTCATGGCCGGTGGTGCCATGCAGACGATGCTGGAAGAGACCTTTGCCGAGGGTTACCGTCACCGGTACCTCATGGCGCCGCCGCTGCTGGGCAGCCGCAAGCGCCGGCTGCCGGGCTGGCTGCAAGGCATGTTCGCCGTGCTGGGCCGATTCCGCGGCATACGCAACACGTGGCTCGACCCGTTTGCGTATACAGGCGAACGCCGCAGGGATCTGGCCATGATTGGTCACTACGAACAGCTCGTGGACAGAATCCTGGCCCGGCTCAACCGGCAGAACCTGCCGACAGGCCTGGCGCTGGCGGCACTGCCGCAGGAGGTGCGCGGCTACGGGCACGTGAAAGCCCGTCAGTGGCGGGAAGCGCAGGCCAGGGAGGCGGCCCTGTGGGAAACCTTCACCACACCCCCCGAGCCGGTGCGGCTTTTCGATCCGCACATGGACGAAGCGGCCTGACGCAGTCAGGCTGCTTTCGCGGCGCTAAGCACCTCCCCCATCCACGGCGCTTAAAATGTGCCTCGCCGGAGGCTATAATCGCGCGCCGCGCGGGGTCCGTCCGCGCCGTTGAAGCCATCAGGGCGTGATCGCTCACGGAGCGATGCCAAGGAACCGAAGCGCGCCACCATGGACGCGCATACTGGAGATATCGACTTGAAGCGGATAGTTCTCGCAGCTGCAGCCGTAGTGGTAGCCATCGCCGTGGGCGCCATTCCCCCGGGTACCGACGAAGAAATTGCGGAGCGTATCAAGCCCGTAGGTGGTGTCCTGCGCGTCGGTGATGCCGGCGGCGCAGACGCTGGGCCGGCTGCGTCCGGCCCCCTGTCGGGTGAGCAGGTGTATACGCAGTTCTGTGGCGTCTGCCACGCGGCTGGTGTCGGTGGTGCGCCCCTGCTGGGAGATCCGGGGCAATGGCAGCCGCGCATCGACAAAGGCATGGACGCGCTGATGGCCAGCACGCTGAACGGTCTCAACGCCATGCCGCCGAAAGGCACGTGCATGAACTGTTCCGACGAGGAGCTTGGTGCTGCTGTGGACTACATGCTGAGCCAGGTGCAGTAGCCGGACGTATCCCTGTCCCGCCGGTGCCTTACGCGCCGGCTTCCCAGTCAATGGCCCGGTACCCGAACGCCTCTGCCAGGTGCGCGGCGCCGATGGTCGTCGAGTCGGCGAGGTCCGCAATGGTTCGCGCTACCCGCCAGACTTTCTGGTAACTCCTTGCGGACAAGCGGTGCCGCGCAATGGCGGCTTTGAGCGACACGGCGTCAGCGCCTGCTTCCGCAATCTGCGCCCGCAGGGCCGCTGTCCCCAGAGTGCTGTTGAGGTGCCCTTGCCGGTCGAGCTGTACCGCCCGGGCCCGGGCTACGTCAGCGCGCAACTCGGTGGCACTTCGGCTGTGCCCATCATCCGCCAGCCGGGTCAACACGTCTTCGGACAGCGCGGGTACCGGCACGTGCAGATCGATCCGGTCCAGCAGCGGTCCCGACAGACGTGCCTGATAGCCGGTCACCTGCTGCGGCGTGCACCGGCACGCGTCGGGCTCACAGGTACGACCCGCCGGGCAGGGATTCATGGCGGCGAGCAGCTGAAAGCGGCACGGATAGCAGGCGGTGAAACTGGCCCGCGCAATGGCCACCTCGCCACTTTCGATGGGTTCGCGCAGCAGGTTGAGCACAGATGGCTTGAAGTGCGGCACCTCGTCCAGAAACAGCACACCATGATGGGCCAGCGCAACTTCCCCCGGTCTGGGTGGTGTGCCGCCGCCCAGTAATGCCTGACCGGTGCTGGAATGGTGAGGATCGCGGAACGGCGCAGCCCGTGACACGCCACGGCTGTATCCGGCCGCAGAATAGACGGCGGCAACTTCGAGGCGTGCGGCCTCTTCCAGAGGAGGCAGCAACTCACCGATGCCCTGCGCCAGCAACGTTTTGCCTGCACCCGGAGGGCCCACCATCAGCACGTGATGCCCGCCTGCCGCGGCAACGGTCAAAGCCCGTTTGGCAGCCTGTTGCCCGAGTACTTTGTCGAGCCGGCTCGGCGCCGGGGGCGCCGGCGTTCCCTCAGCGGGTGGCCGCGTCCAGGAGGCGCCCTCGTCCCGCAGCGCCGCCACCACCTGGGCCAGCGAATCCGCCAGGCACAATCGCAGGCTGGGAGCGAGCGCTGCGTCGGCGCTGTTGGCAGCCGGCAGCACCAGCCGCCGTCCCGCCCGGCCGGCGGCCATGGCGCAGGCCAGCGCACCGCGCACGCAGCGCAAGGCGCCGTACAGGCTCAATTCGCCCAGAAACTCGTAACCCTGCACGCGCGTCGCCGGAAGCTGGCGGGTGGCCGTGAGCACGCCCATGGCAATGGGTAGATCGAGCAGAGGCCCCGATTTGGCGACGTTCCCGGGCGCCAGGTTGATCACAATTCTGCCGTCCGGGTAGTCGAAGCGGCTGTTTTTGATGGCGCTGCGCACGCGGTCCCGGGCTTCGCGCACGGCGCCCTCCGGCAGACCCACAATGGTGGTGCCGGGCAACCCCGCGCTGACGTGGCACTCGATGACCACGGGGTGCGCGGTCATGCCCACCAGCACCCGGCTGTGAATGGCGCTGCTCAAACGCCCGCGTCGGTCTCCAACGCGGCGATCTGGCTTTCCAGCTCGGCCACGCGCGCCTCGAGCTGATCGACGATCTGCACGTGTGCCTCGTAGTCGCGCTTGGGTACGAGCTCGAAGTTGGCAAAAAAGCGTGTGGTGGCGGCTTCCAGCTGCGCGTCTATGTCCGCGCTGCGCAGCGCGGCTGGCAGGGCTTCTGTGAGCCGTTCAATAAGCAAGCGAAGGGGTTCCATCACGTGTTCCTCAGGTTTACGGGGGCGATCTTAAGGGGCCGGAGGGGGCTGCGCACGAGCCTTGGACGCCATGGATCGTGCGACATCGGTGCACGGTTGCCACCGAGATCACGCCACCGGCAGGTTTTGTGCACTCGATTGGTGCGATTGCGCCTCTTTGGTGCGCACCGATTTGGAGCATCGCCCCCGAATCCGCTAACTCATTGATTTTGTTCGACAGATATTTTTGGCCCGATGCTTGCACCACGCGACCCGGTGTATGTCGGCAGCCGGGCTTCCCCGTCCGCCGATGGGCAACAACTAGTAAATATCTGACAAGGTCTAGAGGGATCACATGAAAAATCTCAGCAAGTTTCTGGCAATCGGCGCCATTGCGACAGCGGGGTTGGGCACGACGCAGGTCGCGTCTGCGGACATCTCCTATAACATCGGGTTTGCCTCCGAGTATCACTACCGGGGCATTCTGCAGAAAAACTCATCCGCCAGTGCCGGCGCAGACTTCGAGGAAGGCGGCTTCTACATCGGTACCTGGGCGGCTGACGTGGGCGACGGTCTCGAAATCGACGGTTACTTCGGCTACGGCATCGAAACGGAAGCGGGCCTGTCAGCTTCTCTCGGCTTCACGGGCTACTACTACACCGGTGAGTTCGACGACACCTACGAGGAAATCAACCTGAACCTGGGTTACGGCCTCTTCAGTCTCGAGTACTCGGTCGGTGAGTACGACAACTTCGACGGCCCGGACCAGGACTACGATTTCCTCGCCGGCACCATCGAGCTGGAGAACGGTCTGTACGCCACCTACGGCACCTTCGGTGACGATTTCGACGGCGACTATGTCGAGCTCGGCTGGGGCACGACCATCTCCGAAATCGACTTCGGCGTGGCCATCATCCTCGCGAGCGACGAGCTGTCGGACCAGTCTGACGACGACGGTGACGCCACCGAAGGGGAGTCCCTCGTATTCACCATCGGCAAGTCCTTCTAAGAGCGCCGCTACCGGTCACTGGCCGAAAAGTGGACAATTCCGGGGTGCACAGCACGCGATCTTCCACGATCAACCGTAGATAGAACGTTCCGGCCCGGGGCCCTGTGCCCCGATCCGGTGCACCCCCATCGAGGAGAAAAGCATGAAACTCATCACAGCGATCATTAAGCCCTTCAAACTGGACGATGTGCGCGAAGCACTGTCCGAAGTCGGGGTGCAAGGCATGACGGTTACCGAAGTGAAAGGCTTCGGGCGTCAGAAAGGCCACACGGAGCTCTACCGCGGCGCGGAGTACGTCGTCGACTTCCTCCCCAAGGTCAAGATCGAAGCGGCGGTCGACGACGGTCTCCTGGACAAAGTCGTCGAAGCCATCGCCAAGGCGGCCAACACCGGCAAGGTCGGTGACGGCAAGATTTTCGTTACACCATTAGAAGAAGTGGTACGCATCCGCACCGGTGAAACCGGTTCGGAAGCCGTGTAGCACTCAAGAGAGGGAAACAATCGTGGAAGGTCTAACCCAACTCAGTTATTCAGTCGATACCCTGTATTTTCTCATTTGCGGGGTACTCGTCATGTTCATGGCGCCGGGCTTTGCCATGCTCGAAGCAGGCATGGTCCGGTCCAAGAACACGTCTGAAATTCTCACCAAGAACGTGGCGCTCTTTTCGATCGCCTCGATCATGTACCTGCTCGTGGGCTACTCGATCATGTACCCTGGCGCCGGCGAAGGCTCCTGGTTGCCGATCTTCGGGGCGCTCATCGGCGATGAGAACACCACCGAGGCGGTGCTCGCCTCCGGCGGCGACATCTACTACTCGGCCCGCGCCGACTTCTTCTTCCAGGTCGTGTTCGTGGCTACCGCCATGTCCATCGTCTCTGGTGCCGTTGCCGAGCGCATGAAGCTGTGGACGTTCCTGGCGTTTGCCGTTGTCATGACCGGCTTCATCTACCCGATCCAGGGCTTCTGGAAGTGGGGTGGTGGTGCACTCGACGAGCTCGGTTTCCTCCACTTTGCTGGTTCTGGTGTGGTCCACATGTGTGGCGCAGCAGCAGCACTGGCGG